>NZ_JBVHTY010000001.1:0-809060 GCF_055565615.1 Streptomyces sp. NPDC028368 | reverse complement strand
CACTGGTCACACTTCCGCAGACGCAGCCAAGCCCGAGCCCGCCACTGCCACTACCAACGCCGAGGCCACACACCCCACATGCGGTTGCAGTACTAGGGGGACGTCGAACGCATGCCGTAGGGGTTGCACGCGCCCCCTGCGGGGCCACAACGTGGCGGGCCCGGGTGGTATTCCGGGGCCCGCCACGTGATCGGCAAGACAGTGTCTAGTCCCGCCCACCCCCGCGCACCTGATCGAGCGCCAGTCGCAGCACCAGCGGTCCCGCGGCGTACGCGTCGGAGGTGCGTACGCCGGACAGTTCCTCATCGGTCAGGGCCCGGCGGTAGACGCGTACCTCGTCCAGCGCGCCGGTGAACTGGGCGCGGCCGTCCAGCTTTTGGCCCAGGTGCACGCCGAAGACCGAGCCGCGGCTGACCGAGCCCGGGACGTCCGGGACGCTGGTGGTCTCGGTGAGGTCCACGGTGAGCAGCAGCCGGCCGCCGGTGCGGCGCAGGGCGAGGTGGTGCCAGCGGCCGTCGTTGTACGCGCCCTGGGAAGCGACCTGCGCGGTGACGGTCGGGCGGGCGCCGTCGACGGCGGTGAGGTGTGCGGTGATCCGGTTGTTCGCGGGGTCGGCGCTCACCGCGACCTGCGGCGCCCGGCTGCCCACGCCGCCCATCCAGAGCATCGGCTGTTCGCCGGTGGTGGCGTCGTAGCGGAAGAAGAGGCTGCAGGTGAAGTCGTGGGTGCCGAGGGGGAGGGAATCGCGGTAGGGGAGGCGTACGGCGTCGTCCTTGCCGTCGAAAGCCAGTGCGTTGCCGAAGACGCCGTCGGTGGGGCGGGCTCCGCCCAGGACGAGCGCCGGGCGGGCGCCGCGGGCGTCGTCGCGGGTCGTGGGGTCGGGGGCGCGCCGCGGGCCGAGCCACTCCTCGGTGAAGCGGGCGAAGCGGATCTCGTCGCGGGCGTCGGCCTTGCCGCCCTCGTAGAGCAGGCCGGTGACGTCGGGGGAGAGGGCGACCAGGTCGGAGTAGCCGGACCAGTCGGTGGTGACCAGCGCGCCCCGGTCGACGCCCTCCCAGGTGCGGCCCTCGTCCCAGGAGGAGCGGATGGTCATGGTGCGGCGCCGGTCGGGGTCGGCGGGCGCGGCGAAGAGGGTACGGGTGCGCCCGCGGCCGGCGTCGGAGGAGTGCGGCAGGCGCAGCGCCGAGGCCTGCACCATGGGGGAGTAGAGGTCGGGGATCGCGCGGAACGGGGCGGCGAAGGAGTCGCCGCCGTCGCGGCTGACGGCGGCGGTGCGATGGCCCAGATCCGTACCGTCCTGTTCGCGGCCGTTGACATAGATGGAGCCGTCGGAGCGTTCCAGGAGCGTCATCTCCGAGGGCTTCTGACGGAACGTTCCGTCTGCGCCGATCGGCCAGGTGTCGAGCGCGCCGGCCCGCCATGTGCGGCCGCCGTCGTCGCTGTGGACCAGGGCCGCGTGGTTGGCGGTGACCCGGCCCTGGGCGTAGCTCTCGGCGTTGATGCCGAAGACCAGGCGGCCCGCGTGCCGCCCCCGGGTGAGCTGGATGCCGTGTACGGGTCCGGTGGCGTACCAGGAGTTCCACTGAGGCGGGCGGATGGTGGGGGTCAGGTCCCGGGGAGCGGACCAGGTGGCGCCGTCGTCGTCGCTGTACTGCAGGTGCGGGGTGCGGTCGCAGGGGACGTCGCAGCTGAGGCCGTCGTTGCGGCCCTTGTTGTAGGTCTCGGCGATGACGATGCGGCCGGTGCGGCGGTCGACGATGGGGGCCGGATTGCCGTGGGTGTCGCCGTCGCCGTGGTTGATGATCTGCAGCGGGCCCCAGGTACGGCCGCCGTCGGTGGAGCGCTTGACGACCAGGTCGATATCGCCCGAGTCGCCGCAGTCGTGCACCCGGCCCTCGGCGAAGGCGAGCAGGGTGCCGCGCGTGGACTGCACGATTGCCGGTATCCGGAAGCAGGAATAGCCCTGTTCCTGGGCGGCTTTGAAGAGGACCTGCTGGTCGAAGCCGCCCGCGGGGGCGGGGGCCGAGAGAGCTGAGGGGGCGGCCGGCGACGCCATGTCAGGCGCGGCCTGTGCGGGAGCGGTCGGGAGGAGGGCGAGGACTGCGGCGGTCAGCGCGGCGAGACCGGCCGCGGCGAGGCGCCGCCGTGGTCTGCTGCGGGGGCTGAGGTGTGCGCGGAGAACTGACGTCATGGTCCGGCCTGCCCTTTCGGGGTTCGGCGTCGGGTCATCAGGACATCCCACGTCCTATGTGCATCCGCGACGGAAGCTACTGCCGCGTGCGGACCGCGACAAGGAGCCTGCGTCAGTTCTCAGCGCGGGGCCCGGATTTCACTCGCCCGGCCCGCAGGCAATGCGCCGTGTGCGCCGGGTGCGGCGTGGGGCCCGACGGGCCGGAGCGCCGGGCGGGACGCGCGGTGCGTGGGCGCCGGCCGCCCGCCGGCCCTCACGCCCGAAGGCCCTCACGGCCGCAGGACCACCTTGCCGAGATTGGCCCGCGCCTCGATGATCTCGTGCGCCTTCGCGGCGTCGGCCAGCGGCAGTTCGGCGTGCACGGCGGCCCGCAGCCGCCCCGATCCGGCCAGCTCCCACAGCTGTGCCTCATGCTCATCGTACCGGTCGCGGTGGACGGTGGCGAAGCGCCGCATGGTCAGCCCGGTGATGGTTTTCGAGCCCGCCAGCAGCTCATACGCCGGGACCGTGCCGCCGCCGGAGTTGAAGAAGATCAGCCGGCCGCCCTCGGTGAGTGCCGCGAGGGCGCGCGGCAGCAGCTCGCCGCCGACGCCGTCCAGCACGATGTCGACCGGCTCGCCCCAGGACTCCTGGTCGTACGTCACGACCTCGTCGGCCCCGAGCCCGTAAAGGAATTCCGCCTTGGCCGTGGAGCTGACGGCGGCCACCACCTGCGGCACCCCCTGGAGCTTGGCCAGTTGGACGGCGAGGTGCCCGGTGGCGCTGGCCGCCCCGGTGATCAGCACGGACTCGGCGCCGGCCGGCGCCGCGGTGCTCAGCGCCGCCAGTGCGACCTGCCCGCCGCGTACCAGGGCGACCGCCTGTACCGCGCTCGCCCCGTCGGGGATCCGGCTGGCCAGGACGGCGGGCGCGAGGGCGAGTTCGGCGTACGAGCCCTTGAAGGTCAGCGAGGTGACGCGGTCGCCCACCGTGAAGCCGGTGACATCCGGGCCGAGGGCGACGACCTCCCCGGCGACCTCGCCGCCGGGCATGGCGGGCAGGGGGTCACCCCCGCCCTTGCCGTCCCCGCGCACCCGGCGCACGCACGGCAGCGTGACGCCGATCGCCTCCGTACGCACCAGCAGCTCCCCGGGTCCGGGCACCGGGCTCTCGGTCTCCTCGACGCGCAGCACTTCCGGGCCGCCGTAGGCATGGAATCGGACTCGGCGCATGGGCCGGCACCTCCAGGGGGAATCGGCCGGTGCGCAGCTGCCGCACACCGGCGGAATTCATTGGGTGCCCCAACAGTAACGATGAAACGTTGGGATGACCAATGGTTAAACGTTGGGAGGGTCAATGGTTTTCGACGGCTTTCCGTGCGGCGACTTTCGTTGGTGCCCCCCATGGATTCCTCGGTACGGTGGTCCCATGTCCGATCACCCCCCGTACGCCCCGTCCCGCATCCGCGCGCTCCCCAGCTGGCTGCTGGGCCGCGCCGCCGCCCGCGGCCACCGCCTGGTCGCCGACGCCCTCGCCGCCGAAGGCATGCGGATGATGCATCACGCCGTGCTGTCCGCGGTCGCCGAGCTCGGCCCCGTCTCGCAGGCCGAGCTCGGCCGGACGCTGAGCATCGACCCCAAGGACATGGTCGCGATCGTCAACGACCTGCAGAAGGACGCTCTGGTCACCCGCACTCCCGACCCCAGGGACCGGCGCAAGAACGCCATCGAGATCTCGGCCGACGGCGAGCGCCGGCTGCGCCGCACCCAGCGGCTCGGTGATGCGGCCAACGCCGAGTTGACCGCGGCCCTGACCCCGGCCGAGCGCGAGCAGTTGATCGCCCTGCTGACCAGGATCGCGCTGCCCGAGTAGCGCAACAGCCCGCCATGGACCGGCAGGGACGGGCAGGGACGGGCAGGGACCGGCCGGCGCAGGGGGCGCACCCCGCCGGCCGGTCCGCCGGCCCGTGCGGCGGGCGCGGCCTCAGCCCGTGGCGGCCGCTGCGCCCAGGGCGAGGCGGTGCTCGCCCGCGTACACGTTCATGGAGCTGCCGCGCAGGAAGCCGACCAGGGTCAGCCCGGTCTCGGCGGCCAGATCGACGGCGAGCGAGGACGGCGCGGAGACCGCCGCGAGCACCGGTATGCCCGCCATCACGGCCTTCTGCGCCAGCTCGAAGGACGCCCGCCCGGAGACCATCAGCACACAGGACGACAGCGGCAACAGCCCCTGCTGGAGCGCCCGCCCGACGATTTTGTCGACGGCGTTATGACGTCCTACGTCCTCCCGGATATCGAGCAGCTCCCCGTCCGTGCTGAACAGCGCGGCCGCATGCAGGCCCCCGGTCCGGTCGAAGACACGCTGCGCGGCCCGGAGCCGCTCGGGGAGGGCGGACAGCGTCGCGGGCTCGATGCGGACCGGGGTGTCGGGGGAGGTGTCCAGGGCCCAGCGCGCCTGCGTGCGGACCGCGTCCAGGCTGGCCTTGCCGCACAGCCCGCACGAGGACGTCGTATAGACGTTGCGCTCCAGGGTGATGTCCGGAACGGGCACACCGTCCGCGAGCCGGACATCGACGACGTTGTACGTATTCGAGCCTTCCTCGGTCGCCCCCGCGCAGTACACGATGTTCGCCAGCTCGTCCGCGCTCGCCAGCACTCCCTCGCTCACGAGGAAGCCCGCCGCCAGCGCGAAGTCGTCACCGGGCGTCCGCATCGTGATCGCCAGCGGCTTGCCCCCGAGCCGGATCTCCATCGGTTCCTCGGCGACGAGGGTGTCCGGGCGCGTGCTCACGGCACCGTCGTGGATCCGGATGACGCGGCGTCGCTCGGTGACCCGTCCCATGTCCGATCAGTCCCGTCCTTCACCGGTGCTGCTCAGTCCCGGTTCTGTATGTGTTGGTAGCCGAAGCGGCCCTTGATGCAGAGGTTGCCGTGGGTCACCGGGTTGTCGTGCGGCGAGGTGACCTTGACGATCTCATTCTCCCGCACAGGGAGGGTGAGGTTGCAGCCGACGCCGCAGAACGCGCACACGGTGGTCGTCTCGGTCTGCGCCGCCGGGTCCCAGGTGCCTCCGCCCGCATGTCCGCGTCCGCGCCGAACCGGCCGGGCTCGGCGCCGTATTCCTTGATCCACTCCGCGGCCCGCGGCGTGGTCGACAGATCGGCCGACGAGGCCGGCAGCTCCAGGACCACCTTGCGGCTGTGCCGGGCCCGCTCGGTGTCCGTACGCACCGCCATAATCCGGCTCGGCCCGCCGCGAACAGGCGGGCGCCGGCGTCGATCTCCACCACACACACCCGGCAGGCGTTCTTGGGCGTGAGCGTGTCGCCCTGGCAGAGCGTGGGGATGTCCTTCCTGGCGGCCCGGCAGGCGTCCGGGATCGGGCGAAGCGGGCGTTGGAGCCCCACATCACGATCAGATTGGTGTGCTCGGCCTCCTCGTACGACGACGTGCCGCCACCGGACCCGAAAGCCGCCGACAGTCCGGCGACGCTCGGCGCATGGCAGGTCCGGTTGCAGGAGTCCACGTTGTTGGTGCCGATCACCACCCGGGTGAACTACTGTGCCACATAGTTCATTTCACTGGTCGCACGGGCGCAGGAGGGCATCCCGAAGGCATCCGGCCCGTGGCCGGTGACGGCGCGGGCGAACCCGCCCGCCGCCCGCTCCAATGCCTCGTCCCAACTCGCCCGCACAAGAAGCACGTTGGCGTCCCTCACGAGCGGATGCGTCAGCCGGGGATACGTCCTCGACCGCCTGCCCTGCCGTTGCTTTTTTTCACGGTGCGCTCCCTGCGGAGGAGGTGGTGGCGAGGAGATCGGCGAGCGCGTGCACGGCGCGCAGCGTCGGCATGGGGGTGCGGGTGAGCTCGGCCAGCTCGACCACGGCCGCCAGCAGTACGTCCAGCTCGAGCGGCTTGCCCCTCTCCAGGTCCTGGAGGGTGGAGGTCTTGTGGTCGCCGACCCGCTCCGCGCCCGTGATCCGGCGTTCCACGGAGATGGCGGGCCGGCAGCCGACCGCGGCCGCGACCTCCAAGGTCTCGTACATCATCGCCTCGACCAGCTGACGGGTGCCGCGATGGCGGCAGATCTGCGCCATGGTCGCGCGGGAGAGCGCGCTGATCGGGTTGAAGGAGATATTGCCGAGCAGCTTGATCCAGATGTCATCGCGCAGCGCCGGTTCGACCGGGGCTTTGAGCCCGCCGGCCACCATGGCCGCGCTGAAGTCGAGACAGCGCCGGGAGAGCGAACCGTCCGGCTCGCCGAGCGAGAACCGGGTTCCCTCCAAGTGCCGTATGACACCCGGGGATTGAATCTCCGTGGCGGCGTACACGACGCAGCCGATGGCCCGCTCCGGCGGCAGTACGTCGCTGACCGCACCGCCCGGGTCCACGCTCTCGAGACGGCGGGAGGCGTACGGGCCGGGCAGGCCGTGGAAGTACCACCAGGGAATGCCGTTCTGCGCGGCGATCACGGCCGTACGGTCGTGCAGCAGCGGACGGATCAGCGGTCCGCAGGAGGCGTAGGAGTGAGCCTTGAGGCCGAGGAAGACATAGTCGGCCGGGCCGACCTCGGCCGGGTCGTCGGTGGCCGCGGCCCTGGCCGTGAAGTCACCGCGCGGGCTGCGGACTTGGACGCCGGCCCGGCGGATGGCCGCCAGATGCGGTCCGCGGGCGATGAGGTGGACGTCGGCGCCCGCGCGGTGCAGGGCGGCCCCGACGTATGCGCCGATGGCACCGGCGCCGACAACTGCGACTTTCACCGGAAGGCTCAGATCGGTTGAGGGGACCGAACGAACATCGAACGTCGACAGGATATTGTCTACAGTATTCGCCAACGGCCTACAAGGGTGTGGCGGGAAGTCGGTGCGTGCGGCCGGCGCCCGGCCGTACCGTCCCCCCGCCCCTCAGCCCTTGGCGGCCGCCCCTCAGCTCTTCAGTTCGCGCCCGCCGAACGCGCCCGAACCGTCGGCCGCCGCCCACGCCGCATCCAGCCCGGCCTGGTCCAACGCCCGCCATTCCGGCGTCTGCTGGACGAGCGACCGGCCCAGCCGCCGCCCCAGCTCGACCATCACCCGCCCGGTCGCGCCGCGCTCCGCGCCGTACACCTCGAGCGCGTCCGGCCGCTCCGACGTCGCCCGCAGCGCCGCCTCCAGCGCCGCGGCATCCTGCAGCGCCTTGACCGCCCCGGCGCCGGTGTGCGGACGGGCGACGGTCGCCGCATCGCCCGCCAGCAGCAGCCGCCCGGCGGTGTAGCGGGGCGCCGTGAAGTCGTACATCGGCTGGATGAAGACCTCCTGAGGAGTCGTCAGGCGCAGCAGCCCACCCCAGTAGGGCGGCAGTAATTCATCCGCGACATGGGCGAGATGGTCGTGCAGGGCATCGGTGAGGGTGCCGGGCGGCAGGCTGGTGGGGGCCTCCAGCTGCAGGCCGAGGCCCGCGGGCGGGGTGGTGTAGAGGACCCAGTTGGCGCGGTGGCCGCCGTTGCCGTCCGGGATGCGGTAGATGATGACGTGGCCGCCGGGGAAGACGCCGTAGACCAAGTCCTCCTCCGCCCAGGGGACCGCCGGCAGGCCGGGCAGGCCGAGCTCCGTCAGCCGTTCGGCCGGTACGGCGCCGCGCCAGGCGAGATAGCCGGCGTAGTCGGGCCGGACGCCGGGGAATGCCGCGTCGCGGACCACCGACCGGTATCCGTCGGCGCCGATGGCCAGGTCGAACCGTTCGGCGTCGGCCGGGCTCCGCCCGTCGAGATGCACCCGCACACCGTCCCCGGTGTCCACGACCCCGCGCACCGTCACCCCCGTACGGAACTCGACGGCCTCCGGCAGCCGCTGTCGCAGCTCCCGCCAGAGCGGTCCCCAGCAGTACGACCGGAACGGGAACGGCTGGACGCCGATCTGCCGGCCCAGCGGTGCGGCGCCGTCGCGTACGTACCAGCGCCGGGTGGTCAGCCGTACCCACGGCATCGCCGCGTCCAGATAGCCCGCGGCCGCCAGCTCGGCGTACCGGGCGTTGTGTACGGCGAGGCCGACGCCGCGGTCGGCGAGGTGGCCGGCGGCGCGCTCGTGGACGCTGATCCGGCCGGCGCCCGCCCGGTGCGCGGCGAGCGCTGTGGCGCAGCCCGCGATACTCCCGCCGATGACGGCGACCTCGGCCCCGTCCATCCGGATGCTGCCGGTGTCCCTGTTGTCCCGCATGTGGCCCCTGCCCCTGTCCGTTGCCCGTCCCTGGCCGATGGTCGGTCGGCCCGGCTCAACCGGATTCATTCTCGCGGTAGTTGACACGCATCGCGGGCCGGTCCGTGACGTACGTCACCGGGCCGTACTGTGTGGTAGGACACACGGTCGGTAGACTGTAGACGATAACCAATCGCTCCGGCATCGCTTCCATGCACCTGCATGCCACGTGCGTGCCACGTCCCGTACGCGTCCACAGAGGGGGACCTCGATGCTGTCCACAGGGCTACCGCAGGGAGCCGTGCCGAAGCTCGAACGACCCGGCCCGTTGCGCGAGCGCGTCTATGAAGCGCTGCTCGAACTGATCACCACCCGCGCGCTGCGCCCCGGCCAGCACCTGGTCGAGAGCGAGCTCGCCGGTCATCTCGGGGTCTCCCGGCAG
The DNA here is from genome assembly GCF_055565615.1 of Streptomyces sp. NPDC028368. Lineage (NCBI taxonomy): Bacteria > Bacillati > Actinomycetota > Actinomycetes > Kitasatosporales > Streptomycetaceae > Streptomyces > Streptomyces sp. NPDC028368. The sequence continues at coordinate 800,280 of NZ_JBVHTY010000001.1, read as the reverse complement.
CCGGTCCGCGAGGCGCTGCAGCGGCTCAACACCGACGGCTGGGTCGATCTGCGGCCGGCCCAGGGCGCCTTTGTGCACGAGCCGACCGAGGAGGAGGCGGACCAGCTGTTGACGGTCCGTACGCTGCTGGAGGCCGAAGCGGCCCGGCTCGCGGCGGCCAACGCCGGGTCGGCCGGCATCGCGGAGCTGGAGCGGCTGTGCGCCGAGGGTGAGAGTGCCGTCCGGGACGACGAGGTGGATGTCGCGGTGGCGACCAACGCCGCATTCCACGCGAAGGTGATGGAGCTGGCCGGCAATGCGGTGCTGGCGGAGCTGGCCGCGCAGGTGGGGCGGCGGGTGCGCTGGTACTACACCCCGGTGGCCCGGCAGCGCGGCAAGCAGTCGTGGATCGAGCACCGCGAGCTGATCGCCGCGATCGCCGACCGGGACGAGGAGCGCGCCACCGCCGTGATGCGCGCGCACACCGAGCACACGCGCCGTACGTACCACGAGCGCGAGCGTTCCTGAGCGGCCCGGCGCACGCCCCCCGTTCCGGTCCGCGAGACCAGCCCCGCTCCCGCACCCGCACCCGGGTAATGTGCACCCGACCAGGAGCGCAGCACCCGACCACGAATGGCGAGACGTACATGAGCGAGGGGACAGCACCTTCGGCGGGCGAGGCGGCCGCGGTCGCCGACGAGGCGGCCCGCGAGCGGCTGCGCTATCTGCGCAGCAGCATCGACAACCTCGACGCCGCTCTGGTGCATCTGCTCGCCGAGCGCTTCAAGTGCACCCAGCAGGTCGGCGAGCTCAAGGCGCGGCACAGCCTGCCGCCCGCCGACCCGACCCGGGAGGCCGCGCAGATCGAGCGGCTGCGGAAACTGGCCGAGGACGCCCGGCTGGACCCGGCGTTCGCGGAGAAGTTCCTGAATTTCATCATCGATGAAGTGGTCCGCCACCACCGGGCGATCGCCGACGGAACGCGGGGCACGCAGGGCGGGCCGTCTGCCGGCTGAGCCGGCGGGCGACCCGATTGCCGCCGTCCGTCAGATCATTTCCCTGCTGATCGGCTGCGGATTGGGTACGACATCGCGCACCCGGCGCCGTCCCGGCTGGTGCAGCAGCAGGGCGAATGCGGCCGCCACCATCGAGATACCGCCGGCGAGCGCGTAGGCGCCGTTGTATCCCCAGTCGTCGACCACCATCGAGCCCAGCCCGCCGCCGAACAGGCCGCTGATCAGCTTTCCGCTGTAGACCAGCCCGTAATTGGTGGCGTTGTAGTTCTCGCCGAAATAGTCCGGGGTCAGGGCCGCGAACATCGGGTAGAAGGCGCCGCCGCCGAATCCCGAGAGGAAGGCGAAGACCAGGAACAGCCACTCGCTGTGGATGTCGCCGGCCCAGATCACGCCGAATTGCGCCAGGCCCAGGACGACGATGACGAACACCAGGGTCAGCTTCCGGCCCCACAGATCCGACAGCCAGCCGACCACCGCCCGCCCGACGCCGTTGACGACGGACATCACGCCCATGGACGAGGCGGCGACCAGCGGGCCGAAGCCGATTTCCTTGGCGAAGTCCACCTGGAACGAAATCCCGAAGATCGAGACACCGGCGGTCAGGACGATAGTGATCCACATCAGCGGGAGCATGCCGGTCCGGATGGCTTCCCTGGGGGTGAACTGCCGTACCGCGGGCGGGTTCTTGGCCAGGCTCGCGGCGCTCTTCTTGTTGCCGGCGAAACTCTGAGGATCGATGTCGGCGGGCCACCAGTTCTTCGGCGGGTCCTTGAAGAACCAGGCGCAGACGCAGACGACGAGCAGGACATAGACCCCGATGAGGTCCAGCACCTCGGCGAAATTGCTGGTGTCGAAGGCGTAGTTGAAGATGAAGATGAAGGGCAGCGCGCCATAGGCGAAACCGCCGTTCACAATTCCCGTCTTTGCGCCCCGCCGCTCGGGGAACCACTTGCCGACCATGTTGATGCAGGTGGCGTAGATGAGGCCGGAGCCGAGGCCGCCGACCACGCCGAAACCACAGATGGCCAGCAGGACATTGTCCAGGTGAGCCAGCGCGGTGAAGCCGATGAGGCAGAGCGCCGCCCCGAGGAACATGGCCTTGCGGGCGGTCAGTATTCCCCGTTCGCGCAGCCAGCCGGCCGGAAAAGCGATGCCGGCCTGGAAGAACACCCAGACGCTCAGGATCCAGAAGGTGTTGCTCTGCGTCCAGCCGTGGGCCCCCGAGAGGGTGTCCTCGGCCGAACCGTATGCGTACTCCGAGACGCTGATGGCCATCATCGAGACCCACGGCAGATACACCATCAGCTTGCGGGAATGGCCGAGCAGATCCCGGTCCGTCTCGCCTATTCGATAGACACGGCCCTTGGCGTCCGTGACCTCCCGGAATGCGACCGCCCTCGCATGCCGCTCCTTCTCTGTGCTCATCTCATCCCCTTGGAATCGAAAGAACCCGGTCAGCGCGCCCCCTGTCCGATCTCTTCGTGCTCCAGGAGAGCGGGGTCAGCTCAGCAACCCCGCGGCCCTCGCCCAGCGGTACTTCGCACCGAGCGCCGCCACCGGCAGCTCGGTGGTGTAGGGATAGGCCACGACACCCCGCTCGAAGAGATACGCGGCGGCCTCCTCGACCTCGGTGTCACCCGCCAGCGACGCCACCACCGGCTTCTCGATCCCGCGCGCCCGGAACTCCTCGACGACCCGCGCCGTCAGCTTCGCGAAGGCCATCGGCGGGGTGACGATGGTGTGCCAGTAACCGAGCACCAGCGCATGGATCCGCGGATCCTCCATGCCCAGCCGGATGGTGGCCTCGTACGTGGACGGCGGCTCGCCGCCCGTGATGTCGACCGGGTTCCCGGCCGCGCCGAACGGCGGGATGTAGCGCCGGAAGGCCGCGTCCAGGTCGTCCGGGATCTCCATCAGCCGCAGCCCGTTGTCCACGACCGCGTCCGACAGCAGAACACCCGAGCCGCCCGCCCCGGTGATGATGACGATATTGTCGCCCTTGGGGGCGGGCAGTACGGGCAGCGCCCGCGCGTACTCCAGCATGTCCTTCAGCCCCGGCGCCCGGATGACGCCGGCCTGCCGCAGGATGTCGTCATACACCGCGTCGTCCCCGGCCAGCGCGCCCGTATGCGATCCCGCTGCCCTCGCGCCCGCGCTGGTCCGCCCCGCCTTCAGCACCACGATCGGCTTCTTGCGTACGGTCTCCCGCGCCGCCTCGACGAACGCCCGGCCGTCCTTGAGGTCTTCCAGGTGCATCGCGATACAGCGGGTGTGGGGGTCCTCACCGAAGTAGGTGAGGAGGTCGTCCTCGTCCACGTCCGACTTGTTGCCGAGCCCGACGATCGCCGAGACACCGGTCCGGGTGGTGCGCGCGAAGCCCAGGATCGCCATGCCGATGCCGCCGGACTGGGATGTCAGCGCCACCCCGCCCTTGACGTCGTACGGCGTGCAGAACGTCGCGCACAGGTCCTGCCAGGTGGAGTAGTAGCCGTAGATGTTCGGCCCCAACAGCCGCACCCCGTACTCCTCGCCGATGGCCACGATCCGCTCCTGCAGGGCGTGTTCACCGGTCTCGGCGAAGCCGGACGGGATGAGCACGGCGTTCGGGATGCCCTTGCGGCCGACCTCCTCCAGTGCCGCGGGGACGAACGGCGCCGGGATGGCGAACACCGCCACATCCACCTCTCCCGGCACATCCATCACTGACTTGTACGCCTTGCGGCCGAGAATGTCATCGGCCTTGGGATTCACCGGATGGATTTCCCCGGAGAAGCCGCCGTCGAGGAGATTGCGCATCACCGAATTGCCGATCTTGCCCGCTTCGTTGGAGGCACCGATGACGGCCACCGAACGCGGCCGCATCAGCCGCCGCATCGTGGTGAGGATCTCGTCCCTGGTGTGCTTACGGCGCCGGGGCGGCGTCCCCTCGCTCAGCAGGATGCGGACATCGGCGGCCATCACCCCGTCCGGAGAGGCGAATACCGGGTTGAGGTCCACCTCCGCCAACTCCGGGAAATCTGCAGCGAGTTGAGAGGTACGTACGATGAGGTCGACGAGCGCGGCACGGTCCACGGCCGCCCCGCCGCGCACCCCGCGCAGCACCTGAGCCGCTCGGATCCCGCCCAGCATCGACGCGGCATCCTCCGCCGAGGCCGGTGCCAGCCGGAAGGTGACATCGCCCAGTACCTCGACCAGCACGCCACCCAGCCCGAACGCCACGATCTTCCCGAAGGTCGGATCGGTGACCGCCCCGACGATCACTTCCTGCCCCTCGGGCACCATCTGCTGCACCTGCACACCGGCGATCCGCGCCGCGGGGGCGTATGCCTTCGCGTTCTGCACTATCGCGGTGAACGCGCCGCGCACCTCGGCCGCCGACCCCACCCCGACCCGTACCCCACCCGCATCCGTCTTGTGCAGGATGTCCGGCGAGACGATCTTCAGCGCCACGGGGAAACCGATCCGGTCCGCCAGCGCCACCGCGTCATCGGCGCACTCCGCCAGCCCTTCGGCCGGCGTGCGAATGCCGTACGCATCGGCGACGAGCTTTCCCTCGGGTGCGGTCAGTGCCGTCCGCCCCTCGGCCCGAGCGCGTTCCAAAACCACCCGGACCGCGCCTTTCTGACTCTCCGTCATCAAATGACTCCCGTCGCCTTGAGCAGCCGCAGTTCCTCGCCGCCGAGCCCCAGCTCGTCCACGTACACCTCTTCGTTGTGCTCGCCCAGCAGCGGTGAGCGATCGACCTCGACGGGGGAGTCGGACAGCTTCAGCGGCGATCCGACGGTGGTGAACGTGCCGCGCTCGGGATGCTCGACCCGCACGACCATCTCGTTGGCGGCCAGCGAGGCGTCCTCGACGATCTCCTTCGTCGAAAGGATCGGCCCGCAGGGGATGTTGTGGGCGTTCAGCCGCTCCAGCACCTCCCACTTGGGCAGTGTGCTGCTCCACTCCTCGATCAGCTGGAACATCTTCGAGAGCCTGGGCAGCCGGGACTCCGGCGTCGCCCACTTTGGGTCCTCGGCCAGCTCGGGCCTCCCGATGAGCGCGGTCAGCGGCCGCCAGCCGACCGGCTGCACAATGACGTAGACGTAGTCGTTGGCCCCACCGGGCGCGCAGCGCACCGCCCACCCCGGCTGCCCGCCACCGCTCGCATTACCGCTGCGCGGCACCTCGTCCCCGAAGTCCTCGTTCGGATACTCCGCCAACGGGCCGTGCGCCAGGCGCTGTTGATCGCGCAGCTTGACCCGGCACAGGTTCAGCACCGCATGCTGCATCGCCACATTGACCCGCTGCCCGCGGCCGGTGTGCTCGCGCTGATAGAGCGCCGCGAGTATCCCGGCGGCACAGTGCACACCCGTCCCCGAGTCGCCGATCTGAGCCCCGGTCGCCAGCGGCGGCCCGTCCTCGAAGCCGGTCGTCGCCATCGACCCGCCCATCGCCTGCGCCACCACCTCGTACGCCTTGAAGTCGGTGTACGGGCCGTCGCCGAAGCCCTTGATCGAGGCATAGACGATCCGTGGATTGATCTCCTGGATGCGGTCCGAGGAGAACCCCATCCGGTCCACGGCCCCCGGACCGAAGTTCTCCACCATCACGTCGCTGCGCCGGATCAGCTCGGTCAGCAGCTCCTTGCCGCGGTCGGTCTTGGTGTTGAGGGTGATGCTGCGCTTGTTGCAGTTGAGCATGGTGAAGTAGAGGGAATCGACGTCCGGGATGTCGCGCAGCTGCCTGCGCGTGATGTCACCGGTGGTCGCCTCCAGCTTGATGACGTCCGCGCCGAGCCAGGCGAGCAGCTGGGTGGCGGACGGCCCGGACTACGTGGGTCATGTCGAGGACACGGATGCCGTCGAGAGCCTTGGTCATGGCCGTCAGGGCTCCTCACTTGTACATGGTCTGGTTCATGGTTCCGGGGGCGTAGGCGTCCGGGTCGACCCAGACGTTGATGAGCGACGGCTTGCCCGACTCGCGGGCGCGCTCCAGGGCCGGCCGGATCTGCGCGGGATCGCGGACCTCCTCGCCGTACCCGCCGAGCATCCGCGCGAACTGGTCGTACGGCACATCGCCGAGGGTGTTGCCGACCCGCTCGCGGTCATCGCCGTACTTGGCCTTCTGGCCGTAACGGATCTGGTTCATCGAGGAGTTGTTGCCGACGATCCCGACGAAGGGGAGGCCGAAACGGACCAGGGTCTCGAAGTCCCAGCCGGTGAGCGAGAACGCCCCGTCGCCGAAGAGTGCGACGACCTCCTTGTCGGGACGGGCCTGCTTGGCGGCCATCACGAACGGGATGCCGACGCCGAGGGTGCCCAGCGGCCCCGGGTCCATCCAGTGACCCGGTGACTTGGGCTGAACGACCTGCCCGGAGAAGGTGACGATGTCCCCGCCGTCCCCGATGTAGATCGAGTCCTCGGTCAGAAAGTCATCGATCTCGCTGACCAGGCGGTAGGGGTGGATCGGGTCGGCGTCCGAACGCAGCTGCGGCAGCCGCTTCTCGAGGGCGGCCTCCTCCGCCGACCGGAGCTCCTCCAGCCACTCCTTGCGCTTGCCGGCACCGTCGTTCAGCCGCCCGGACGCGGCCTCGGTGACGGCCGCGAGCACCAGCCCCGCATCACCCACGATGCCGAGATCGATATCCCGGTTCCTGCCCACCGTCCGGTAGTCCAGGTCGATCTGGACGACGGTGGCGGTGGGGGAGAGGCGTTTGCCGTAGCCCATCCGGAAGTCGAACGGCGTACCGACGATCACGATCAGGTCGGCGCCCGCGAAGGCGTAGCGGCGGGAGAGCTGCTGGATTGCATACAGTCGACGAATACTGTATGAACCTGTTATGCCTCATCGAATCGCCGATGTCCAGACGTTTCGCGGCGCTTGGGGCTTGGCCCCACGTTTTTGTCTTTCCCGCCGTGGTGGTGTTTCGCCGTGGCGCCTGCGGCGGGCGGTGTCCGCTGCGCGGGGCTGTTCGGCTGCGGGACCGGCCCTACACGGCTCCGCCGCTACGGCCCGCCCCCTCCCCGTTGAGGGTGGGAAAAGGAAAGGCCGGTGGGAGTGCACGTCAGTGGTCAGCTGCACCCCGTGGACGCATCACAGGGTGCACCTGACACTCAACGCACGCCCCCACCGGCCCCTTCTTTCCACCCACCCGTGGGAGGGGCCGCGCCGCAGGACGGAGTCCGGAGGCGTGGCACCGCACCCGACAAAACCACGCCCGCCGCAGGCGCAACGGCGAACAACCACCACGGCGGGAAAGCCAACAACGTGGGAGGCCCGCCAAGCGCAGCGGACGGGCCGCAGGCGCCACGGCGACAAACCACCACGGCGGGAAAGCCAAAAACGTGGGGCCAAAAGCCAAGCGCAGCGCCCCGCTGGACCGCCCGCCCGCCCCGAGTGACACTCGCCATACCTGACGCCGGACCGTCCCACCGCACCGCCGCACACCACTACCGTCCAGTAACACGGTTCCTGCGCGGAGCCGCCCGAGCGCCACCACCTTGCCCCTCCGGCCGTGCACCGAGAGCGGAGACACCCGATGGCACCCACCCCCGCAACCACCCCGACCCTGGCACTCAAGCCCGGTACGTCCTGGCGGGACGCCTGGCAGCGCAGCCTGGCCGCCGCCCCCGAGGCGTTCCGTGACGACCGGGTCCTCAACCTCTGGGCCGCCCAATGGCATATGGACGGCGCCCCGCTGACCGCCGCCAGCCCGGTGGACAGCACCCCGATCGCCGGCCCGCCCCGCCTCGACGCGGACGCCGCGCGGCACGCCGTACGCGCCTCCCTCGACCAGCACCGCGCCTGGCGCCAGGTCCCCCTCCCCGAACGCAAAGCCAGGATCTCCGCCACCCTCGACGCCCTGGCCGAGCACCGTGAGCTCCTCGCCCTGCTCCTCGTCTGGGAGATCGGCAAGCCCTGGAAGCTCGCCCAGGCCGATGTCGACCGCGCCATCGACGGCGTCCGCTGGTACGTCTCGGAAATCGACCGCATGCTCGCCGACCGGACGCCGCTGCCCGGCCCGGTCAGCAATATCGCCAGCTGGAACTACCCCATGTCGGTCCTGATCCACGCGATGCTCGTCCAGGCACTGGCCGGCAACGCCGTGATCGCCAAGACCCCCACCGACGGCGGCCTGTCCTGTCTCACCCTCGCCTGCGCCCTCGCGGCCCGTGAGGGCGTCCCGGCCACCCTCGTCAGCGGCAGCGGCGGGGAGCTGTCCCCGGCTCTCGTCCGCTCACCCGAAATCGGCTGTGTCTCCTTCGTCGGCGGCCGCGACACCGGCGCCCGCGTCGCCACCGCCGTCACCGACCTCGGCAAACGCCACATCCTCGAACAAGAGGGCCTCAACACCTGGGGCATCTGGAACCACACCGACTGGTCGTCGCTGACCCCCCTCCTCCGCAAAACCTTCGACTACGCCAAACAGCGCTGCACCGCCTACCCCCGCTTCGTCGTCCAGCGCGACGCCTTCGCCGACTTCCTCGCGGCCTACCTCCCGGCCGTACGCAGCGTCCGCTTCGGCCATCCCCTGGCCGTCGCCGACCCCGCCGACCCCCTCCCCGAACTCGACTTCGGCCCGCTCATCAACGCCGCCAAGACCAAGGAACTCGCCGACCTCACCACCGAGGCGATCTCCCGGGGTGCCGTCCCGATCCACCGCGGCAGCCTGGCCGACGGCCACTTCCTCCCCTCCCAGGACACCTCCGCCTACCTCCCGCCCACCACCCTCCTGGCGCCGCCCCCGTCCTCACCCCTGCACCACGCCGAACCCTTCGGCCCCATCGACACGATCGTTCTCGTCGACACCGAGGCCGAACTCCTCGCCGCCATGAACGCCAGCAACGGCGCCCTGGTGGCCAGCCTTTCCACCGACGACCCCGACACCTACTCCCGCCTGGCGCCCCAGATCCGAGCCTTCAAGGTCGGGCACGGCAAGCCTCGCTCCCGCGGCGACCGCGAGGAACTCTTCGGCGGCTTCGGCAACTCCTGGAGCGGTGCCTTCGTCGGCGGCGAACTCCTCGTCCGTGCGGTGACCGAAGGCCCGTCCGGCGAACGCCTGCCGGGCAACTTCCCCGACTACCACCTGATGCCGTAACGGCTCTGCCGGACGGCTTTACCGGCGCGTTCCTACCCGATTCCCTGACGGTCGGGCAATGAGGCAAACCGCCGCTCGACCGCCGTCGGCACCGTACGCTCCACCGCCTGGAGCAGGAGCGTACGGTGCCGCTTCAACGGCTCCCGCCGCCCCTCCGGCGCGAGCAGCAACAGATCGTCCATCCCCGCCAGCAGCCGCCGCGTCACCTGCGGACTGCGCACCGCGGACTGCCGGATCTCGGTCAGCCCCACATCCACCAGATCCGTCCACCCCGGCAGGTTCTGCGTCAGCCGCACCACACCCCGCCGGTCCCGATGCTGCACCGTGCCCAGAGGCCGGTGCACCAGCGCCGCCAAGATCTGCACAATCCGGTCCAGGCACTGCACCGCCGTCGTCGGATCATTCACCGCCGGAGACAACGCCCGCAGCGCGATATCCGACAGCTGCCGCAGCCCCAGCCCCAGATCCTGGTGAAACGTCCGCTCCACCCCCACCGACACCGCATACCGCAGCGTCGGCCGCGGCGGCCCCGCCCCACCGTGCACGGCCAGCACCGGTGTCCCCGGCATCACGAAATCCCCGATCCGCGGAATCAGCCGCAGGGCCACCCCCTGCCGCCGCGCCACCCGCACCAGCCGCGCCACATGCACATCCAGCAGCACCCCCGCCCGCCCCCGATGCGTAATCCGCCCGGTCTCGGCCGGCAACGCCACCCCACCCCGCCCCTCGGACGCCTCCCTCACCAGCATCCGAAGCGTCTCCCGGGCAATCCGGTCAGCCACCGGCCCCACCTGCATCAGCCGCAAGGTGGCCGACACATACGCAATGAACAACAACAGGCTCAACGCCACCAACACCATGGTCAGCAGACTTTGCACCACCGGCACGGTAGTGACCTGCCGCGCGCTGCTCTCGCTTTCGTACGAGGTCAGCACCAGCAGCGAGAACAAGAACGTGGCCAGAAAGACCGTGAGCGTGGCCTTGGTGATCCGGCTCCGGATGAAGATCCGCACCACCCGCGGCGTGAGCTGCCCGCTCGCCATCTGCACCGCGACCAGCGAAATACTGAAGACGACACCGATGAAGGTCATCATCGCCGAGCTGACCGTCGTCACGATCGTCCTGGCGTCCTCCGCGATCGAGACCAGCTCCCTGACCTCGTCATACGCCCGCTCGCCCTGCAACGTCGACACGATCTCCGCATCCACCGCAGAGGCCCCCACCCACAGCAGAACCGCACCCACCAGCCCCACCGTCGGCGCAAACCAGAACGTGTCCCGCAGATGTTCCCGCAACGGCGACAACACCCGCGGCCGACGCGGCCCCCAGAGCTGAGTGATTTGTCCCTCATTACCCATAAATCGAGGTTATGTCCCGGACGGATACGCAGGTGAAAGGCACTCCGAAACCTTGGTATTGTTGTCCATGTCGCCGCGGGGAACGCCCCGCGAAGATCACACCTGGTCCGGGTGGCGGAATGGCAGACGCGCTAGCTTGAGGTGCTAGTGCCCTTTATCGGGCGTGGGGGTTCAAGTCCCCCCTCGGACACGCAATTACGCACACGTCAGCGGGTTGTGACCATACGGTCACGATCCGCTGCTTTGCGTGATATTCCAGCTCAAGGCCGAAGTCGGCGTAGAGCGGTGCTCTATCTTCGGGGTCGGCGGCTTGGATCCGGTCGGACATGTTTCCGAGGGTCTTGATCATGTGCTGGATCTGTTCCTCGGTGAGGACTTCCTGCTGAGTGTCTGCTGCTGTGGTGAGCTGTTGACGGGCGGCGGTCTGCTCGTTCTGGGCGGCGGTGATCCAGCGGGCCCGCCTCACTCAGTTGGGGGCAGACCAGCCAGTTTGGATGATGCGGGGACGTTGTCGGGGAGTGAGGAGCTGGGCCCGCCCGGGTGGCAGGGCCACAGCTCCCGTGTTTGCTATCAGCGGTCCTTCGTCGGGGTCTCCGGACAGGATGATGCCCGTCGCTCCGAGTTCTTTGAGTCGTCGGGTGACCGGGTCGAAGGACGTGCGGGCCGCGCCGGCGGTGCTGCGGGCGACGATCACACGGAGGCCGATGTCGTCGGCATAGGGGAGATGTTCGGCGAGGGCTTCGAGGGGGTTGCCGGAGGGCAGGGCGACGAGGTCGTAGTCGTCGATGATGACGAAGATTTGAGGGCCGTGCCACCAGCTGCGGCCGCGCATCTGCTCAGCGGTGATCTCCTCGGTGGGCATCCGGGCCTCAAGAAGCGGGACGAGGCGGTTGAGGCCCTCTTCGAGGGACGGGGCTGCGGGCGCATAGTGCAGCACGTGGTCCTCGGGAAGTTGACCATGCAGGGCTCGCCGGTAATCGCCGACGATCGCCAGGGCTTCGTGGGGCTGATGGCGTTCGGCGATGCGTTGGGCGAGCAGGCGGAGGAGCGTCGTTTTCCCCGACTCGCTTTCGCCGTAGATGACGAGGAGCGGGGCGTTGTCGAAGGTGACGTACGCCGGGGTGAAGGACACCTCGTCGAGGCCTATGGCGAAGCCGAGGTCAGGCGTTTCGCTTGCCTTGGGGAGGGCGTCGGCTTGCAGGCGGTCGGGGAGCAGGCGTACTGGTGGGCATACCGGGCCGGACCAGTTGGCCGCGATAGCTGTGATCAGGTCGGCGGGGTTCGAGACGTCGCCTGACTCGTCGGGTGTGGGGCCTATGCCTTCGGATTGGGGGAGGGCGGTGACATAGTGCAGTCCGCCCCGGGCGAGGCCGTGCCCCGGACGGTTTGTGGGGACGTTGCGTGCGCGTTTGCGATCGTGCTCGGAATCCAGCGGATCGGCCATCCGCAGTTCCAGGCGGGTGCCGAGGTGGTCTTTGAGTGCCGGGCGGATCTCGTTGTATCGGCCGGCGGTGAGGACGAGGTGTATGCCGAAGGCGAGCCCGCGCATGGCCATCGCCTCGATGTCAGGGATCAGCTGTTCGTGCTCCCGTTTGAAGGTGCTCCAGCCGTCGACCAGCAGGAAGACGTCTCCCCACAGATGGTCGGGGTAATGCCCTACGGCACGCCGTCCGCGGTAGGTCCGGATGGAGTCGATGTGGCGGGCTCGGAAGAAATCCTCCCGTTCGTCGAGGATCTCTCGTATCTCGGCGATGGTCCGCCGTACCTTGGCCGCCTCCAGCCGGGATGCGACGCCCCCGACGTGCGGGAGATCCGCGAGAGACGAGAGGCTGCCGCCGCCGAAGTCCAGGCAGTAAAACTGCACTTCGCGGGCGGTGTGCGTCAGCGCGAAAGACGTGACCAAGGTCCGCAGCAGGGTTGACTTTCCGGAACGCGGACCGCCGATGACTGCGGCGTGTCCGTGTGAGCCGGAAAAGTCGAAGGTGAGGATTTCGCGGCGCTGCTCGAAGGGGATGTCTGCGATGCCGAGCGGAACGACCAGCGACATCTCCCGCCACTCGGCAGAGTGCAGACCACGTTCGGAGGTGACCGTGAGAGCTGGGAGTAGGCCGCTGAGGGAAGGTGATTCTTCCAGCGGGGGCAGCCAGACCTGCTGTGCCGGCGGCCCCTGATCTCTCAGACGCTGCACCAAAAGGTCCAGTACGGAAGGGTCGGCCGTGTCATCTTGCCGGGGCTCGTCATCGGGCGGGACAGACGCGCCGGAATCGACAAGAACGGACTCAGCGGTGAACAACACAGGCGAAAGCTCTCCGCGACATCCGGGGGTCGTTGTGAGCCGGGGACGGTGCGGCCCGGAGACGTATGCGGCCTTGAATTGCGTCGGGGATTCTGTGCCGTGGCTCAGGAGCCCGGCTCCGGGAACGTTGGGCAGATAGAACGCTTCGGGGGAGCCGAGGGCGATCCGTGACTCTTCGGCGGAGAAGGTCCGCATAACGAGTCGGTAGGAAAGGTAGGTGTCCAAGCCTCGCATGCGTCCTTCTTCCACACGCTGTGAGGCCAGCAGCAGATGTACGCCGAGGGAGCGGCCGATGCGTCCGATCTGCAGGAACGTGTCGATGAATTCGGGTCTGGCCGCCAGCAGTTCGCTGAACTCGTCCAGGACGATCAGCAACGTCGGCAGCGGATGCAGTGGTGACCCTGCTGATCGAGCCTTCTCATAGGCGCCGATATTTGCGAAGTTGCCGCTTGCCCGGAGCAGTTTCTGGCGACGGAGAAGTTCGCCGGCAAGAGCGTCCTCCATACGGTCGACGAGGGTGAGGTCTTCGGCGAGATTGCTGATGAACGCGGCTACGTGCGGCAGGTTGGCCAGTCCGGCGAAAGCCGCTCCACCCTTGAAGTCGGCCAGGATGAAATTCAGCGTCTCAGAACTGTGGGTTGACGCGAGGCCGAGGACCAGCGTGCGCAACAGCTCGGACTTGCCGGATCCCGTGGCGCCGACGCACAGACCGTGCGGCCCCATTCCGCCCTGGGAGGCCTCCTTGAGGTCGAGGACGATGGGTTTGCCGTCCGCGTCGACTCCGATCGGGACCCGCAAGCGGTCGTGCGGGACTCGCTGCGACGAGGGCAGTTCGAAAGTTGTCGGATCGTCGATGCCCATCAGGTCGGTGAAATCGAGACTTCCCAGCAGCGGGTCTTCGTCCTCGTCGTCAATGATCCGCAGAGGGGAGAGGGCACGTGCGACTGCCGTGGCTTCTATTGCGGTCAGGGCATCCGGAATGCCGGTGTAGACGGAGCCGACATTGGAGATGAGATGGAGCGAATTGGGCCCGACGGCCAGACCTGGTCGCCGATCCAGCCCATCGGACCCACCTCCGCGCCCAGGGCGCCGCTGCTCGGAGTCGATCCTCGATTCGAGCTCTATGACGGTCACGCCCAGAAAGCCGTCCCGGTCGAACGGCCAGAGAAATGGCGTCGCGGGATCGGGGTCCAGAAGGATCACCACGTGCGGTCGGTCGAGCAGGGGCTGGGCGTCCGGTTCCCAGGAGGGACGCCGGGAGAGATCCCCGGAGAGCCCCTGTTCGAGGGCGCCGATCGAGGAATAGACCAGCAGTCGAAAGCCGCCCAGGTTGCCGGCGCTTCCGTGCCGGGCCGCGCGGGCGTGCGGCAGCCACTTGATCCAATCCCACTCCGGTGCCGCCCCTGGACCTGCGACGACCGCGATCCACAGGTCGTCCGGCGAGTGCAGCGCCGCCAGTTGGCAGACCACGGTCCGAGCGGCCGCCTGGACGGTGTCGGCGTCACCCCGGATCGTCAACCGCGGGAACGCCCGCAAAGACAGCGCCAGGGGAAGCCCTTCGAGGTACTCGTACGCCTCGACGAAGTGCCGCAGCGCATGGCCGGAGAGCGGCTCCCACTCCTCGGCAGGCTCGGCCTTCGGCACCACGAGCCGAGTAGCCAAGATCTGCGGCCCCAGACCGACACGCACTTGCCCGAAATCATCGTCACCGGGACGCCGCTCCCACAGCCTCTTGCGTCCCGCGATCACCGCCCACAGCTGTCCTGGCTCGGGGAATATGCGACATTCGGCCAGACGCTGCGAGTGCGCAGTCTCCCGAACCTGTTCCCGGGTACGCGCCAGGTATTTCAGGTAGTCCCGACGCGCGTGGTGCATGCCTACCGCGGGGCCGCGCCTAGCGCGGACAATCTGCGCCAACCCCATGGCCACAGCGGAGACGGCCGTGACAGCGCCCATGACCTTCATGAATGGTGGTGAGCCGGGCCAGAAGAAATAGGCCGCGCTGCTGCCCATTCCCATCATAGGCAGCAGCATCAAAAGAACGGATTCGGCCTTGCGCTCGGGCAGCGTGGGCGGCGCCTTCAGCTGCAGCTCCCCATTGGGGTACACAGGGGGCGTCGCGCGCGGAGGGCGCTTGATGGTGACGGTTGCCAACGGTCCCCGTTTACTGCCGGAATGGAGGGCCGGGCGGATGTTCGCCCCACGGTGACGGCGGCGGCACGACGGGGCGCCTACGCCGGACAATGACCACCGTCAGTACGGTCAGGAGCGCCAGTACGGTTACGCCGACGAAACCCCAGACGACGTACGCCGAAAGGTCCTTGGCGGAAGATTTGGCCGGATCAGCCGGGTCAGCAGGGCTAGGCGCTGCGGGTGAAGAAGCCGATGGGGTCGGCAACGGGCCGTTCTTCGAGCCTGCGGGGATGTCCTCGGTCAGGGCACGGTACGGGCGGATGACGCCGTAGCCGTAGTACTTGTCGGGAAGCTTCGCATCGCTCACTGAAGCCGGCAGCTTTGCAGTCTTCACCAGACGGTTGGCGATCTGTCCGGCTGTGAGGTTCGGGAACTTCGAGCGGAGGAGGGCAGCGGCGGCCGAGACATAAGCGGTGGCCCCGGATGTGCCGTCACCTACCTGGTACTCGTGGTCCAGGCCCGCGTTATACGTGGCAACCCCAGGAGCCGCGAGCAAGGTGTTCGATCCGTAGTTCGACATCTTCCAGATCTGACCTGATGAATCGACGCCACCCACCGAGATCACCCCGGGATAGCTCGCAGGAAAGCGGGGGGTTCCAGCGCCATCATTCCCGGCTCCGGCGACCAACACGGCGTCCTTCTGCCGCGCATACCGGACAGCGTCCTCCAACCCTGGGATATCGACGGGGGAGGCCACGGAAATATTGATAACTGACGCCCCGTGGTCAACCGCGTAGCGAATACCCTGCGAGAGCGGGGAGTCCTGACCGCCCTTCCCGATTCCGAGGTTATCGTCCGTCGTCACACGCAGAGGCAGAATCCGTGCCGCCGGAGCCAACCCCTTGATGCCTGCCTGACCGCCTGGGCCATGGCCATGACCAGCTATCAGAGAGGCCATCCCGGTGCCGTGAGAGCTCTCCGCTTCACGGTCGGCACGCCCGTGGTACTTAAGGAAGTTCTTACCGGACAGCACACTGCCGGCAAGGTCGGGGTGTGTTCCGTCGACGCCGGTATCGACGACGGCGACGGTCACCCCCCGACCTGCCGACACCTTCGCCGCCGCATCCGCATCGAGCGACGACAAGGCCCATTGGTGATCGCGAATGGAATCAGCCGCAGCCGGAGCCACCCCCCAAGGCACGACGCTGACCATGCACAACAGCGCAGTTCCACCGGCCGCTCTCATCCATCGCTTGAACGTCACGTTCTGCCGCTTCCTTCCGAACTATCCGACCGTGCCTCACGGTTGGGCTCGTCCGGCACGTCAGCGCCGCTGATCTCATCAGAGGACGCGCCGACGACCCCCGGAACAACATCACGCTGTGATGCCCAGGTCTCCTCGTCCTCAATCAAATAATCGGGACGTGAAGACCGCCGCCGCTCCTTCTCGTCCCGCCCAGACCGCCCGACGGGCGTCACGCCCATCGGGCCCCGAGTACGAGAGCCGCCCTCCGGACCGCTCTGCAGGGATCCGCCACGGCTGCGATGCAGGCCAGAGCCACCTTGAGCGCCCCGTCCCGGCATTCCGGGATTGGCCGGCTCTCCGACAACGCCGCCGGGGCGTCGCGCCAGCCCTCCTTGACGCCCACGGCTGGCGGAATTCCCAGAGCCACCCGGGCCGAGGGCACCACCGATCGGCGGACGCCCTGCCTGACCTTGCTGTCCGGGGGCACCTGGCACTCCGAGCCCTCTCGAGCCCCCGCGTCCGCCAGGAGGCGTGTTCCCAACTCCAGGTGTGGCGGGACGCGAAACTCTTCCGCCGCTCGTGCCACGCCCGCCAACCGTGGGCCAGCCGCCAGGGGGCATCCCCAGGCCACCAGGCCCCGAACCGGGATTGCCGACGGGCCCTCCGACGACCTGCCCACCTGGACCAGTGGCAGGAGGGGGCGTGGGTGTGGGCACGCCACCACGCACACCATCCAACGCAGTACCAGCGCGCGGCGCTTTCGGCATCGGCTGATGTGTCTCACCTCGGGAGGTATCTTGGCCAGCCGTCCCTCCCGTCTGCGTCGCGTTCGGCGAGCGCAAATCACCCTGCGGTGCAGCTCTCCCTGCCGTACCGCGGCCACCCACTGAGGAACTCGGTCTCGCCTTCTGTGGCCCCACCAGAGGCTGAGAGCCACTAGCGGGCGCGGTCGGCAGCGGAACAAGCACACCCGGCGAAGAGACGGGTTTATTCTTCTCAACAACAGGCTGGTCCTGCAGCAGATTCGCCTTGGCGTTGTACGAAGCCCCCAGCTTCTCCATGTAATTGGCTGCCTGCAAGGCGATCTCCCGCCCGCGCGACAGCTCGTCTGCATGCTTCGCTCGCGCCTTGTCAGCACTCATTCCGTTGGCAATGTCGCGATTCAGCCCACTGTCGTCGCGGCCGCCGCCGCTCAACCAATCCCCTACGCGGTCCACGCCGTCCTTGGCGGCCGAGAAAATTGACGTGCCGATGTCTCCGCTTTCTTTCTCGCTCTCGGTGTCCTGTAGTTGGGTGACGGCGCGCTTGGTGTCTCGCAGATCGATTGCTGCGGCCTTCAGGGTGTGTGACGTGTTCTTCGCATACAGGGAGCAGCTCTTGAGGCTCGCACTCAAGGTCTTCGCCCGCTTGGCGAAAGCATCCGCGGCGGCCCCGTGCCAGTACTCCAGGACATCTGCCACAGCCTTGTCCAGCAGATCTCGCACACAGCCGTCCGGTGCCTCGCCGGACAGCTGGTCATGCACGTACATCCAGTGATCGGCTATTTCATCGACCTTGCCCGGCTGCGCGTCACGCACCATAGCCTTCAGCGATTCAAGCGTATGGCTTGAAAAGTGGGTCTCCCCGCCCCCGCGGACCATCTTTCATTCCTCCCCGTTGTACCGACTCGCGTGCGCATGCTTCAGGAAATTCACCTCACCGCAAGGACTCGCGGACCTCGTCCTCACGGCTGTGGTATCCCACTTCAACGATCCTCGTGTTCTCGCTGACCTCTTGGATCATCTTCTTCAACTCGGCGACCGCATCGGCAATGTTCCGCTTCATGCCGCCGTGCGCGGCCCGGAGTCCAGCTTCCTGAGTGAAGCCCTGCCCGAGGTATCCCTCAGGCAGCTCAGTCTTGTACTCCGCAGCTGTCCCGACCCCATCCATGGCGTCCACAAGCGCGTTGAGTCGCGTGATCACCTGTTGCAGTGCGCTCAGATCGACTCGATATTCCTCGGCCATCTGTAACTCCCCTCCCCCGATGTTGCGCTAAGAGCTGTGCAAGGTGCTGACGTCACACAGCAGACCCATGTAACCGTCCATTAGAACACCCGGTCAACCGGCTTCTTGGTCGTGACCAAGGCGCCGTGTATCTGTCCGGAATGCGTCGGTGACCTGGCTGATTGGCAACTCTGGGTATGAGCCCAGCCCGCCTGATACACCCGACAGGAGCAGAATCGCGCATATGCGAACGAGCGCGACTTCGTCTTGTCCGCTGGAGCAGGGATCGGTACCGCGCTGATCAGTTGCTCTCACGGCACTTTGAGAGCGGTACAGCCGTGACGCTTGGCGGACCTGGTCGCGAATTCCTTGAGCGCGACCTGTGCCATCTTCACATTCATCTTCGAGTAGTGAATCTCGTCCGGAGGCTGGGTCGCAACGTACAACGCCCGGCCGCCGGAAGGGCACTCGGCGGATGCCCAGAGCGTACTTTCCTTTTGTCCGGTGGGCTTATCCCGGGAGATTTCATCGCCATAGTCGGGCTGCTCCGGAAGCGCCGAAGCGAAGGGTCCGTAGAAAGCGCTGAGGCGATAGGAGGGGCCCGAGTTGGGGCTGAAATAGCAATTCTCGATAGGGGTCTTGAGGTCCGTGACACTTTCACGAATAGCTGTCTCGATGCCCGCGCAGGTCCCTCGAGCCTTACCCGATATTATCGAGTGTGCAGTGTTCGCCGGCACGTGGGCGATGGCGCTCCCGGGCTTGATGCTGCATCCCCATGCTTTAGCTGCATTCTGTGCCGTCTTCACAGTCGTGCGGGCAAAACGCGCCCGTTGAGTGGATCCGTTCATGGAACGCATGGCCATTCCCCGAACGGTGACAATCAGTGAGGAATGCTGCGGATCGCTGCGGCGATTTGTGCAGGGCATGTTAACCGTGGCGACGAGATCTTCCTTCGAGCCCGCATCATCCATCACGCCTTCCCACCCGTGGCCTAGCGGGATCGCCATTCCCGCATCACCGTATGCTGGGAAGCCGCCGAAGTCGTGAAGAGCTCCCGCCGCGTCAGAGTTCCAGTCCAGTGCTACGGATAGCCATGCACGGGCGTCGGGGTCACGTACAGAGCACTTGTGGAGCTGACCTGCGCGTGGGTTACTGCCCTGATCTGCTTCGATGTCGCGCCCGCGAAGACGGTCAACGCCTAGCAGTTCCTTGACCTCCGAGGTGTCAACGCTGCCCCTGCAAGTGTCGGCCAGGCTCCGGCCGTCTCGCCAACGGTCATACGCCCCACTGAAGTAGAAGATACCGGGCACCCCTACCACGAAGACGATGCCTGCGGCGATCAGCCGCCGCTTGCGACTCCGTCGGACAATTCGAAGATCGGGGTCCCCGATGCGGCGGTGATCCGTGGTGTCAGCCATCATCAGTTGTTGTTCTTTCCTCGTCCAAGAACATCTTGCACGTCGGTACGACCATCCTCGTAAATCCCCTGCAGTTGTTGCTGGACGAAGTTCACGTGCGGCGTATCCGGCTCAATTCCTCGGCTCTCGTAGAGTTTGGCAACCATCGCATTGATGCTGGCTTTCCCGCCCTTGCTCGCTTCTCCGTTGAGCGTGTTGTCCGCAATCTCCTCGGCGGCACGCGCATCGGTGGCAGCATCCATCTGCTCTTGCCAGGCGGCAGCACCCGCATCCGTGACGCGAACCGCTATGTCGCCAACGACAGGAATTTTGGTAACGCTCCCCGCAGTCACGTGATAGCCGGCCTTCGCTATCCACCACTTATGGTCAGAGCGCCCTTCGTCACGGTGGTCGAGGATGACGTCGCCTTGGATGGCGTCGATGGCGCCCGTAGCCTTAGCCGCGTCA
Source organism: Streptomyces sp. NPDC028368 (assembly GCF_055565615.1). NCBI lineage: Bacteria > Bacillati > Actinomycetota > Actinomycetes > Kitasatosporales > Streptomycetaceae > Streptomyces > Streptomyces sp. NPDC028368. The sequence goes on along the minus strand of NZ_JBVHTY010000001.1, from coordinate 780,321 downwards.
GTCATCAACTCCTTGGCGGTCTCTGCGCTCGCCCCATGCCTTAGATCAGCCAACTGCTCTGCCGTGTGAACGGTTTGCGCCTCTTGGAGTACGTGGTAGGCCTCAGGATCATCCGACGCCCCACGCATGACCCGGATCAGTGAGTTCCTGTCAACGGCCATGCGCACATGGCCCGTCTCCTTGTCGGACCACACCCCCGAGGCCTTCTCGCCATCGTGTTCCGCTGATCCGTCGTTGACGCCCGAGAGGATGTCTTGTGTGTCGGAGACGTAGTCGCCAAGGGCATGGGCAATGGGACGTTGCATGCCGTCGGGCAGCGTCTCTTCCTTGGAGCCACCGTCGAGCATGTTGATGCTGTCACGCATGATCCTGGCTTGCGAATAAGTGTGCTCACGCACCCCATCCTCCTGCCCTGGCTGATGCCCCGTGGATCCGGCTTCGATGGCCAGTGCCAGCGAACCCTGACCGGTCTTCTTGTCGAAGCCGTCCTCCACCCATTCCCGGCCGTCCACGAGATACTTGAGATTGCCGTTTTCGCGCGGATCTCCGGGGTCAAGGAAGCCGGTAGCAGCTTCGGGATTCTTGCTCAGCGCATCCATGTAGCCCGTCATCGGGTCGCTTCCCGGACCGTCTCCGGAGTAGTCGATCCGTGACATTGTGGTGTCCGGAGCCCACAACTGCCCGGGAGTCAACGGTTCTCTGGCCTTCTCGTAGCTTACGAGGCCTCGACCGTAGTGATGGAGGAAGTCTGTGTCGTAGCTGCCGCTTCGGATGAGGCTGCTCATCAGCTGGTAGCCCTTGGCATTCGGACCGCCGGCGTCGCCCGGATCTATGGTTTGCGGGCCGAGCGCCAGCATCTTCTCTTTCCAGCCGTCCATTGCCATGCTGTCACTCTGGGTGGCCATGCCGATGGTGGTGCCCAGTCCCGACTGCAGCTTCTTGAGGGCGGCGTTGCGTTCGTGCCCTAGCGAGGCCGGTCCGGTCGCCTCACGCCAGAACTCCAACACTCCCTCGGGGCCCATGGACAGAGCAAACTTCTCCGCGAACACCATGTCATTCTTGCGCTTCGACAGGATGGTTCCCAAGCGCTCCAGGTCGGCGTTGGACAGATCGTCGCCGCCCTTCTTGGCAAGCCTGAGGGCCTCAGCGAAGTCCTTCTGAGCACCTCGTGCCGCATCCAAAGACGTGTAGACCTGCTTGTTGAACGAGTCGTCGTTCTTGCCGTTGGAGTCCTGGCGCATCGCCCAGTTCGCGGCTTCGTCCGCTTCGGTGGCTTCCCGCAGTACCTTCGCGATGCGGTGCTTCATTGCATCGACGGCTGCCTGGCGCTCTTCCTCGTACTTAGGGAGGTCATACCAGCCCGAAAGGCCGTCGGGCTGGGCCTTGACGTCGGTGACTGTGCCATCGCCCGCCACCTTGAGGTGCTCTGACGGCGCTTCCTCATCGAGGATCCGGCGGAGCTTCTTCTGCGCACTGCTGAACTCCGCATGCACATCCCGAAGCAGCGCCGCGATGGCCTGCGCCTCTACTGCCGCCGCTTCGTACTGTTGTTTGATCTTGGCGAGCGATGCTTGCGCTTCTTCAGCGGCGTTACCCGACCACCCGGACTGCAAGGGCTTGGTGACCCGAGCCTGGAAGAGCTCTTGCAGCCCCTGGTACTTCTTCGGCAGCAGCTTCCACTCGTCCGCTGCGGCCTGGAGCTTGCCGAGATCAGCATGGACGAGGGCAGAAAATGTAACCATAATCAGCTCCTCCCGCCGCCGAGCGAGTCCATCCTGGCCTTCTCGGTGCGATCGGCATCCGTGTACAACACGCTTGAGTTGTGGAGCTTGCTGGAGGCATCCGACAGCATCACACTGAGGTGGCCGGCCCCGTCTCCCCATCGCCTACGCAGGCTGTCCAGCCCAACGGCGGACTGCCAGCCATCGAGCGCACTCGCCGATGCATCAAAGATTCCGTCCACGGCCTTCTGATCGACCTTGTCCGTGTCGGTGCGCAGATCCACCAGCGCGGCAGATGCCTTGGTCAGAACGGCTGTTACCACCGATGTCTGCTGGCCCCCGTGCCCTGCTCCTCCACCGCCCTTACCGCCGGCAGAGTTGAGCTCCATCGTCACGTTCTGCCGCTTGGCCACATCGGTCAGCGATCCGTCCGCGTTGTAGCGGAACGGATTGAGTCGACGGTCCCAATCCTGGTCGTACGTCACGCACTTCCCCCCGTAGCGGTGCAGGTAGATGATCACTGTAATCGCACCGCAGAAGGAGCCTAAGGCGTCAAGTGCACCGGATCAATTAACTCAGCGGTCTGTTTCAGCACCGGCTCTGACCTGCTCGGATGTAGGTGGGGAGCATAGGTGACCAATTGCCGAACGACCCCCAATCCGCCCGGGGCTGCGAACGTCACACGAACGGCGTCGGCCACAGCGCACCGGCTGATGAGCCACTGAGCGAACGGGAACGAGGACGCACGCGTCCGGGATGACTCTCCTACCTCTTCGCGTGCATCGATCGCAGTCCAGGGCAGCAGCTGACAACCGTATTCGTCTGCTCGGATCTACACAGGCCTGGGATGGTTCTCATGCGTTGAGGCGAGGAGTGCCAGAGGCGAATCGATCCAGCTGCGTCCGCCACGGTTCAACAGCGCGCTACCTCTCGGCGATGGAAGTCGAGTCCTCGCTCCATCCGGCGAACCGTTGGTACATGCCGAGGGCGGGCCTCCTGCCACCGGGGCAAGACCGGAGTCCCACGTCCGCCGCGCTGGCCGCATCTTGATCTCGGTCAACCTCGCGCTGCGGTCGGCTGCACCCGCCCCCGGCCTGGAAGGCGAAGACGCCGTCCAGGCGGGATGCGGATCGCGATCGTCGGCGACTGCACCAAGCGTCGCCGCGCCATGGACCTTCCCCACCCGACTGGTGCCGCCGCGAGCGCTCACCACGCGCTGCTCGTCGGTGCCGACGGCGGCCGCACACGACCTCGACCCGCGCTCGACGGGCACTGGCGGCGCCCACGACGGCCCCATCCTGCGCACTGCCGTTCTACGCGCCTGGCTCACCGGAAATGAGCGCATGCTCCTCTCTGGCTTTCCCCATACCAGCGTCAACTACCTCGTCGCATATCGCCCTTGACAGGGCAGAGCCGTGGCCGTGAGGCTGTTGCGGATGGATGCTGTCGTGAAGCACGAGGGGTTAACGCAAGCGAGCGCAGCTCGAGCTTTGGCGTTGGCATGCAGCCAAGTGGGCCTGCACTCCGAGCAGGCCGAACTACTGCGACTGGGCGAGAACGCGATTTATGCGCTGCCGTCTGAGGGAGTCGCGGTTCGGGTAGCCCGGGCCGATACCGAAGACATCAAGGAGAAGGTCGTCAAGGAGCTGGCGGTCTCGCGTTGGCTCGCTTCCCACGACTTCCCGGCAGTCCGGCCCCTCGACGAGCTACCGCAGTTGGTCCGGGCAGCGGGCAGGCTCGTTACGTTCTGGGAGCACGTACCACCGAGCCAGGTCGAGCCCTCTCTGGTGGATCTCGCCGGCCTACTGCGTGACCTCCACGCATTGCCCGGCCCTGACTTCGCTCTCCCCAGCCTCGATCCCTTCCCCATCATGCGGCGCCGTCTCGCGCTTGCCCAAGGCATCGAACAACAGGACGTGGACTTCCTCACCGAAGCGTGCGACCGCAGCGAAGCAGCCTTCCGCAGCACCATGGCCGAGGACACTGGGGGCCCGATCCACGGCGATGCCCACCGGGGGAACCTGCTGGCACGTGGCAGCCAGGTACTCCTCATCGACTACGAAGCCGTCGCGATCGGTCCCCGTGCCTGGGATCTCATTCCGACCGCGACTGCCGTCGACAGGTTCGGCCTGTCGGCCACCGACTACGCCACCTTCTGCCGAACCTACGACTGGGATGTCACTGGCTGGCACGGATACGAGTCGCTTCGTACGGTGCGGGAGCTGGGTATGACCACCTGGCTGATGCAGAACGCCCATTCCGGACCAGCAGCGGCAGAATTCGCCATCCGCATGGACTCTCTACGGAAGGAAGACCGTGAGCGGCGCTGGCACGCACTCTGACGGCGAGAGCGCGTTACCGTTCGACCCCTACGCCTCCCGAGAGACCCTCCGCCTGACAACCGTCTATTCGACCTCCTGGACCTATGACCCGGCCAAGGTCGGCCAGGCTGCGGGGCGCCCAGGAGACGTGCTGAACCTGGGACGGCTGGCGAGGTACTACAACACATCCGACCAGCAACTACCGCGGGTCCTCAGACGTGAAGTCCTCGACTGCTCCAGTCTTACCTGTCAGCGCTGGCGCGCCGGGGCACCGGTCTCGGCGCAGCTGTGGCATTTCGTTGTTCCCTCGGGTCAGGTAGTTGTCACCCTGACCTTGGATGTACCCGGAACTCTCATCGAGGCCATCCCGCTGCTTGAGGACCTCTACTACGCCACTATCACCTGTGCAGGGCTGCCGCTCGAGCAGCTTGCGGCGGACCGGATCGGCTGCACCCCGAACGGTGAGGGGACGGTTCCAGGATTTCTCCCCGAACGGCACCAACTGGCCTTCCGCAGCGTCGACACCCCGGATCACGCTCCGGACGACGACATGGTCCAGCGCGTCATCTACCGCACTGACCTGCCCTACCGCACCGAACACAGCTCGATCCGCTACCCCGCTGAACTCAATCGGCGCCCTACCACCACGGGCGCGCTCGGCCCGTACGTGAGCCTCATCTGCGGCCACCAGGACTACATCGAGAACTGTGTCCTGCTGTCCGCTGTGCAAGCCGTGGCCTCCGCAGCCCGCCTCCGCGAGATCCGCGCAGTCGCCTACACCTACGTGCAACGGTTCCGGCACCGCGCCATCGGTCAAGACGGTGCACACGACCGACGCACCAAACTGGAAGACATCTCCGACGGACTGAGCCAACTCGAAGTTGAACTCAGCTACAGCGTCGAGGCCGGCGGAGAAATCGGCACGCTCGTCCCCGCCCTACGCGTCGAGAGCTTCCACCAGGAACTGTTCGCCGCCATAGGAATCACCGAACGCGCAGCCACCATCGGACAGATGCTCAATCGCCTGAGCAACGCCATCGCCGCGGAGCTGACCTCCGTCGAAAGCATGGAGCAGCGAGCTGCCGACCGCCGCCGCGTCCGCACCGTCGTCGCCGTCACCTTCGTCACCACCGTCAGCGGAACCCTCGGCCTGCTCTTCGGCTTCTTCGGCATCAACGCCCGCCAAGTCGACGGACGCCGATCCATGTTCGACGACCACTACACCCCGATCTACGCGCTGATCGTCACCATCCTCCTCTGCGCTTTCGCAATCTTCGCTGGCATGCGTCTCCAGGAACGCTGGGAAGAGCGCCGCAACCGAAGCAGAACACGCACCTGGGAAAGCACACACCGCCTCCTCGCCCGCGAAGCCGGCACCATCGTCCTCGACCCCGCAACACCGCCCTCTCCGCCCCAGCATCTCCCTGGCTCCCGCGACCCGGGGGCCGGAACCCAGCCCTCACGCATCACGGTCCGCTGACGCAACTGCCGGTCACCCTGGCCGGTGCAGTTGCACCCCGTCCGGGGCGAGGATCCTGAGCTGGCACCATCCCCGCGGGTGCGGGGAGCAGAGCTGGAGCGCAGACGAAGATATCCGGCCAGGGAGCGGCTGGACAGGTACACATCGGTGCTGTGAGCGAGGGCCAGTCGCCGCTGGGCGCCCAACGCCTCGGCAAGTAGCCGTCCCACGGTGGCCCGGCGCGCCGTCTCGCCGGCGTCACCACCTGGGACGGGACACCGGGATGCTCGATCCTGACCCAGGGCAGGCATTCCCACAGGTCAGCGAACCACAGGGCTGGTGCCCGAGCGGAGAGTTCATCTTCTCCTCGGACACCCGCAGGAGCCTACTTCGGTGGGGTTCTTTGTGATTCTGAAGGGTGGCATGATCAACAACCTGGCGAGTCCGCGGGCCGCACCACGATGACAGGCCGAGTCCGCCGCCCGTGGTGGAGGCGGCGCACCGAGGTCCGTCCTCCCTGAGCGTCCGTACCAGCTTCACCACGACTGGTTGCCGAAGCAGGAGCCGATGTCTGCGGAGGAGCCAGCGAGGAAGAGACAGGCGAGGATAACCTTGGTTAGCGCGGCCATCAGGGTACGTGAGCGGGCGGAGAGAGCTGGCTGTGGGCAATACGGGGCGGGGACCCATCAAGACGACGACGCTAGAGCTGCACCAGATCCGTGAGGCGTTGATCCGGGGATACCGGGGACTCATCGACGAGAGCGACCTCCAGCGGAATTCTGAGGTGGAGCGGGATCGGGCGTTTCTTTCCCGAGCGGTTGCTGCGACTGCTATTCGCCGGGTAACAGGCTGGGATCACAAGGCATGTGCGGATGCCGTGATCGACGGTAGCCGGGACAACGGCATCGACGCTGTTGCCGTGACCGACGGCGCTCAAGTCTGGCTCGTCCAGGCGAAGTGGAAGGACTCGGGTACGGCCGGTTTTGACACCCACGCCGCACGTGCCTTCATCGACGGGTTGGGCCTGCTGGAACAGCGCCGGTTCGATCTGTTCAATGACAAGTTGCTGCCCTTCGCCGCCCGGTTGGATTCGGCTCTGACGGACACTCGACTCAAGATCACCCTGGTGATCGCGGTCGTCGGCAACGACCCGCTCCACGCTGATACGGAAGCGGTCCTGGAACGGGCGGCCGATGACCATTTCGGTCTCGGGCCGATGCTGGACTACCGGCTCATGGGGGCGGCTGAGCTGCTCCAGCAGCTGAAGAATGACCGCGCTCCGGAGCCGGTCGACATCACTGTCCGCATGCCTCAGTGGATCAAGAGGGACATGCCGTTCGTGGCCTATCAGGGGTCGGTCGCGGCTTCCGAGGTCGCGCAGTGGTACGAAGACCATGGGGATCGCCTCTATGACGAGAACATCCGCAAGTCCTTGGGGCTCACACGAATCAACTCCGGCATCCAGACCACCCTCAGCGAAGAACCGGACAACTTCTGGTACTTCAACAACGGCATCACCATTCTGTGTGACGAGATCGAGCCCAACTGGCCGGGGAGGCGACGCCCAGATGAGACGGTCGAGTTGCGGCTGAGTCGCGCTAGCGTCGTCAACGGGGCTCAGACGGTGACCGAGATCCACAAAGCGAGGGAATTGACCCCGGATACTGTTGATGACGCCGATGTCACCGTCAAGGTCATCTCCCTCGGAGGCGATCGAGGGCGGTACGCAGCTCGAATCACGGAGACCACGAACACCCAGAACGACGTGTCCCAACGGGATTTCGTGGCCCTGGACAATGCCCAAGAGTTGATCCGCGAGGACTTCGACCTCTCACTGCAGAAGTTGTACGTCTTCAAGCGTGGGGAAGCTGATCCCGCTCCGGAATCCGGATGCTCCGTGGTACACGCGGCGATCGCCCTGGCCTGCGCCCATCGGACTCCCGAGCTCACCGTGCGCGCCAAGCGGGACACGGACCTCTTGTGGGAGCGGGGCAGGAGTGGGGCCTATCCGCGGCTGTTCGGCGAAATCCCGAGTGCGTTTCGGATATGGCGCAGCGTATGCATCCACCGGGCCGTGGGTGAGGCGCTCGACGCATTGCGCAAGCGTGTGTACGGACGGGCCGCGGATGCGGCTCAGCGAGGTGACCTGCTGGTCGCCCACCTGGTGTTCCAGCTTCTCGACATCGACGACATCGACGAACCGGGGTACAACCTGGCGGTGGCGGTCGCGGCGGTGCCCGGCCTGACCGGGGCCGTACTCTCGTGGCTGATCCACCATGTCGATGCGAGGTTCGGCCCTACATCGTTCCTTACGAGTACGTTCACCAACGAGACCAAATGCCGCGAGCTTGCCCGCCTCGTCCTGCCAGATGTGCGCAGTGGCCGACCTGTACCAGAGCTCCCCGAGAACTACCAGCCACCCGCTCAGAAGAGTCGGAGGGCGAGGCGTCCCGACACGGTCCCAACTTTGATCAATGCAGGACTGCTTGCGGACAGTACTCCGCTTACGTACATCCCGGGCAATGTTCCCGAGGCTCGTGCCGTGAAGGAATGGATCGCAGCCGACTCCCGCAGGGTGCAGGCGACCTGGCAGAACGACCGCAGCAAGCCGCTTCTCTGGGCGTACGATGGTCAGTTGTATTCCGCCAACAAGTTGGTCCTGCGTATCTGGGAACTTGCCGGATGGGACGAGGCCCCGACGTCGGTGCAGGCGCCGGCGCGCTGGACTCCGGACGGCAAGCGGAATCTGTACGAGCTGGCCACCGAGTGGCTCGACAGCCAGAACGACGAGGACTGACCGGATGAGTTACGGCGTAGGGCCGGCATCGGTGTCCAGCTCGACCCAAACCGCTTTCCCGATGCGGGGGCGCGGCTGCGTCCCCCCATGGGCAACCACGGCCGCGACAAGGAGGAGGCCCTGGCCCGATCCGCTGTCCGGCGTCGGGTACGCGGCGGAGCACTGAGCGGTCGTACGGGTGGTAGGGACCGCATCCGGGCGGTCCCTACCACGCCGCTTACTCGAACCGCCCCAGCCGCTCGATAAATCCGTCGATGTCAGCGAGCTCCGGAGCCTGCGGCCCGCGATAGCGTCGCGTCGCGTCGCGAAGGTTGATCGCGGCGGCCCGTGCCTGCGAGAACCGCTCCGATCCCGCCTCCAGGCGCATGATCTGGGCGAGCGCTTCCAGATGAAGATCGACGGCATCCTCGTCGCCCTCGTCCGGGCCGTCCTGCGCATATGCAGTGAAGGCCGTGACGGCAGCGGTGGTCTCGCCGAGTTCCATGCGGCACTCGGCCTCGTAATAGAGGCACCGCCGCACCTCGACGTCGTCCGAGCCGAACCGTCGGCCGAACCCCTTCGCGGCCTCCTGGAAGAGGCCGAGTGCCTCGCTGTGCGCCCCGGCGAGGAATTTCACGTGCGCGAGGGACAGGGTCAGATCGTCCACCAGAGCGTTGTCCGTGGCTCTTGCCAGTGCATCCGTCAGTACATCGGCTGCCTGGGTGAACTGCTTCTGGCTGACGAGTTCCGACGCGCGCTCGGCGGCTTCCTCGGCCTCGGCATCGCTCAGGGGCAGTACGCCGGGGCCCGCCGCAGCCTGGGTGTCCAGCACGGTCGGCGTGTAAGCCCTCGCTCGGCCGCGCCCGCGGCGGACCGATCCGCCGAACGGGCGGGTGAAGGGCGTACACGGATCTAGTTCGAGCCCGCTGGCGGCGACCAGAGGCGAAGTGCCGGCCGGGGCCCCCTGAGAGGCCAGTGGCAGCAAGGCCTCGTAGACCGTTGCCGCCGACATCCGGTCTTCGGGGTCCTTCTTCATCATGCCCAGCAGCAGTCGCTCGATGACGCCGGGTACGTCCGGGCGCAGCTCACCGACGGCCGGGGCGTCGGTGTTCACCTGGTGCCAGGTGACGGACTTGCCGTCGGATTCGGTGAAAGGCGTGTGGCCGGTGAGCAGTTGATAGATCACGCAGGCGAGTGCGTAGATGTCGGCGGCCGGGCCGACCGCGTTGGCCAGGCTCTGCTCGGGGGACATGTAGGCGGGGGTGCCCACGGTCATCCCGGGCTGGGTCAGATGGGGGTTCGATCCCGAACCGAGCAGGGCCGCGACACCGAAGTCGAGCACCTTCACCACCCCGCCCGGGGTGAGCATCAGGTTGGCCGGCTTGATGTCGCGGTGTACGACGTCGTGGCGGTGGACTTCGTCCAGGGCGGAGGCGATCTGTGCTCCGATGGCCGCTGCCCAAGCAAGTGGCAGCGGCTCGTAGTCGTAGTCCGTCTCGTCGATGAGGGTTTGGAGCTCGCGCCCCCTAAGCAGTTGCATCACCACGTACAACCGCCCGCTCGCCTCGTCGAATCCGGTGTCGTAGACCGCCGGGATACCGGGGTGCTCATGGAGTCCGGCGGTCGTACGCACTTCACGAAGGAAGCGTCGGCGCCGGGTCTCCATCGCCTCATGGTGGGCGGCATTCCGGACGACGTACGCGTGCGGCTGCTCGTCGATCATCATCTTGACGGCGACGCGGCGGTCCAGGCTCTCGTCGTATGCCTGCCAGACCTCGCCCATGCCGCCCGCGCCGATGAGCGTGTTCAGCCGATACCGCCCGGCCAGCGCTCTCTCGAACCGCCCCGCGTCCTGGGCCGGTGCCGTGTCGTCCCCCATGCCGCACCCCTCTCCCTCGTGCTGATCGTCAGTGCAGATTACGGTGCAGGAGGTCCGGCAGGCCCGGTGGGCTTCGATCCACGGCTCTTCAACTCCGCCGCCCGTTCGGCAGTTGCCTGCCGGTCGGCCTCGCGGCGGGCCGGTCGCCGGATCAAGTTGTACGACTGGGCTGTCGCAACCCGCCTGAAGAGGCGGTTCACCTTGTCGTCGTCGAAGTAGCGGACCATCAGCGCGTCATTGGACTGCGCCTGCTTGATCACGAAGTCGTCCATGTCCTTCGCGAGTTCCCGGCCGTAGGTCTCCTCATCCTGGGCCAGGGCCATCTCCTGCATGTCCGTGTTCTCTGCGATCGTCACGACGAGCTGCCCGAGCAAGATCTGGTCTGCGGTGGACAGTTCCGCGCCGAGCTCATCGTTGATGGACTGGATGACCTCGGCGAGTGACTTTTCCTCAACCTCCACCGCCGCACCTGCGGCCTGGGCGACCAGACCCGGCAGCACCTGGGCTCCGACCGCCTCCAGTTTCAGCTCTGGGGTTCCGGTCTGCTTGACCAGCATGTGGCTGGGCACCGTCTCGCCTATGTCGGCGGCCGCGGTACCGTCGGGACGCGGAAGCCGGCGCAGCAGGAACCGCCCGTACTGGAACAATCGTTCGAGCTCCAAGTTCTCGAAGCCGATGATGTGCGAGAGCCAGCCGTACGCCTTGACGTACGACTCCAGGGCCCGGCGGAACTCCTCGGCCTTTTCCGGCTCCTGGGCCGCGAGACCGTTGAAGCGGTCCACGGCCGGGGCCGTGTAGTGGTAGAGCCGCGCGTGCGCCTTCTCGACCTGGTCCTCTGTGGCGCGGCCGTCGTCGAAGGCTGCGAAGTACGCCTTGACCAGCGCGTCCATCTCGGCTTCCACGAGCAGCTGGTAGCCCATGACCTCGTCCTGCCGGTCGAACAGCAGGTTGGGGTCGGTCGGCTCGGTCAGAGACGTCCCGTAGTAGGCCTGGAAAGCGTCCTTGATGACCTCGAACTTGTTGGCGAAGTCAAGGACGAACAGGTCTTCCTGGGATTTCAGCGGGTGTGTCCGGTTCAGGCGGGACAGTGTCTGTACGGCTGCGACGTTGGCGAGCGGTTTGTCCACGTACATCGTCGTCAGTAGCGGTTGGTCGAAGCCTGTCTGGTACTTCTCCGCGACGACGAGGATGCGGTACTCGGGCTTCGGTACGGACGGCGGGTTCGAGTCGTCGGCGCGCACGTACCCGAACCGGGCTGGTAGTTCCTTCTCCGGGAAGCCGTTGAGCTTGGACTCGGTGTACTCGACCTCATCAACTGTCAGTGCACCGGAGAACGCGACCAGCGGGGTGCAGTCCGTGGCGCCCCGCTCGTCCACGTACTTGCGGATCGCGAGGAAGAGCTGGATCGCATGCTCGCGGCTAGGCGTGACGACCATGGCCTTGGCCCGGCCACCGAGGCTGCCCGCGCTGTGGGAGCGGAAGTGATCGACCATGATCTTCGCCCGCTGCGCCAGCGATGCCTCGGACAGCAGCGCCGCACGCACAAGCTTGGAGCGCGCCTTGCGCGGGTCCACTTGCTGCTCGACCTGCTCAGCCGCTTCGTTGCGAAGTTTGAAGTAGGTGCCATACGTGATGAAGGTGTCCAGCACGTTGAGGATGAAGCCCTCGTCGACGGCCTGGCGCATCGAGTACACGTGGAAGGGGCCCGGTTGGCCGGTGACCGGGTCGGGCGTACCAAAGAGTTCGAGCGTCTTAGGCTTGGGGGTGGCCGTGAACGCGAAGAAAGACATGTTCGGCTGTTGCCCGCGCGCCAGGGCCTCGGCGGTCAGTGGGTCGCCGTCCGCGTCCACAGCCTTGGAGCCGAGGGCCTTCTTCAGCGCTGCGGAGCCGTCGCCGCCCTGCGAGGAGTGCGCCTCATCGATGATCACCGCATAGCGGAGCTTCCCGAGCCCGCCGACCTTTTTCAGGATGAACGGGAACTTCTGCAGGGTAGTGATGACGACCCGCGCGGTGGACCCAGTTAGCGCTTCGGCGAGCTGGGTGGAGTCTTCGTCGATGCGTCGTACGACACCGGGCGTGTGGGTGAACTGGAAGATGGTGTCCTGGAGTTGTTTGTCCAGGACTCGGCGGTCGGTGATGACGATGACCTTGTCGAAGACCGGCTCATTGGGTTCGGCGCCCTTCGCCCGGATGGTCTCGCCGAGTTGTGCCGGATCCTCCGGGGTGTGCAGGGACGACAGGCGGTGGGCGAGCCAGGCGATGGTGTTGGACTTGCCCGAACCGGCCGAGTGCTGGACAAGGTAGTTCTCCCCGGCCCCGTGCCGGGTCGCGTGGTCGGTGAGCTGCTGTACGGCATGCCACTGGTGGTAGCGGGGGAAGATCAACGGCTGGTTGTGCGCACTGCCGGGACGGTGCGAAGGGGACTTGCCGGCCTTTGCCTGCTTGTCCTCGACGTGCAGGTAACGCTCCAGCAGCTCAAGCCAGTTGTCTCGGTTCCAGATCTGCTTCCAGAGGTATGAGACTGGGTACGTGCCGTCCTGTTCGTCCGTGGTCTGCAGGTTGCCCGCACCGCCGGTGACACCGGGGCCACCGGAGCCGGTGTTGAACGGCAGGAAGCGGGTCTTCTTCCCGGCCAGGCGGGTGGTGAGGAATGCCAGGGTCGGGTCCACCGCGAAGTGCACGAGCGTGCGTTTGGCGAAGAACAGCTCCTTCGGATCGCGATCGGTGCGGTACTGGCGGATGGCGTCCTCGACGCTCTGCGGGTGTTCCGTGAGGTGGTTCTTCAGCTCGACAGAGGCGGTGGGGATTCCGTTCACGAACAGCGCCATGTCGACGGACTTGGCAGGTGTCTTCGTCGAATAGTGAAACTGCCGTACGAAGGTGAGTTGGTTGGCGTTGTACTCGTCCAGGGCATCGGCGGCGAGTGTGTGAGCGGGCCGGAAGTATGCGAGCTGGATTTTCACGTTGCGGTCGTTTACCCCGCGTCGGAGGACGTCGAGTACGCCGCGGGCGTCGATCTGCTGCGCCACGCGCTTGGCGAACCTCACGATCGAGGCCCCCTCGTCCTCGCCGTACTCGGCCTGGAGCCGAAGCCAGGCGTCCTTCTGTGAGGCGCGCAGGAAGGCGGCCAAATCGGCAGTCTCAATGCCGAGTTCATGCTTGTACTCTTTGGCTAGGCCCGGCTTCCATCTTTGCGCGAGGAGCCCAGCCTCGACGGCGTTCTCGAACGCTCCCTCGGTGTCTACGCGCGCCATGGGAATCAGGCTCCTCGCTTTTCCGGACTGGAGGTTACGGGCGTCACGGACGGATGGTGCCGAGTCACCGCGGTCGATAGTCACGGGGTGTCAACTCCTCGTCCGGAGGCGGTCGAGACGTCGAACTGGCCGGTCACGGCGGCAGCGATCAGGGCTTGACGGCGTTCCTTGAGCAAATTGGTCTGGCGCTCAACCAATTCAGTGCGAAGTCTGACCTCCCTCTCAATCCGGTCACACTCCGTCGCAATCTCGACCTGCTCTTGGACTCCGGGGAATAGTAGCGGCATTCCTAGAAGGATGGAGCTATTGAGGTTCGGCATGGTACTCCCGATCGCGTTGAAGTGGAAGTAGTAGCGAACGGAGGGAATAGAAAGGAATCGACGCAGGTAGCCGGAGTTGAATGATTCATTTCGAAATCGAACGCGCAGTGAGCCTGTTCCGCACACCCATCCAGCTTGGCTATCGATCACGATGCCAGCTCGGCCGAGCTCACCTCGGCGGCCAAATACCACGTCTCCCGGGTTCAGGATATGGTGAGAGAGTCGGTCTCTAGTCTGATCGGAAACCGTTACTTGCCGGTCTGCGGTCAAGCCTGACGGCGAAATATTTGCGGGATTAATTACGGGCCAGGCGTCTGCTACGTAGTCCTCGGCATGTAGTTGACTACCGAAAGGGCCAGTTTGGACCTCGCAGTCAACCGATCGGAGTCTGCCCTCCTTCCAATGGCTCGGAATTTCACCGAAAGGGGCGTACTCTGCAGGCTTTTTCGTTTTGCTCTTAGCGCCGCGGACCTCGGAATCCATACGCGCTGATTCTTGCGACTTGAGGAGCTCCACGCTTTCCGTCCGCAAGCATACGAGTCTGTCGATTCGGGCGGTCTCTGCGTCGAGGAATTCTGCGATACGGCGTTGTTCGTCCTGCGAGGGGAGGTTTACTGACAGCGCCCGCACGCGTTCAGCGCTGACGTGGTAAATGTTGGCCCCTGTCGCGATGGAGGCGAAAGCACCCGAACCGAAGGCGGAACGAGCCCACCAACCCAGGAAATCTCCGTCCACACCGCTACGAGGACGGAGACGCAGCAGGGTGTTCTGGAAGCAGACGGTTCCTTCGAGTTCGCCCCGCCACACGGCCGACGCTCCAACGCTTGTCAGGCTTCCACTCCCTTCGCTGACCAGGACATCGCCTGGTTGCAGGGAGAAGGTGACTTGCTCCGACGGCGAGAAGTTCATCGACTGGACGTCGTTGAGGTCCAGTACGCCGTCCTTGACGTTGGCCGCTCGCAAGTAGCGCGTCATGTGGGGTCCTTGCGCATGCTGCGGCGACCGTTGGCGGCCGAGAGCGACTTCTGCGACTGTGCGCAGAGTGGTAGGCCGTCCAGTCATCCCGTCACCTGGCCCAGCAGCGCCTGGATCTCGGCCTCAAGGGATTTGAGCTCCTTGTCGATCTCCGCGAGGGGTCGTGGCGGTTCGTACACGTAGAAATGTCGCGTGAACGGGATCTCATAGCCGACCTTGTAGCGCTCGGTCAGCTTTGTTTTCGGATTCTTCAGCTCCGCGATCCATGCGTCCTTGACGTGCGGGGTGACCTGTTCCGCCAAGTAGTCGTCGATGTTCTGGTCCATCGGTACGTTCTCGGCGTCGCGAAGGTCAGGGTCATGTTCCGGCTGCTTGGCCTTCGCGTACTGGACCTCGCCCTTTGGGTCACGTACGCCCACCGCGTCGCGCAGGGCCTTCTGGAAGGCTGCGCCGGATGGCCAGATCAGGCCGGCCGAGGCGACCGCTTTGTGTAGCATGTCCCATGCGTCGGACTTGGTCGGCCAGACTTCCCCAATCAGGGGACGGAGCGCCGCCACGAACTGCGCCTGGCGCTTGGCTACGTCCTCCTCCGACATCTTCCTGTCACCCAGCACCTTCTGGAACGCCGCGGAAGCCGCCAGCTCCCTCAGCGTGTCCTCGGTGATCTCGAAGCGGAGTTTCAGCGGGCGGTCCACGGTGATGCGCTGGTAGCCGTACTCCTCATTGCGGAGGATCTTGACCTTGGCGTGCTGCGGGTGGTTCTCGTCCGCCGCGATCTGCTCGGCGTCGCGGTACAGGGCGCAGATGCCGGCGATCTGCTCCTCGGAGATCTCCTTGCGCTTCTCGCCGAGGGACTTTCGACGCTTCACCCACTCCCCCCGCGCGTCGATCATGACGACCTTGCCCTTGCGGTGCTTGGGCTTGCGGTTGCTGAGGATCCAGAAGTACGTCGAGATACCAGTGTTGTAGAAGAGCTGGTCCGGGAGGCCGACGATGGTCTCAAGGTAGTCGTTCTCCAGGATCCAGCGGCGGATCTCCGATTCGCCGGAGCCCGCGCCGCCGCTGAAGAGCGGGGAGCCGTTGAAGACGATGGCGATGCGCGAGCCACCGATCTCCTTGCCGTTCTCGTCCTTCTTCAGCGGCTGCATCTTGTGGAGCATGTGCTGGAGGAAGAGGAACGAGCCGTCGTTGATCCGGGGGAGTCCTGCCCCGAAGCGCCCGTCGAAGCCACGGTCGTCGTGCTCCTCGCGGACCGCCTTCTCCGACTTCTTCCATTCCACGCCGAAGGGCGGGTTGGCCAGCATGTAGCTGAACTTGCGGTCTTCGTGCCAGTCGCGGGTGAAGGTGTTGCCGAACCGGATGTTGCCGGCGTTGTGCCCCTTGAGAAGCATGTCGGAGCGGCAGATCGCGTACGACTCGGCGTTGATCTCCTGCCCGAACAGGTTGACGCGGGCGCCTGGCTTGAGGTCCCTGATGTGTTCCTCCGCGGCGGCGAGCATGCCGCCGGTGCCGCATGCCGGGTCCAGGATGTCGATGACCGCGCCGGGCTTGCGGATCAGTTCTTCGTCGGGTCCCAGGAGCAGTTCGACCATCAGCTTGATGACCTCGCGCGGTGTGAAGTGCTCACCGGCCGTCTCGTTAGAGGCGTCCGCGAACTTGCGGATCAGCTCTTCGAAGACGTAACCCATGTCGTGGTTGCTGACCTTACTTGGGCTGAGGTCCATCGCCGCGAACTCCTGGACCACCAGGTAGAGCAGGTCGGCCTCCTCAAGGCGCTCGATCTGGATGTGGAAGTCGTACCGGTCGATGATCTCCGTGACCTCGGGGGAGAAACCGCGGATGTAGTCCTTGAGGTTGGAGTAGACATTCTTGGCAGCACTGCCGATGGTCTTGAAGCTCTGCCGGGAGGTGTTGAAGAAGGGGAGCCCCGAAACTCCGATCAGGAGCGAGTCCTTGTGCTCACCTGCGAACGAGTCATTTCGCGCCCATACGGCCTCGCGCGTGCCCTTCTCCTCCATCACGCAGTCGAAGCGGCGCAGCACCGTGAGCGGCAGGATGACCTTGGCGTACTCCGAGCGTTTGTAGTCGCCGCGCAGCAGATCGGCCACCGACCAGATGAAGTCGGCAAGTTCCTGGTTGGTGTTGCTCACTCGGCACCTTCTCGTATTGCGTCTTGTGATGTCACGTTGTGTGCAGTCTCTGCCGGCGTGAGGGCGCCGTTGGTCAGCCCGTCGTACGCCAGGCGGGTGACTTGATCGCCCATCCTGGCAAGTTCCTTGAGTCTTCGCTCGAACTCACCCAAGTCCCGGAACACCGCCCCGTAATGGCGTTGCTCTTCGATGGCCATCTGTGGCAGCTGCGCCCCGCGTGGGTCCGCTCGGTAGGTGCCCGTGGCGGAGGTGTTGCGGCGGGTATTGGCCGCGCTGCGGAGGAATCCCCGCAGGTAGTCCGTGTCGAGCTGGTCGCTGGTGGAAGCTGCCTCGCCTTCCTCTGTGCGTACCAGACCTGCCTGGATCAGATCGCTGACGCCCACCGGGGTGATCTCGTCCATGGAGCCTGCTCCTGGGCCCGGTGGCAACGGTGGCAACAGCACGGCCAGTTCGCGGAGTTGACGTTCGAGGGCTGTGCGGAGATTGGTGTACTCGGTCGGGTAGTCGGGCTGGGCCACTTTCACGTACGAGGACGGCCTGAGGTCCACCTCTTCACGGATGAGGTCGATCAGCGGCACATCGGCGACCTGGTCCGGGGCAGGTTCCAGCGGGCCATCCGGATCGTTGGACGTGAGGTCGACCATGCGTACGGACCGGACCTCCTCACCCGGCGACGCCGGACGGCGAAGCTCCCACAACAGGACCGGCAGGTTGTGGCTTGTCGCCATGCCTGGGGGCAGGGCGGTAACCGAGGTGAGGGCGCCGCGGCGCACCAGTTCCGCCCGGATCCGACGGCCGCTTCTGCGGTACGCAGCGGACGGCGCGAGCGCGATGAGTACGCGGCCTCCAGGGGCGGTGTGGAAGTAGCAATGCTGGAGCCAGGCCAGGTCGCTCTCTGCGCGGGGTGGTGTGCCCAGTTCCCATCGGGCGTCGAGCAGCAGCTCCTCACGGCCCCAGTCGTTCTGCCCGAGAGGTGGTTCGCAGAGAACGAGTTGGGCCCGTAGATCGGGATGCTGGTCGTCCCGGAGGGAGTCGCCGGCTTGAAGGGTGGCCGGGGGGCCGCCGCTGAGCTGAGTCGTCAGCTCGGCCAGTCGGAGCAGGCCGGCGTTGAGCTCTTGCCCGGCCCGCCCGGTCGCGTGCGATCCCGCGACCGCCAGCAGGAGCGATCCGGCGCCACAGGCCGGGTCATAGACCAAGCCCTCCACCGGTCCGGCGAAGTACGTGAAGGCGCGGATGAGGCGAGGAGAGGAGGACGCCTGCGCACTGCTGCGGCCGGTTGAGGCGAGGAAACGGGTGATCAGGTCCTGGAAGAGTTGCGAAGCGGTGCGCTCGGCGGCCAGCTCGTCGACGGATTCCCGGAGTCGGCTCTGGAGTGCCGCGCCGGCTTTCCCAGTCAGGTGTGAGCCGACATCCACGAGGGCGGCCGTCATGTCGTCGCTGTACACGGCGCGCAGGGACTGCCAGAGGGCGACCTCCCGCGAGGCTCCTCGTCCCTTGCGCTGTCCGGCCAACCAGGTCTCGATCTCGGCAACGGAGAAGAGCGGACCTGCCGCCGTCCCACCGGCGGGTGCGGGGAAATCGTCGTGCCGGCGTCGCCAATTGGCGACAGCGGCACGGGTGACGCCGGCGAGCCGTGCGATCTGCGCTGCCGTGACGACTGGTGCTGAATCGGATCCTTCGTCCTCCATGAGGGCAAGAGTACACGCGGCGTCGTCGCTTCGGAATCGGTTAGCGCGTTGACAATGCTAACACTGTGGTGTCACTCTCGTTGCGCCGGCCGCGGTGAGCACGCTCTCCAGGCCTCAGCCGCGATCCCCCATCCCACTCGCCTGGCAAGGCTTCACGATGACCATCACCATGCCGACCACGACCGTCGAGGGGATCCAGCTCACAGTCACCCCGTTCCGCCCGGACGCGGTGATCGGGACCCTGGGGCTGCCGACGCTGCTTCAGCTCGTTCCCTCGCCCCGGGCAGAGGAGGACAAGCGCGCCCTGAAGTACGCCTCCGGTGCGGTGCGTCGACACGCCGAGGTACGCGGGCTCGTGCAGCGGATGCTGAAGGCCTCGCAGAAGGGGCGGAACGTGACTTCGTACGCCTCCTACATTGCCACCGGCATCGGTGGCGGGCACGGAGCGGCCTGGTCCACGCCGCCCATTACGCTGTGGCTCGACGGGCAGCCGGGGGCAGTGAGTGAGGAGCTGATCGCGGGCAGCGGGATCCGTACGGTCACCGTGCTCCCGGGGTCGCCGGTCGTGGCCATCGACGGAGAGACCCAGGTCACCGCCTGGCACGAGCTGTTCGACAACCCGGAGCGGTTCGGGACGACGTACGAGAAGCTCAGCAGCGTACGGCTGCCGTTCGAGCTGTACTTCGGGCTTAGCGTCGAGGACTCGCGGCAGATCTTCTACGACCGCAACGTCGAGGGTGTGCCCGTTGCTAAGAACCTCGCCGTGTCGATGGACCAGCGCGACATCGGTACCCAGCTCGCCCACCGGGTCGCCGCGACGGTGAAGGTAGAGCACGACGGGAAGATCGTCCCGTTCGGCAAGCTGGTGCAGGCGCGCAAGCGGCAGCTGACGAAGGCCGACCCGGAGGTCGTGACCCTGTCTGCGCTGCGGGTCCTGGTGATCACGGCGCTGCACGGGAGGGGAGGGCTTGGGCTCTCCTCGGGCACCGTGCACGAGGGCGAGCTGCCCGAGGGGGTCAGCGCTGAGCAGGCCGAGCGCGAGCTTGTGCCGTTGCTGTCGCAGTTGATCGGCCAGCTCTTCCCGCATTTCGAGGCGCGTGATGCGGTCTCCGCACCGGCGGTTCTCGCGGGGCTCGGTATCGCCGCCCATCAGGCCACCAGCTGGGCCCTTGGCGGCACTCGTCTGAACGCCGAGGAGCTGTTGAGGTTGGTCGATCCGGTGCGCTTCGAGCGCGAGGCTCAGTACTGGGACGGCGTCGCTGCCAGTGCGAACGCGGCCGGTAGGCTGAACTTCGGCGGCGGCGCCAAGGACTCCGGCGGCCGGGTCGCCGACGCGCTGCTTGGTCCTGACACCGACTACGGGCGTAAGATCCGCGGCTGGTAGGCCCGCGCACCGCGCCGATCGCTCCGCGGGTTCCAAGGGCGCCGGTTCATCGCAACGTGCTGGACGGTCCCGATGTTCAAGCACTTCGAGGGCCCGAAGCCGGGCTACGTGGCCGACCTCCCGACCTGGCAGCAGGAGACCGGCGCCGAGATCTTCGAGGCCATCGAGAAGGCCTGATCAGACGGGCGGGGCGCAGGCTGGCCACGTGACCAACGGGTGAGCCACTCCAGGCGGCCTGCGCTGGTTCCCTGCCGTTCGTCGCCGGCTTCCGGCGGCAGGCAGCGGGGCGCATGGCGGACTCATCCAGTCGGCCTGCTCGATGGGCAAGCTCCTTGATCGGTACGACAACGGATGACGAACTCTGCCCTTGCCGCTGATGAAGAACCAGCCCGGCCAGCGATCACCAATCAGGTTCTTGATGAGAACACCTGCCGTCGGTGGCGACGGTTTGCGCTCACCCGATCCGGCGATGGCACTACACCCATTGCGGTGGATAGAGTCACTCTTACCAGCGCTGAGCTGCACCAACGCCTACCAGGGGCACTACCCGCGCAGAGCCCGAGATGCCATTCGCCGCTCTGTCCTCGCGACCCTGTCGGCGCGCCATCGCCTTACCGCATCAGCTGCTCGATCCCAAAGCGATCCGGCCCCGATCCGGCACGGACGCGGAAGTAGGGCCCTCGAATGGTCAACCCCATTTGACCTGTATGTTTGCCAGATCAGCGAAGCGGCGTTGTGTCACCCACCACACGTTGAAACGGAGCTCTACGGCACTGTCGTGATCACCACACTCGCGTGTCCGGCGACCGTGCAGCTACCGCCGCATCCAGTAAATCTCCGCAGACCACGGGGGAGGTGGTGGCCAGCTCTTGATCGCGGCTCCCGCCGAGGACTCGAACCCACGGCTACGCCAGCCGCAACTCACCCCGCATCACCGGCGTGTACGTATGGTTCAAGTCCCCCCTCGGACACTTACTGGGACTTTCGCGAGATCGCCCCTCTCCCGTTCACGAGTTACCGGTTGAATCCTTAGGGATCACCGGTAATTCGTCGTTCACGGGGTCTTCGGGCCCTGCGGTCGGCTTGGTGAGGCGGTGGTGCCGTGACGGGCACGCCTCAGTCACGTCTGTCTTCGAGAACAGCGCATGCCTGGGTAGCGGTCGGTGGCCGTTGCCCAGGCATGTGTGGTTTCCGGTGCTTCGTGCCCGGTGGGGTCTCACTCAAGAGGGGGCGGATCGGAGGGGTCCCGGGTGGCTGGAATGGTGGTGGGCGAGCTGTCCGTGACTGGCGCGGAGGGGTGGTTGGTTGCCTTGCGGGGCGTGTGGGCGGTTGCCCGTCGGAAGTGTTTGATCGCCCTGTAGTTGCTGATGAACAGGTCCTGGGTCATGCCTTTGAGGTGGCGCACCATCTCCGTGTTGGCGGAGCGTGCCGGTGGGGACCGTGAGCCGCAGCCCGTTGTCGCGCAGCGCCCCGAAGCGCCAGGTGTCGTACGGCCTGAAGTGGGTTTGATCTGTTGTCAGTTGAGGGATGCGTGGTCGTCCTCGCCGTGGCGTCCGGTCCACTGCACCCCCGCGGCGTACCACTGGGCGAGTTCCTGGGCGCGCCGCTCGACCTCCTGGTCGTCGGCGCCGGTCAGGACGTAAGCGGCCAGGTAGTGAGCGGACTTCACGCCCCCTTGGTATGCCGTGCCCACCGTGCCCCGCAGGCGTTCCTCCACCACGAAGGGCGGGGGGTCCTCGGGCAGGGCCGCGAGTGTGCCCCGTTCGGGGTAGAAGACGACCCAGCCCGCGCTCTGTCCGGGCGCGACGCCGTAAATCCTGGCATCGGTCAGGGTCTGTGGGGCGACCTGGGCCCGGAACCACTGCTCGTCGAGGTTGAAGCCGGTGGCGGCGCGGATGGCGGGGGCGGTCAGCGCGCCGCCGGTCCTGCTGCCGATCTCGCACAGCACGAGGCGGTCGTCGGGCGTGTGGAAGACCTCCAGGTGGAAGGTGGCGCACTCGGGGGTGGGCAGTGCGTCGAGGATCTGGCGTGCATAGCCGATGAGCCGGTCCGTGAGCGGGTGGTCGCGGGTGAGCTGTGCCGAGCCCAGGTATATGCCGTCGTGGAAGGACAGACAGTCGTTGAGGTAGCGCGAGACGAACGTGGCCACCGGTGCGCCCGCCGCCACCAGCCCGTCCACCACGTACATCTGCCCCTCCACGAACCGCTCCACCTCGGCGTGTTCGGGCAGGCCTTCGGCGAGGAGCCGGGCCAGGTCCGCGGGGCCGCGCAGCACCTGGGTGCCGGTGGAACCGGAACCGAGGGCCGGTTTCACCACCACGGGGTAGCCGTGCTCGCGGACGAAGCCGAAGAGGTCGAAGGCCACGCGTACCGGGGCGAACTCCGGTACCTCGAGGCCGCTTTGGCGCACCAGGGTCTTCATATGGACCTTGTCGCGGAACGCGAGGGTGCTGGCGAAGTCCTGGCCCGGCACGCCGAGCAGTTCCCGCAGTCGCGCCGCGCGCAGCAAGTCGCCCTCCATGCGGGCGATCACCGCGCTGGGCGGCGTGCGCTCGGCGAGGTCGAGGGCCGTCCGCTCCGCGTCGCCGCCCTGGCGGTAGTCGGGGAGGGAGACAGCGCCCGGTACGTGCCTGTACTGCGGGAATTTGGCCGCGGAGACCAGGAGGTGCGGCCGTACGCCCGTATCAGCCGCCCACTTGTCGTACGGAGTGTCCGCATAGTCGCTGTCCACGAAAGCCAGAACACTCCGTTCTGCTCCAGATCTCACCAGCACCTCCCAGGACTCCTGAAAAGCACGCACCGGCTGCGTGCGGCATCAAGGCTAGGGGCGTGAGCCCAGGTCAGGGCCGTCCTGGC
Source organism: Streptomyces sp. NPDC028368 (assembly GCF_055565615.1). NCBI lineage: Bacteria > Bacillati > Actinomycetota > Actinomycetes > Kitasatosporales > Streptomycetaceae > Streptomyces > Streptomyces sp. NPDC028368. The sequence continues at coordinate 757,538 of NZ_JBVHTY010000001.1, read as the reverse complement.
ACATACCTCGGCTTTACCTCGGAAAGATTGTTCTGCTCATTCTGACCGTGTAGGAAGAACGGGGAACTGACGATTTTGATCTTGCGCATGCACTGGGGGGAAGTTGAAGAACCAACGAATTCTCGCCGCAACGCCATCGGCTCGTGACCACGAACTGGCGAATTACCTGCACACCCTCACGGGCCTGCTCGATCTGGAAATGTACGCACGGGCCCGGCAGTTCGTCGCGGAGCACTTAGGCGACCCCGCACCGGAGCGAGACCGTGCACCGGAGCGAGACCACGTGCCGGAGTCGCACCCGCTGCAGGAACGGCGGTCCGAGCCGCTCCTCGACTTCGCCGAGGTCGGCATGTGGGCGGAGCCAGGCGCCACGGTGCTGAGCGTCGCCGACAACGGGCCGGGTGTGCCAACCGCCCTGCGAGCGGCGGTGTTTCGCGAGGGCTGGTCGACGAAGAAGGCGCCGCCGCATCGCGGTCGGGGGGTCGGCCTCACGCTCGTCCACGGCGTCGCGCGACGCTACGGCGGCTCGGTCCGGCCGGCCGAACGGCCGGGCGGTGGTGCCGTGTTCACGGTCCGACTGCCCCGGAATCCGCCCGTGGCGGCGGGAGCGGCACCGTGATCGACGTCCTGGTCGTGGACGACGACTTCTACGTCGCCGAGATCCACTCCCGCTATGTGTCCCGCATCCCAGGATTCCGCGTCATGGGCCGGGCCCACACGGCCGCCGAGGCGCTGATGGCCGTCGAACGCGGCAGCGTCGACATGATGCTGCTCGACCACTACCTTCCCGACGAGGACGGGCTGCAGCTGGTGCGCAGGCTCCGTCGGCTCGGCCACGAGACCGACATCATCATGGTCTCGGCGGCCCACGGGGCGGGGCAGGTGAGCTCGGCGCTGTGCAACGGCGTCCTGCAGTACCTGGTCAAACCGTTCAGTTTCGCGGCGCTGCGGGCCAAGTTGACGTCGTACGCGCAGATGCGTGACCGCCTTGACCGCTTGGACTCCCTGGGCCAGGGCGAGGTGGACGAGATCTTCGGCACGCTCCACGCACCGGTCCAGGCGGAAGTGCCGCCCAAGGGGTACTCGGCGGCGACCACCGAGCACATCCGCGACGTGCTGCTCCGGGCCGGCAAGGCGCTGTCCGCGCAGGAGGTTGCCGACCTCACCGGGGTGAGCCGCTCCACCGCGCAGCGCTACCTCAAGCACCTGCAGGAGTGCGGCAGCGTCCAACTCGCCCTGAAATACGGGGGCGCCGGCCGCCCCGAGCACCACTACGAGTCCGCGCACAGTGCCTCCCGCCCGCGCCCCCGCTGAGCGCGCACCACGAGGGCGGCCCCCGGCGTGTCACCAGGCCCCACACTCCGAAGGGTGTGGGGCCTGCGCCGTTCCGCCGGTGTCATCGGGGCGTTACCGCACGCTGATCAAAAGAAGCAGAAGGAGTTTTACGCGGTAAAGCCACAGTGCACGCAGAACCGTGTCCCCTCTCGGCTCCTGATCTAGTGTCCGTCTCGTTCCAAAGATCAAAAGTTGCTCACCTGCAAGGACACCGGAGACCTGCTATGGGCGTGACACGCCGTACGCTCCGTCTTGGAGCTTTTCTCCTGGCCCCCGGCTACCACGTCGCCTCCTGGCGGCACCCCACGGCCCGCGCGAATGGCGGCCTGGACTTCGCTCACTACCGCGAGCTCCTGCACACAGCCGAGCGTGGCAAGTTCGACATGTTCTTCGTCGCCGACGGGGTGGGCATCCGCACCCCGTACCGCAACGCCGACGAGCTGAGCCGATGGGGACGCTTCCTCCAGTTCGACCCGCTGACGCTCCTGTCCGCCCTCGCCGTGCACACCACGCACATCGGTCTCGCGGCGACCGCGTCGACGACGTACAACGAACCGTTCCACATCGCGCGGAAGTTCGCCTCGATCGACCACCTCAGCGCCGGCCGGTCCGCCTGGAACATCGTCACCTCGGTGACGGACGCCGAGGCGAAGAACTTCAACCGCGACTCCCAGCCCGACCACGCGTCGCGCTACCACCGGGCCAGGGAGTTCATGGAGGTCGTCACCGGCCTGTGGGACAGCTGGGACGACGACGCGTTCGGGTACGACAAGGAGTCCGGGCGCTACTTCGATCCCGACGGACTGCACATCCTCGACCACAAGGGCGAGCACTTCTCGGTGCGCGGTCCGCTCAACGTGGCCCGCTCGCCCCAGGGTTACCCCGTGCTCATCCAGGCGGGCGCCTCCGCGGACGGCCAGGACTTCGCCGCCCGCTGGGCGGAGGTGGTGTTCACCGCCGCCCAGACCTTGGACGAGGGCCGGACGTTCTACCGCGGCATCAAGCAGCAGGCCGCCGCCTACGGGCGCGACGCCGACCAGATGAAGGTGATGCCCGGTCTCTTCCCGGTGATCGGCCGCACCCGCGCCGAGGCTGAGGACAAGTACGCGGTACTGCAGGAACTGGTCGACCCGGTGGTCGGGTTGGGGCTGCTCACCCAGCTCCTCGGCGACATCGACATCTCGGGCTTCCCGCTGGACGAGCCGCTGCCCGAACTGCCGCCCACCCAGGGCAGCACCAGCCGCCAGCAGCTCGTCTACGACAAGGCGCGCCGCGAGGGCCTGACGGTCAGGGAGCTGTACCAGTCCCTGACCGGAGGCCGCGGGCACCGCATCGTCATCGGCACCCCCCAGGACGTCGCCGACCTCATGGAGGAGTGGTTCACCGGGGAGGCCGCCGACGGCTTCAACGTCATGCCGCCCGTGCTCCCCGAGGGCCTGGACGACTTCGTCGACCTCGTGGTGCCCGAGCTGCAGCGCCGCGGCCTGTTCCGCACCGAGTACGAGAGCGCCACCCTGCGCGGAAACCTCGGCATCGACCGGCCCGCCCGGGGCGCCGCAGCCGAACTCCCCCTCAGCACGGGCCCGTTCCAAGTCCAGGAGTGAGCACCCCCCATGCCGTCGTTTGCTAGACCCCTCAGCGAGATACCCCCCTCCCCGCTGGTGGCCGTCGACCGGCTGCTGCGCTCCGGCGCGCACACCGAACCGGTGCCGTTGCAGCAGGGCAAGACCGTCTTCGAGCCCTGCGCGCGGCCGAGCACCTGGGAGCGTGCGGAGTTCGGGATCGCGGCCCACGAGCACGCGCCGCCCGCCGGAGTCCCCGCGCTGCGCTCGGCGTTCGCCGAGGCGGCGAGCCGACGCCGGGGCACCCCCGTCGACCCCGGGCAGGTCCTGGTGACGAGCGGCGCCACCCACGCCATCGCGGTGACCCTGCACGCCATCCTGGATGCGGGCGACGAGGTCCTCATCCTGTCCCCGCAGTGGCTGTTCGCGACCGGCCTGGTCTGGGCGGCCGGCGGGACGCCGCGCGAGGTGCCGGTCTTCCTGGAGCTCAGCCAGGACCCCGACTTCGACTTCATCGCCGCGATCGAGCGGGCCGTGGGGCCGCGTACCCGGGCGATCTACTTCAACAACCCCAACAACCCGACGGGCTTCCGCCTGGACGAGCGTGCCCTGGGCGCGCTCGCCGAGCTCGCCGCGCGGCACGACCTGTGGCTGATCGCCGACAACGCCTACGAGAACTACGACTTCAGCGACGGCGGCTTCCTCGACATGGCGACCGTCCCCGGCGCGGCGGAGCGCACCTTCTCGGTGCACAGCTGCAGCAAGACGTACGCGATGCCCGGCGCCCGCGTGGGCCACCTGGTCTCGCCGCCCGGCGCGGAGGAGATCCTCACCAAGTGGTCGCTGCACACGCTGTACTCGGTCTCCACGGCCGCGCAGTACACCGCGTTCCGGGCGCTCGCCACACCCGCCGACGAGCTCGCGCGGCGCCGGGCGATGGCGGAGCGGGCGTGGCAACTCGCCGACGCCGCCCTGGAGATTCCGCACACCCGCATCAAGGGCGGGCTCTACACCTTCCTCGACCTGAGCCGCTACGGCGACGGCGCGGAGTTCGTGCGTCGCTGCGCCGAGGCGGGCGTGGGACTTGCACCGGGCCGGGTGTTCGGCGCCCACTGCGAGGGCTGGGCCCGGCTCTGCTTCACCGCGGCACTCGAAGAGGCCGTCACGGACGCCATCGGCCGTATCAACAAGATCTACTGGGAGGGCGGCCGTGACCGTTGACACCACCGTGGCCAGGCCGGCGGCGGCTGCCGCGCTGGCTCCGTATCTGCACCGGTACGACAGCCCGGCACAACTCGGACTCAAGATCAACGCGTATCGGGGTTACGAGGTGGAGGGCCTCGCCGAGGCGCTGCGCGCGCCGGATCTGCACGACGCCCCCGTCGAATGCGTGATGGTCGGCGACTCGTACTTCATGACCCACCTGGGTCGCAGCGGCACCACGCTGACCGGCGACGCCGAGCAGGAGTGGGGCCTCGCCACCCTCACCGGCCTGGTGGCCGAGGTGCGCAAGGCGCTGGACGCCGAATTCCCGGCTGCCAGGAGGCCGTTCCTGCTCGCCGACCTGCCGGACGGGGCGACCCGCAGCCCTGCCACGGCCCGGACCGCCGCCGACCGGTTCGTCGCGGCCGGCGCGGACGCCGTCAAGATCGAGGTGGCGGGCGAGGGCGAGTTCGACTGCATCGAGGCGGTGGCCGGGACCGGCACGCCCACCCTGGCGCACCTCGGCTACACCCCGCAGACCGGCGGCCTGGCCCGGCACGGCGACGCCCTGGACGGCGCGCTCGCGCTCTTCGCGCAGGCCCGCAGGTCCCGGGCCGCGGGCGGCTGCGGGCTGATCATCGAGATGGTCAGCGAGGCCGTGAACCAGGCGTTGAGCCGGCCGCACCCCGAAGGCCTTCCGCTGTACTCGGTGTTCAGTGGCCGGGCCCGCTGGGGCGGCCAGAGTCTCAACCTGTGGGACGCCGTCGTACGCCCCGTCCCGGGCGGCCGCTACTTCCCGCCGACCCCGGTGATCGACGCGGCCGAGGTGCCGGAGCGGTACACCCCGGAGCTGATCGCACACCGCATGCGCGAGCTGCTGCGGCTCAGCGTGGCCGGCTGGTTCCCGCTCTCCCCGCGCACCGCCCTGACCCCCCGTGAGACGGCCGAGATCACCGGCATCGACCCTTGGAGTGCCTCATGACCACCGCCGAACCGGTCACCGCAGGGCCGGCGACCCCCGGATCGGAAACGGCCGTCTTCGACGAGCTCGAATCGGCCGTACGCACCTACTGCCGGCGCTTTCCCGCCGTCTTCACGCGGGCGGCGGGACACCGCATGTGGGACGCGGACGGGCGCGAGTACATCGACTTCCTGTCGGGCGCCGGTGCGCTGAACTACGGCCACAACCCGCCCGAGGTGCGCGCCGCCCTCATCGAGTACCTGCAGGCCGACGGACCGGTCCACGGCCTCGACCTGCACACCGGCGCCAAGGCCGCGTTCCTGCACCGCTTCCGCGAGGTGGTGCTCGCGCCGCGCGGGCTCGACCACCGGGTGCAGTTCACCGGGCCGACCGGCACCAACGCCGTCGAGGCGGCGTTCAAGACGGCCCGCCGGGTCACCGGACGCACCGACATCATCGCCTTCACCGGCGGCTTCCACGGCCTCTCGCTCGGCGCGCTCGCCGCGTCCGCCACCGCGTTCAAGCGCGGAGCGGCCGGGGTGCCGCTCGGTCACGTCACGCGGATGCCGTACGAGGGGTACGCGGGCGAAGGCGTCGACACCATCGACTACCTCACCCGCCTGCTCGACGACCCGGGCAGCGGCATCGACCTGCCCGCGGCCTTCGTGGTGGAGACCGTGCAGGGCGAGGGCGGCCTCGCGGCGGCGAGCGCGCCGTGGCTGCGCAGGCTCGCCGAAGTGGCGCGCGAGCGGGGCATCCTGCTGATCGTCGACGACATCCAGGCAGGATGCGGGCGCACCGGCACCTTCTTCAGCTTCGAAGAGGCGGGCATCGTCCCCGACCTGATCTGCCTGTCCAAGTCCATCAGCGGCTTCGGCCTGCCGATGGCCCTCGTCCTGGTCCGCCCCGAGCTCGACCAGCTGGGCCCCGGCGAGCACAGCGGCACCTTCCGCGGCAACAACCTGGCCTTCGTCACCGCCACGGCCTGCCTGGACCGCTGGGCGGATCCGGAGTTCGCCCCGCAGGTGCGGCGCAACGCCGCCGCCCTGGAGGACCGACTCACCGAACTGGCCGCCAAGTTCGCGGACCTCGGCTGCACCGTGCTCGGCCGCGGCCTGATCCGCGGGCTCGGCTTCACCGACCCGACGCTCGCGGACCGGGTGTCACGGGACGCCTTCACGCGCGGGCTCCTGGTGGAGACGTCCGGCGCCCGCGGCCAGGTCCTCAAGATCATGCCGCCGATCGTGGCGGACGCCGAAGAGCTGGCGCCCGGCCTCGCCCTCCTCGCCGACTCCCTCGCGTCGGCCGCACGAGACGCACAAGACCGCGCATCCGAAGGGGACTTGAGTTGAGCATCGCCGAGCACGAGCAGACCATCGAGGGCGGCCCCGAAGACGGTCATGAGGACGGCCACGCGCACGGCATCGACGAGAGCGTGCTGCGCCGGATCGCCGACTCCTGGCCGCGGCGCGCCACGATCCGCACCGATCTGGACCAGATATCGGAGCCGGAGGAGTACGACGAGCGGCTGCCGGACTACCCGGAGCACCTGCTGCCGTTCGCCGAGCACCCCCTGTACCTCGCGGCCACGCCCGAGCAGCGCCAGAAGGTCCTCACCATGGCCTGGCTGGTCTACAACGAGCGGGTCATCGCGGCCGAGGAGCACGTCGCCAACCCGACCTTCGCCATGATCATGCACGGCGCCTTTCCCGGTGCCGACAGCGTCCAGCTCAAGCGCGCCGTCCAGCAGACGCACGTGGACGAGGTCTGGCACACGTACATGCACATGATCGCGATGCAGCGCACCCGCGAGGTCCGGCAGATCACCGGCGAGCCCGCCTACCCGCACACGGTCACCTACCGCCGACTCCTCGAGGCCGACGCGAAGGCGTCGGAGCGCTGGGAGCGCGACCTGCTGAAGCTGGTGTGGACGACCGTCTCGGAGATCAGCGTCAACGCCTATCTGGAACTGCTCTCCCGCGACAAGACCGTCCAGCCGCTGCACGCACTGGTGCCCCGGCTGCACGCCCGCGACGAGTCCGCGCACTCCTCCGTCATGGTCGAGGTCGCCAAGGCGCTGTACGTGCACATGAACGCCGAACAGCGCCGCACCTTCGTCGACTCGCTGCCCACGGCGCTGCACGCCTTCGTGGAGCAGGACTTCGCGGTGTGGCCCGGTATCCTGCGGGCGGCCGGGTTCGAGAAGGCCGACGAGATCGTCGAGGACTGCCGCCGACAGGCCGGCACCGGCCTGCTGGTGCGCGACTTCTCCGGGGTACGGCGCATCGTGCGCGAGATGGAGCTCGAGGACCAGGTCGACTTCGACTTCGGGACCGAGTGACGTGAAGCTCACCGCGGGCGGGCGCAGGCTCGCCGCCGCAGCCCTCGTCCAGTCGCTCGGCATCGGCCTGTTCATGGCGAGCTCCATGGCGTACTTCATCCGGCAAGTGGACCTCTCGGCGAACCAGGTGGCCTCCGGGCTCGCCCTCGCCGGTGTCGTGGCCCTGGGGATCTCGCTGCTCGGCGGGGTTTTCGCCGACCGGTACGGGGCACGGCGGGTACTCGCCGCGGTGTATCTGGGGCGGGGGGTGTGCTGTGCGGCGTACGTCTTCGTCACGGACTTCTGGCAGTTCATGGCGGTGACGCTGTGCGCGGTGGCGTGCGACCGGGCGGGGCCTCCGGTGCTTCAGGCACTGGTCGCCGTGGCCGTGCCGGAGCGTCAGGAGCGCACCCGGCTGCTCGCGGTGGTCAATGTCGTACGCAACTGCGGACTCGGGGTCGGCGCGATGGCGGCCGGCGTGGCGCTCGCCAGCGACACCCAGGCCGCCTACCGGGTCACGCTGGTCACCATCGGGCTCGCCTTCCTCGGCGGTGCGGTGCTCGTGCTGCGGGTGTCCGAGCCGGCCGCGCCGACGGCCGAGGCCGCCCCGGAGGGCGCTGCGGAACGGCCGGTCAGGGGCCGGGTGTTGCCCGACGCGCGCTATCTGACGCTGACCGGGCTCAACTTCCTGCTGTTCTTCTTCGACACGATGCTGCTGGTCGCGATGCCCGTGTGGATCCTGGAGCACACGGATGCCCCGCGGGCCACCGTGTCCGTGCTGTTCGCGCTGAACACCGTGCTCGTCGTGGTGCTGCAGATCCCGGTCAGCAAGCTGGCGACCGGCCAGCGGCGCACCACCCGGATGCTGACGTGGACGGGCGCCGTGCTCGCGGTGAGCAGTCTGTGCTTCGCCGCGTCCGGCTCCGTCGCGGGCGGGCCCGCGGTGGCGTGGCTGGCCGCCGCCGTGGTGACGCTGTCCCTGGCCGAGGTGATCGCCAACTCCGCGGTGTGGGACCTGTCCATCGCCCTGGCCCCCGAGGAGCAGCGCGGACGCTATCTGTCCGTCTTCAATCTGAGCGTGGCCGGACAGCGGGTCCTCGGCCCCGTGATGGTCACCGGGCTGCTGCTCGGCTCGGGTTCGCTCGGCTGGTTGGTGGCCGCGGCGGTGCTCGTGGTGGCGGGCGTCGCGGCCGAGCGGGTCGCCCGCGCGGCCGGGGAGCGGATGCGCGCAGGGAGGCCCGTCGATGCCTGAACTGTCCGTCCTGGTCTTCGCGTCCGTCGCGGTGTTCCTCGGCGCGCTGGTCCAGGGCAGCCTGGGAGTGGGTCTCGCCCTGGTGTCGGCGCCGGTGGTGCAGATCGCCGCGCCGAGTCTCATGCCGGGGTCACTGCTCCTGGTCGCCGCCGTCCTGGCCGCGCTCGGGGCGGTCCGGGAGATCTCCCACACCGACTGGTACGGCGTCTCCTGGGCGATGGCCGGGCGGATCGTGGGCACGGTGGCGGCCTCGTACGTGATCCTCGTGGTCTCGGTGTCGACTCTCGACCTGCTCTCGGCGGGCATCACCCTGGGCGTCGTCTCGCTGCTCGCCTTCGACCCGGCCCGGCTGCCCAAGAACCGGGGCACGCTGATCGCCTCAGGCGCCGTGGCGGGCCTCACCGGGACGACGTCGTCCATCGGCGGTCCGTTCATCGCGCTCGTCTACCACCAGGAGCCCGGGCCCAGGATCCGCGGCACCCTCAGCGTCTTCTACACGGCAGGGACGCTGCTCTCGCTCGGCTCCCTCACCGTCGTCGGCCGTCTGTCGAGCGAGCAACTGGCCTTCGGGGCCATGCTGTTGCCCGCGGTGGTGGCGGGATTCGCGCTGTCGGGGCCGGTCCGGCGGCGGGTGGACGGCGGCGGCCGGATGCGCAACGGGGTGCTCGTCCTCGCGGTCGTCGCGGCGCTCGTCCTCCTCGTCCGGGGACTGGCCGCCATCGTTACGGGATGAGAGCGGCGCTACGCCACGAGCGCGCCGGAACGGCATGAGCACGCCGGAACGGCATGAGCGCGTCCGCTTGGACGCGCGAGCAACAAGTACCGAGAAAGGAACGGATCGGATCATGCGGGTGGGATTTGCGGGACTGGGGTCCATGGGCGGAGGGATGTGCCGTCGCCTCGCGGAGCGCGGGTTCGACGTGGTCGCGTACGACGCCGATCCGAGCGTCGCCGCGGCGGCCGGTGAGCACCCGGGCGTGCGCACGGCGGAGGGCGTCGCGGACCTGGCCGCGCCGGTGGTGGTCACCATGCTCCCCGACGGAGCGGCCGTTCGGCAGGTGGCCGATGAGCTGCTCCCGCACCTCGCCGCGGGCTCCCTGATCGTCGACACGGGCTCCTCGGCACCCGAGGACACGCTGGCCCTCGGCCGCGCGGCCGCCGCGCACGAGGTGTCCGTGGTGGACGCGCCGGTCTCCGGCTCCCCGGCCGCCGCGCGCGCGGGTGAGCTGACACTGATGGCCGCGGGCGAACCCGAGCACGTGGCACGGGCGGAGCACGTACTCGGCGCGCTCGGCACGGTGTACCGGGTGGGTCCCGCGGGCGCGGGCCACGCGCTGAAGGCGCTCAACAACCTGCTCTCCGCCATCAATCTCGCCGCGGTCACCGAAGTCATGCTCGCCGGGCGGGCGTTCGGTCTCGAACCCGCGGCGATGCTGGAGGTGATCAACGCGTCCACCGGCCGCAACCACGCCTCGCAGACCAAGCTCCCCGACCATGTGCTGCCCGGTACCTTCGACTCGGGTTTTGCGCTGCGCCTGATGCTCAAGGACATCCGCATCGGCACGTCGCTGCTCGACTCCGCGGGCGGCCCCGCCGCCTTCGGCCACGCCTGCCAGGAGCTGTGGGAGAAGGCGCACGACGAACTGCCGGCGGGCGCCGACAACGTCGAGGTCGTGCGCTGGCTGGAGAACGCATCGGGACGGGAGCTGCGCGCATGACGCACGAGAACGCACCGCGGATCGCGGTCATCGGCGGCCAGGTCGCCGCCCTGAAGAAGGCGCGGAAGGCCGGCTTCGACGTCGTCTGGGTGTACGGCCCGCACGAACTCGACCCGTCGGGCCTGGAGTTGGTGGCCGAGGCCCACCTCACGGACTACCGCGACCCGCAGGCCGTCGCCGATCTCCTCGCCGCCGTGCACCGGCACCGGCCGCTGGCCCGGGTCGTCTCGATCATCGAAGACGGCCTGGAGTCGGCGGCGGCCGCGACGACGGCGCTCGGCCTGCCGGGCACCGGCCTCGACACCGTCCGCGTGCTGCAGGACAAGCTGGCCTTCCGGGAGCTGCTCGCCGAGCGGGGCATCGAAGGGGTCGCCGCCCGCCTGGGGCACGACGAGGCCGACATCCGCGCCTTCGTCGCCGAGTTCGGGCCCGCGGTGATCAAGCCCAGGTACGGATCCGGCAGCCTTGGCGTGCGGCTGGTGCAGGGCTCCGACGCGGTCCCGGAAGTCGCGGCCTGGGCAGCGGAGTTCGGGCTGCACACGTTCGTGATGGAGCAGTATCTGCAGGGCCCCGAGTTCAGCGTGGAGGCGTTCAGCTTCGCGGGCGAGCACGTGGTCGTCGCGTACACGGCCAAGGAGAAGCTGGACTCGTTCGTCGAGGTCGGGCACGTACAGCCGGCGGGCCTCGACGCGGACGCCACGGCCCGGATCGATTCGCTGGTCACCAGGATGCTGGACGCCGTCGGCGTCACGGACGGCCCCTCGCACACCGAGGTGATCGTCACCTCCGACGGCCCCCGCCTGGTGGAGTCCCACAACCGGCGCGGCGGCGACCGGATCACCGACCTGACCCACGAGGTGTACGGGACCGACATCGACGCGCTGGGCTTCCTCTGGTACGCGGACCGTACCGCGCCCATCACGCCGGGCCCGGCCAGGGGCGGCGGCGCCATCCGTTTCCTGACCGCCGAGCCGGGCATCGTCGAGTCCGTCACCGGAGCCGACGAGGTGCGCGCCGATCCGCGGGTGGTGGCCCTGCAGCTCTCCGTCGCGCCCGGTGACACGGTGGCCCCCATCGCCTGGTCGTACGACCGGTCCGGGCTGCTCATCGTCCGTGGCGAGTCGGCCGACGAAGCGCGTGCCCTGGCCCACGAACTGGCCGCCCGGATCACCATCAAGACCCGGCCCGACACGGCGTCGGGCACACCGCGCTCCATCGCGGCCGTGGCCCCCCGCCCCGAACGGCTGCTCGGCACCACGCCCTCAGGTACGGGCTCGTGACCACCGCGGCGCCCACGGTCGGCGCCGGTCAGCTGCGCACCGCACTGAGGGGGCACGCTTCCGGCGTGGCGGTGCTCACCGCGGCCACGCCCTCAGGCCCCGCCGGGGTGACGATCACCTCGTTCACCTCGGTGAGCGCCGAACCGGCGCTGGTCTCCTTCGCGCTCGCCGAGACGTCCTCGACCTGGGCCAGGATCAAGGACTGCCAGAGGTTCGGGATCCAGCTGCTCGGCGCCGCCCAGCGCGACGTGGCCGAGCGGTTCGCGGCCGTCGGCGTCGACCGGTTCGCGCCGCCCACCCGCTGGCACACCGGCCCGCACGGGGTGCCGCTGCTCGACGACTGTGCCGCGTGGCTGGTCGCCGCGCGGCACCGCCAACTCAGGCTCGGTGACCACGAGTTGATTGTCTGTGTGGTGGAGCACGTACGGATCGGGGCCCCGGGCGGGAGCCTGGTCCATCTGCACGGGGCCCTGCACGCCGCCCCGGGTACGCCCCCTGCCCCAGGGAGCCCGGAGAGTTCAGAGAGGTGACCCCGACGGGAACTGGAGGACTACAGCGGCAGAAGAACGCCGCCGGCATCGACGGCCTGCCGGCCCGCCCCCACCAAGAGCTGTAGGGGCGGGCGTGGAGTTGGCCAGGAGTGCGCCTTCAGGTGAGCCGGGGAGGCCGGGGAGGCCGACGGGCGGGCAGGTGACCCCGAAGTCCGTTCCTGCAATCGTTCCGATCCTTCTTCGGGATCGGGCCTGAACTCGCCTTTCTCTCACATCACTTGGGCATCATTCGTTGCCCCGTATCCTCCGTGCCCTTTACGTTGAGCGCGTTTGAATCCGGCTCCACCCCCGCTCAGTCGGCGGGACGCGGAAGGAAACCCCCCATGCTCAGACGAATATCCCTACGGACCGCGGTGGCCGCCGGCCTGGCCGTCGCGGCGCTGGCCGGCACCACGGCCGCCGCGACCACGGCACCCGTCGCCCCGGACCCCTCCTCGCAGCGCCAACGTACCCAGCAGATCGAGTACTTCACCGGACCGGGCGGCCACCCTCGGCACACCACCGTCCCCGCCCCCAAGCCGCTCTCCCGGTCCGCAAAGGCAGCGATCGCAGCCGGTGACGGCGATGTCACCCCGATCGTGCAGAACGGCCCCGTGGGCGACAAGCTCGACGTCGTCTTCGTCGGGGACGGTTACACCGCCGCCCAGCAGGAGGACTTCCACGCCGACGTCCGCGCCAAATGGGCCAAGATTTCCGCGGTCGAGCCGTATGCCTCGTACACCGGCCTGTTCAACGTGTGGGCCGTCGACGCGGTGTCCAACGACTCAGGTGTCTCCGGTGACCCGACCAACGACGTGGTCCGCGACACCGCGCTGGACTCGGCCTTCTTCTGTGACGGCACCGAACGCCTGCTCTGCGTCGACACCGGCAAGGTCGAGGCGTACGCCTCCAAGGCCCCGGCCGCCGACCTCGTCGTCGTCCTGTCGAACTCCACCAAGTACGGCGGCGCGGGCTACAACGACATCTCCTCACAGGTCGGTTACGAAGGGATCGCCACCGCCTCGTCCGACAACGACCGGTCCGACCAGATCGCGGTGCACGAGACCGGTCACTCACTCGGCAAGCTCGCCGACGAGTATGAGTACGGCGAGTCCGGTACCTACTCCGGCCCCGAGCCGACGGGGGCCAACCTCACCACCCTCTCCGCGGACCAGATGACCGCCCAGCGGCAGAAGTGGTACCGCTGGCTCGGCCAGGAGTCGCCGGACGGCGGCACGGTCGGTGCGTACGAGGGCGGCGGCTACTACCAGTACGGGCTGAACCGGCCCACCGAGAACTCGATCATGCGGTCCCTCGGCCGGGAGTTCAACCTCCCCGGCCGTGAGGCGATGATCGCCGCCTTCTATCGCCATGCGAGCGTGCTGAGCAGCCCGGTCGCCACCGACCGCGCGCTGCGTCGTGGGGACCGCATCCGGGTCTCGCTGCCCGCCTCCGCACGGGTGAAGTGGTATGTCGACGGCCGCGAGCAGAAGGCTGCGCGCGGCCGGACCGCGGTCGTTCCGCGTGCTCTCGGCGTCCTCGCGGACGGCCGCAGCCACACCGTCACCGCCCGCGCCACCGACCGCACGGACGCGGTGCGCCACCCGACGGTGCGCAAGCTGCTGTCCGGAAAGCTGAGCTGGCGGATCGCTCCCTGAACGGACGGTGACCCGTCCCGGCCGCCGGGGCATGGACAGCGCCGGCGGGACCCTGCCGGGAGGAGCAGGTGTTCGGCCTTTTTGTGGCCCAGCACGGCCGCCGCCGGCGCGTACCAGGTCGAGGACCAGCCGCTCCTGCTGCTCGACGGGGCCTCCGGGGCCGGGGCGGCATCACCCACGGCACCGAGATTCGGGTGCGCCGCCCGGCCGCCGGACGTAAGGACCGGGATGAGTTCATCTCCTGCCGCTGTTCGATCCGTCGCAGCCCGTCGGCGAACAGGTCCATTGCGGTAGCCGATCCAGGTGACGAGCAGGCCGATCTCGGCACTGCTTGTGATCTCGACCCAGGAAGCCAGGTCACGACGGCTGGGTGCGAACGGCCCCGAGGTCTCGGAGCTGGGCCTGGGCTGCCTGGGCATGTCCGACAACTACGGCCCGGCGGACGAGGCGGAGAGCGTCGCCACGATCCACGCCGCGCTGGACGCCGGCGTCACCCTGCTGTCCGTCCGCCGGCCGTGCGGTCGACGGGGGAGACTTGCCGCCGAGGAGGACCTCCCGCATGCATCTCCTCGCAGCCTTCCTCACTGCACCGGTCGCCTCCCCGGCCGGACCGCTCCACTGGTCGAACCGGCGCAGACGCCACCCGGTATCAGCCTGATGCGGCGCCACTGCCGACGACGGTCCGCTGACGAGACCAGCAGAGGGATCCGCCGCGGCTGAGGGTTTCCAGCAGGTGCTCGCGCAGCGCGCCCGTACGGCCGGTCGGTTCAGCGTACGAAGGCGATCTCCGGGTAGTGGCGGGAGGGGCCGTCGAGGAGGTCGCTGTGCTGGTGGCGCAGTTCCTTGTCGAAGAAGGCTGCCAAGTAGGTGCGTTGGATCTCAATGGCGCGGTCGGGGGTGATCGTGCCGAACATCTGGACGAGTTGGGCGGGGCCCAGCCCGAGCGGGCCGGCCATCTGGGGCCAGAGAGCCTCGTAGTCCATGAAGGAGAGGTGCTCGGAGCCGCGCAGCTTCAGGTCGAGCCGCTCGCCGTGCAGGTGCTTCCAGAAGGTCGACCAGCTCGAATCGGTATTGCGGTTGTGGTTCTGGGAACTGAACAGCAGGAAGGGGCGGTTGAGATCGCGGGTCTTCGCCGGGCCGAAGAACTGGCCGTCCAGGTTGGCGCCGGCGTGGATTCGGGGGTCCGCGTGCATGGCTTCCGGCACGACTGCTCCGCCGAGGGAAGCGCCGAACATCCCTATTCGGTTCATGTCCACCGCGTGGGACAGTCCGTGGGGGAGCGGCGCGTGCTCCACGTCCGGGTTGTGGCCATGGGAGATGGCGGCCAGCTGGTCGATGACGAAGCGGGTGTCCGCGGCCCGGACGGCGATCACCCGCGAAGCAGGGATGCCTGGCGGCATCGTGGCCACTTCCAGCCGGCCGCCGGGGAACTGCACTTCGCTGTCATCGTGGGTGTCATCAACGGTGACGACCAGGTAGCCGCGGCTGGCCAGGTCCTGGGCGAGCGCGGTGCCTGTAGCGCGGTCAGAGCCCCGCCCGGTCGAGTACAGCACTACCGGCAACTTGCCGGCCTTGCGGTCAACCGGGGCGCCGGTGTGGCCGGCGGTGGTGGGCAGAGTCACCGCGTTCGGCGGCAGCCCTCGGGCGGCCAGGAAGTGCGCGGCGGCGGCGGGCTCCAAGTAAGGCGCGGCGGGGTGGCCGGCGGTGTGCGTGGCCGGGTACCAGAGCGAGACCATCAGCTCGCGCGGCCGGCCGTCGGGTATCCACGGATCCGTGCGCTTCTTATCGAGCAGGTGGAGGTTGGCCGTTCCGACCCGGTAGTGCCCGCTCGGGGCGGGGAGCGTCAGCGGGCCCGAGGTGTCCGGCGTGCCCAAGGGCGCTTCTTTGGCCGTGGGCGCCGCGCTGGTCTTGTCGGCAGCGCCGGCCGACCCGATCCCGGCGCCCAGGACGACGGCCAGCGCTCCCGTGGTACCGGCGATCCGGTCACGGAACCGGCTGCGGGGTTTTCTCCGTGCGTGTTTCATGGGCAGCCCTCTCCATGATGGCGATCGCAAACGTGACCGGCGAATAGCCGCTCATCGTAGCGGTGTTCCGAAACCGGATCGCGCCCGGCCGCCACAACGCCCGTTGCGTGTACGGGGAGTTGCCGGCCACGGGCGGTCGGTGATGCGGCGGTGCCTTGGCTGCACGCCGACACCCTGGCTTCGGATGGGGGAGACGTACAAGCGACCTCGCTCCGGCCCGGGTTGGGCGGAACGGTTGCACCTGCGCCCGTATGCGAGAACGAAGTGCGTACGATTTTGTGATTTTATCGTGAGAGGACTTGCTCATGCCGCGAGTCTCTCCACGGATTCCCTGTGCCGAGAGGACGCCTGCCCTGCACCCGGTTGCCCGCGCGCCCCGTCGACACCGCACCCGACGCCGCGCCGACATGCCCCTACTCGGAGGCGTCCGCCCGCCGATCGCCGCGCTGCTCTGCATTCTGCTGGCGGTCGCCGCGTTCTCCGCGCTCGGCCTCGGCACCGTTCGCGAACGGGACGTACCCCAGGCCGTGAGCGACGCGGAACGCCAGATCGCCGCCGATGCCGCCACCTCCGTCGCCACCTCCGTCAACGCCAGAGCCGCGGCCCTGCGCCGCTCCGCGGCGTCGTTCGCGCCCGCCGCCGGCAGCACTCCGGCGCAGGCGATGAAGTCCCTTCTGCCGGCCCGGCCTTCAGCCGGACGTTCCGTACAGGGCGCTGCCCTGCTCGCCCCGAACACCGGAAAGCGGCTGGCGGTCAGCGGCGAACCGGTGCCGTTGACCGGGGTGGACGTGCCCGCCCTGGCGCGTACCGGAGACGTCATGCCCCGGCTGGTCACTGCGGGGAACGCCGGCACCCGGCTGCTGTTCTTCGCCCGGGTGGCCATGCCCGCTGCGGGGCACAACAAGGACGAGAACGCCGACCAGGCACAGGATCTGGACGAGAACCAGGGGAGTGGCGAGCGCGTATTCCTGCTGGTCGTCTCCGAAAAGGTCCTCGCCCCTCAGGTGTACGGGGAAGGGCGCACCGGTCAATTGGTCGACCGGAACGGGAAAGTGCTCGCCACCACTGCCGCCGGTGGCCGGGCCGGGGCGTCCGGCGCCGGCGACCATGCCTTGCTTGCCGCGGTGGAGCGCGCCGCGAACACCGCTCCACGCACCGTCGACGCCTCCGGAAGCCTGCTCGGTGACAGCCACGACGGGTTGCGCAGGGTGGCCGGCTGGGCATCGCTCGCCGCGGCGGACGGTAAGGAGGAGACCTCCGGCCTGGGGCTGACGATCCTCACGTACAGGGACGTGCCTCCGGCGAAGGGCGGCCCCGACCACACGTGGTTCGCCCTCGTGGCCGCAGGCGCGCTGGTGGTGATCGCCGTGTCGGTCGCCGTGGCGCTGTGGGTCACCGTGCAGCGTCCGCTGCTACGGCTCCATCTGTCCGCCGCGCGGCTGGCCAAGGGCGCCTCGGAGATCCCGGAGGCGCGGGAGGAGTTGGCGCGGCCGGTGCCGGTTCCCGCGTTCGGGGAGCTGGGCAGGGCCGGCGGGGCACTGGAGTCGATACGCCGCCAACTGCTCGGTGAGGCGGCACCGGAGCCTGTGCTGTCGGTGCGTCGGCGCCCCGGTGTCCGGTCCGTGGTTCTCGCCTGCGTACTGCTGATCGCCGCCTGGGGGGTGCCGCTGATGTTCCTGGTCAACCGTGTGCAGGCCGGCAAAGCCGTACCGTCCGCCACCGTTGCCGACCAGCAGGCACGCACCGAGGCCGCCGCCGATCGGGTGCGGCAGACCCTGGGCCGGAGTTACACCGACCTCGCGGCGGTGGCGTCGGACATCTCCGGGCAGCCGCGGGAGCGGGCTGCGGACGTTTTGCGGCGTACGCTCACCGGCCATGCCAAGTACCGCTCGCTGTATGTGCTGGACCGCGCCGGCGCCATCGTGACCCGGGTGGGCGAGGAGCCGCTGCGCACCCTCGTCCATGCGCCAACCGGCAGCGGAATCACCCAGGTCAACACCTCGGGCAGGATTCCCGCGATCGCCGCCTACGCCCAGATCCCGTCGGCCAAGAACGCCAAGACCGCCAAGGATGCAGCCCCGGCCGTACTCTTCGCCGAGATCGATGTGAACGCGCTGAACAGTCTGCTGTCCCGGCCGGGGCTCGGCAGTGTCTGGCTCACCGACCAACACCACAGGGTGCTCGCCGCAAGCGTCGGCTTCCAAGCCTTCCAGCCGCTGCCCAGCCAGGACTTCACCCGCCTGGTGGCCAAGACCGAGTCGGCACCCGGGAGTGCGGGCAGCCCGGTGTCGGCCGTAGTGCATGCGGAAACCACGCCGGGTGCCGGCCCGTCGGTCGCGGCCGCCGCGCCACTGGCGCAGACGGGGCATGCCGCCGGACTCGGCTGGCGGTTGGTCTCGGCGGAGCCCGCCGCGGCACTCAAACTGACCGCATATCAGGTCCAGGCGCGCACCATGCTGGCCGGCCTGCTCGCCCTGAGCGCCGGCATCGCCTGCCTGAGCTGGCTGCACATCGTGGTGGTCAGACCGCTACGCGCCCTCACCGGATACGCGGAGCGGCTGGCCGGCGGCGACCGCCGCACAGTGCTGTACCCGGTCCACCACGACGAGTGCGGGTCGGTGACCCGCAGTCTGGAACTGCTCCGGCAGGCACTCGCGGACCGGGGTCGTGGCGATGGAACCGACCTGTTCTCTGCCCCTGCTCAGTCGTCCCGGTGCGGAACTGCACCGGAGCCGTAAAGGATCAACTGACGTGCTTTTCCTCTATGTTGTGCTGCTGCTGAGTTGTGCGGTGCTGTTGGTCGCCGGCGTGCTGGAACAGCGGCGCCACTACGCGGCGCTGGCGCAGATCCCCACCCGTGTGCTGGTCAACGGTATTCGCGGCAAGAGCTCCATCACCCGGCTGTGCGCGGGGGCGCTGCGCGGCGGTGACCTGGTCACCGTTGCCAAGACCACCGGCACCGCGGCCCGGTTCATCCACCCGGACGCCACCGAGGAGCCGGTGTACCGCAAGTTCGGCATCGCCAATGTCGTGGAACAGATCGGCATCGTCCGGCGCGCGGCGGCGTACCGGCCGGATGCGCTGGTGATCGAGTGCATGGCGGTGATGCCCGCACTTCAGGAGGTCAACCAGGAGAAGCTGATCCGCTCCACCATCGGTGTGCTGTGCAATGTCCGCGAGGACCACCTGGAGGAGATGGGTCCCACGCTGGACGACGTGGCCCGCTCGCTCTGCCGGTCGATGCCGGTCGGCGGGGTCTGTGTCACCGCCGAGCGCGAGCGGCTGCACATCCTCAAGGAAGAGGCGGACAAGCGGAGTTGCCGTCTGATCGCGGTCGACCCTGAGTCGGTCACCGACGAGGAGCTGCGCGGGTTCAGCTGGTTCACCTTCAAGGAGAACGTCGCCATCGCGCTGGCGGTGGCGGAGCTGCTCGGCGTGGACCGGGACACCGCGCTGCGCGGTATGTGGGATGCGCCGCCGGATCCCGGCGTGCTCTCCGTCGAGCGCTATCGCACACCGGACGGCAAGCGGCTGCGCTTCGCCAATGTCTTCGCCGCGAACGATCCCGAGTCGACGCTGATGAACATCCGTCAACTCGAGGAGCTCGGCGCGATCCGCCGCCCGCTCAACGTGGTCATCAACTGCCGCCCGGACCGGGTGGAACGCAACGGGCAGATGGGGGCGATCATCCCCGATCTGAACCCGGAGACGGTCTTCCTGATCGGGCACCCCACCAAGAGCGCCCGCGACGGCATCCCCCCGGGCCGGTCATCGGGGCGCGTGGTGGACCTGGGCGGCGACCGGCGGGACGCGGCCGAGCTGACCCACGCCCTCCTCGCCGAACTGGGCCCGGACTCCTCACTGGTGGCCATCGGCAACATCCACGGCCAGGGCGAACTGTTCCTCGAGCACCTCGGCGAGCTGCCCGCGGACGGCACCGGCGAACCGCTCGGGGTCGCGCACCCGCCCGAGCTGGAGCCGTACAGCTGGGTGGCGCCGCTGAACGGCCCGGAGCCCGCCGCGCATCTCCCGAATCCCGCCTCCGCCGGCCACAACGCCCCCCACGACCCGACAAGGAAGCCGCTGTGATCCCCGTCATCGTCACTCCGGAGACAGCCGCGCTGGGGATCGCCCTCGGACTGGTCTTCTCGCTGGTGTGCTATCTGACCACCAATCTCTCTCCCGGCGGCATGATCACCCCCGGCTGGCTGGCGCTGACCCTCGTCACGGACGTGGAGCGGGCCGCACTGATGATCGGCGTCACGGCGCTCACCTTCGCCGCGACCAAGGTCCTGCAGCGCCAGGTGATCCTTTACGGGAAGCGACTGTTCGCCGCCGTGGTGCTGTGTGCGGTGGTGTTGCAGGCCACGGTGATGCTCGCGCTCCAGCACGAGTTCCCGTTCTTGTACACCACGCAGACCCTGGGCTTCATCGTGCCCGGCCTGATCGCCTATCAGCTGGTCCGCCAACCATTGGCGGCCACCGCGATCTCCACCACCGCGGTGACCCTCGGCACGTATGTGGTGCTCGTCGCCGGACTACTGCTGGGGGCACTGCCCACCGGCTGACCGAGCCGGACCGTCCGCCGCCCATCCGCACGTCGAGGAGGTCACCATGGGCACCGACCCCACCCCGCGCCGCGGTCCCAGCCGCCGTCAGGTCCTGAGCGGCGTCGCCGGCCTGGCCGCGACCGCCGGAGTGGTCAGCGCCTACGCACGGCACCGCGTCCACCATCCCGATCCCGGCGAACCGCACGGTGACTTCCCCGTGCCGACCGGCGGCTACCGCTTCGAGCGCCGCCGGACGCCTGCCCGTACGGTGGTCCGCGCCGCCGACGGCCGCGTGCTGGCCACCTTCACCGACGGCGCGCGCACCGCACTGCTGGCCGGCCCGCCCCGTACCTGGAGCGAACCGCGCACCACCGGCGCGGTCGTGCGCGGCAACGCCTGGGTACGGCTGATGCCCGACGGATGGCGGCAGGGCAAGCAGCACACGCGGTGGTTCCGGGAGTGGTTCCCCAAGGTCCTCGCCGACCGGAGCCCGGACGTCTTCGGCGTGGCCTTCCAGTACGGCGACGGGGCACCCGACCGCCGCACCGCAGCCGGCCTGCGCTACGCGGGCAAGGCCCACTTCGGGCCGCGCGTTTCCGGGCAGTCGCCGGAGTCGTTCCACTCCCGCGACGAGAAGTCGGACTTCTACGACTACCTCGGCACCCCCTGGACCTTCCCGGACGGCACCCGCAAGGACCCGGAGGAGGCGCGCTACGGAGACGTGGACTGCTCCGGCTTCATGCGCCTGGTCTGGGGGTACCGCATGGGATACCCCATGCACTCCACCAACATGCCGGGGGCCGGTCTGCCCCGCCGGGCCTACGCCATCGCCGGCCGGGCCCCGGGCGTGCTGCTGATCCCGAACACCGGCCGCCGGCCTGCCGACATCAGCCCGCTGCAACCCGGTGACCTGGTCTTCTTCGCCATCGACATCGGCCGGCCGCACGGTATCGACCACTGCGGCATCTACCTGGGACCGGACGACAACGGGCATCCGCGCTTCTACTCCAGCCGCTCCAGGGCCAACGGACCCACCATGGGCGACCTCGCCGGCCGCGCGACGCTCGACGGCGACGGCTTCTACGCCCAGGGGCTGCGCATGGCCCGCCGCCTGTGAACCCGCCGCCCCCTCATCGTCCCCAGCCTGACGCTCCCCGATCGCCCCCAGCCTGACGCCCCTGAGAGGCCCCGCCATGGCCACCACCCCCGTCACCCGGGACTCCACCGACCGCCACCGCGACCGCGCCCACCGGACGAGCGGAGGCAGGTGGGCCGCGCTGTTTCAACAGGGCGCCGATAAACGGGAGTTGTGGGCGCTGCTGCTGATCCTGGCGATGGCCGCGGTGCTCTACGCCTGGGGCATCGGCCAAGCCGGGGTCCACCCCTATTACAGCGCGGCCGTGCGGTCGATGGCGGCGAACTGGCACACCTTCGTCTTCGGCGGGCTGGACCCGAGCGGCTGGATCACCTTGGACAAGATCCCCGGTGCGCTGTGGCCGCAGGCCCTTTCCGTGAAGCTCTTCGGGCCGTACGACTGGGCGGCAGCACTGCCGCAGGTGCTGGAGGGCATAGCGGCCGTCTGGGCGTTGCACCGGATCGTCCGCGCCTGGGCCGGCCCACTGGCCGGGCTGCTCGCCGCGCTGGTACTCACCCTCACCCCCATCACCGTCGCGCTGAACCGGCACACCATCCCGGACACCCTGCTCGTCCTGCTGCTCGTCCTCGCGGCGGGATCGCTGCAGAAGGCGCTCCGCACCGGGAAGCTGCTGCCGCTGCTCGTCTGCGGAACATGGGTGGGTCTCGCCTTCCAGGCCAAGATGCTCCAGGCCTGGCTGGTCCTTCCCGTCTTCGCCGCGGTCTACCAACTGGCAGCGCCCGGCTCCCGGCTGGACCGGACCTGGCGGCTGCTGCTCGCCGGGATCACCGCACTCGTCGTCTCCTGCTCCTGGCTGCTGCTGGTGTGGGCGACGCCTTCCGCGAACCGCCCCTACCTCGACGGGACCTCCAACAACAACCCCTTCACCCTCGTCTTCGGCTACAACGGGCTGAGCCGCTTCGGCCAGGACCCGCACGCGCTGGGCGCCGTCGCCGGCACCGCCGCCAGCCGCACCACCGGCAACACCGGTTGGACCATGCTGGTCAACCACGTCGTAGGCCCGCAGATCGCCTGGCTTCTGCCGCTCACCGCACTGGCCCTGGTGCTGGGCCTGTTGTGGCGTGCGGGGCAGCCGCGCACCGACGGGCCGCGCGTGGGGTTCCTGCTCTGGGGCGGCTGGCTGACGGTGCACGTCGTGGTATTCAGCACCTCCAACGGCAACCACGGCTACTACACCGCCGTTCTCGCCCCGGCCGTGGCAGCGCTGACCGGTGGCGGAGCGGCCCTCTTCTGGGACCGATACCGCGCCGGCGGCCGGCGCCGGGCGGCGCTGCCCGCCGCGGTCGGGCTGACCGCGCTGTGGGCTGTGGTGATTGACGGTCCGCACAGGGGGTTCGCGCCCTGGTTGCTGCCGATGGTGCTGATGCTCGGCCTGTGCGGGACCGTCGGCCTGTGGTCCTGCGGGCCGCGCAGCACGCGGCGGGCGGTGCACAGCGCCCTGGCGGCAGGCCTGGCGTCCACGCTGCTCGCCCCGGCTGTCTGGGCTACCTCCTGCTTGGATCCGCGGTACGCCGGCTCACCGATGTCGCCGCTGGCCGGACCGGTCGGAGCCGGCTACCTCGACATGCGCCACCACCGGACCAAGATCGGGACCGGTGCCTTGAACACCCCGTCCGTGCGCGACGCCGCACTGCTGAACTACCTCACGGCGCACCGTTCCCGGGAGAGGTATCTACTCGCCACCCAAGCCGCCTACGGCGCTGAGCCGCTGCTGCGCGCCACCTCCCAACCCATGCTGGTCATGGGCGGCTTCACAGGCCTGACCCCGTATCCGACCGCCCAGCGGCTGACCACCCTGGTCTCCACCCACCAACTCCGCTACGCCCTACTGACCACCCGCCGCCCGTCCACACCGGCAACGATCTGGGTGAAGCGGAACTGCACTCGTATCCCGCCGCGCGCCTACGGCCGCATCTCGGACGGAAGCTTCACCCTCTACGACTGTGCCCCGTGAAACGGACCTGGCGGCGCCATGGTGGGCTCGGGCGGTGGTGGAGTCCACGCTGACCAGGGACAGATCCACCTCACCCCGGCGGCGGTGCACCGGCTCGCTATCCCGGGCAAAACGCGCACTACGGACGCCAGTGGGTGTCCGTCGCCCCGGAAATGGTCCCCCCTTTCCCCCCCACGTCCCCGCCGTATATAGGCTCACGCCCCTAACGAGCCTGATGGGGGAGAAGCCGAGTGGAGAGGCTGCGGCAGGACGATCCTGCGCGGATCGGGGACTTTGTGACGTTGGCCCGTCTCGACGCCGACGGCAGCCGGGGCGTTCCCGAGCGCCGCTATCTGGCCCGTAGCGCTGACGGCGGGCACACCGTGCTGGCGTGTCTGCCGCCACCCGGCGGTGACCCGGCGCGGTGGGCGGCCGAGGCGCAGCAGGCGACCCGGCTGACCCAGCCCGGGTTCTGGCCGGTGGCCCAGCTCGGGGGAACGCCGGCCTTTCCCTGGTACACCTCCCCCTACCGGCCCGCGCTGCCGCTGCCCGCCGTCCTGGCCGCGCACGGCGGCCCGCTGCCGGAACCGTTGGTCCGTACGCTCGGCGGCACGCTGGCCGAAGCCCTGGCGTCGGCCCACGTCCTGGGCATCGTGCACGGCGGCGTCTTCCCGGCGGGTGTGCTGCTGACCGCCTGCGGGCCGCTCCTGGGCTGCTTCGGCGCGACCCGTGCGAACCCGGTGACAGAGTCCTCCCCCATGCCGGCAAGCGGGCTGGAGACCGGCTGCCTCGCTCCCGAACTGGCGGCGGGCGGCCCGCCGGACCGGGCCGGGGACATCTACGCCCTGGGTGCCGTGCTGGCGTACGCCGCGACCGGGCACACCGTGCCCGAGCGACAGGAGATCCCCGCCGGCCTGCGGGACATCGTCACGGCGTGCCGCTCGCGCGACCCGGAAGGGCGGCCCGAACCGGCCAGGGTACTCGCGGAGTTGCTGCCGGGTGCGGCCTACGGCGCGCTGGCCGGCTCCACGGAGCCGGTGTCGCTGCCCGGCCGTGTCGTCGAGGCGTTGTCCCGTCAGTCCGCGGAGGTCCTCGCCGCCGCACTCCCCACCCAAGAGCGCTGAGGCCATGATCTCCCCACTTCTGCACGACGACCCGCACACCGTCGGGCCGTTCAGAATCCTCGCCCGCCTCGGCGGAGGCGGCATGGGCACCGTCTACCTGGCCCGTTCGGCGGGCGGACGCACGGTCGCCGTGAAGACGCTGCACACCCGTCTCATCGCGGACACCACGCTGCGGACCCGCTTCCGGCTGGAGACGGACGCGGCACGCGTCATCGGCTCCGGCCATGGTGCGGTGGTCGTCGACGCCGACCCCCAGGCACCGACCCCGTGGCTGGCGACGGAGTACGTCCTCGGCCCGCCGCTGGACACGGCCGTCGAAGTGGGCGGGCCGCTGCCGGAGCCGGCCGTGCGCGCCCTCGGCGCGTCCCTCGCCGCCGGGCTGGAGCAGCTTCACCGGTCGGAGGTGGTGCACCGTGACCTGAAGCCGTCCAACGTCCTGGTGACGGCGCAGGGCCCGCGGATCATCGACTTCGGCATCGCCCGAGCCTTCGGCGACGAGCACCTGACGAGCGTCGGCGGCGCCATGGGCACGCCGGCGTTCATGTCGCCCGAGCAGGCGGCGGGCCTGGAACACGCGGCGGCGGGCGATGTGTTCGCCCTGGCCGGAGTGCTGGTCTTCGCCGCCACCGGCCTCGGCCCGTTCGGCGGCGGGGCCCCCACCGACCTGCTGTACCGCGTCCGGTTCGGCGAGCCGGACCTCGGCCGGGTTCCCGAGTCGCTGCGTCCCCTGCTCGTCCGCTGCCTGGCCAAGGACCCCGCGCACCGCCCGTCCACCACCGAGCTGTCCACCGCGCTGGGTGGCGCCGGGGCCGCGTCGCGCGTCCCCGGCGGCTTCGCGGACCTGCTGCCCGACGCGGTGCTGCGGGAGATCGCCCGGCGCAGCGACGAGGTGTGGCGCGAGCCGCCGCACCGCTTGCCGCCGCCGATGCCCGCCGAGGAGCCGCGGGCGGAGTCCGCCGGCGTACCGGGCGTCTCGCGGCGGCGGCTGCTGTACGTGGCCGGCGGCGCCCTCCTGGGCGGCGGCATTCTCGGCGGCGGAGGCTGGGCTCTGCTCGGAGGCTCCGGGGACGGAGGGGGCGGCGCCAAGAAGAAGGACGCCGTCGACCGGCCGAAGCCCCCGGTACCACTGTGGAGCGCCGGCCTGTGGTGCCCGGACTCCGGGGGCGAGGTGATGAGCGTGGGCCGGAACCTGGCCATGCGCGCGGGGATCGTGCTGAACGGCTTCAACGCCGAGTCGGGCAAATCGACCTGGCAGGCGAACATCGCCGATACCTGGCGGTCGACCACCGACGGCACCCGCGTGTACGCCCTGCGGGGGCACCAGGAGAAGGCGGCGTCGCTGGCGGTGTGCGAGGTCTCGCAGACCGATGGCCAACTGGGCAAGCCCCTGGTGGAACTCTCCGCGTTCACCGGCAAGGAGCAGTACAACCAGCTGCTGTGCGTGGTCGACGGCATCGCGTACCTGGTCGCCCGGCTCGCCTCCGGCAAGCGCTGGTACCTGGTCGCGGCCAACCTGGACTCGGGCAAGGAGCGCTGGCGCAGCCCGGTGGACGAGCCGCGGGCCGAGGGCCTCCCGCCCATGCTGTGCGGCGGCGTGGTGGGGTCCCGGGTGGTGCTGTGCGGGAGCCCGAGCACGGACTCGCACTTCATACGCCTCTCCGTGCACGACAAGGGCCACGGCCGCCAACTGTGGGAGATGTCCGAGACGTTCGCGGGCACCCCGCCGTCCCGCCTGGTCGCCGACGACCACAACCTCTACCTGGGCGCCGAGACCCTCACCGCCCGCCGGCTGTCCGACGGCGGGCTGGAGTGGCTCTTCGGCAACGGGCGCGACGTCGGCGACAGCGCGGGCGAGGAGCGGCGGTACGGCGCGCCCATCGTCCAGGACGGAGTCGTCTACTGCGCCGAGGCCGACCGGGGACTGGTCGCCGTCGACGCCCTCTCCGGCACGCTGAACTGGCAGGAGAAGGGGCTGTCCGGCAGGAAGAACCTCCGGGACGTGGCCCCGGCGCTCGGAAAGCGGTACGCCTACTGCGCCGACGACAAGGGCCTGCGCGCCGTCGACCTGCACACCCATAAGGCCGTGTGGACGTACGAGACCAAGCCCCTCGTCCTGACCGCCGACCCCAAGGGCGGCCGGCTGTACGTCCGCCAGGAGAAGCGGACCATCGCCCTCCCGCTCGCCTGATGCCCCGCTCCGTTACCGATCCAGGAGACGACCGACTGTGAAACCCCTCGGCCAGGGAGATCCGCTGCGCCTGGGCCCCTACCGCCTCCACGGCGTCCTCGGAGAGGGCGGCATGGGCAAGGTGTACTTCGGAGCGGACGCCTCCGGACACCCCGCCGCGGTGAAGGTCCTGCTGCCGGAACTCGCCCACGACGGGCACCTGGCCGACCGTTTCCTCCGGGAGGCACAGACCGCGCGGGCGGTGACCAGCGAGGGCGTGGCGCGCGTACTGGCCGCCGAACTGGAGGGCGGCAGGCCGTGGATCGCCACGGAGTTCCTGGCCGGCCCGACGCTGGACGACGCCGTCACGCACTTCGGGCCGCTCGACGACGCCGCCGTGCGGGAGCTGGCGCGGTCACTGGCCCGCACGCTCCAGGACGTGCACGCCACCGGGCTGGTCCACCGGGATGTGAAGCCCCCCAATGTCGTCCTCACCTCGCGCGGCCCCCGCCTGATCGACTTCGGCATCGCCCGCCCCGAGCACGGCCTGACCCTCACCCGTACCGGACAGATCCCGGTCACACCCGGCTTCGGCGCGCCGGAACAGGTCCTGGGGCAGCGCGTCGGACCGGCGGCCGACATCTTCTCCCTCGGCGCCGTCCTCGCCTTCGCCGCGGCCGGCCGGCCGGCGTACACCGGCACCGAGGTGACGGCCGTCCTGTACGAGGTCGTGCACGGCAGCCCCGACCTGGAGGCCGTTCCGGAGGGCTTGCGATACCTCCTCACGCCCTGCTTCGCCAAGGACCCGGCGGCACGCCCGCTGCCCACCCAGGTCGCCGACGCCGCGGCGGCGCCGCGGCAGCCCGAACGGCTGTGGAAGTCCGGCCGGCTGGGGCAGGAGATCCGGCAACGGGAAGCGGCGGCCCGCCGCCTGACGTCCCGTCCGGCCGTCCTCTCGCCCGCTTCCGAGGGCGGCGCGGCCGACGGCACCCCTGGCCTCACCCGGCGGCGGCTGCTGGCCGCGGCCGCCGGTGGTGGGGCGCTGCTGGCCGCGGCGGGCGGCGGTACCGCCTGGTGGCTCAGCCGTGGTGACGGTGGTCACGCCCCGTCCGACCCGTTCGACATCCCGCCGGCCGCAAAGGTGCGGGCCGCGCCGCTCGGTTCCGCCGAAGGCTCCCCGCAACCGCTGTGGGGCCCCATTCAGGACGTGGCCGACGCCGGGTCGCCGGCTCCGCTGCCGGTGCGCGATGTGGTGGTGTTCGCGGCCTCCGGGGGCGGCGTCGCGGCGCGCCGGGTCACCGACGGCCGGGAGCGGTGGCGGATCGGCGATGCGAAGGCGGACGCCGGCTACCTGTCGATCGGGGACCGGCTGGTGGCCACCGCCGACGGCGAGGGGACGCTGCGCACCTGGGTGGCCGCCACCGGGTCCCCCCGGTGGACGGTGGACGCGGAGGTGGGTGCCCTGCTGGCCGCCGACGCCCACGCCGTCTATCTGCTGACCTCCGATGGCCGGCTGCGCTGCGTGGGGACCGACGGGAAGGTGCGGTGGACCCGGCGGCCACCGCTGACGCTGACGGGCGGCCACCCCGCCGCGGCCCTGGGCGCCGGCCATCTGGTGCTCTGCACGGAGACGGGGGACGTGGCCGCGGTCCGTGCCGAGGACGGTTCCCGCGCATGGGTCCGCAAGGGACAGGCCGAAGGACCCCTGCGGCCCGCCATCGACGGCACAACCGTCTATCTCGGCGGCCGCAGTCTGGCTGCGGTTCAGGTCGCCGGCGGCCGCGAACTGTGGGCCCAGAACCCGCTGCGACCGCCCAGCCGGGGCGTCGGCGGGTGGGGCCCGCCCACCGTGGCCGGTGGCGTGGTCTACGCGCTGGACTGCGACGCGCTGCGTTCGCTGCACTCCGACGGCAGTCAGGCCGCCGACCCGATGATGATCGCCGGCGTCGCCCCGCCGTGGCGGCCACCGGTCGTCCAGGGGAACAGCGTCTGGATCGTGGAGAGCGACGACACCGGGGTGAGCGGTCTGCCGCGCTCCGGAGACGGCCAGCCCCAGCCGTACGCCCTCACCGGCGGCCAGGCCCGCTCCACCGCCGCCGCCGACAACCGCCTCTTCGTCCTCAACCGCGCGACACTGCTGGCGCTGCCGGTGTACTGAGCGGTCTTGCGCAAGTCGGTTGCTCGGTGGGCGTATCGGCTGGTGGGAGGGGGCCGCTGGGCCGAAACGTGCAGTGGATACGCGGATCCACCCCGGATCTCCGCGTGTTGGCACCCGCACGTCCAGGCCGGCGCACCCTGCGCATTCCGCCCGCGGACTCCGGCATGCCCACCAGCGAGGTCATCGTCGTGTCATCGCCATTTCATCGGCCGTGGTTAGCGTCGACGCCGTCCGGTGCAGGCAGACCGCCCAGCGTCGGTCGTGTTCTACCGAAGGGCTCACGCGGCGGACCAGCGCCGTGCCACCGAGGGCATCTCCTGGCACACGTAATTGACTCTGATCTGAAAGGCATCGACAGGATGACGCGTCCATCGGACGAGAAGGATTCGACGACCGGCGGCTACTCCCGCCGTAAGCTCCTCAAGATCGGCATCGGCATCGGCGTCGCCGTGGGGGCTGGGGTCGTCGGTCCGGGCACCGAGGTGGCGATGGCCGGCGGGCCGGGCGACCCGTCCAGCCCGACGCTCGCAACCAAGGTGAAGAACCTGAGCGGCCCGGTCGAGACCGGCCCGTTCGCCTCGCCGTGGACCGACCTCGGCATCCCCGCGCTGTGCCCGAACGGCACCATGCTCTTCGTCGGCGGCGACACCTTCAACGGCGACCACGTACCGCAGCCCGGCGAGGCCGCCGACGACTGGCGCGCCCCGGTCGGCCTGCGCTCCGGCAGCGCGGACCTGAACAACCTGCGTATCGACGGCAGCGTCGGCGGCGACCACGCCATCAGCCTTGTCGACGAGCCGCACAACCCGGTCGGTGACAAGGCCACGACGGCGATCCCGTCCGACGTGTTCGTCGTCGACGGCGTCATGTACATGCATCTCATGCGCGGCGTCATCTACGACACCCACCACACGGACTTCTGGCGCTCCACCGACAACGGTGAGACCTGGGAGTACCTGTGCCAGTGGCCGGGCGACCTGCACGGCGGCCAGTTCCAGCAGAAGACCTACGCCGTGGCCGAGGGCGACTACTGCTACGTCCTGTCCACGGTCTTCAACCGTGACGTGGAATCGGGGATGTTGCTGCACCGGGTACGGAAGGACAGCCTCGGCAACCCGGACGCCTACGAGCCGTGGGGCTACGCCGACGGCGACTGGCGGTGGGGCGCGCCCCCGACAACTGTCTTCGGCGCCCGCAAGTGGGGCGAGATCTGCTTCCGCGCCATGGACGGCAAGTACGTCCTCACATGGCTGAACATGAACCCGCTGTCGATCCGGGTGATGGTCTTCCCGCTCCCGACCTCGGACCTGACAAGGACGCTGGAGCAGACGATGATCCTGCCCTGCGCCCCGGGGCAGGAGGTGGCCAACCTCGTCGCCAGCCCGTACGGCGGGTTCGTCATCCCCGGCTCGACGTTCGGCAACTTCCACATCGTCGTCAGCCAGTGGTACGACCCGAAGAACTACCGGATCATGCAGTACAAGATCAACATGCTGTCCTGAGCCGGCACATCCCGTCGGGCGCCGTCCTCGGGCGGCGCCCGCTCCCTTCACCGTCCTTGCCCAGGTCAGGGACCGGCTCCCCGAAGAACGTCCGAACGCGACCACTCAGCACGGAAACGCCGAGGCGAACTCGCCTGTCGGCGGCAGCCTTTGGCCTCGCTGCTGGTCCCCACGGAAAGGTGTGTTCATGGCCAAGCTGATAGTCCTGCTCATCGGCATCGCGGTGATCTTCTCGGTGATCGCCTTCAACGGCGGCAATCCGCCGGTCGGCGTCCTGTTCGCCGTGGTGGCGGCCGCCCCGGTCGTCTACCTCGGATACCTCCTGGGGAACAGGCGCAGGGCCGGCGGGGCGTCCGTCCAGGACCTGCGGCCGGAACAGCGCAGGCGGCGGACGCTGTTCCTCCGGGTGACCGCGGTGGTCATGGTGGCGGCGGTCGGCTATGGCACCTACTGGGTGATGTTCGAGCCGAAGGCCAGCGACAAGGCCCTGGGCCGCGTCTCCGACTTCGAGTCCGGGTGTGGCGACGGCATGGCCCGCAAGTACTTCCCGCAGGCGGCCGGCCACACGGGCGCGGGCCCGCACCCGATCGCGATGTTCACCATCAGCGAGTCCGGCACCCCCCGCCTGGCCTTCCCGGCCTTGGACATGGCGGACTACTGGAGCGGAAACAACCTCGACCCGCGCCGGGTCCAGCTCATCGCCTGCCTGGACTCCCCCGACGAGGGCGAGTTCCTGACCGAATGCAAGTTCACGACGGACGCCATCAAGCTGTACCGCGGTGTGTACGACGTCACCGTGTACGAGGCCAGGACGGGCAAGAAGGTCGGCAGCGAGCGGCTGCGCGGTTCCGGGAAGCCCGACTGCCCGGGGCTGGTCTACCTCAACAAGGACACCGACAAGCTCCACACCGAGCCCGAATTCGCCGACTACCAGGCCGTGTTGCGCAAGTACGTCGACAACTGACCCGGGTGGGGCCCCTCGGTGACGCTGAGCGAGCAGCAGATCCGGCAGCAGGGCCTGGAGAAGACGGTGTCGGGGCAGATCAACGCAAGCTTCGACAAGGTCATTTCATTCGGCGCGGGGCTCACCTCGTCCGAGACGTCCTCGTCCAGCAGCGGGACGACCACCAACAAGACGGACACCGTGCCGGTCACGTACTTCAGCGGACTGATGTCCATCGTCCCGGTCAAGAGCTGACAGACCGCAATCGCCCTGACGCGGCCGCTCCTGGCGGGCCAGGACCGGGGTGAAAGTGACCGCTCACCGCGTGCCGGACAGTTCCTGGGTGACGGCTTCGCGGAGCGCGGCAGTGGTGGCGGCGACCGCGGGATGTCGGGCGGCGCCACTACGGAAGGCGATCTCGGTTCGCCTGTGCAGGGGCAACGGGGTCAGGATCACCTCGGGGTGGGGGTGGACAATTGCGAGCTGCGGCACAATGGCCACGCCTTGGCCCGATGCGACGAGGGCCAGAACTGTGGCGAACTCGTCGGCCTGGTGCCGGACCCGTGGGGTGAAACCCGCGGCTTGGCAGGCCCGGACAGTCATGGCGTGGCACAGCGTTCCTGGGGTCGCCGTGATCCAGGGCTGGTCCTTGCAGCGCCCGATCACACAACCGTCGGATGCTCCCGTCCGCACGGGAAATGTGGACGCGAGGTACATGGACTCGGTGAACAGCGGCTCGATCATCAGGCCAGGTTCACGAGGGGACGGCACGAAGTCGTACTCATGGATCAGGGCAACGTCCAAGTCGCCTGCGCGCAGGGCATGGGCAACTCCCGCTGGATCGATCTCCCGCACCATGGGTTCCAGACCAGGGTGCTCGTGGGCGAGTTGGGCCAGCGCTGCGGGGACTATCGCCCGGCCGGCGGTGGGGAACGCGCCGATCCGCAGGGGGCCGGACACTCCAGGTACTCGGCGGCCGGCTCACCGCCATGCAGGTAGTGAGGGCCGGCGAACCGCAAGCTCGTTGCGGACAGCAAGGCGCTGTCCTGGCTTGCACGTGGACGGCAGGGGCACATATACCTGTCCCCGCATCACGACTGGGTTACCAGACAGCCCCCCGCCGCCGTGCCCTTCCCGGGCAGCGGCGATGATGCCCCTGTGGCGACCAACCTCGAACTCTTCGCGGACTACTTCCAGATCCACGTCCTGGACGACGAGTCCGAGGACGACCTCGGCGACGTATGGACCGAACAGACCGTCGCGGACCGGCTCGGCGTCGCCGAAGACGCCCTGGCCATCGGCACCGCCGTCAACGTCACCGTGGCAGTCAGCGTCCATGTCCTCGCAGAACAGCCGGACGATGACCAAGAGGACTTCGACCACGTCGTCGAGGCCAGCCTCAACCTGGCCTCGGGACGACTGGTCGTGCTGGGCTGCACCGATTACCTCCCCGCCGCAGCACGCTTCGACATGCCCCCCGGCTGGATCCGCATCCGGGCCTCTGGGCGGAACCTGGCTGCCGCCGTCCACGCGGACATCGACTCACACAAGGCCCCCGAGACCACCGAGCAGCTTCGACTGCAAGCCTGGCCTGCCCCGCATAGCCAGCCATCGATCACCAAGCGGTGGGAGCCGAAGGCTTAAGAAGTCAACAACAGTCAGCATCGTTCCAAGCCGCGTGCGGCTCCCTCCGCGGAGCGACTCAACGGGAACCAGTGCCCGCCTTGCGTACCCGCACGCCCTGCGACGCCACCAGCCTCGTGCCGCTGTCACCTCGACTCCACGCTGCCGGCGTGAAGTCTCCTACCACTTCTTCCCGTCGAGCCCGGCTCGCTGGGCTCGGCCCACCTCATCAGCACTGGCCTTGGCCCTGCGGGCTTCCAGCTGGTCCCATTGCCGGGGCTTGGTGAACATCGGGGCCCCGCCACCGGGAACGGCGACCACTCCGCCGAAGCGTTCGTCGCCCGCGAACCAGACGGCCGCGGACATGTCCGCTTCCCACGTGCGGTGGCTGAGCATGGCGCCTGCCGGCACGTCACTGGGCGGGTGCCGATCGCGGCGAAGGCCCTTACCGCGCTGCGTAGTTGGGCCATGGCCGCGGCGGCGATGCTGTGTCCCTCGACGTCCCCGATGACCAGGGACACACCGTCCGTTGGCGGTGGGAATGACGTCGTGCCGGTCGCCGCCGATGTCCATCCCGCTGGTGCCTGGTACGGAGTCGACCTCCCCGCAGCCCAGACGGCCAGGTTGTGGGGCCGGGGAGTTGAGGCGGGTGGGCGGCTACTCGTTGAGGAAGGCCAGGACCTCGCGCTCGAAGCGGTCGGGTGCCTCCAGGTTGACGGTGTGTCCGGCGCCGGGGACGGTCACCAGGCGCCCGCCGAGGGCTCGGGCGTTGGCGTGGATGTCGACGGAGTCCAGCTCGCCGACGATGACGAGGCGGCGGGCCCGCAGCCGGTCGAGCCGGTCGAGGTGGTGGGCGGCATCCGCCTCGACCGGCCGCCCGGCGCGAGGGTGGAGGGGGCGGTGGGGTCGTCGTCGGAGATCTCGACGGCGTGGTCGATGATCAGGCGGGCGCCGCCGGACAGGCCGACGAGGACCGGGCGTTCGAGGCGCAGGTGGGTGAGGAGGGCACGCAGGTCGGCGTGGTTGGACCAGTCGCCGGTGACGGAGGAGGAGCGGCCGTGGCCGCGCTGGTCGTAGCGGACGACGTGGTGGCCGCTGCGGGCGAGGGCGAGGGCGAGTTCGTCCCACATCGTCAGGTCCAGCATGCCGCCGTGGGCGAGGACGACGGGGAGTCCGTCGGGGTCGCCAAGGGCCTCGTAGTACAGCGCGCCGCCGTCGGAGGCTGGGGCGGTGCCGGTGGTCGCGGTGGTCGTGGTGGTCGCGAGGGTCGGGGTGGCCTTGGGCGAGGGTGTCATGTGCCGTCATGCCGTTTTCCTTCCTGCGCGGTGGTGCCCGTGGTGCCGTCGTTGGTCGCGAGGCGGTGGAACTCCTCATCGAGGCGAGTGAGGACGTGCAGGCAGGCGGCGACCTCCTGGGCCGTCACGTCGGCCAGTGCAGTGCGGAGTTCGGCGGCCTCGTCTGCCTGGATGCGGTCGATGGTCTCGGTGCCGTGCGGGGTGAGCCGGATCTGGCGAGCCGGCTGGGACAGATTGACTGTGGGTCAGATGGATGCCGAGGTCGTCGCCCACGCCGAGCGTCATGCCACGGGTCCGGTCGCGCCTCCGCGCGACCGCGGCCGGAAGAACCGCTGACAGCGAGCGGAGTATGCAGGTCACGACGTGCCGGAAACGCCGGGCCGTCGAGAACGGCCCCCTTGGCGGGTGTCGCGGCCGGCAACCGGAACACCCTGGTCGCCGGCCGGCGGCTTCGTCAGAGGGGCTGGCGGGTGCCTGGGGTGTGTCCGAAGGCGCGGCGGAAGACGTCGATGAAGGCGCTGGCGGACGACCAGCCGCACATGTGCGCCACCGTGGTCACCGCGGTGTCCTCGGCCAGCAGGATCAGGGCGTGGTAGAGGCGCAGTTGGGTGCGCCATTGCGGGAACGTCATGCCGAGGTCGGTTTTGAAGAGGCGGGACAGGGTGCGGTCACTTGCGCCGACCTCTTTGCCCAGGGCGGCCAGGGTGCGGTTGTCGGCGGGACTGGCGAACAAGATCTCGCACAGTGCCTTCAGCCGGGGGGCGGTGGGCGCGGGCAGGTGCACCGGCTGCTGGGGTGAGGCCCGCAACTGGTCCAGCAGGACGGCCCGCAGTCGGCTGCGTACGGGGCTGTCGTCGTGCGGCGCATGGGTGTAGGCGAGGATCAGCTCACGCAACAGGGGGCCGACGGTCAGCACCGTCGGCTCGTCGAGGCCGAGCGGGTTGTCGGTCGCGGGCAGGCCGACCAGATGCAGGTCGATTCCCCCGTGGGCCTGATGGGCGTGCACGGTCCCGGCCGGTACCCAGATGGCACGGGTGGCGGGCGCAATCCACGAGCCCGCGTCGGTGGTGATGGCCAGCACCCCACGGGCGGCGTAGACGATCTGGTGGTCGTCGTGGCGGTGGGCATCGATGGCCGCTCCGGGCGCCAACCACTGGGTGCGGGTCGGTGCGACCGGCTCATGGCGGATTTCCTTCATTAGTTGGCAGTTTATCGGAAGCGCGACACGCCGCCGAGCGGTGAACATGGCGATGTGCCAAGGAATAAATCGATCATCCTCCTGTCAGTCGGACATGCCTGTGTGGACGTCTACCAGGGCGCTGTGGCGTCGCTCGTACCGTTCTTCGTCGCCGAGCGTGCCTACACGTACGCCGCGGCCTCGGGCATCGTGCTCGCCGCGTCACTGCTGTCTTCGGTGGCACAACCGCTGTTCGGTGCACTCACCGACCGGTGGGCGCTGCCCTGGCTGCTGCCGTTGAGCACGATCCTGGGTGGGCTGGGGATCGCGCTGAGTGGACTCAGCGGCTCCTACGCGCTGACGCTGGCGTTCGTGGCCGTGTCCGGGATCGGGGTCGCCGCCTATCACCCGGAGTCTGCCCGCGTTGCGCGTGTCGCCAGCAAGGGGAGCCACACCGCGATGGGCTGGTTCTCCCTCGGCGGCAACATCGGCTTCGCCGTCGCGCCCATCATGGTCGCCGCCGTCATCAGCACCGGTGGTCTGCGGTTCTCGCCTCTGCTCGTGGTGCCGGCGCTCGCCGGCAGCGTGCTGTGCCTGCCCATCCTGCGCGCACTGAACAAGACCTCACGGAGCGGTTCCGGCGCCGCGGTTGCGACGGGGACCGATGACAAGGCCTCGTTTGTGAAGCTGGCGCTGGCGGTGGTCTGCCGGTCCATCGTCTTCATCGGTCTGAGCACGTTCATTTCGTTCTACGCTCAGCAGCGAACGGGAGGCGGTACCGCAGCGGGTACCGCGGCGCTGTTCGTGCTCTACATCGGCGGCGCGGTGGGCACCGTAGTGGGCGGCAACCTCGCCAACCGCTGGGACCGGGTCACTGTCGTGCGCGGGTCGTACCTGATCAGCGTCGCCGCCGTCGCGGGTGTCGTCTTCGTCCCCGGCCCGGCGATCTACTTGTTCGTGGCGCTGACATCGGCCGGCCTCTACATCCCCTTCTCGCTACAGGTCACCCTTGGGCAGGACTATCTCCCCACGCGGGTCGGCACCGCCAGCGGGATCACCCTCGGCCTGACCATCAGCATCGGCGGCCTCGTCAGTCCCCTCATCGGCAAAATCGCCGATGCCAGTTCTCTGCAGACAGCCCTGGCTCCGCTGATCGCGATGCCCGCCCTGAGCTGGCTGCTGTTCCGAACACTGCCCGAACCCACCGTGCCGAAGTCCGAGGCACCGGTACCGCAGCCCGCAGACGATACAG
Organism: Streptomyces sp. NPDC028368; assembly: GCF_055565615.1. NCBI lineage: Bacteria > Bacillati > Actinomycetota > Actinomycetes > Kitasatosporales > Streptomycetaceae > Streptomyces > Streptomyces sp. NPDC028368. Next base: position 720,815 of record NZ_JBVHTY010000001.1, on the reverse strand, counting down.
AGAAGGAGCTTTCTCCCGTCCAGCGGAATCACCGCTGACGTTATTTGGACTCGGGGGCGCGGTAGTTTCCGCGGAATTGTCGAGAAAAGTAACCCGCAGGTTTCTCTGTCAGGCCGGTCGCGGAAGGTGAGAGACGTGAATGGCTTACCGAGCATGTCACTGCAGGACGTGTGCCCGCTCTCAGACTGGGGCTGCTCGACCGCTCTGCAACATCCTTCGTGGCAATTGCTGTCCAAGCACACCACATCCGAGGGCGAAGTCGAGTACTGCCGGTGCTCCTGTGGGGCGATGGTGGTCCTCTGCCAGGGCGAGTTGGCGGCTGTCACCGGACCCCGTCGAGTCAGGTCAAGGCGCATAGCCGAAGAGGCAACCAGAGACCGCTGATTGCGGGGGCACGGGCGAGACCGGATGCGGGGCCCTGCGGCAACAGGGCCCCGCAGCAATGGGCGGGTGGGCCGCCGGCGAGGTGCCCGTCGTTCGGGTCCCTTTCCGTCGGCCCTGTCGCCCTGTGTCGGAGCTCTCGCATGTCCCGTGTGGTTCACGCGGACATGGGCGGCCTTTCCTGGCTGACCGCTTCGAGCAGCAGTTTCGCGGCCACCGTCGCCCCGTCGGTGCGGATCGTGCCGGCCACGGCCCTCGCTCGTGCCTGGGTCTCGGGGGTCAGGGCCTCCTTGAGCGCGGTTGACAGGGACTCGGCGGTCGGGGTCGGACCGTCGTGTGCCACGCCAATGCCCAAGTCGGCCACCCGGTCGGCGAAATACGGCTGGTCCCCCGCCTGGGGCACCACCACCTGAGGAGCGCCGGCGCGGGCGGCGGTCGTCGTCGTGCCCGCGCCGCCGTGGTGCACGACGGCGGCCACCCGGCCGAACAGCGCCCGGTGGTTGACCTCGCCGACGACGAAGCAGTCGTCCCGGTCGTCGATCAGCGCCAGGTCTGCCCAGCCGCGCCCGACGAGTACGCGGCGGCCCTGCGCGCGGACCGCCTCGATGGCCGCCTGGGCGACGTCCTGCGAGACGTGGCGCATGCTGCCGAAGCCGACGTAGACCGGTGGTGCGCCGGCGTCCAGGAACGCCACCAACTCGTCCGGGAGCGGGCGCTCGTCGGGCAGGATCCACGCACCGGTGTGCACGATGTCGAGTTCCGCCGTCTCCGGCCACGGGTCCAGGGCCGGTTCCGCCGCCAGCCACGGGCGGTCGGTGAAGATGAAGTTGAGGACATCGTCCACCGGCGGCAGACCGACCGAGGCCCGATGGGTGTTGAGCGCCTCGCCGTGCAGCGCGTTGAAGGTCTGGGCGGTCAGGTCCCACAGAACCCGGTTGTCGGCTCCTTCCGGTGGGAGCGACTGACCCGGCAGCACCTGCGGCGGCGGTGCGTGGTGCGGCGACGGCAGCAGGAACGAGCAGAAGGTCGCGTACACGTAAGGGATGCCCAGCTTCTCGGCCACCGACCGCGAGCCGAAATGTGCAAGACCGGTCGCCACGAGGGCGTCGCATCCTTCGGCCGCCGCGGCGACCGTGTCGAACTGTGCGGCCAGCTCGGCCGCGCGCCGGGACGCGGCGTCCGCCGACGACGGCCGCACCATCGAGCCCATCGGCGGGCCGACCGGCACCAGCTCCACGCCGACACCGGACAGCAGCTCGGCGAACTCCTTGTCCGGCGGCGCGCACATCCGTACCTCCGCGCCGAGTGCCCGCAACTGCACCGCGAGTCCCACCAGCGGTTCGACGTCCCCGCGCGACCCATACGTCGACAACAACACGCGCATTCGTGACTCTCATTTCCGTAAGTTCTGGCCTCGGTCGGCGATTCTGCGGCATGACCCGGGTCTTGCCGCAAGCCCCCCGGTGCGCTATACGTTGAGAGTGGAAAGGAGTGGGGAATCTCCTTTCCTTTTCCTTTGTCGTCCGCTGTGGACGGACAACCTCCTGCGGATGCAGCCGGGACCCCGGCCGGTGTCTGGGAAGAGCCCGGGGCTCGGCACCCCGGGCTCTTCTTCACGTCGGGGTCAGCAGGTGCGGCCGACGTAGTGGGCGCCCTGGATCCTGCGGGCCGATCCCAGCCACGACTTGCCGGGGCCTACGCAGCGCTCGTAGTCCGCGGCCCACGCTACTTTCACCTTGATGACCACGCGTGAACCGTCGCTCGTGCAGTGGTTGTAGAACGCGTCGCTGCCGGTCTTGTAGAACCCGCAGGGGGAGGCGACGGCCGCCGGGGCGGCGGCGGTGGACAGTCCGAGGATGAGGGCTACGGCTCCGAGGACGGCCGGCAAGGAACGGCGAACGCTCACGGGTCAACTCCTTCTTGAGGACGCGATACCCGAGCACCGGTGGCTCGGTCACGCGCAGAGCGTCGCAGTAATCACGTTGGTCGTCCTACGGTTCCGCTCGTGTGAGTGAAGGGGTTCACCAGATCGAGGGCGGAGGCGTTTGAGGCGGGAAATGTCCGTATTCCGCTGATCCGCTTCAGCTCGATAGCTGTTGTAAAAGTGCTGCGAAGGCCGCGAAGGCTTCGAGGGCCGGGAGAGATTACGAGCGCTGCGCGGGCTACGATGCCGCGATCAGTGCTTTGCGGAACTGCTCGATCACGTCGTCCAGCATGACGGTACTTTCCGGCAGGATGCGCAGCTCCCCGTCGCTGCAGTCCATGTGTGTGTCCAGCAGGAAGAAACTCTGTACCACATGCCGCGCACCCAGTGAATGCGCTACCGGACGCAGCGCATAGTCCAGAACGAGCACATGTGCGGCGCTGCCGCCGGTAGCCAGTGGCAGCACCACTTTGCGGGTGAATCCGAACTGGGGGAGTAAATCCAAAAAGACCTTGAGCAGGCCGGAGAAGCTTGCCTTATAGGTCGGTGTGGCCAGCACGATTCCATCGGCCCGTGAGACCTGCTCGAGCGCTTCGGATATCGCCGGGTCCGTGATATCCGCGGTGAGCAGCGCCGCGGCGGGCAAGGTGCGGACCCTCAGGTGTCCGGCGTGCCACTCGGAGTCGGCCAACCGCTGGGCTACAAGGTCACCGAAGCGTTCGGTCTTGGAGGTCGGGGACGGGCTGCCGGAGATTACCAAAACCTTGGACACGGCCACTCCTTGGAAGTGTCAAGAGACTTTGAATTCTTGCTGATGCCGCGGAGTTCGTTCATCTGGTGAGTCGGCGGTGCCGAGAGGGTTGGCCGGGCCGAGTGCTCATTGCGTGGTACGGAGGTGGCCGGCCGGCGCCCAGCCGCTGCCGGTCATTGTGCAAGGAGTTCCGGTTGCAGACGCTGTTCCTGCTGCGGGTGTGGTGACGAGCGATATGCGTCGTCGGCATTGTTCTGGCTGTTTTGGGAGGGGGATTTCTGGAGCCATTGGCAGAGGCCTCCCACGGCGCTGGTGCAGCCGCCGCATCCGGTGGTGGCGCGCGTGGCACGGGCCAGAGCCGCTGTTTCGCGGGCCCCGGTACGCCAGGCGGCCACGAGGGCGCTTTTGGTGACGTTGTTGCAGCGGCAGATGATGGCCTGGTCGGGGAGGTCTTCGAGGGCGCCGGTCCGGCCGGTGGCGGCGCGTCCGGCCAGCAAGGAAAGCCGGTCGACGGGGGTGGGGGCGTCGGCGTCGAAGAGTTGGCTGATCGCTGCGACGGATTCGGGGAAGCCGAGCAGAATGGCGCCGACGATGCGTTCGTCCTGGACGGACATGCGGGCGTACTGGCCGCGGGCGGGGTCGGCCAGGGTGATGACCTCGGCGTCGGGGAATGGGTCATTGCCGTCGCCGATGACGGCGAGGTCGACACCGCGGGCCTTGAGGCGAGTGACGGTACGGGTCTCGGTATAGGGCCGGTTTCCCCCGGTGAGCGCGTCGGCGAGGGTCTCGGCCTGTTCCCAGGCGGTGGCGATGAGTCCCGGGACCCGCCCGGCATGTTCCGCGCAGTCGCCCAGTGCGTGGATGTGGAGGTCGCTGGTGCGCATGTGGTCGTCCACGACGATGCCACGGCCGACCCGGAGTCCGGCGCGCCGAGCCGGCTCGGTGTTGGGCACGACACCTGCGGAGACGACGACCAGGTCGGCGGGCAGAGAGGAGTGGTCGTCGAGGATGAGCCGGCCGTCGGTGTACGAGGTGGCGGCGCGACCGGCGTGAACGCGGATGCCGAGGCGTTCGAGAACGCCGGCCAGCGTGCGCCCGGCGGGCGCGTCGAGTTGGCGTTCCATCAGGTGGGGGCCCATGTGCACGACATCGACGCCGCGGACCCGGTCGCTCAGGGCGCGAGCGGCCTCCAGGCCGAGCAGACCGCCGCCCAGCACAGCGACATGACGGGCACCCGGCAGGTAGTCCTCCAGGCGGCGGCAATCGGCCAGCGTACGCAGCGCGACCACGCCCTTTGCCGGGCGGTGGTCGTCGTCGACCAGGCCGGGCAACGGCGGCACGAAGCAGCGCGCGCCGGTGGCCAGCACGAGCTCGTCGTAGCGGTGCAGCAGCCCACTGGTGGTGCGCACCGTGCGCCGCTGCCGGTCGATCTCGACCACGGTGGCTCCGCTGTGGACGGTCACCGTGCCGCTGCCGTGGTCGGCGAGATACGTCGCCTCGGCGGAGAGCTTTCCGGCGATCACCGAAGGCAGCAGCACTCGGTTGTACGCCGGCTCCGCTTCCGTGCCCAGGATGGTGATGTCGGCCTGGCTGTCGCGGGTACCCAGCAGTTCGGCCAGCCGGTGCCCGGCCGGGCCGTTGCCGACGATGACGATGCGCCTCACAGCTCACCACTGCCGGTTGTGGTCTGAGGTCGGCCCAGCGGCTCCAGCCGTGCCGCACAGACCTTGAACTCCGGCATCCGCGACACCGGATCCAGCGCGGGGTTGGTGATCAGGTTGGCGCGCCCGGCGTCGGGAAAATGGAACGGCAGGAACACCGTGTCGGTACGCAGCGACGCCACCGTACGTACCCGCGCGACGGTGGAACCGCGGCGGGCGACAACCCGGGCGAGTTCGCCCGCGGCCACACCGGCGCGGCGAGCGGTGTCGGGGTGGACCTCGACGAACGCCTCCCCTGCGGCGTCCATCAGCTCGGGAACGCGGCGGGTCTGGGCACCGCTCTGGTAGTGCGCCAGCACCCGGCCCGTGGTGGCCCGCAGCGGATACGTACCGTCGGGGAGCTCCGCGGAGTCGCGGTAGCCGACCGCCCGGAACCGCGCGCGGCCGTCGTCGTGGCCGAAGCGCTCCAGGAACAGCCGCGGTGTCGAGTCGCCGTCCGTCGGGCACGGCCAGTGCACGGGCTCGTCCAGATCTTTCAGCTCGATGCCGGAATAGTCCGCGGCCCCGCCCGCCGACGCGCGCCGCAGCTCGGCGAACACCTCGTCGGGGTCGTCGGGAAAGCGGTCAGCGGGCTGGCCCAGCCGGGTGGCGAGTTCACGCAGCACCCACAGGTCGTTGCGCGCCCCCGGCGGCGGGTCGATCGCGCGGCGGCGTCGCAGTACCCGTCCCTCCAGGTTGGTCATGGTTCCGTCCTCCTCGGCCCACTGCGTGACCGGCAGCACCACATCGGCCATCCGCGCGGTCTCCGACGGTACGAAGTCGGCCACTACCAGCAGGTCCAGTGCGGCCAGCCGGGCGGTGATCCCGCGTGCCGCGGGTGCCGACACCACCGGGTTCGCGCCGAACACCAGCAGGGCTCGCGGTCCGCCCGGCCGGCCCAGCGAGTCCAGGAGCTCATAACCGCTGGGGCCTTCTCCCGGCAGCGCGTCGGCGTCAACACCCCATACACCGGCTACGTGTTGACGCGCCGCCGGGTCGGTGATCTTGCGGTAGCCGGGCAGCTGATCGGCCTTCTGGCCATGCTCCCGGCCACCCTGTCCGTTGCCCTGCCCGGTCAGGCATCCGTAGCCCGAGCCCGCCCGGCCCGGCATGCCCAGCGCCAGTGCCAGGTTGATGTAGGCCGACACCGTGTCCGTGCCCTTGGAATGCTGCTCCGCGCCCCGGCCGCTGAGCACATACCGCCGCTGCGCAGCGGCGAGCATCCGCACCGCGGCGTACTGGTCGGCCACCGGCACTCCGGATATCCGTTCGGCATGCTCGGGCCACCACTCCGCGGCCCGCCGCCACGCCTCGTCGAACCCTGTCGTGCGCTGTGCCACGTAGTCACGGTCCAGGTGGCCGTCCACCACCGCGGCGTGCAACAGGCCCAGCGCCAGCGCCAGATCCGTTCCCGGGGCGGGGCGCAGGTGCAGCGCTGCGCGCTCCGCCGTCGCGGACCGCCGCGGGTCCACCACGATCAGGTCGGCGTGGTCCAGGTGCTGCATCAGCGGCGGCATCGTCTCCGCCACGTTCGCCCCGGCCAGCAGGACCACCTCGGCCGATGCCAGGTCGGTCACCGGGAACGGCAGGCCCCGGTCCACTCCGAAGGCCGCGGAACCGGCCGCCGCGGCCGAGGACATACAAAACCGCCCGTTGTAGTCCACCCGCGACGTGCCCAGCGCCACCCGCGCGAATTTGCCCAGCGTGTAGGCCTTCTCGTTGGTCAGTCCGCCGCCGCCGAACACCGCCACCGCGTCCGGCCCGGATGCGGAGATGATCCGCCGGAGCTGCCCGCCGATGTGCTCCAGCGCCGTCTCCCATGACACCGGACGCTGCGCCGTCCGCGGCTCGGGCCGCATGAGGGGTGAGGTCAACCGGTCCGGCGCGGACAGCAGCTGGGGAGCCGTCCATCCCTTCACACATAACCGGCCCGCGTTGACCGGGAAATCCTCGTCCGGGGACACGGTCACCCCGTGGGGCGAGACCTCCAGTCTGGTGCCGCACTGCAGCGCGCAGTACGGGCAGTGCGTACGAACCATCCTCAACTCCTCACGGCCGGTTCCGGGCGAGTCCGCTCGACTCCGGCCGGTGGGGATACGCCGTGTCACCCGGAGTGGGAAACCGTTCGGTGCCGCTGACGGTTTTCTCGTCGCAGCGAACGGCGGAGGCGGGCGGGGCGTGCGGAACTCCGCGCCCCACCCGCCCTGTTATCAGGCCGGCCAGCCGAAAGCGCTGATCGTGTCGCGGGTGCGGCCCGGCTCCGGGTCATTGAAGACGAAGCAGCGGGTGTTGCTGACGCTGCCGCCCTCGGCCTGTGCCGTCGAGAAAATCAGCACCGGCTTCGGGGCGCCTTCCTTGGTCACGAAATTCGCGCGGAAATTGATGATCGGAGAGTCCTCGTCCCAGCGCGACAGGAAGTCGTCGACCAGGCCCTGGTCCTCGTAGATCTTACGGATGTGCCCGCCGACATACTCGGACGGCGTCGAGCTGTATTCGACGAGGGCGACGTCTGCGGGATTGGCGTGCATGACATTGCCATTGACACCGATCAAGTGGATCGCCACCGGCGCCACCTGGTAGAACTCGCGCATTTCCGCTTCCTTGTCCTTGCGCGGGGCCAAGGACGGGTGTGCGCTCTGATCGACCGTCCGAATCCAGTTCGCGGCGTCGGAGACGGTGGCATTCTCGGGGCTGGTGTTCGACACCGGCAGCCGCTCGCCGAGTTCCGGCCGGCTCACCCAGTGGATGCGTACGTTGTCGCCGCTTCCCGCCAGTACGGCGTTCACGCGGGCCGCCCGCTCCTTTCCGTCGGCGCTGCGGTAGGAAACCTGGACGTTCTCGAACCTGTTCTCCTTCTTCAGGAGTTCCAGCAGCTGCGCCAGTCCGTCGTCGGCACCGTCGATCAGGATCCGCTCGCCGAGATGGTTCGCTTCCCCGCCCATGAGCACGGACTGCGCCTTGTTGTGCAGCACGACGGCGCCGGATCCGTCGGTTACCGTAATTCCCACCGAGCTGTTCCCGATGACGTCGATCAGCTGCTCAATGGAGGGGATGTTGCCGTTGTCAACCGTCATTTCTCGCTCCCAGTGTGTGTCGAGTTCTGACTGCGATCCACGATTCGACTGATCGCTGCTGCGACTAAGTCTTGACCGGAGAGATAGTAATCATGTCCGCCGTCGAATGTAAATGTTCCTAGAAATGGGCCGCTGGTAAACCGCTTCCATTCCCCCATTTCGTCGGGCCGGACGAATTTATCGGCGCTGCCGCCCAACAGTGCGAGCGGAGCGCAGATCGGCTGCTTAGTGATCTGATACTCGCGCCGCATCTGAAGATCCTTGAACAGCCAGGACCCCTCGGTGTCGCCTTCTCTGTCAGTGGCGCGCTGTTGTCCACGTAACGCGGCGAATGCCGTGGCTATCAGGGGCCGCGGGGCATTTCCCGGCTCACGGGCGCCCGACACCAGCAGACTTGCGACCTCGCACCCGGACTGTTCCTCGAACCGGGTCGTGAGTTCATACGCGAACAACGCTCCCAGGCTGTGCCCGAACAGATGCAGCCGTCGTCCCGGCAGCAGCTGGGCAAGGTCCTCGGCCCAGCGGTCGACGGCACCCTGCACCGATGCGGGCGCCTCGTCCCGTACCAGGCGGCCGCGGCCGGGCACCTCGCAGTGCACCGCCGCAAACGTGGCCGGCAGATGGGTTCCTATCGGGAAGTACGGCGACGTGACACTGCCCGCCGGCGGCAGAAAGACCACGACCTCGTCGGCCTTCTCGACGCTACTGCCCTGCACAACAACGGATCGTCCAGACATCCTGCCGAGCTCCTGCCGTCATCACAGCCGGCCACACGATTTTTTGGCTATGGGTGAAGGAAATTCTTCTCGATGTCCTTGAGGGTGCGGAAGGAATCGAGGTCGACCTCGCTGGACTCCAGCATCGTGCCGCGCAGTTCTTCGACGTAGAGGACAAGCTCCACAAACTGCAGGGAATTGATGACGCGGGTCTCGAGGATGTCGGTTTCCGGGTCCAGGTCGGACACGTCAGGGTTGCGTTCGAGGATCCAGGAGCGCACGTCTGTCCAACTCGCCGCCATAACCACTCCTTATTCGCTTCTCCGGTGTTACCGGCCGGCACCGGCGGACAGCTGCGTGGCGAACGCGTTGAACGCCGCGACCCGATCGGCCATCTCGGAGATGAGCGCAAGATCGCCCGGACTGATGGGACCCCGACGATGCTTCACGCCGCGTACGAGGACGAGATGGCCGCCGGCCACGCCCCGGAAATTCAGGGCGAGCGCCACTGCCGAGTCGGCCTCCCACTTGCGCAGCAGATCCAGCTGCTGAGAGTCGGTCTGCTTCGCGAATCCCTCATGACCGCTGATGATGATCTGCGGTTCGCCGCTGTCTTCGGCAAGCGTGCGTACTCCCTGCAGCGCCTCGGAAAATTCCGATGGGGCCTGGACAACGGGCTGGGAATGCGTTGCCGGTGCGCCCAGGGAGATCGCCGAGGCGATAAAGGGGACACTCGCTTTGGCCACTGCCGGGATGACATCCGGGAGGCCGGCGGTGTTCCGGACGGTCGCACTGATGTGGGCGAGGAAGCCCAGGGATTCCTCGGCGGACTTTCGGCCCGCGATGTATCGCAGGGCGGTAGTCCAGTTTTCGGTCGGGGTTTCCGTGCTGTTTTCGGACACGATGGATCCCTCGAAGAGTGAGATTCGGGTGTGGTGACTGCTTCGATCTCGGCCCGTTGGCGGCAGCGACAGAGCTGCGTGCGCGTGATGGTGTGCAGCATTTCCCAGGTGACCTTCATCGAGGTCACTAACGCGATGACGCGAGCTCTACAAGAGCAACAGATTGCCCCTCACTTCGCGTAACTCGACCCTAACGGTTAGCCCTTGGTGGCACAAGAGCTGTATTCAAGTTACGTGCCATGCATCGACGTTCATTTACCGCGCGAATAGGCAAGTGGCCGGATTTCCGGGTGTGTGCGTTCGCCTGACCGGTGCGGATATCTGCGGAGCAGGAGTTATCAGGCGACGCGATGCACGCGCCGGCACCGGGCGGGCAGGCGGATCAGCCGAGTCGCACGTCCGGGTCGAGCAGACACAGCTGCCCATCCGCCAGGTGCAGGCGGTCGTTGCTGTAGTTCAGCGCGGCCGAGCGCAGGTCTCGCAGCGACTTTTCCAGACGGGTGGGCGAGTCCTGGAGATAGCCGTGCCGCAGACCGACGGCGTCGACGAGGTCGTTCACCGCCGCGTAGCACTCCTCGGCGGCGGTGATCTTGAGATTGTTCAGCAGCAGCTGACTGCTCGGGGCGGACAGATCCGCCTCCCGCAGCACCAGGTCCTGCGTGCGGCGCAGCACGGCATGGACGCTGTCGAGCCGCTGCCGGGCCCGGGACAGCCGCGTCAACAGCAGTTCCGAGCCGAGATCGAACCGCTTGCGGCCCTCCGGGTCACGCAGCAGGCGCAGCACCCGGGACAGCGCCCCGGCCGCGGTCCCCAACCAGGCCGCGGACCAGCCGATATGAGCCAGCGGGCCGAAGACGGACTGGGCGATGCGGTGGAAGGCGCCGTGTTCGCCGAGCACCTGATGGGCGGGGATCGTGCCGGTGAGTTTCAACGGCAGGCTGTGACTGGCGCGCATCCCCATCGGGCACCACTGCCCGGAGGCCTCCACCTGCAGCTGGCTGCGGTGGGCATAGACCAGGGAGACATGGTGGTCCGCGGTGGCATGCGGGCTGCGCATGGTGATCAGGAAGCCGTCCGCCGTGGTGCCACCGGTCACGATCGGGGCGGTCCGGTCGATCTCCAAGGTCTCCTCGACCTCGCGAAGTGGTGCGTACGACTTGAACAGATGGCCGCCCTTACCGGGCTCGGTGGTGACCGACGCCAGGTACAGATCTCCCGACGCCAGCAGGGGCAGCAGCTCCTCGCGCAGCGGCGACTGCGCGTAGCGCACGATCGCCTCCGACTGCTGACAGTGCATCGCGAAGATCATGGCCACCGACATGTCGGTACGCCCCAGGATCATGCTGACGTCGACGAGGTCGGCGAGCGTGCCGCCGAGGCCGCCGTCCGCCGCCGGCACGAGGAGGGCGAGCAGACCGGTCCGGCGCATCTCCGCCAGCGCCTGCTCGGGGAACACCGCGTCTCGCTCGGTCTCGGCGAGGTGCTGTTCGACGACGCGGGCCACGGCGGCGGCCCGTTCCGCCAGGGTCGGTGTGCCGTCGGCCGACTGCCCGCGAAGCGGGGGACGGTTCGGGGCGGACTCGGATGCCTTCACCGCTGCCGTGGTCATCGGGCCTCTTTCCGGGGGGTGGCGGCGGCCGCCTGGAGCGACCGGTGGTCGATCTTTCCGTTGGGTGTGAGGGGCAGCGCATCCCACTCGCGCCAGCGCCGCGGCACCATCGCGAGAGGCAGGGCTGCGCTCAGGGATCCCTGCAGTTCCTCCGGCGGCACCGGACTGCGCAGGCTGTAGTGGGCGACCAGCTCGCTCTGCTCACCGTTGCCGGAGACCGCGACGGCGCATTTCTCGACGTCGGGATGCCGGCTCAGGACGGCTTCGATTTCGTCGAGTTCCATACGGACGCCGGCGACCTTCACCTGCCGGTCGCTGCGGCCGAGGTAGTACACGAGCCCCTCGTCGAACCGCGCGAGGTCGCCGGTGCGGTAGAGCCTCCCGGTGGGCGAGGAGGGGTCGAAGGGATCGCGGAAGAAGGCGCGGTCGGTGGTATCGGGGTCGTTCAGATACCCCAGCCCCACACCGGTCCCGCCGACGAACAGTTCACCGGTCTCCTCGGGTTCGGCGGCCCGCCACGTGCCCTCCGCGTCCTGTACCAGCAGGTAGAGCGTGGTGTTGAGGACGGGTGAGCCGACCGGGAGCCGGCCGCGCGTGAGGTCGGCATGCGTCACCACGTGATGGGTGACGTCGTCGGAACACTCGGTGGGACCGTAGGCGTTGACCACCAAGACGTCGGGGAGCGTCTCGAGAACCCGGGCCGCTACGGCGGGATAGAGCTCTTCGCCGGTGGACAGCAGCGAGCGCAGGCTCTTCAGCGATCCGCCGCCGAGGCGCTGTGTTTCGTCGACGAGCCAGCCGACGACGGTGGGGACGAGTTCGACGACGGTCACGCCCGCGGCATCGAGGGTACCGATGAGCCATCGCGGGAAGCGCATGGCGGCGTCCTGCACCACCACGACGTGACCGCCGACCAGCAGGGGGCACAGCATCTGCCAGATCGAGATGTCGAACACCAGCGGCGCGGTGAAGGCGACCACGTCATGGGAGCCCAGCGACAGGTCATCGACCTTGGCCCAGAGGTGGTTGAGCATGCCTTGGTGTTCGACCGTAGCGCCTTTGGGACGGCCGGTCGTTCCCGAGGTGAAGATCGTGTAGCGGGTCTCGTGCGAGCGGTCGGTTGCGTCCCCGAGCAGGGGTTCGCCGGCTCCGCTCGCTGCCGGCAGACGCAGCGTGGTGATCTGCTCGGCCGCGGCGGCCGAGCATGCGGCCCGGGGGGCACCGGTCGCACCGTCGGCACCGGAGTAGTCCAGCAGCAGAGCGGCCCGGCTGCGGTGGAGAACATCCCGGACCCGGACCTCGGGCCAGCCCAGGTCGATGGGCAGATAGGACGCGCCCACGCTTTCCAGCGCCAGGAAGATGACCGGCGTATCGGCGCTGCGGGGGCCGGCCGCGGCGACCACGTCACCCGCCGTCACGCCATGCGAGAGCAGGGCGTGCCGCGTCGCGGCGACCCGTTCCAGCAAGGCCCGGTAGCTCAGGGTCTGTTCACCGTCGGTGATGGCGGGACGGTCCGGACCGGTCTCCGCATGCCGGATGACGTGATCCAGCACAGCGGTCCCGGTGTCCACCTTCTGGGCGCTGCGCAGGGCCAGGGCGTTGGCCCGGGACACCGTGCCGGGGGCCAGGGGGAGTTCGGCCCGGACCGCCGTCGGTCGCTCGGTGCGCGGCGATGTGGTCATCGGGACCCCGCCTCCGCGCTCGGGCTGCTGTGGCGCTCCAGATCGTGGAAGAACCTCTCGACCACCGTGAGTTCACCGGCCTCTCGGGCACGGGTGTGGATATGCTCGCCGACCGCCAGGTCGAGCACGCCGAGACCGAACGGCGAGAAGACCACGGTGCGGTCGGTGGGCACGGTGAGTTTTCCGGTGAGGACGTCGTAGAGGGTGCCGTCCAGGAATTCCCGGCCGCCGGTCCGCTGCTCCGCCAAGTGGACCGAGGTGTTCGCCTTGAGAACGTGCTCGATATCGTCGACGACATTGACGCTGTCGAGGATGACCTCGGTGCTGAGGTCCCGCAGGGAGACATGAAGCACCAGCGGATGGTGTGCGAACCAGGATGGTTCGAGGAGGTGCGGAGCGGCCGCCGTGGTGGCACAGACCACCACATCGGAGGAACGGATCAGTTGCTCCGCGGAATCGTGAATGCGGACGGACGCACCGCCGGCGGTGCGGCCCAGGTGGTTCGCGAAACCCTGGGCATATTCCGCCGACAGGTCGTGAACGCCGAATTCGTCCGGTTCCCAGCCGAGGACGGACAGATAGGTGTGGAGATAGCGCGCGATGAGTCCGGTACCGAGGTATCCCACCCGGCGCGGTGTGGCGCGTCCCGCGATGAGGGTGCGTGCCGCGACCGCAGCGGACGCGGCGGTGCGTACCGCGCTGATGATGGAGCTCTCCAGGCACGCATACGGGTACCCGGTGGCCGGATCATTGAGAATGAGGACGGCGGAGGCGCGGGGGATTCCGCGTTCCAGGTTGGTGGGAAAGCTGGATATCCACTTGATGCCGTCGACCGGACGGTCGCCGCCGACCGACGCCGGTAAGGCGATGATGCGGGCGGTGGGCCGGTCCGGAAACCGAAGAAAGTACGACGGCGGGTTGACGGTTTGTGCCTCACCGTGCAGGAGGTAGGCCTTTTCGATGAGTTCGATGAGCTCCTGCTGCCGGCCGTCGAGCATCCGGTGCACCGTGACGCCCGGAATAACGGAAAACTCTGGGGTTGCGCCCTGGTTGCTCATATGTTCTCCAGGAGTTGGTCGACGTCGTCGCGGCCGTAGTGGTGGGTGACCCAGGTGTCGTTGTAGATGGTGTTGATGTAGCGCTCTCCCAGGTCGGGTGCGATGGCGACCGCCGTGTGGGCGGGGCTGTGGTGCTGGGCGAGCCACTGGGAGGCGGCGCTGATGACGGTCCCCGAGGAGCCGCCGAGGAGGAGGCCGCGAGCGGCGAGTTGCCGGCAGGTCCGGATGGTGTCGATTTCGCGGACGCGGATGATGTCGTCGATGAGGTCGTCGCTGAGCGCGGGGGCGATCAGCGGCATGGGCGCGCCGGCGCCGAGTCCGGGAATATGCCGTGGCCCTGGAGTTCCGGCGAAGCTGACCGATCCGATGCTGTCGACGGCGATGATGCGGACCTGGGGCCGGTGTTCGCGGAAGTAGCGCGCACAGCCCATGAGCGTGCCACCGGTGCCGGTGCCGATGAACAGGGTGTCGAGATCGGGGAAGTGCTTGGCGATGAAGGCGGCGGTACTTTCGTAGTGGGCCACCCAGTTCGCCGGATTCTCGTACTGGTTGAGCCAGACATAGGCGGGGTCTTGTTCGCACCGTTTTCGTACGTAGGCCTTGCGGGCGGCGAGATAGCCGCCGGTGTCATCGGATTCGTCGACGACCACGACTTCGGCGCCGAGGGCACGCATGAGGCTGACCGTTGTGGGGTTGCAGTTGAGGTCGGTGACGCAGACGAACTTGAGCCCTTTCGACGCGGCGATCACGGCCAGTGCCACGCCGAGATTGCCGGAGGAGGACTCGATGAGGACGGAGTCGGGGCCGATGCTGCCGTCGCGTTGTGCGGCGGCGACCATCCAGGCAGCGGGCTGGATTTTGATCGAGCCCGCGAAGTTGAAGCCTTCGCATCTGAGGTACAGCGGGATGCCGAGGCTGGCGCGTAAATCGATGTAGACATCGCTGTCGAGCAGTTCGTGAGCCGCGGTGATGACGGTCATGCGCTGAATTCACTCCATTCATCCGCATCATTCGAAAGTAGTTCACGGACCACATTCATGTGTCTTACGTGCGGTGCGGCTGAGAAGGGACACGCTCGGGCGCCGGGGAAGTTTCCATGGAACGGCGCAGGTAGACGACCCGGACCACCAGCACACACAGCGCGTAGTAGCAGAGAAAGGCGATGAATGCGGGGGTGCCGCTGCCCGAGGGGCTGCCGTAGGCCGCGCGGAACACCAGGTTGATGGCCACTCCGCCGAGGGCCCCGATCGCGCCCGCGATGCCGATCACCGCGCCGCTGAGCCGCCGCGCACGGGCGAACGCCGACCGGGCGTCACGGCCCGAAGTGACGGCGTCCTCCGCCTCCTTGGCGAAGACGGCGGGGATCATCTTGTACGTCGAGCCGTTCCCGATGCCGCTGAGGACGAACAGAGCGGTGAACCCGGCAATGAACAGCCAGAACGTCCCGGCACGCGAGGCCACGAGCAGCACCCCGGTCCCCGCTGCCATGCCCAGGAAGGTCCACAGCGTGACCCGGGGTCCGCCCCAGCGGTCCGCCAGTTTGCCCCCCAGCGGCCGGGCCACGGACCCCAGCAGCGGGCCGAGGAACGTGAACGAGGCCGCCTGCAGAGGAGACGAGCCGAACTGGCTCTGCAGCACCAGACCGAATGCGAACCCGTACCCGATGAACGACCCGAACGTGCCGATGTACAGGAGGGAGATCCACCAGGTGTGCCGGTGGGCGGTCGCTTCGCGCTGCGCGCCGGGCGCGGTCCGTACCGCGTCGACGTTGTCCATCCGCAGCGCCGCCAGCACCGACACCAGCGCGATCAGCGGCAGGTAGGCGGCGGCGACGTAGGAAGGGTGAGTGTCGCCGGCCGTGGCGATCACGAACAGACCCAGCAGCTGGACCACCGCGACGCCCAGGTTGCCGCCGCCCGCGTTGAGGCCCAGGGCCCAGCCCTGATGGCGCTGCGGAAAGAACGTCGTGATGTTCGTCATCGACGAGGCGAAGTTGCCGCCTCCCGCCCCCGCCGAGGCCGCGATGAGCAGGAACACCCACAGCGGAGTCCCGGGGCGCTGCACGAAGTACACCGCGGACACCGCGGGCACGAACAGCACGAGGGAAGCGAACACCGTCCAGTTGCGGCCGCCGAACCGCGTCACCGCATGACTGTACGGAAGCCGTAACAGCGACCCGACCAGCGTGGGCGTGATGACCAGCAGAAACTTCTCGCCTGGCGCGAAGCTCAGCCCGATACGCGGCGACATGAACAGCACCAGCACCGACCACATGCTCCAGACGGAGAACCCGATGTGCTCGGACAGCACCGACAGCCACAGATTGCGCCGCGCGGTCCGCTTGCCGGAGCGCTCCCAGAATTCCTCGTCCTCCGGATCCCAGCCTTCGATCCACCGCCCGCGGGCGGACTGCCTGCTCGACATCTCTCTCCTGCTCTCCTGCTGTGGTAGGAGTCTTCGGCGGGCCACGGAGCCTGCGCACCGCGAGCCCGGTCAGGCAGTCAGCCGCGCAGCGCACGCTCCACGAGGGCGCCGGCGGCGCCGGTGTAACCGGCGGGGTCGCACAGTTCGGCCAGCTCCGCGGCGTTCAACTGCGCCGCCAGACCCGGCGCTTCGGCCAGGACCTCGGCCAGATGCCGTCCCTCGCGCCCTGCCGTGGCCGCGGCGTCCGTCAGAAGCTGCCTGGCCGCTGCCTTGCCCAGCCGCGGGGCGAGCACGGCCGCGATCCGCTCGGAGACCACCTGGCTGCCGGTGAGATCCAGGTTCTCCCGCATCCGCTGCGGCCTGACCTCGAGGCCCTCGGCGAGCTCGGCCGCCGTATGGGCGGCGCCGCCGACCAGCCGCAGGCACTCGCGCAGCAGCTGCCACTCGGCGTGCCACGCCCCGGCCGACCTCTCGTCCTCCGAGATCAGACACTGCGTCAATCCCGTTGCCAGTGGCGGCACTTGGAGTGCGGCGGAACGCATCAGCGTGGTCAGCACCGGATTGCGCTTGTGCGGCATGGCCGAGGAGCCGCCGCGCCCGGCGGGCCCCGGCTCGGCCACTTCGGCGATTTCGGTACGGGCCAGCGCCTGCACATCGACGGCGATCTTGCCCAGCGCGCCGGCCGTGAACGCCAGCGAGGAGGCCAGATCGGCGATAGGGGTCCGCAACGCATGCCAGGGCAGCACCGGGCGGGAGAGTCCGGTCTCGGCGGCGAAGGCGCCCGTCAGCCGGTCCAGGTAGTCGCCCGGGTCCGGCTGCCGCCCCCCGTCGAGGGCCGCGTACTCCAGATATCCGGCAAGCGTTCCGGCGGCTCCGCCCAGCGCGACGGGCAGCCCGCCGTCCAGCACCCGGCCGAGCCGTAAGTCCGCATCGAGCACCAGCTGCCGCCAGCCCGCCACCTTGAGGCCGAAGGTGGTCGGCACGGCGTGGAGCGCCAGCGTGCGTCCGGCGATGAGCGTGTCCCGGTGCCGGTCGGCCAGGCCACCCAACGCCTCGGCCGTGCGCCGCAGATCACCACGGATGATCTCGAGCGCGCGACGGGCGATCAGCATGGCACCGGTGTCGAAGATGTCCTGGCTGGTCGAGCCCCGGTGCACATACTCGGCGGCCGCCGGATCGGCCGCGGCCACGACCGCGGTGAAGGCCTTGACCAAGCCCACCACGGGGTTCGCGGTCTCGCGCGCGGCCACCGCCACGGCGCGTACGTCGAGGAGTTCGGCGCGGGCCGCACGGGTGATGGCGTCGGCGGCCGGCTTCGGCAGGGTGCCCAGGTTCGCCTGCGCACGGGCCAGCGCCGACTCGGTGTCGAGCATGGCCTGCAGCCAGGCCCGGTCGCTCACGGCCCGCTCCACCGGCGTACCGGCCCGTACGGGGGACAGCAGTCCCGCATCGCAGAGGTCATCTTCGGCGGTCGGCCGGGCATCGCGCTCGTCGGGTCCGGTGGTATTCATACGGACTCTCCCGCCAGCTCCGACTCGGACTTGCTCATCGGCCGGGCTCTGGCCGGGACCTGTGCCGCCAGGGGGAGTTCCAGTAGGGCGCGGGCGATCGCATCGGAGTCGCCGAGGGTCACCGAATCGACACCGGGCCGGATGCCGGCCGCCGTGACCCAGTGCACCGACTCGGTCGGCACCCCGTAGGCGAACCGCCGTGGGTGCGCGCGGCCGCGCCCGTCCACCAGCCGGTAGGGGCGTTCGGTCACCGCGAGTCCGCCGGTCTCGTAACTGGTGCCGTGCGCACCGGCTATGCGGTAGGAGGCGGCCTGGCCGGTGTCGAGCAGATGGCGCAGCAGCGGATCCTCGGAGCGGCGCAGATCGGGTTCGGGCAGCCGGGCCTCGATCAGCGCGGTGGCGTGGACCGGAGGGCCCGGCACGGTGGTGGAGTGAGCGACGTACACGCCCTCGGTGGCGTCGATACGGACCTGGGTGCCGGGGCCGGTCACGGTCAGCAGGCCCACCTCGATGAGCGCCCTCATCTCCTCGATGCGCGAGGCCGGCGGCCCGATCGACAGGAAGGCGTTGAGCGGGGTGTACCACCCCTCCAGATCGTCACGGTGCGAGGTGGCCTCCAGGCCTCCGTGGTCGACGGCCAGCCGTACTTCGTTGCGCAGGTCGCGCAGCACATCGAGGGCGGCCTTCAGCGGACCGCTGACATTGCCGGACCGGGCCTCGTGCATGTCCTTGGCCAGGTAGTCCAGGAGCCAGGTGTGGAAGTCGTCGCGGTCGGTGAACCGGCGCTCCCCGTAGGGGCGGGAGAGCCGGTCCCAGTCCCAGCGCGCGTCCGCCTCGATGCCGTAGGCGTCCAGCAGGGGCGCCGGATCGCCGCCCACCGGCAGGGCCAGGAACGTGTCGGTGAAGACCGCACGCTCCGCCTCCCGGCCCCGGGCGTTGAGCAGCGTGGCGTAGTAGACGCTCGCCACCTCGTGGGAGATCAGCGGCCACAGATCGGCGCTGAAGGTGACCGGCTGCCCGTTCGCGGAGCGCTCGCGCAGGCCCTTGATGTACTCCGGGGTCAGCAGTTGTGGAAAGTACCGGCCGTGGGCGCCCTTCTCGTTCTCTCCGCGGGCGTGGTAGGGAATCCCGCGGCGGGAGAAGGCGTAGAGCTTCGGTTCCCGGCCCGAAGGCCGGTAGGTGAGCTTGCCGTCCTTGCGGACGAACCGGCCGCCGCGCCCCAGTGAGAACAGCGCCATGTGGTCGAAGAAGTTCAGCCCCAGGCCACGCAGGAGCACGCTCTCACCCGGCTCGATACCGCTCAGATCGAGGTCGGCCGGGTTCGCCGGGGGGAAGTACGTCAGGTGGTGATCGCGGGCCAGACTCGCGGTCCTGTCCTCCTGCACCGTCAGCCGGGCCGGCACATGGCCCTGCGCCATGACCACGGCGTCCAGTGCGGCGAGCCGGGCACCGTTCTCGAGGCGCACATTCTGTGGCCCGTCGGTGCTCCGCCGGGTGTCGGCCAGGGCGACCACACGTGAACGGTGCAGACGGACCGTGATGTGGCCGGGTGCGCCGGAGATGACGCGCTGGAAGCAGTCGTGCAGGTAACGGCCGTAGAAGGCGCGCGTGGGATACGTGTTGGGGTTCAGGCGCCGTGCCTCGTCCAGCGTCACCCGGTCGTGTTCGGAGGGATCGCCGAGCAGGGCCAGGCCCTGTGCCCATTCGTACAGGCTCGGCCCCGGCTCGATCGGCCCGTCGATGGTGGAGCTGTCGTCCGTGAACACCGTGATCTGCGAGGCCACCGTATTCATCAGCAGGTGGGTGGACTGGTCGCTGCGCCAGACCGCGCCGGCTCCGGGCGTCTGCGGGTCGACGACATGCACCGTCACCGCCTTGCGCGACGGCTGTCCGCGCTCATTCGCGCACAGCCGTTCCAGTACCGACAGCCCTCTGGGACCGGCACCGACGATGCAGACTTCGAGGTGACTGCTGCTCATACGAGCTCTCCGTTTCTGGGGCAGGGCAAGCACGCAGCCGGCCCCCGGGGCTGATCCGGGCCGGTTGCGGGTTGGCGGCGAGAAGCGGGCGGTGAGGAAGGAAACGGGCTGCCTTGGCGGCCGGTGCCTGGTGTCGGCAGGCGGGCCGGCTCCAGCGGCTGGTAGCGGTCCGCAGAAGCTCGTTGAGCTTTCACCGGACCGGCGTGGCCCTCAGGGCAGATCCGCCACGGCCGACTTGCGGGCCACGGGCTCCAGGGGCTTGTCGTCCCGGGTGCGCACCCTCAGGAATGGGTGCCGTCCCGGCTGGGGATGATGAAGAATTCGACAAGCTCGGGTGGGCGGGTGAACAGCTTGTCCTCGATCTCGAGGGTGGACCACGGCCTTAGGCCCACGAGCGATCTCCGCCCTGTGGGGCACAAGTACGATGCCAACCAACGGTGTCATGAGGGCAGAGCCTAGAATCACCGAACCACGTTCAGCAATAGTGAACAGGGAGAAACTTTCCATGGTTCAGGCGGTACACAGGGCTATCAGGGTCCTCAAGGAGCTGGCTACCGCGACCCCGCGACTCGGCGTGAGTGAACTGGCCGACCGCCTGGGGGTCTCCAAGCCCACCGCCCATGCCCTGCTGCGCACCCTGGAGGCGGAGGGGCTGGTCATCCAGGACCGGGAGACCAGCAAATACCAGCTGGGGCCCGGCCTAGTGACACTCAGCAACGCCTACCTCGACTCGCACGAACTGCGCACCCGCGCCCTCACATGGGCCGACATTCTGGCCACGCGCACCGGCTCGGCCGTCTGGGTGGGCGTCATGGTCGACCGCCAAGTCCTGGTGATCCACCATGCCTTCCGCCCCGGCACCACGGTCCAGACCCTGGAGACCGGGGCCAGCCTCCCCTGGAACACCTGCGCGCTGGGCAAGGCCATCGCGGCATTCCTCCCGCCCGAACAGCGCGATGAGCTGCTCGCCGGGGAGCTGGCGCGGGTGACCGGCGCCAGCATCGACGACCCGGAGCAGCTGGAGGTCCAGCTGAAGCATGTACGCGAGATCGGATACGCGCTGGACAACCAGGAGTCGACGCTGGGCGACGCCGGTATCGGGGCGCCCGTGTTCGACCACACCGGCGAAGTCGTCGGCGCCATCGGCCTGGTGGGGCCCATTGAGCACCTGTTCGCCAAGCCCGCACGGCATGACGGGGCCATCGCCACGCGAGAGGTCGCCAGGAACCTCTCCCGGGACCTCGGTGCACCCCGCAACGCGGGCCTGAACGCCAACCGTTGACATCGTCCGTACGTGGTTCTGACGACATCTTGATGTAACTAAATCTGTGGTTTTTGGCATGTTGACGTAACCGATTCCGTGGGTTTTGATTTGACCACCATTCAGCGTTGCCGAACGTCCTTAACACTCTGATGTCTCGTGTGTCAGTGCCGTCACCCAGCCACCATCCGACTCGCCCCCGACAGCTCTCCACGAGAGCAAAGGAGTGCTTGTCATGCGGAAACCCGCGACGATGCCCCCCAACTCCCCGGAGTTGCCGCTCCGGCACTGCCTCGCCGGGCAGGGGCGGCGGGAGAGCCTCCGCTCGGCCCTGATGGTCAATGACCTCGATGGAACGCCCCTGGCGGAGCGGTATGCGGTTGTGCGCGGAGGCCGCTGCGATCTCGCGCGGGCGAAGGATGACGATCGCCCAAAACCTGGAAGGCAATTACGTGACCAGCCCCCACACGGCAGGGGTGTCGCTGACGCTGCTGTCAGGCCGACCCCGATTCGCTCGCCCGACGGTGCACCCCGGTGAACGCCCCGGCGCCGCGCCGGGACATGTGAGGAGCATTGCCGGCCCAGCACGATTAGTCCCTCCCGCCAGGAGAGTGTCGGTGGACGTCGCACTCACCCGTGAGTGGTTCAACAACATCAACTCGGTTGTCGGCCGCAACCAGGTCCACCTCACCCGGCTGGACTCGCCCATCGGCGACGGCGATCACGGCGTCAACATGGCCCGCGGCTTCGCGCGGGCGTGCGGTGCGCTGACCGGGCCGGCCGAATCGGTCGGCGGCCTTCTCGTCACCATGGGGACTCTGCTGGTGTCCGGGGTGGGTGGGGCCTCGGGCCCGCTGTACGGCAGTGCGCTCCGCGCCATGGGCAAGGCGGTCGGTTGCGCGGGTGAGGTCGGTACGGCTCAGTTCGCCATCGCGCTGCAGGCGGGCTTGGAGAAGATCCAGCAACTCGGTGCGGCCGTTCCCGGCGACAAGACAATGATCGACGCCTACGCACCCGCCGTCACCGCCTTCCGTGACACGGCCGAAGCCGGCGGGTGCTTCCATGCGGCGGCCCGTGCCGCCGCGGACGCGGCCGAAGCCGGAATGCGTAAGACCATCCCCATGCAGGCCCGCAAGGGGCGCGCCTCCTACGTGGGGCTGCGGAGCATAGGGCACCAGGATCCGGGCGCCACGTCGACCGCCTATGTCTTCCGGGCCTTCGCCGACACCCTGGAGGCCCGGTGAACAGCCGTCCGCGTGACCACGCCGTCATGCGGGCCGCTCGTCAAGGGGTGAAGCGGCGGACGTAGCGGCGCTGCCAAGGGGTTTCGACGGCGTGCGGGTCGTAGTTCTGGCGCACGAAGTCCACTGCCCGGCCGGCGGGCACTCCGTCCAGGACGGCGAGACAGGCCATAGCCGTGCCGGTTCGGCCGCGGCCGCCGCCACAGGCGATTTCGACGCGGTCGGCCTCGGCGCGGGCCCAGGCCTCACTGAGGACGGCTCGGGCTTGGAGGTGACTGCTGGGCAGCCGGAAATCCGGCCATTGCAGCCACCGCACTTCCCAGGGGACCTCAGGGGGCCGCTTGCCGAGCAGGTAGACGGCGTAGGCAGGCGTCGAGCCGGCCGGCAGCGGTCGGCGAAGTGCGCGGCCTCGAACCAGGCGCCCGGAGGGAAGCCGCAGGACGCCGGTGTCGGTGGCCTTCCAAGTTTCGGTCACCCGCTCACCGTAGTCGCCGCGGGCTCAGTACCCCACCGGCCGAACCAGCCCCGTCTCATACGCAAAGACCGCCGCCTGCGTCCGGTCGCGCAGGCTCAACTTGACCAGAATGCGGCTCACATGGGTTTTCACGGTCTGTTCGGCGACGACCAGGCGCTCGGCTATTTCGGCGTTCGACAGGCCCTGGGCGATCAGGGACAGGACCTCGGTTTCGCGTTCTGTCAGGTGGCCGATGCGGTCCTTGAGGGGGGCGCGGGGGGCGCCGGTCATGCGGGAGAACTCGGTGATGAGACGCTTGGTGATGGCGGCGAGCAGGGTGCGGCGCAAGCGGCTGCTGCGCGGGCGGGACGCCATGGCGGATGGTCCTTCCGTCCGTACCGGATGTCATGTGTGTCTGCGGTACGGAAGGTATGAATCGCGCCGTGTGGTCGGCGTCCCACCGGGGAGTGCACCTCGCGCGTAGCTCTGAAGTACTACGGGTACGGGGTAAGGGGTAAAACGAACGGGGTGCGGGCAGGGATATGAGGGCCCGTCAGGGACCTGTCAGATCTCGCGTACGAGGTCGAGGGCCCGGCCCAGTGTCGTCAGACGGGCCTCCAGTGTCTCGCCCGCGGGATAGAGGCGCACGGTGTCAACTCCCGCGGCCTGCCAGACCCGTAGCCGTTCCCGGACCATGTCTTCGGTGCCGATGAGGGTGGTACCGAGGACCATCTCGTCGGTGACCAGCCCGGCCGCGCCCGCCCGGTCGCCGGACTGCCAGCGCTGCCGGATCTCGGCGGTGGCCTCGGCCCAGCCCTGGCGGCTGTAGGCGTTGTTGTAGAAGTTGGTGGTGGCGGAGCCCATGCCGCCGAGACTGAAGGCGAGTTCCTTCTTCCGGTCGGCGAGCATGGTGCGCAGCGCCTCCTCGTCCTCGGCGAAGGCGACCTCGGCGCCCTGGCAGATGTCGAGGTCGGTACGGGAGCGCCCGGCTGCGGCAAGGCCCGCGTACAGCGGGTCGAAGTAGGCCTCTTGGGCGCCTTCGGGGACGAAACTGGTGCCCAGCCAGCCGTCGGCGATCTCGCCGGTCAGGCGCAGCATCTTGGGGGAGAGGGTGGCGAGATAGACGGGAATGGAGTGCTCGGCGCGCATCGAGAGACGCATGGGCCGGGCATCCCCGCCGGGGAGGGGGATGGTGAACTCCCGCCCGGTGTAGGCGATCTTCTCCCCGGTCGCGGCCTGGCGCACAATGTCGACGGTCTCGCGCATCCGGGCCAGCGGCCGGGCGAAGGGGACGCCGTGCAGCCCCTCGATCACCTGCGGTCCCGAGGGGCCGAGGCCCAGCAGGAAGCGGCCTTCGGAGATCTGGGAGAGGGTGATCGCCGCGCGTGCGATGGCCATCGGGGTGCGGGTGCCCAGCTGGATGATCCCGGAGCCGAGCAGGATGCGCTGTGTCCGGGCGGCGAGATAGCCGAGCGGTGACGGCGCCTCGGAGCCCCAGGCCTCGGCCACCCAGCAGATGTCCAGGCCCAGTTTCTCGGCCTCGGTGACATAGTCCACCGTCTCCGACCAGGGCCCGCCGGATGCCTCGATGGTGGTGGCGGTACGCATTACGCCTCCGTCCCGTGGGTGTGCTCGGCCAGGCTCTTGATCCGTTGGACGGTGGCGGTCATGGCGTTCTCGAATTCCTGCAGCCGTACGAAAACGATCTTCTGCTCCTTGTCGGGCATCCGGTCGATGGCGTACGAGAGGCCGGAGCGGCCCGGCCCCATCCGCACCCACTGCCGTAGCAGGGTGCCGCCGCCGTCCTGCGGTGTGAGGGTGAACCGCCAAGTGGCGGTGGGGTGTTGGGGATCCTCGACCGCCCAGGCGAACACCTTCGGCCGCTCGCACTCCACGACGTACGAGGTGGTCGTCCACTCGCCCAGCGCTTCGTGCCTGCTGCGGCCGGTGAAGCGGGCACCGACGGCGGGGCCGGTCGCGCCGTCCAGCCAGTGCGTCGACCGCAGTTCGGAGCTCGCGCCCGGCATCAGGCCGATGTCGGACACCAGCTCCCACACCCGTTCCGGCGGGGCGGCGATCCGCGTCTCCACTTCGGCCGTCGGGGTGTCCGCGTACCGCGCGCCCGTCCACTCCATGATCCCCAGCCTCCTCGTCGCCCCACGGTAGAGGGGTTCTGACTGTCTGACCTCCAAAGTTGCGTAGATAGACTTACTTGTCAACGGGGTGCGCGGCCATGGCGTAGCGGTGACCCGGCCGGTGGCTCAGTCCGCGAAGCGCTCCCGCACGTCCGGGCGTTCGGCCAGGCGCGGCGGATATCCGGGGCCCAGCCGGGGGCGGGTGTTGTCGGGTGTCATCGGGTCGCCGCAGTGGGCGCAGACCACCTCGGCGTGGCTCTGCCGGCCGCAGGAGTCGTGGTGGAAGACCACCGGGGGGCCCGCCTCGCCGCTCAGCCAGCGGTCGCCCCAGCTGTTCATCGCCAGGAGGACGGGGTAGAAGTCGCGCCCCTTGTCCGTGAGGACATAGTCATGGCGCACCGGCTCGGTCTGGTACGGCCGCTTTTCCAGGAGCCCCTCGTCGACCAGCCGCCGCAGACGGTCGGTGAGGGTATTGCGTGCGATCCCGAGGGACTCCTGGAACCCGTCGAACCGCCGGATCCCGTAGAACGCCTCGCGCAGCACCAGCGGTGTCCACCAGTCGCCCAGCAGATCCATCGTGCGGGCGATCGAGCAGGGCCAGTGCGCAAAGGATGTCCGCCTCATGCGGTCAGCATACGGCGGCTCACCTGCTCGGTCTCAGGGTGAGACCGAGCGCGCGCGAGCCGGCCGGCCTGCCCCGGTCTCAGCCCTCGCGGATCATGTCCGCGCACTTCTCCCCGATCATCATCGTCGTGATGCAGGGATTCACGGCCGTCAGGAACGGCATCGCCGAGCCGTCGGCCACCCGCAGTCCGGTGACGCCCTTGACCCGCAGCTGCGGGTCGAGCGGGGCGTCCGGATCGCCGGCGGCGCCCATCCGGACCGTGCAGGCGGGGTGGTAGACGGTGTTGTGGGTGGCGCGGATGTAGTCGAGGAGGTCGGCGTCCGACTGGGCCGCGGGGCCGGGGGCGAGTTCGGTGCCGGCCCAACTCGCCATCGGAGGCTGCGAGATGATCTCGCGGGCGAGGCGCAGACCGTAGGTCATCACCCGTACGTCATGCTCATCGGTGAAGTAGCGCGGGTCGACCTTCGGCTTGTCGCGGAAGTCGCGGGTGGCCAGCCGTACGGTGCCCCGGGAGCGGGCGCGGGTGACGTTCGGGGTCAGGCAGAAGGCGTTCTCGGAGGTGGGGTAGCCGCGGCGGTAGGTGTTCATGTCGAAGGGCACTGAGCCGTAGTGGAACATCAGGTCGGGGCGGTCGAGGCCGGGCCGGGTGCGCGTGAAGATGCCGATCTCCCACCACTGCGTGGAGGTGGTGACCATGGGCTGTTTGGCATCCCACATGATCACGCCCTCGGGGTGGTCCTGGAGGTTGGCGCCGACACCGGGGGCATCGGCAATTGGTTCGATACCGGTGTCCCGCAGATGGTCGGCGGGCCCGATGCCCGAGAGCATCAGCAGCTTCGGGGTGTCGATGGCACCACAGGAGACGATGACCTCGCGGCGGGCGGTGACCGTCCGGGAGTGGATCAGGTCGGGGGAGAGGTACTCCGCGCCGGTGCAGCGCCGGGAGGCGTCGAACAGCAGGCGTTTGGCCTGGACTCCGGTGCGTACCTCCAGATTGCGGCGGGTTCCCATGACGGGGTGGAGGTAGGAGACCGAGGCGGAGGAACGGGTCCCGTCGGGGCGGCAGTTGATCTGGAACCAGTTCGCACCGTGGCTGACGGTCTCGCCGGTGTTGAACGGGGTGGTGGGAATGCCGGCCGCGGCGCACGCCTCCAGGAGAGCGACACCGCAGGGGTCATGGGGCGGGACGGTACGCAGGGTCACCGGGCCGCGGCGGCCGTGGTGATCGCCTGGCGCGTCGTTGGTCTCCAGGCGCTGGTAGAGCGGGAAGCAGTCGGCCGCGCTCCAGCCCGTACAGCCCAGCGCGCCCCACTCGTCGAGGTCCTCCGCCGGTGCCCAGAAGGCGATACAGGAGTTGTGGGACGAGCAGCCGCCCAGCACCTTGGCACGGGCGTGCCGCATGAAGCTGTTGCCGTTCTCCTGCGGTTCGACGGGGTAGTCCCAGTCGTAGCCCGATTCGAGCAGCGCCATCCACTGTTCGAGGCGGAGGATGTTGGGGTCGTCGACGTCGGACGGCCCGGCCTCCAGCACGCAGACGCTGACGTCAGGGTCCTCGCTGAGCCGGGCCGCCACAACCGAGCCGGCCGTACCGCCGCCGACCACGACGTAGTCGAATTCGTCCACCTGGGCCTCTTGGGGCATGGCGCCGTCTCCAGATCGGGATCGAATGATCAGGGTTTGGGGGTGGGGGGACCGGACGCCTCGGCGGCGTGGCTGGCCAGGACACCGGTGCGCTTGCGCTGGACGAACCAGTAGTAGGCGAAGCCGCCGAACGCCACGACGCCGATGAACAAGAAGGCGCCCCAGCGCAGATACCAGTGCTGCGGGCCGGTCGCGTTGTAGACCGTGGCCCGCGGCCAGGCGAGGTTGACGGACATGGCGGCGCCCCACAGGACGGCGAGGACGTTCACCGGGAGGCCGAACTTCCCCAGTGAGAAGTGTCCTTCGGCCGGGGTCCATCTGCCGCGCAGCCGCTGGATCAGCATCGGCAGGGTGACCAGCAGATACGCCAGATAGATCATGATGATCGCGATGCTGGTGATCACGGAGAAGATCTGCGGCTGATTGACGTTGATCAGGAGGATGCCGACCGCCACCAGGCCGATGATGACGGCCGGCAGCACCGGGGTCTGGAAGCGCGGGTTGACCTTGGCGAGCTGCGCGGAGGCGGGGAGGTTGTTGTCCCGGGCCATCGCGTAGGCCAGCCGGATGCTGGCGGTGTGCACCGCCAGCTCGCACACGGTGATCGCGATGACCACACACCACAGCACGATCTGCCCGATGGTCGAGCCCAGTGTGGACAGCACGACAAACTGCAGCCCGTCGACCGACAGCTCCTTGGCGTGCAGATCGGGCACGGCCAGCAGCGCGAAGAGCAGGATCAGCCCGCCGATGAGGAACGACGCGATCAGGGCGCGCAGGATGGCGCGGGGTGCGTTGCGGCCCGGGTCCTTGGACTCCTCGCCGAGCGACGAGGCCGTATCGAAGCCGTACATGACGTATGCCGAGGCCAGCGCAGCGGTCAGGAACGCGCCGAAGTAGCCCAGCTCCTGGCCGGCGCCCAGGCCGAAGGTCTCGGTCAGGGCGCTGGGGCCGCGGGTGACATGCGCGGCGAGGAGGATGATCAGCACGATGGCGGCGATCAGCTCGATCGCCACACCGGCGGAGTTGATCCGGGCCATCAGTTTGACGCCGAAAGCGTTGACCAGGGTGGTGAAGGTGACCAGCACGGTGCCCAGCAGTACGGCATTGGCCGCCGCATCGGTCTTCCCGGTGCCGTCACCGATGAACTGGAACCACGACGAGATCTGCGGCAGCGTCACCTGATAGGCCAGGGCCACGGCGGACAGCGAGACCATACTGGCCGTCAGCATCATCCAGCCGCCCAGCCAGCCGACATGGGGGCCGCCGAGCTGCTTGGCCCAGTTGTAGATCGAACCCGCCACCGGGTACCGGGCGGCGAGCTCGCAGAAGCACAGCGCCACCATCAGCTGGCCGAGAAAGACCATCGGCCACGACCACCAGTACGCCGGTCCGCCGTGGCTGATACCGAAGTAGAACAGCTGGAACGTGCCGGTGAGGATGGAGATATAGCTGATGCCGGCGGCGAAGGTGTGGAAGTTGCCCAGGGTCCGCTTGAGTTCGGGCTTGTAGCCGAGTTCCGCGAGCGAGTCGTCGTCGTGCGAACCATCGGCCCGGGTACCGGGACGTACCGGCTCGCCGTCGGCAGGGGACCCAGCGCCGGAATCCGTCACTCGAACCACCTCTGCGGACGCGGCGCCGTATTGCGCCAGATGTGCTTGGCCTCCTGATACTCCGCCAGCCCCGCCGGCCCCAGCTCGCGCCCGACGCCCGACTGCTTCATCCCACCCCACTCCGCCTGCGGCACATACGGATGGAAGTCGTTGATCCACACCGTCCCCGCGCGCATCCGGCCCGCGACCCGGTGGGCGCGCTCGCTGTTCTGCGTCCACACCGCCCCGGCCAGCCCGTACACCGTGTCATTGGCCAGCGAGACCGCCTCGTCCTCGTCACGGAACCGCTCCACGGTCAGCACCGGGCCGAACGATTCATCGCGTACGACGGACATGTCCGGGGTGCACTCGTCCAGCACCGTCGGCAGGTAGTAAAAGCCGTCCGCCAGCGCGGGATCGTCCGGCGCCGAACCGCCGCAGAGGAGTACGGCGCCCTCGTCGAGCCCCGCCGCGACATACGCCTCCACCTTCGCGCGGTGCGCGGCGGAAATCAGCGGGCCGGTCCGGGCGGCCTCGTCGAACGGTCCGCCGAGCCGGATCCGCTGCGCACGGGAGACCAGCTCGTCGACGAACGCGTCATGCAGATCGTCCTGGACGAGCAGCCGGGCGCCCGCCGAGCAGACCTGTCCGGAATGCAGGAAGATCGCCATCAGGGCGTAGTCGACGGCGGTGTCGAAATCGGCGTCCGCGAAGACGATGTTCGGGTTCTTGCCGCCCAGCTCGAGGGCGATCTTCTTCACGGTGGGCGCGGCGGCCGCCATGATCCGGCGGCCGGTGACCAGCCCGCCGGTGAACGACACCATGTCCACCCGCGGATCCTCGGTCAGCGGCGCGCCGACCAGGGGACCGGTGCCGAGCACCAGGTTGGCGACGCCGTCCGGCAGTCCCGCCTCGGCCAGCAGCCGCATCAGATGAATGGCGGTGTGCGGGGTCAGCTCGCTTGGTTTCAGGACGAACGTATTGCCGGTGACCAGGGCCGGAGCGACCTTCCAGGCCGTTTGGAGGAGCGGATAGTTCCATGGGGTGATCAGCGCGCAGACGCCGACCGGCTCATGCCGCACGGAGCTGTCCGTCTCCTCCACGCCCGTGTCGACGACCCGGTCCGTACCGCCCGCCGCGCCCAGGTTGCCGAAGTAGCGGAAGCAGTTGGCGATGTCGTCCATGTCGTAGACGCTCTCGACCAGCCGTTTCCCGGTGTCCAGGGACTCGGCCTTGGCCAGTGCGTCCTTGTCGCGCTCCAGCAGCTCGGCGACGCGCAGCACGAGCCGGCCCCGCTCGGCGGCCGGAGTCCGTGGCCAGGGCCCGTCGTCGAAGGCCACCCGGGCGGCGCCGATCGCCGCTGCCGCGTCCTTGGGCCCGCCCTCGTCGACGGTCGCGACCAGCGTGCCGTCCGCCGGGCAGCGGATCTCCCGCACCTGCCCGTCGGCCGCTGCGGTCCACTGACCGCCGATGAACAGCTCCGGCATGGTCGTGCCTCCGGTCGGTGACGATCCCTGCGGTGACGATCTCTGCACCGAGAGTAATCCGGGTGCTGCCGGACCGCACGGTACGAGGGGCCGCGGGCGTGGGGCCGCGTCGCGACGCGGGACAATCGGGTCATGCCTGCCCAGGAAGATCCGCGCCGTCCCGGCGGCCCCGCCCCGTACCCGGTCCCCGACGCCGCGGCCTATCTGGCGGGCGGCTGGCGCATCGAGCGTGCCGTGTCCGACCTGCGCACCGGCGCCGAGGGCCGCTTCCGCGGTACGGCGCAGTTCCGGCCCGACGCGGCCGGGGCCGGGCTGCTGCATACCGAGGAGGGCGAGCTGACCTGGGGCGGGGCGGCCCATCCGGCGACCCGGACGCTGCGCCTGCGGCCCCTGCCGGACGGCACCGCCGAGGTCTTCTTCGCCGACGGCCGCCCCTTTCACGACCTGGATCTGCGCACCGGCCGCTGGACCGCCGTCCACCCCTGCGCCGCGGACCGCTACGCGGGCACCTTCACGGTCGTCGCGGTGGACGAGTGGCACCTGGAGTGGCGGGTCGGCGGCCCGGCGAAGGACCAGCTGCTGCGGTCGGTGTACCGGCGGGCCGCCCCGTGAGACCGGTCCCTCTCACCTCTTGACCGCTCGCACGGCGAAGAGCAGCGGCACGATCGGCTCCGAATCCGGCAGCCGCCACCATCCGTTCTCGGCCGGCACCATCGCCTCGAACCGCTTCCAGGGCAGCAGCTCGGTCTCCCGCACCAGCTCGACCGTCATACCGGCGCCGACGACGGCGGAGATGACCTCGCCGAGGCCGTGCCGCCATTCGTAGCTGGTCGTCGCGCCCACTACCGGCGGGCCGTCGGTGTAGGTGTGCGGGGTGTCGCTCCGGAGGGGGCCGCGGCCCGCCAAGTAGTCGTGGCGGAGCAGGAGTTGCTCGCCGTCGGGGCCGGGTGTCGGGCCCAGGGCGTTGAGCAGGGGGTGGAACTCCACGAGGTAGAACGTGCCGCCGGGCCGCAGCAGGGAGCTGACGGTGCCGGCCCAGGCCGCCAGGTCCGGCAGATAGCACAGCGCCCCCTTGCCGGTGTAGATCACGTCGAAGCGGCGGTCGCCGAGGGCCCGTACGGCGTCATGGACATCCGACTCGACGAACTCCACGTCCCGGCCCGCCTCGGCCGCGAGGCGTCGCGCCTGCGCGAGGGACGCGGCGGAGAAGTCCAGGCCCACGGTGTGCGCGGCGCCCCGCTCCGCGAAGGCGGCCGTCTCGGTGCCCAGGTGGCACTGCAGATGCAGCACCTCCCGCCCCGCCAGATCGCCGAGATCCGCCCATTCGAACGGCGCGAACCAGTCCTCCGCGGTCCGCGAGCCGTCCAGGCCGTAGAACGCGCTGGCCACATGGACCGGCGTGCGCGCGTCCCAGTTCGCCTGGTTGGCCCGCACCATCTCCGTCACGGTCGGCGGCGCCGCGCCCGCCCCCGGCGTCGCCCCGTGCATCGGCTCGCTCTGCTCTGTGGTCATCCACCCCTCCTACCCACGGGCGAACACGGCCCGAACGCCGCGTCCGATTTCCGCCAGCGCTGCCCCCGTGGCCTGCCGCACAGTGGAAGGGTGATGAGCGATGGCAGCAAGTACGAGGCGGTGTGCAGCCGCGACGCGCGGTTCGACGGAGACTTCTTCTTCGCCGTCGCCACGACCGGGATCTACTGCCGGCCGAGTTGCCCGGCCACCACCCCCAAGCAGAAGAACGTCCGCTTCTTCCCGACCGCGGCCGCCGCCCAGGGCTCAGGCTTCCGGGCCTGCCGCCGCTGCCGGCCGGACGCGGTGCCCGGCTCCGCCGAGTGGAACGTCCGGGCCGATATGGTCGGCCGCGCGATGCGGCTGATCGGCGACGGCATCGTCGACCGCGAAGGCGTCGCCGGACTCGCCCAGCGGCTCGGCTACAGCGCCCGCCAGGTCCAGCGCCAGCTGAACGCCGAGCTGGGCGCCGGCCCGGTGGCGCTGGCCCGCGCGCAGCGCTCCCACACCGCGCGGATACTGCTCCAGACCACGCCCCTGCCGATCGCCGAGATCGCCTTCGCGGCCGGTTTCGCCAGCGTGCGGCAGTTCAACGACACCATCCGGGAGATCTACGCACTCACGCCCACCGCGCTGCGTGCCGCCCGGCCCGGCAAGGCCGCCCGGTTCGGGCCGGTGGCACAGCAGGCCGGCGCGGGCGGCATACCGCTACGCCTCGCCTTCCGCGGGCCGTACGCCGCCACCGAGGTCTTCGACTACCTCCAGCGCCGCGCGCTGACCGGCATCGAGGAGATCCTCGGCGAGCCCGGCACCCGCACCTACCGCCGGACCCTGCGCCTGCCCAATGGCTCCGGCATCGCCGAGGTCGACGAGTGTCCGGGCGGTGCATCACCGCTGTCGCCGGAGACCGGCGGCTGGCTGGAATGCCGGCTGCATCTGAGCGAACTGCGCGATCTGACCACCGCCACCCAGCGGATGCGCCGCCTGCTGGACCTGGACGCCGACCCGTATGCGGTCGCCGACCACCTCAGCCAGGACCCGCTGCTCGCCACGCTCGTGGCGGAGCGCCGCGGGCTGCGCTCCCCGGGCACCTGCGACGGCCATGAGCTCGCCGTCCGCGCCGTGCTCGGCCAGCAGGTGTCGGTCGCCGCGGGACAGAAGCTCGGCAATGCCGCCGTCGCCGCCCACGGCGAACCGATCGGTGAGCCCAGCGGCGGACTCACCCACCTCTTCCCCGCCGTCACGGACCTCGCCGAGGCCGCCCTGACGGAGCTCGGCATGCCCGAATCCCGCCGCGCCACCCTGCGTACCCTCGCCGCCGCGCTCGCCGACGGCAGGGTTCCGCTGGACGCCGGAGCCGACCGCGACCAGGCCGAGAAGGAGCTGCTGAACCTGCGCGGCATCGGGCCCTGGACGGCCGGCTACATCCGGATGCGCGCCCTCGGCGACCCGGACGTGCTGCTGGAGGGCGATGTCGCGGTGCTCGCCGGCATGCGCAACGCCGGTGCGACGATGGCCGATTCCGACGGCTGGCGGCCCTGGCGCTCGTATGCCATGCACCACTTCTGGAACGCCGCGCCCCGGCAGCGCAAGCTCCCGGCAGGCACCGCATGAAGCACCGCATGAAGCGGCCGCATCAAGCGGAAATGCGACGTCCGAATACCGCCAGCGATACGCCGCGTGGCACCGCAGGATGGGATGTACCGACGCGGTCATGCGTCGACCTGAACGACAGACGTGAACGACAGAAAGGAACGGACCGATGACGGTCTACACCACCATCGACAGCCCGCTCGGAGAACTGCTGCTGGTCGGCGAGCGGTCCGACACCGCCACCGGCGGCACCGCGCTCGCCTCGCTGTCCCTCCCCGGCCAGAAGGGCGGCGCCACCGTCCAGGACGGCTGGACCGAGGACGCGGCGGCCTTCGCGGAGATCACCGCCCAGCTCACCGCGTACTTCGCGGGCAAGCGCACCCGGTTCGACCTCGAGTACGTCACCGCCGGCTCCGACTTCCAGCGCCGGGTCTGGACCGCCCTGGACGACATCCCGTACGGCAAGACCTTCAGCTACGGAGAGATCGCCGCGCAGATCGGCGCCTCGCGTGCCGCGGTGCGCGCCGTCGGCACGGCCATCGGGCGCAACCCCCTCCTCGTCGTACGCCCCTGCCACCGCGTGATCGGCGCCAACGGCTCGCTCACCGGCTACGCCGGCGGACTGGAGCGCAAGCAGCAGCTTCTGCGGCTCGAAGGCATCACCCCGGCGGCCTGACCGCACCCCCATCCCGGAGACCCCACATGACCACCAAGAACGCCACCGCCCAGGCCAAGCGTCAGATCGACGCGGCCGACTGGGACGCTCTGGCCGGCGAGCTGGACACCTACGGCGGCGCGCTCACCCCGCAGCTCCTGACCCCCGCACAGTGCGCCGACATCGCCGCGCTGTACGAGAAGGAGGAGCTGTTCCGCACCACCATCGACATGGCCCGCTACCGCTTCGGCTCCGGCCAGTACCGCTACTTCCACCACGACCTTCCGGAGCCGGTCGCCGCCCTGCGCGCCGCGTTCTACCCGTATCTGCTCACCATCGCCCGGGACTGGGCCGCCCGGCTCGGCCGCCCCGCGCCCTGGCCGGACACCCTGGAGGAGTGGCTGGCCAGGTGCCACGAAGCGGGTCAGGACCGCTCCGCGCAGATCCTCCTGCGCTACGAGACGGGCGACTGGAACGCCCTGCACCGCGATGTCTTCGGCGACATGCTCTTCCCGCTCCAGGTCGTCATCGGCCTGGACGAGCACGGCACCGACTACACCGGCGGCGAGTTCCTGCTCGTCGAACAGCGCCCGCGGGCCCAGTCGCGCGGCACCACCAACGTCCTCAAGCAGGGCCACGGCCTGATCTTCACCACCCGCGACCGCCCCGTGGCCACCAAGCGCGGCTGGTCGGCCGGCGCCATGCGGCACGGCGTGAGCACCGTCCGCTCCGGCCGCCGGCACGCCCTCGGCCTGGTCTTCCACGACGCCGCCTGATGGGCAGGTACCCGTCGGGCGACGAGTCCGCATCGCCGCTCATCGGCGCCGAGGAGCTGGCCGAATCCCTCGACCGGTACGGTGACCTGCCGCCGCCCGCCCCGCACACCGATGCCGAACTCCACGCCCTCATCGGCCTGTTGACGCGCCCCAGGTCCCGGATCGAGTCGGTCACCGTCGGCCACAGCCGCGATACCGCCTCCCGCGCCGCGGCCGCGGCCTTCACCGCCGCATGGCGGGCCCGCGGCGGCACGGTCCTCGCCGTCGTCGACTGGCCCGAGTCCGCGGCCTCCTGGCTGCGCCCGGCCGGCCGGCTGACCGCCGAGGCGCCGGACGCCTGGGTCATCGCCGCGGCCCCGCTCGGCTTCGCCCAGCTCGCCCGCCGCCTGCGGCACAGCACCGACTGGGACCCGGCCCGTACGGTGGCCTTCGCCTCCCTCCAGGACTCCCGGCTGCCCGCCCTGACCGGCCCGGACACGCTGCACAAGCTCCGCGGCGCGACCGTCGGGGGCGGCACCTGGGAGGTGAGCCACCGCTGGGTCACCGCCTACCCGCCCGTGGCGGCGGACGGCTGACGGGCGATCGCGGTCACCTTCCCCTCGGACAGGGTCGCCAGCCGGGGCGCCCGCCCCGCGAGCCCCTCGTCCTCTGTGGCCACCACACAGGTCAGGCGCCGCTCGCCCCACAGACGTACGAACATCTCCGTGATCTCCTCACGGGCCGCCGCGTCCAGCCCGGCCGTCGGCTGATCGGCGAGCAGTACGGTGGGCCGCTTCACCAGGGCACGGGCGAGCGCGACCCGCTGCCGGTCCCCGTCATCCAACTCACCGGCGAGTAGGTCCGGTTGGCCGCCCATGCCGATCTCCCGCAGGGCCTCGCCCGCCAGCTCCCAGCGGTCGGCGGGCCGCAGCCGCAGCGGCAGAAGGGCGCTCGCAACGTTCTGCCGCGCGCTGCAGCCGGGTGCCAGGCCCCCGCCGCGGGGCACCATGCCGATGGACTCCGTCCGGATCCGCGCGAGCCGGCACTCCGTCAGCGTCGCCAGATCCGTGCCGTCGAGTTCCACGCTGCCGCGGGTGGGCCGCTCCAGCCCGCCCAGGATCCGCAGCAGCGTCGACTTGCCCGCGCCCGCCGCCCCCTGGACCACCAGTGCGCCGCCGTCCTCCACGTAGAGCCCGATGCCCTCCAGCGCCCGCACCCCGCCCCGGCCGTTCCGGTAGCACTTGGTCACGCCGGTCAGGTGGTACACGGTGCACTCTCCTCCGGGCCGTCGGCCGGGGATACGTGGCGGGGCGACGGGCCTGCCGTGACGATAGGGAGACGGAGTGACGGGGCGATAAGCGCGGGATGAGAGCGCAATGAGAAGGCGGCCCGAAAGCGACGCCTGGGACCGGCCACGACGACCGCGCCATGGCCGGTTGAACGCCCCCTATTCGCACGTCTGTTGCCTGCAACAACGGCCGTCCGGTGGGTATGTTGGACGCCGCACGGCGTAGTCGCTCCGATACGGAACGGCGCGTCGCTGCCGTATGGCCGTATGGCTGGTGACTGTCGAAGCGACGGGAAAGTGTGGAATGAGCCAAGAAACGCAACCGCAGTCCAGCGCCGTCGATGTCAGTATCCCGAGCGTGGCGCGCATGTACGACTACTACCTCGGCGGCAAGGACAACTACGCCGTGGACCGCGAGGCCTGCGACGAGCTGAGCAAGGTCGTACCGAGCACCCAGGTGCTGGCGATCAACAACCGGCGTTTTCTGCAGCGGGTGGTGCGCTGGCTGGCCCGCGAGCACGGAATCCGCCAGTTCATCGACCACGGATCAGGCCTGCCGACCCAGGACAACGTCCACCAGGTCGCGCAGCAGGTCGACCCGGAGTCCCGGGTGGTCTACGTCGACAACGACCCCATCGTGCTGGCACACGGCCGTGCCCTGCTGGAGGAGAACGTCAACACCGCCGTCATCCAGGCGGATATGCGGGACACCGAAGGCATCTTCAGCAGCGCCGAGGTCGAGCGGCTGATCGACTTCGAGCAGCCGGTCGCCGCGCTGTTCGTCTCGGTACTCCACTGCATCCCGGACTCCGACGACCCTGCCGGACTCATCAAGCGCGTCGCCGAACGGCTGGCCCCCGGCAGCTTCCTGGTGGTGTGCCAGCTGGTCAGCGAGGACGCCGCGACCCGCGACTTCGTCACCAAGTTCATGGACGAGAGCACTCATGGACAGTGGGGCCGGGTGCGACAGGCGCATGAGCTGACGGCATTCCTGGACGGGCTGGAGATCCAGGAGCCCGGTCTGGTGGAGGTCTCCACCTGGAATCCGGACGCGGACCTCGGCCCCAAGCAACTCACCAAGGAATGGATCGAGTTCGGGGGAGTGGCCCGCAAGGTCTAGGGCGCGCCC
Organism: Streptomyces sp. NPDC028368; assembly: GCF_055565615.1. Classification (NCBI taxonomy): domain Bacteria; kingdom Bacillati; phylum Actinomycetota; class Actinomycetes; order Kitasatosporales; family Streptomycetaceae; genus Streptomyces; species Streptomyces sp. NPDC028368. The sequence continues at coordinate 683,739 of NZ_JBVHTY010000001.1, read as the reverse complement.
CGAAACGTGTGGAGCGGCGGGCCCCCGTTGAGGTCCCGCCGCTCCACGTACCATGTCGGCCACTTCGGGGACCGGCCCCTCGCGGCCGTCAGCTCTCCTGTTTGATCAGCCGGTCCAGGATCGCCAGCGACTCCCGCGGTGACTCGGACTGCGCGCTGAGCCGGTCCATGACGGCGAGATAGTGATCGACGTCGTCGCGCTTGTCGAGATAGAGCGCGCTGGTCAGCTGCTCCAGATAGACGATGTCCGGCAGATCCGGCTCCAGGAACCGCAGGATCGTGATCGGACCGCCGGCGGCCGCCAGACCGCCGAGGCTGAACGGCGCGACCTGCAGCGTGACGTTCGGCAGCTCCGCCAACGACCGCAGATGCCGCAGCTGCGCCCTCATTACCTCCGGCCCGCCGAGCGGACGGCGTAGCGACGCCTCGTCGATCACCGCCCACAGTCGCGGCGCATCCGGAATCGTCAGCAGGTCCTGGCGCTTCACGCGCAGTGCCACCCGCCGCTCGATCTCCTCCTCGCCGGCCCGCGGATGGCCGAGCTTGGTCACCGCACGCGCGTAGTCCTCCGTCTGCAGCAGGCCCGGCACGAACTGGACCTCGTATGTGCGGATGACGGACGCGGCCTCTTCCAGGCCGATATGCGTCTCGAACCAGTTGGGCAGCACATCGCCGTACTGATGCCACCAGCCCGGAGTGCTGGTCCGGCGGGCGAGCGTGAGGAAGTCGGTGCGGTCCGCCTCGTCCGTGACGCCGTAGAGCGTCAGCAGATCGGCGACGTCCCGCTCCTTGCAGCTCACCCGGCCGAGCTCCAGGCGGCTGATCTTCGCGTGGGAGCCACGGATGGCGTCCCCGGCGGCTTCCCGGGTGATGCCCGCCGCCTCACGCATCCGCCGCAGCTGCGTGCCCAGCACGATCCGCAGGACGGTCGGGCCGCCCCGCGGATGTTCCAGATAGCGGCGCAGAGACGGTTGGCTGCTCGGCTTCGCGGCCATCATCGTGACTCCCCTGAGTGTTCGGGCGAGCGCCCAGTGTCCCATCGGCCGGTGCGGACGTACAGCCATGGCGACTATCCGGCCGACATATGCGCCAGTTGTGTCAGCCGCGGCCGACGAGATCGTCGAAGTCGCCGTCCTTGGCGCCCTGGACGAAGGCGGCCATCTCCTCGTGGGTGTAGATCAGCGCCGGGCCCGACGCGAACCGGGAGTTGCGCACCGCGACCCCGCCGTCCGAAAGAACGGCCAGCTCAACGCAGTTGCCACTGGGATTGCTGCGACGGCTCTTGCGCCATTGGGCGCCCTCGATGCCAGTCGCCGGCATGCCGTTGGTCACTGACTCCATAACAGCTGCTCCCTTGCTGGAGGCCGTGCCTCCTACCGTTCCGAGCTCGCGATCAGGTTGGCGTGAACGAGCTCCTGAGCGACCGTCCTTACCGATGTAATTGCAGATGCACTTGCAGCGGGGGGCGGCTGACGAGGATATTAGCTCTCCAGAGGACTCCCCGCCCAGACCCGAAAGCCCTTCGCGGAGATGGTGATGACCACACATCCGGCCGAGACCGTGCACCACGCCCTTCGGGAGGAACCGTGTGACGACACCTGGTGGATGCCCGGCCCCGACAGCTTCGCCGCCTGCGCTCTCAGCGGTTCCGCGCGCACCGTCGCGGACGCCCGCCGCTTCACCCGCGCGACCCTCGAAGGCTGGAAAATGTGCGCCGGTGTTGCCGAGGACGCCGCGACGGTCGTGTCGGAACTGGTCACCAACGCCCTGCGCTACGGCACCGCGGACGGCGAACTCGCCGACGTCTGCTCCGCCTGGCTCGCGCTGACCCGGCAGGACACCACCGTGCTGTGCGCGGTCTCGGACTCCGGCACCACCGCCCCGGTCGTACAAACCCATGACGAGCTCGCCGAGTCCGGACGGGGACTGCACATCGTCGACCTGCTGAGCGATGCCTGGGGCTGGACCCCGCCGGACCGGCTGGGCAAGACCGTCTGGGCGACGGTGTCGATGCGCGGCTGACGACCAGTGGATCTGCTGTCTTTGCGATACTTCCGGGCGGTCGCACGCCGTGAACACATCAGCCGGGCCGCCGAGGAACTGCGGGTGGCCCAGCCCTCGGTGAGCCGTACGATCGCCCGCCTGGAGGCCGAGTTCGGCGTGCCGCTCTTCGACCGCCAGGGCCGCACCATCCGTCTCAATCGCTACGGATCCGTCCTTCTGCGCCGCGTGGAACGCGCCCTGGACGAACTCGACGACGCCCGCCGGGAAATCACCGACGCCGCCGGCCTCGACCAGGGAACCGTCGCCGTCGCAGCGGAGACCCTGCTGCCCCTCTCCGAACTTCTGGCCGGATTCCGCGCCGCCCACCCGGGAGTCACCCTCCGCTGCTTCCAGTCCACCCCCGAGGTGATGCTCCAGCAACTCGGCGCCCGCGACGTCGACTTCTGCTTCGCCTCCCAGCCGTTGCGCGGGCTGGGGCTCGGCGCGGAGCGACTGCTGCACGAGGAGGTACTGCTGGCGGTGCCGGCCGGCCATCGCCTGGCAGGCCGGGACCGGGTCGCGCTGACCGACCTCGTCGACGAGCCCTTCATCACCACCCGGCCAGGTCACTGGCAGCGCACGCTGCTCGACGAGCTGTTCGCGTCCATCGACCGCAGACCGGTCGTCTCCTGTGAGGGGGACGAACCCGGCGCCACCCACTTCCTGGTCGAGGCCGGAATCGGCGTCGGCCTGATGCCGTCCCTCGCCCGCGCCGATCTCACCCAGGCCGCCCTGTCCTGGCTACGCCTCGACGCCCCCGGCTGCACCCGCACCCTCAGCCTCGTCCGGCGCGAGGACAGTTATCTCTCCACAGCCGCCGCGCGCTTCCGCGATCTGGCCGTCGCCCACTTCCAGGACCCGGGCCGAACGGGCGGGGGCGGCCGACGGGCGGCCGGCCCGGAAGACGGCCAGCACCCGGCCCACGTCCCCCGGCAGCAGCGCCTGGAGTGACGCGGCGGTGCCGGGATCGTCGATCAGCTGACTCAACGGGTGGACGGACACGCCGAGTTCGGTGAGTGCGTACCAGGCGCGGACGAGATCCTGGCCGGCGCGGACGAGATCGCTGTCGCTCAGGTCCCGCTGCCCGGCGAAGACCAGCACGCTGCCGTCGTAACGCAACAGGCCACGCTGGGAGCGCGCCAGCAGCCTGGCCAGCCCGAGCCGCCGCAGCACCGCGTAGGGACCGGGTGCCAGTACGGCACCGAGCGCGGCCGCGTCCGTACGGGAGAGCTCCAGTGCCTCGTAGGTGAGTCCGTCGAGGCGATAGCGGGGGTGGTCAGGGTGCAGCCGGAGCCAGTTGCGCAGTTCCCTGGCGACGGGGGCGGTGGCGAAGAGGTGACGGTCGGCGCGTACGGCGAGATCGGCGAGGTCGCGGGCGGGGAGTTCGGAGACGGTGTGGACCGCGGTCAACGCGCCTTGCACGGTTTCGAGTTGGCGCCGGGTGAGACGGCCCGGGAGATGGGGGCCGCGGGCGCAGGCGCGGCGGGTGACCGCGGCGGAGGTGAAGGGCGTGGGGTGGGGCGACGTGGCGGGCACAAGGCGGGCGGCGGTCCGTTGTGCCGGATCGACGGTGATCTCCGCGCGTAGGGACAGGCCGGCGTCGGCCGCCACGGTCAGACAGGTCTCCACGAATGCGCCCAGGGACAGATACAGATCACGGCGGGTCGGGTCACCGGCCGGGAGTTCGCGGTCGGCGGTCCAGCCGATGACGATCGCGTCGGCGCGGTAACCCAGCGTCCATGGCTGGGTGTTGTGGGCGCTGGGTGCCCGGCGGCACAGAGCCTCGAGGTCGCGCAGGGCGCGTACCCATGGCGCGAGGCGGGTCATCACAGATCCCGTTCGTAGAAGGTGTAGCCGTGCAGCGGGCGGCCGCCGACGCGGCGGTAGGAGGCGGCCGACGCGCGATTGGCGTGCTCGACGAAGGTGCTGCGCAGGGTCCGGTACCCGCCGGTGCGCAGGCCGCGGTGCAACTCCCGGGAAAGCAGGGTGAGATAGCCGTTGTCCTGTTCGTCCGGGACGGTGCCCTTGATGATCAGTACGGCCTCCTTGCGGTAGCGGGAGCGGGTGGCCAGCAGCTGCAGCTGACGGGGGAGCGTCAGCCGTCCCCGTACGCGCATCACGAAGGCCGAGATGTCCGGGACGGCGAGGACGAAGGCGATCGGGCGGCCCGCCTTGGTGAGGTAGAGGAGCAGCCGCTCGTCCAGGAGATGGGCCAGGCCGTCCGTCTGGGCGGCGAGTTGGGCGGCGGAAATCTCGGTGTAGTACGGGAGTTGGGCGAAGGAGGCGTTGAGCATGGTGCGCAGGAGCGGCAGCTGCTCGGCGAGACGGCGGCGGGAGCCGTGGTGGATGCGGAGGTCCTCGGCGGCGATGCGGGCGTCGTCGAAGCGGAATCTCCCGTCCGGGTCGAGGGTGTCCAGGTCCGGGCAGATCCAGGTGTCGGAGGGGAAGCGGCGGGTGAAGCCGTGCCGTTCGTACGCGGCCGGATAGTGCGGTGGATTCCAGGCCGAGTCGATGAAGCCGCGCTCCTCGAAGCCCGAGGTGATCACCCCGCCGGACTGGTTGGGCAGGAGGCTGACCGGCCCGAAGACCCCGGCCGCCCCCGCCTCCCGTCCAAAGCGCAGCGCGAGAGCGAAGAGGTGCCCCGCGACCTGCGCATCGGTGAACTCGGTCAGCCCGAACAGCTGGGTGCGACGGCCGAGTCGGCGGTCCATCGCCTCCGAGCGATGCAGACAGATCCGGCCGACCGGGCGGCCCGTCCGGGTGTCGGTGGCGAGGTGCAGGGCGGTGGCGCCGGTGCGGTGCCAGTCGGAGATCGTGGCGGCGAGGGTCGGGACGTAGCTGCCGGGCGGATGCAGCCGGAGCGGCAGCTCGCAGAAGGCGCGCAGGGAGCGGCGGTCCGTGACGGGAGTGAGGGCGAGGGGGGCAGTGGTGGTCATGGGCCGGCGTCCGGGTGGCGATGGCCGACGGCACGGGTCGCGTGCTCGTACGACAGCGGAGTGAAGGTGTCGATATGGCCGAGGCGGCCGTCCTCTGCGCGCCAGATGCCGTTGGTGTAGCCCGACTCCTCGGCGGTATAGATACGGATCCAGCCACCGGTGGCCCGGTTGGTGCCCTCGTCCGTCAGCCAGCACATCAGCTCGTGATGAGCCTTGCCGCGGGCGAATTTCAGCAGCTCGTCGCGGTCGGTGAAGAAGGCGATGGTGCCCAGGGTGTAGGGAAAGCGCCAGTACACCTTGTGCCAGACATAGCCGCGCATCCGCTTCATCTCGCCGACCATGCGCAGCCAGCGGGGGCCCAGGGACAGGATCGCGCGCAGGCCGGAATACCGTGTGGCGCCGACGAACATGGCGCCTGCCGGACCCGGGGCGGGCGTGCGGGAGAAGTCGGTGCTGCGCACGTCAGGCCCCCACCTGGCCGCCGCGGAGCAGATAGCGGTTCTTGATGGACGAGGCCCCGGCGAACGGTCCGCTGCCGTAGGCATGCAGCTCTATGGAGATCTCGCCCGTGGCGGGGTCCTCCTCCACCGACTGGGCGAAGTCCCGGCTGGTGGCGGTGAGATGGCGCAGCACGCCGTACTGGCAGGCCTTCGCCAGCCGGTCCGCCTCGACGGCCGACAGCGTTGCCCCGCGCCGCAGCTGGACATGCACCACCGGCCGCGCCTCCAGATCGCCGCCCGCGTCCAGTGCCAGGCAGAACCCCTCGATCAGCTCGGCCAGTGGATTTCCCGTGTAAAGCCCGTATTCGACGTCCTGTGGATAGATGTTGGCCCCCATGTAAGAGATGGTGGAATCGGCCCGTCCGTACAGGAACAGCACCGGCAGCCGCATCCGCTCACGGCCCGCGGCGGCCTTTGCCTGGGCCAGCAACTCGGGCCGGGAGACGGCGAGTTGCTCCAGCTTCCGCCAGACCTGCGGGAACGTGGTCAGCGTTCCCTCGTCGCCGATGTTGTAGCGCAGCTTCGGGGCCATCACGGCGGTGGAGTTGATGGTGCACAGCACCTCGCCGGTGCGGCCGTCACCGGCCGTCTCCAGATAGGTCTCCAGCGGGTTGTACTGGAAGACCATCGGCAGCCGCTGCTCGTCGCTGCCGAGGAAGGCGGCCCGCGCCGCGGCGTCCGCACGGATCAGCCGGCGCAGCCAGACGGTGAAGGTGGTCTCGCCGCCCATGCCGATGGTCAGGTCCGAGGCGCCGTATCCGGAGCGGACCTTGCCGAAGATGTCGCCGACGTAGTCGCGCAGCGCCTCCGTCATGCCCTCGCCGCCGACCATCGCCGCCAGCCGGTAGTCCTTGCGGGTGGCGGTGAACCATTCCTCGGCGGCCAGCCGGTCGCGCAGATGCTTGAGGAAGGGCGGGTAGGCGGTGACGAGATAGTCGTAGCGCGGGCCGAAGTGGCGCAGCGTATCGACGATCTTGTCGAGGTCGGGGCCGGTGTTCTTGACGGTGGCGATCCGGGCCATCGCGATCCCGGTGTTGGTGCCGGTGGCCCAGGCACCCATCGAGTACGCGTTGATCACGAACAGCTTCCTGGAGGGGAAGACGAGAGAGGTGTATCCCGCGACATTGCGGTGCACGGTCTTCAGCTCGCGGCGGCCGCGCATCCAGTTGTACGGGGTACCGGAGGAGCCGGAGGACTCGTCGACGACGCTGCCCGCGATCTCCGGCTTCCCCTTCCAGCACCGTTCGTGCTGGGGGTACGCCTTGACGTACGACTCCTTGTCGGTCGGGGGATAGGAGGTCGTACGGAACCAGCGGAAGCGCCAGCCGTGGCGGGCGAGATGGTCGGCGTACGCGGGCACGTCGAGGGCCGCGAACTGACAGGTCATCCAGGCATGCAGATGCGCGAACCGGCCCATCCAGGGACGGTAGTTGCGAGCCATCAGCCGCCAGGTGAAGGGGCGCACGCCATACAGGCGGTACAGCGAGGTGAGTGCCGCGCTGACGGCGCGCAGGAACCACTGTCGTGCGTGTCTGCCCATGATGCGAGATCCCCCCGGACCCGATCGGTGCGTATGCGTCACCGACATACTCGGGGCCGGGCCGGGGGACGTCATGAGCCTGGCTACTCAGGTGGCGGAGTGAGTATCCGGCCTAACCGGCCTGACTCTCGCTCGGCGTGCGGGGGAAGCCGTCGGCGAGGCCGAACGCGTCCAGCAGCCGGTCGGCCGCCAACGTCGCGGTGATCTTCCCCTCGCGCACCTCGTGCTCGACGGCGGGCCCCAGACGGCGTACCTCCGGATGCTCCTGGAGGCGGTCGATCAGCCGCTCCCGCACCATCGACCACGTCCAGTCGACCTGCTGGGCGCGGCGTCGCTCGGCCAGGGCGCCGGTGGAGTCCAGCAGGGTGCGGTGCTGCTCGATCCGCTCCCACACCGTCTCCAGGCCGGTGCCCTCGCGGGCGCTGCAGGTGAGCACGGGTGGCGTCCAGGCCGCGTCGGATGGCTGCAACAGCCGTAGTGCACCTGCCAGTTCGCGGGCCGCCGAGCGGGCGTCCCGCTCGTGCGGACCGTCCGCCTTGTTGACGGACACCAGGTCCGCCAGCTCCAGGACGCCCTTCTTGATGCCCTGGAGCTGGTCGCCGGTGCGGGCCAGCGTCAGCAGCAGAAAGGTGTCGACCATATTGGCCACGGTGGTCTCGGACTGGCCGACGCCGACCGTCTCCACCAGGACGACGTCATAGCCCGCCGCCTCCATCACCACGATGGACTCGCGGGTCGCCCGCGCCACCCCGCCCAGCGTGCCGGAGGTGGGGGAGGGGCGGACGAACGCCGCCGGGTCCGTCGCCAGCCGCTCCATCCGGGTCTTGTCGCCCAGGATGGAGCCGCCGGTACGGCTGGAGGACGGGTCGACGGCGAGCACCGCGACCCGGTGGCCCTTCCCCGTCAGCAGGGTGCCGAGCGCGTCGATGAAGGTCGACTTGCCGACCCCCGGCACGCCGCTGATGCCCACCCGGCGGGCCGAACCGGAGTGCGGCAGCAGCTCGATCAGCAGCCGTTGGGCCGCCGCCCGGTGGTCGGCGCGGGTGGACTCCACCAGGGTGACGGCGCGGGCGATCCAGGCCCGGGAGCCCGCCCGTACCCCCTCGGCGTACCGTTCGACATCGATCGTCGCAGGCATGGCCCCCCGATCAGAGCTCGTGGCCGAGGACCGACGCCAGGTCCCGCACCAGGTCATGGGCGGCGTCCGGAATGACCGTGCCGGGCAGGAAGACCGCGGCCGCGCCCATGTCTCGCAGCGGCTGTACGTCCTGCGGCGGGATCACCCCGCCCACCACGATCGTGATGTCCTCCCGGTCCTCGGCGGCCAGCGCCTCGCGCAGCGCGGGCACCAGAGTGAGGTGACCGGCGGCCAGGGACGACACCCCGACGATATGGACGTCCGCCTCCACCGCCTGGCGGGCCACCTCGGCCGGGGTCTGGAACAGCGGGCCGACATCGACGTCGAAGCCCAGGTCGGCAAAGGCCGTGGCGATCACCTTCTGGCCGCGGTCATGGCCGTCCTGGCCCATCTTGGCCACCAGGATGCGCGGCCGCCGCCCCTCGGCGCGCTCGAATGCGCCCACCAGATCCCGGGTGCGCTCGACACCGGAGGACGGGCCCGCTTCATCTCGGTACACACCGGAGATCGTACGGATCTGACCGGAGTGGCGTCCGTAGACCGACTCCAGGGCGTCCGAGATCTCACCGACGGTCGCCATCGCCCGCGCGGCGTTCACGGCCAGCGCCAGCAGATTGCCCTCCAGCCCCTCGCCGGGACCCGACTTCGCCGCCGCGGTCAGCGCCCGCAGCGCGTCCTGGCAGGCCTCCTCGTCGCGCTCCGCGCGCAGCCGCTTCAGCTTCTCGATCTGCTGGGCGCGCACCGAGGAGTTGTCGACCTTGAGGACCTCGATCTCCTCGTCGGTCTCCACCCGGTACTTGTTGACGCCGATCAGCGCCTGCCGCCCCGAGTCGATCCGCGCCTGCGTGCGGGCCGCGGCCTCCTCCACGCGCAGCTTCGGAATGCCCGCGTCGATGGCCTTGGCCATCCCGCCGGCCGCCTCGACCTCCTCGATGTGCTGCCAGGCCCGCCGCGCCAGATCGTGGGTGAGCTTCTCCACGTACGCGCTGCCGCCCCACGGGTCGATGACCCGGCAGGTGCCCGACTCCTGCTGGAGGAAGAGCTGGGTGTTACGGGCGATCCGGGCCGAGAAGTCGGTGGGCAGGGCCAGCGCCTCGTCGAGGGCGTTGGTGTGCAGGGACTGGGTGTGCCCCTGGGTCGCGGCCATCGCCTCCACGCAGGTCCGCGTGACGTTGTTGAAGACGTCCTGTGCGGTCAGCGACCAGCCCGATGTCTGCGAATGGGTGCGCAGGGACAGCGACTTGGGGTTCTTGGGCTCGAAGCGCTGGACGAGGCGCGCCCACAGCAGCCGGGCCGCGCGCAGCTTGGCGATCTCCATGAAGAAGTTCATGCCGATCGCCCAGAAGAAGGAGAGCCGGGGCGCGAAGGCGTCCACGTCCATGCCCGCCGCCATGCCCGCGCGCAGATACTCCACCCCGTCGGCGAGGGTGTACGCCAGCTCCAGGTCGGCCGTCGCACCCGCCTCCTGTATGTGGTACCCGGAGATCGAGATGGAGTTGTAGCGCGGCATCTTCTGCGAGGTGTACGCGAAGATGTCGGAGATGATCCGCATCGAGGGCTGCGGCGGATAGATGTACGTGTTGCGGACCATGAACTCCTTGAGGATGTCGTTCTGGATGGTCCCGGCCAGCTTCTCGGGCGGTACGCCCTGTTCCTCGGCGGCCACGATGTAGAGGGCGAGTACGGGCAGCACCGCGCCGTTCATCGTCATCGACACGGTCATCTTGTCCAGCGGGATGCCCTCGAAGAGCTGCCGCATGTCGTAGATCGAGTCGATGGCGACGCCCGCCATGCCGACGTCACCGGTGACGCGCGGATGGTCACTGTCGTAGCCGCGGTGGGTCGGCAGATCGAAGGCGACGGACAGGCCCTTCTGGCCGGCCGCGAGATTACGCCGGTAGAAGGCGTTGGACTCCTCGGCGGTGGAGAAGCCGGCGTACTGCCGGATCGTCCAGGGCTGGTTGACGTACATGGTCGGGTACGGGCCCCGCAGATACGGCGTGATGCCCGGGTACGTGCCCAGAAAGTCCAGGCCCGCCAGATCCGCCTCGGTGTACAGCGGCTTGACGTCGATGCCCTCCGGGGTCTCCCACGTCAGATCCGCGATGCCCTTGCCGGTGGCCTGCTGTACGGCCTCCGCCCACCGCCCGGCGTCGGCCGGGCCGTCCGCCGCGACCGGGTTCCCCAGCTCGACCGTGCTGAAGTCCGGGATGGCGCCCGCCTGTTGCGTCGACTCTCCCATCACGCCACCTCCATGACATCCAGGGCCGAGGAGAGCACCTCGACCGCGTCGCAGCCCGCGAAGACGAACGCCTCCACACCGGCCCCTGTGAATTCTTCCCGGCGCTCGCCGGGCTTGCCCGCCAGGTGCACCCGCCGCGCCCCCGCCGACGTCAGCGCGGCCGCCACGGCCGCCGCCTGCTCGCCGTACACCGCATCGCTCGAACACAGACACGCGGTCCCCGCACCGCTGCGGGCGAACGCCTCGGCCACCGAATCGGCGTCCACGCGCTCCTGGACGGTCTCGATGCCGCCCGCCTGGAAGAGATTGGCGGCGAACGTCACCCGCGCGGTGTGTGCCGCGACCGGCCCCAGCGCCGCCAGGAAGACCTTCGGGCGCGCCCCGGTGGCTGCCAGGTGCGCGTCGGAGCGGGACCGAAGCCGCTCGTAGGCGTCATCCCGGCGCACCCGGGGCAGCCCCCGGCCGCCGGCCACCGAAGCGGGGGCCGGTTCGCGCTGTACGGGCGGCTCGGCGAGATGCGGGAACTCGCTGACACCGGTGATCGGTTCGCGGCGGTGCGCCAGCTCCCGCGAGCGGCGCTCCCAGGTCTGCGCCAGCCGCTCCCCGAGCATCCCGGAGCGCAGCGCCGCGGCCTGGCCGCCCGCGCCCTCGATCTCCTGGAAGAACGCCCAGGCCGCCTGGGCCAGTTCGTCGGTGAGGCGCTCCACGTACCAGGAGCCGCCCGCCGGGTCGATCACCTTGGACAGGTGCGACTCCTCCAGCAGGACGGACTGGGTGTTACGGGCGATCCGGCGGGCGAACGCATCGGGCAGACCCAGCGCCGCATCGAACGGCAGCACCGTCACCGCGTCCGCACCGCCCACGCCCGCGGACAGCCCGGCGACCGTGGTCCGCAGCATGTTCACCCACGGGTCCCGACGGGTCATCATCACCGTGGAGGTGACCGCGTGCTGGCGTTGCGCGGCCGCGTCCGGCGACGCCCCGCAGACCTCGGCGACCCGCGCCCACAGCCGGCGGGCGGCGCGCAGCTTGGCGATGGTCAGGAACTGGTCGGCGGTGGCGGCGTAGCGGAACTCCAGCTGCCGGCAGGCGTCGTCGATGCTCAGCCCCGAGGCGGTGAGCTCCCGGAGGTAGGCGACGCCGGTGGCCAGCGAGGCGCCCAGTTCCTCGGCGGTGGAGCCGCCCGCCTCGTGGTACGGCAGCGCGTCCACGGCCAGCGCACGCAGCCTGGGCGCATCGGCGGTGCAGCGCTCCGCCAGCCGGACGGCAGCGGCCAACCGGTCGCGCAGCGCGCCGTCGTCACCGGTACGGGCGAGCAGCCCGAGCGGGTCGGCGCCCAGGTTTCCGGACGCCTCGGACAGCGGTACGCCGGCGGTGCCGTAAAGGCGCAGGAGCTCCTCGGCGGCCGCGGCGAAGTCGGCACCGGGGTCCAGCACCACGGCGGCCAGATCCAGATAGACACCCTCGAGCGCCTGCGGCAGCCCCGCCACCGGCACCCCGCCCTCCCCGACGGCCAGCCACAGCGAGGTGACGCCGTTCTCCAGGTCGGCGAGGACGGATTCATTGGCGCGCCGGGGATCGGTGTGCGCATGGCGCTGGCGTACGTCCCACCCGTTCACGGTGGTGCCCTCGGGGCGGCCGCCTCGTATAAAGGGAGGGAACCCGGGGTGGCCCGGCGCGGCCTGGCCGTCCTCGGCGGTGTACAGCGGGCGGATGCGGATCCCGTCCTGGAGGCCGGTGGCGAGCGCGTCCTCGGCGGCGGCACCGGCGGCTTCTGTAACGCCCGATTTGCGCAGCACGCCTTCGACAAGGCGCTGCCACTGCTCTCGGTCCGCGTCCGGGAATGCGGCGGCCAGGGGGAGTTCGGGGGACTCGGCGGTCATGGCAGCAGGCTAGGCGAACGACCGTTAGCTGGAGCAGGGGCTCCCGCTGTGACCTTGCACTCTTTGGCCTGGCGTTTGTCCGTATTCGGACGGACATCGCGCCGGCTCCGGTCGGCGGCGCCCGGTTGCCGGGAGGTGATCGTCCGGTTCTGTACGGTGGGCCGCGGCACCCTCCCCCACGCTCTTGAGGAGCAGGGGGACCCCCAGAGGAGCGTGATGTCCAGGCCGCCGCTCACCCGCACCGCGACCGCCGCCGCCCTGCTCCTGACCGCCGCCCTCCTGCTGTGGGCGCTGCCCCGGGAGGCCGCCCCGGACCGGGCCGCGGCCTGCACCGGACGCCGGATCGCCTCCTGGTCCGCCGATTCCGGACGCACCGCCGCATTCGCCCGCTACGGGGACGACAACACCCGCCTCGACGACTGGACCGGCGGCGACGGCACCCACTCGGTGCGTCTCCCCGACGGCCGGACGCTCTGGCTCTTCTCCGACACCTTCCTGGACCGGGTGCAGCCGCCGCCCAACCCCCAGGGGCAGCCGCACCGTTGGCGCACGGCCGACCGCGGCGGCACCCCCTACCTCCGGCACAACTCCGCCGTCGTGACGGGGCGTTCGGGACGGCCGGAACGCACGCTGACCGGCGGTACCGCGGCCGCCCCCGGACCGCTCTTCCCGGACCCGCCGGGCGGCGGCTGGCGCTGGCCGGTCCGGGCGAGCGTGGAACCGCGTACCCCCGGCGCCCACGAGCAGGTCGTCCGCGTCCTGCTGTGGAACCGCGCCCCCGGGGCCGGCCCGTGGATCTTCGGTATGCCGCGCAGCACCGAGGTCGCCACCCTCTCGCTGCCGGACCTGCACCTGGAAGGCATCACCGAGACAGTCGGCCGGACGTCCGTCACGGACCCGGGGCGCCGGGTCCTCTACGGGGCCGCGGCGGTCCGCGACGGCGCCTGGACCTATGTCTTCGGCGCCGACGACCCGCCGTCGTCACCGGCCTCCAGCGGCTACCTCGCCCGGGTCCCGGCCGGGCGGCTCGGGGACCGCACCGGGTGGCGGTTCTGGGACGGAGCCCACTGGCAGCGGCGGGCCGGGCGCGCCGCGCCGGTGCTGCGCGCGGGCGGGCGGCGCGGCGTGGGCAGCGCCTTCACCGTCGTCCGGGACGGCACGACCTGGGTGCTGTTCACCATGGATACCGGGGGTGACGGCACGGCCGGGACGCGGACGATCACCAGCTACTGGTCCTGCTCGCCCCGCGGCCCCTGGCACGGCCCGAACGGCCGCATCACCCCGCCCCGGCCCGCCGACGCCCAGCCGCAGTACGTGGCCGCGTACAACCCCCAGGCGCACCCCGAGTTCACCGCGTCCGGGCAGCTCCTGCTCAGCTACGACATCAACTGGCTCGGCCCGGCCCCGGCAGATCCTCATCTCAGCGGGAATGTGGAGCTCTATCGGCCGCGGTTCCTCAGGGTGCGACTGGAGCCGTGACGGCGGTCCGTGACGAGGGCCCGTGACAGTGGTCCGTGAAGGCGGTCAACTCCCGTGCTGTGCACGCCAGTTACGGGCCACCTCGTCGATGTCGAAGGGGGTGAGGCCGAGCGGGGGGCCTTCGAGCGGTGTGCGCAGGGCCGCACGGATCCGGTCGTTGACGGCCGTCAGAGTGCGGCGCAGGGCCGCCTCGGACGGGGCGTGGGACGCCGCCTCCAGCGCGTCCTCGGCCTCCTTGCGCAGCACCAGCGACGGCGGCAGATACGAGAGGTTCTCGCGGCTCATCTTGTCCTTGATCCACCACAGCTCGTCGTACGGCTGGTCGAGGCGGGGCAGCGGCTTTCCCGCGCCGGTCAGGTTGGCGAAGTCGCCGCGCTCCGTCGCCTCGCGGATCTGCTTGTCGATCCAGGTCTCGAATCCGATACCAGGGGGTTTGCGCTCGGTCATCGCACGAGTCTCCCGGGGTTGCAGGCCGGCCGGTCCTTGTGGCACGCGGGTGCCTTTCTTCACCGTAACGCGTGCCCCGACCGCGGCGCCGGGTCTCAGCCCCCGGCCCTCGGCGCCGCGGTGTTCGGGCTCGGCTGGACCACCGGGAAGGCGTTGTTGCCGCCACAGACCATGGGACCGACACGGACACCATCGCCCACCACCGTGACGGTGACCTCTCCCGGCGGCTTGTCGCCCGGGACCCGGGCATTGGCCGCCGTGCACACCAGCTGGTTCAGCGACGCGGAGTCCAGCAGTTTCGCGTTCATGGGCAGGGTGAGGGCGACGGTGCCCCGGCCGGTGGTGGCGAGCAGCCGGCCCGGGAACTTCGGCAGCACGCTGGAGAGCCCGCGCTGCCGCTCGGCGTGGTTCGGGCCGTCCATCAGCATCTCGATCGCGTTCTGCGGATCGACGGGTGCCTTGGCGGGGCGGGTCGCGGAGCGCAGCCCGCTCGGGCCGTAGAAGAACAGCTGGACATCGGCAGCGGGCTGGCCGGGCGACTTCACGCCGGTGGCGGGCTCCCCGGCGTCGATGACGTCGGTGGGCGCGATCCCGCAGCCGGCCAGCGCACCGGCCAGCAGGCCACCCGCCACGATCCGCCGGGTCCGCGCAGCGAGCACGGCATTGTGGCCGAGCGCGGTATTCCGGCCGCGCACGCTCTTCAGGACGTTCATGCGTCGTTCCCTTTCCCGGCCGCGGGAGTGACGTCGTCCCGGCCGTCCTCCGCGGCGGGGAGCTCCGGGGCCCGTCGCAGGGGCAGATCCACGGTGAAGACCGCGCCGCCGTCGGGGGAGTTGGCGGCGCGCAGAGTGCCGCCGTGCAGCCGTACGTTCTCCAGCGCGATGGCCAGTCCCAGACCGCTGCCCTCCGACCGGGCGCGGGCCGAGTCGGCCTTGTAGAACCGGTCGAAGACATGCGGCAGGACCTCGGGGTCGATGCCGGGGCCGCTGTCGGAGATCTCGATCAGCAGCCGGCCGGCGCCCGGCTCCGGTGCGTGCAGCCGTACGCGGACCGGCTCGCCGCCGTGGTGCAGGGCATTGCCGACCAGGTTGGCGACCACCACATCCAGCCGCCGCGGGTCGAGCCGGGCCCGTACGTCGTCCGGCAGCTCCGAGGCCACCCGCTGCTGCCAGGCCCTGGCCTGCAGCGTCTTGCGGATGGTCTCGCCGACGTCCACCTCGTCCAGATGCAGCGCCGCGGCCCCCGCATCGAACCGCGAGACCTCCATCAGGTCCTCCACCATCCGCGCCAGCTTGCCGGTCTCCTGGCTGATCAGCCGGACCGCGGAGGCGGTGTCGGGGTCGAGCGACGCGGCGTCCTCGTCGAGTACGTCGGTGACCGCGGTCATCGCCGCCAGCGGTGTGCGCAGCTCGTGCGAGACATCGGCGGCGAACCGCCGGGAGTTGGCCTCCAGGCGGCGCAGCTCCGCCACGTTCTCCTCCAGCTCCGCGGCCATGTCGTTGAACGTCCGGGACAGGTCGGCGAGTTCGTCGGTGCCCTTGACCTCCAGCCGGGTGTCCAGCTTGCCCTCGGCGAGCCGTCCGGCCGCCTGCCGCAGCCGCCGTACGGGCCGCAGCACCCCGCGCGCGGCGAGCAGCGCCGGGATCACGGCCAGTGCGAGTACCGGCAGCGCGCCGCCCCGCGCCGAGCTCACCAGCGCCTCGACATTGGCTTCCTCGGCGCTCAGCGGGAGCTGGGCGTAGACGGTCAGCGAGGAGGCCTTCCCGTCGGACTGCCGTACCGGCATCCCGACCAGCAGCCAGGGATCGCCGTTGCGGTCGACGCGCTGGAAGGCCGGCACATGACGCTTCTCCACCGACTCCCGCAGATCGGCCGGGACCACCACACTGCGCTGCAGCCCGCTGTCCTCGCTGTCCGGGACGCCGCTGTAGTGCACCGAGATGTCCCAGTCCCGGGAGGTGCCCGAACGCTCCAGCTGGACGCGGAAGAAGTCCAGATCCGACTGGGACGGCGGCACCGTCAGCTCCGGCGCCAGCGAATTGATCTGCGCGCGCAGGTCGTTGACGGCGATGTCCTGGGAGCGCTGGAGGATGGCGTTACGGGCCTCGCGGTAGGTCAGGCCCGCGGTGGTCAGCGCGCTGATGGTGGCCACCAGCACGAACGCGACGACGAGACGGGCGCGCAGCCCGCGCAGCCGGGTGGGGACAAGACGGGTGGGCACCAGACGGCCCAGCCGGCTCACAGCGGCCCGAAGCGGTAGCCGAACCCGCGCACGGTCTGGACGTAGCGGGGGCTGCGCGGGGTGTCCTCTATCTTCGTCCGCAGCCGCATCACGCACGCGTCGACCAGCCGGGCATCGCCGTGGTAGCTGTGCTCCCAGACATGCTCCAGCAGCTGCTGGCGGCTGAAGACCTGACCCGGGGTGGCGGAGAGGAACAGCAGCAGCTTCATCTCCGAGGGGGCCAGCGCCAGGTCCTGGCCGCCCTTGCCGACGACCAGCCCGGCCCGGTCGATGGCCAGTTCCCCGTAGGACTCGACGGGCGCGGGCCCCGGCTCCGGACCGGCCGCCTCGCCGTTGGCGGGCAGCGCGGTACGGCGCAGCACCGCACGGATCCGCGCCTCCAGGACCTCGCCCCGGGCGGGCTTGACGATGTAGTCGTCCGCCCCGGCCTCCAGCCCGAGCACCACATCCAGGTCGTCGCCGCGGGCGGTGAGCATGATGATCGGCAGCTGCCGCTCGGCGCGGATCAGCCGGCAGACCTCGAAGCCGTCCTTGCCGGGCAGCATCAGATCCAGCAGGACGATGTCCGGCCGGAAGCCCGGCAGCGCGGTGAGCCCTTCTTCGCCGCTGGCCGCGGCCGCCACCTCGTGGCCGCGCCGCCGTAGTGCGAGGGTCACTCCGTCCCGTACGGCGGCGTCGTCCTCGATCAGAAGTACACGTGGCATGGGTCCAGTATCAATAAGTTTCATGATGGATCCGTAACAGGAGCAGCCTGCCCGGGATCTCGTGCATCTGTCGTGGTGCAAGGCGGCGTGCGACGGCACCGCCGCCGGTCGGCAGCACACGAGCATTGGGTGAGGGACGGGATTCACATGGCACGGCGCTTCGGTTTTGAGGGCGGGATCATAGGCGTGGTCGCGGCGGCGGCCCTGTCCCTGTCCGTCGCGGGGATCCTCGCATTCGCCCAGCCCGGTGCCACCGTAAAGGCCAGCGCCGATCCCGTCGACTCGGCGGGCAAGCACGCCGGGCAGGCGCCCCGGTCTCCCGTGAAGTCGTCGATCGTGCATGCCTCGGACCGTCCCGGCCGCAGCCTCAACATCACCATCGATGACGGCCCGGACCCGGTCTGGACCCCGAAGGTGCTGGAGGTCCTCAAGAAGCACGGCGTCAAGGCCACCTTCTGCATGATCGGCCCGCAGGCCGCCGCCCACCCCGACATCGTCCGACAGGTGGTGGCCGCCGGCCACAAGCTCTGCGACCACACCGTCAGCCACAACACCGGCATGGACCACCGCCCGCAGAGCTACCAGTCGCAGGAGATCCTCGACGCCCAGAAGATGATCGAGAAGGCGGCGGGCGGCGCCAAGGTGGAGTACTACCGCGCCCCCGGCGGCGCCTTCACCCCCTACAGCCGGCAGCTCGCCGCCGATCACGGCATGCGCCCGCTGGGCTGGAACGTCGACAGCAAGGACTTCGAGGGCGGCAGCGTCGCGATGATCGAGTCGACGGTGCGCGGGGAGCTCTCCAACGGGCCGACGGTGCTCTTCCACGACGGCGGCGGCAATCGCGCCAGGACCGTGGAGTCGCTGGACGCGCTGCTGCCGTGGATGGCCCAGCAGGGCTACGGGTTCGGGTTCCCGCAGCGTTAGGGCCTGTCGTTTGGATCAGGTCGGGCCCGTTCGGGGCGGCTCAGGCCGCCCCGAACAGCTCCCTGAGGCCGCTCTCGACGGCGAGCTGCGCCTGCTCGTGACCGGCGGGCACCGCCTCGTAGGAGCGCGCCAGGAACAGCCGGACGTCCGCCGTCCGCATCTGCACCATGGCGATGCCCTCGTCGGCGTGGAACTCCAGCACCGTGCGGTCCGGGCCTGCCGGCCGCACCCGCACGTCCCCCCGCCCGGCGGGCCCGCGCAGCCCCTCGTCCAGCAGCTCACGGGCGAACGCCCAGTCCACCGCGGCGCCGTCCAGCGAGATCTCCGGCGGGAACGACATCCGTACGGCGAGCGGGTCGGCGGGCTGGTAGTGCAGCACGGCGGGAACCGTATGCGGGCCGGGGGCGGTCGCGAGGAGACGGACCTGGACGGCTTGGTCGATGACGCTGGGCATCGCGGCTGCTCCCTCACGGCTGTCGGCCGTGGACACGGGTCCCGGACACGGCTCGTTCAGTTCGTTCACGGCTCGTTCAATAGGACGGTGGGTTGGCGGTTGCCGTGCACAGGACCGAGGGGCGATCTGTGTGATCTGCGTCATATGTGTGGGAGGGGGGTGGGGGAGGAGACGGCGGCGGCACGACGGGGCCGGCCGGGTCCCCGCCGCGGAGCCTTGCCGAGAACCCCCTACGCGACCGTGTGGAACAACGCCGCCGCCGCGCCCCGCGACTCCACACCCAGCTTGGTCAGGATGTTCGCGACATGGAACTTCACCGTTGACTGGCTGATGTGCAGTTCCTCCGCGATCATGCGGTTGCGGTGCCCGAGCGCGAGCCGGGCCAGGACCTGCAACTCCCGCTCGCCCAGGGGCGTGAGCGGGTCGGGTGCCGGATCCTGGGAAGCGGACAGCGGGATCGTCGCCGACACCGTGGACCCCCACCCGGGCACCGCGTCGACGTCCAGCCGGCCGTTCAGGACATCGAGCCGTTCCCTCAGCAGGCCGGGGGACAGGTCGCACGGGGTGAGGGTGCCGGGCCCGTCGTCGCGTACCGTCGCACGCAGTTCGCCGTCGACGATCTGCCAGCCGACGTGCACGCGGTTCACCGCCTCCTGCTCCAGGACCTTCATCAGCACGGCCCGGACGGTCGCCCGCGCCGTGTGCGCCACGTCGGCGGGCAGCGTGCGCGGGGAGTCCGGCGCGCCCAGCTCCAGCCGTACGGGGCTGTAGCGCACCAGTGGCCGCAGCGAGTCGGCGAGCCGGGCGAACGCCTGCCCGGCCGGCTCCTCGGCGATCATCTGGTCCCGCTCCGCGTCCGCACGCAGCTCCACCAGGGCCGAGACGGCCAGATCCGTGGCGGTGGCGCGGGCCGCCGCATCGTCCAGCTTCCGGCTGCGCAGCACCCCCAGCAGTCCGGTGAGCGCGGCCGAGTACACCTCGCCCAGCTCGGCGATCACCCGGGCCCGGGACCCGGCGGCGGCCCGCGAGCGGGCCAGCGCACCCGGCATGGCCTCCGTCGCCAGCCGGTCGAAGTGGCTGGTCACCACGTCCCACAGCGCCTGTACGACAGCGAGGCCCGGCGCGTCGACGGGGGCGGCGTCCGCGTCCCGTACGAGCAGCAGGACCGCGCCACGCGGCGTCGCATGGCTCGTGACGGCGAGCACCGGCCGCTCGGCCCCGGCGAGGGTGACGGCGCCCTGCCACGGATGTCCCGGCGTGCCCGTGGCGAGCAGCGGCGCCAGGTCGGCGGTGGAGAGCCGGTCGATGATCGCCGGATCGCCGTGCGTCTTGAACGGTGAGTGCGCGCAGTGCGTGGACAGTTCGGCCGCCGCCCGGTGCGGGACCAGTTCGGCCAGGACCGAGGAGAGCCGGGGCAGGATCTCGCCCAGGGGCCGGCGGATCACCTCGTAGGCGGCGGTCAGGGCGGGCACGGAACCGGTCAACTCCATAGCGCTCAGCCTAACCAGCGGCGTCAGGGCGGGCGCTGGCCCTTTGGCCAGGTGGGACTGTCCTGATGGCTGGCCCGGTGCCCCGTCGCACGGACCAGGCTGAAGTCATCAACCCACCACCCATTGCTGTGAAGGCATCGAACGGGGAGACCTCCATGCGAGCGATCATCTACAACGAATTCGGCGGCGCCGAGGTGCTCACCTACGGGGACACCGACAAGCCGGAGCCCGCGCCGGGCGAGGTGCGGGTGAAGGTGGTGACGGTCGGCGTCAATCCCCTGGATTACAAGCGGCGTTACGGATGGGTGGAGCAGTTCTACCCGACGACGTTCCCTGCCGTGCCGGGCCTGGAGTTCGCCGGGATCGTGGACGCGCTCGGCGACGGCGTCACCGAGGTGGCCGTCGGCGACGAGGTCTTCGGCTGGACCCGGACGGGCGCGTACGCGGAGTACGCCATCGCGGGCGATATCGCCCGCAAGCCCGCCGCGCTCTCCTTCGCGGCCGCCGTGACGCTGCCCGTCGCCGGTGAGACCGCCCAGCGCGTCCTCGACCTGCTCGGCCTCAAGGACGGCGAGACGCTGCTGCTGCACGGCGCGGCGGGCGCGGTCGGCCAGGTGGCCGTCCAGCTGGCGGTCGCCCTGGGCGCGACCGTGATCGGCACCGCTTCCCCGGCCAATCACGACTTCCTGCGCACGCTGGGCGCGGTCCCGGTGGCGTACGGACAAGGACTCGAGGACCGGGTCCGGGCGGCCGCCCCGCAGGGCATCGACGCGGTCTTCGACGCGGCCGGCCATGACACGCTGCCGGCATCGATCGCCTTGCGGGGCGGGACGACTGACCGCATCGTCACCATCGCCGACATGAATGCCGCCGAGCACGGCGTGCCCTTCTCCGCGGGCGGCACGCCGCCGGAGACGGTCCGCGCGGGGCTGGCCGAGCACGCCCGCCTGGCCGTCGAGGGGAGGCTGACCGTACCGGTCGCCGAGACCTTCGCGCTCGCCGACGCCGCCAAGGCGCAGGAGCTGAGCGAGGCGGGCCATGTGCGCGGCAAGCTCATCATTGAGATCTGAGCGGCTGCGCCCTCTCCTCGGGGGGCGTCTCCCCGGGATGTACCAGGAACTCCTCCAGGATTCCCGGGGCCGCCGCCGAGGCGAGGGCCGGCGCGTCGGCGGCGGCGAGGTCGGGGAGGCGATAGCCGTCCTCGCCCGCCGCGACCGCCGCGGTCAGCGTGACCAGCCCGGCCCGCCGGGTGAACGGTGACGTCGTCAGCGTCCAGGCGGCGATCCCCTCGCGCTGCAGGGCGAGGGTGTCGCGGCTGAAGGTGCCTGAGCGGATCACCAGATACCGGCCGCGGATGCCGTGGCCGAGACTGCGGTACGCGTCCCGGGCCAGCCACAGCACGGCAAGAGTGGCGACGGCGGCGTAGATCCAGGCGCAGTGCAGCAGTACGGGCGTGAACGCGGCCCCGAGACCGGCGAGGACGGCCGTGCCGGGAAGCACCGCGAAGAGCAGACCGCGCATCCGCCGCCGGCGTAGGGCGGCCCGCGGGTGTGCGGTCAACTCCGTTGCACAGAACGGGGATTGGGATGCTCGCAGGGCGCCGCCCGCCACCCGAAGCGCCTCCCGGCGTGGCGCCGGCGGCATGAGTCCGCTGCGGCGGCGGTTTTCCTCGCGGTTGCCCAGGCCGCCCGCCACCGCACGGACCAGCGCGCCGCCGCCGGCCCGCAGCAGCAGCGGTTCCCGTACCAGCACGCCCCGCAGCCGGGCCCGTTCGATGGTGACGGAGCGCGTCGTGAACAGCCCGCGGCGCACCCGCAGTGTGCGCGCGTCGGTCCACTCCAGGCAGTAGCTCCACCAGTTCTCGACATAGAGGACCACCGCACCGGCCGAGCCGAGCGTCAGGACGGCCAGCAGCGCGGCGGGGATCGTCAGCCACAGCATCCCGGCGCCGAATTCGTGGAACGCCCGCTGGACGAAGCCGATTTTCCAGGCCTCGATGCCGATCCCGTGGAGCGCCCGGTAGACGGATCCGGCCGCCACGAACACACCGCCGACGACCCAGAAGGTCAGCGGGGCATAGCGCAGCCAGCGCCACCTGATGCGGGCGAGCACCGGGTCCTCGGCAGCCGCCCCCGCATTGGCGCGGGCGACCAGCTCGGCGCGCAGCCGGTCCGCGTCGGAGACCTTCAGCGCCTCCAGCGACAGCTCGCTCCCGCTGTCCCCGGAGCCTCCCGCCCCCGCCCGCAGCACGGTGACACCCAGCAGCCGGTGCAGCGGGGTCGCCGTCAGGTCGACGGTACGGATGCGGTGCAGCGGAACACTGCGCAGCCGACGGGTCAGCAGCCCGCTGCGCACCTCGAAGCTGTCGTCGGTGACGCGGAAGTCCGTACGGGCCCAGCGGATCAGGCCGGTCAGGGTGACGGCGGCGAAGGAGGCGGCGATGGCGATGAGGGTGATCCACGCCTCGGTGGTGATCCGGCCCCCGGTGGCCAGCGCCGTCAGTGCCAGCGATCCGAGCGGCGCCGCCATCCAGCCGCAGTGCACCAGCAGCGTACGGGGATCGAGGCGGCGCCAGGGGAAGGTGTCGCGGCCGTTCATGCGGCATCCCCCGGCACATCCTGCGCCGCCTCGCCGATCCGGCGCGACAGCTCCTCGGCGTGTGCGTCCGACAGTCCCGCGATCTTGATGTCGCCCGCGGTGGAGGCGGTGGTGACGGTCACCGTCGCCAGTCCGTACCGCCGCTGTATGGGGCCGCGCACGGTGTCCACGGTCTGCACCCGCGACAGCGGCGCGATCCGCCGCTTCTGCCAGAACCAGCCGCCCGCCGCATACACCGCGCGCTCGCCCAGCTCCCACGCATGCACCGCGTACCGCAGGCGCGGCATGACCGCGAGGTAGCCGACCGCGGGCAGGACGAGCACGACCAGCAGCAACGGGCCGAGCCACGGCAGCGCGCCCGGGAAGAACAGCAGGCTGAGCGCCGCCATGACCAGCGCGGTGAGCAGCATCGGGCCGCTGAGCGTGAGCAGTGCCTGCACGGTCCACCAGCGGCGGGCCCGGGGGTCGACGCGATGGCGGGGTGGGCGGAGGAGCGGGGCGGCGTGCTCGGGCATACGGGTCACCGGTTCCAAGTCAAGTGTATTGAATAGCGGTACGTTATAACGGTACAAGCGACTTGTAAAAGCGTGCGGGCGTGCTCGGCCACCCCTGACGGCGTACGAGGCGCCCCTGACGACGTAGGAGAGGGAGGCCGTCCGTGCCCAAGAAGGTGGACCACGGAGCCAGGCGCGAGGAGATCGCCGAGGCGCTCTGGCGGATCGCGAGCACCCGGGGCCTGGACGGCGCCAGCCTGCGCGAGGTCGCCGCCGAGGCCGGCATCTCGCTCGGCCGGCTGCAGCACTACTTCCGCACCAAGGACGAGATGCTCGCCTTCGCCCTCCAGCACATCAACCGGCTGGCCGACCGCCGCATCCGCGAACGCATCGCCGCGCTCACCGAGGAACCGTCGCCCCGCGAGGTGCTGCGGACCTGCCTGTCGGGAATGCTGCCGCTCGACGAGAAGAGCCGTATCGGCACGCTGGTCGGCGCGGCGTACTTCAACCGCGCCGTACACGACGAGGTCCTGCGCGCCGAGGCCAAGGACGGCATCCCCAAGCTCCGCGCCTTCTTCGCCGACCAGCTGCGCCGGGCCGCCGAGCGCGGCGAACTCCCGCCCGACCGGGCCACCGAGGACGAGGCGATGCTGCTGATCAGCCTGGCCGACGGGCTATCCAGCTATGTCCTGCTGGAGGTCCACAGCGCAGAGCAGGCGATGCGGCTGATGGATCGGCAACTGGCCAACCTCTTTGACGGCGAGGGGGCGCGTGCCGCCCACTGACCGCCCGGCCCACACCTGGCCGCCCGGCATCCGGCAGTCCCGCCCACCCGGCTACGCCCTCGTGGCCGACGAGGACGACGAGGTGCTGGGCGTCTGCGCCGGCCTCACCGGACTCTTCGCCGACCCGCGCCCCGCGCCCTACCAACTGCTCGGCTGCACACCCCAGGGGCCGCTGCGGACCGCCCTGCACGCCCTCGACGCCGGAGCGGTCGCCGCCCGCCTCGGCGACCTGTGGATAGCGCCCCGGCCCGGCGACGCCTGCCCGCCCGGCTCGGAACGCCTCGACGCCTGGCCCCTGCGCAACGCCCGCATCACCGGCCACCGTCCGCACCACTACGACCCGGCACGCCGCGATGTCTTCCTCGAGGCGATCGCGGACGACTACCTCACACCCGGCGACCCCTACCTCGCCGCCGGCGCGCGGATCCACAACGGCCGTACCCAGCTGGGCAATTGCCTCGACTTCTCCGAGCTCGTCCCGGCCGACGAACCGGAACCCGCCCCCCTGACCCTGCTCGGCTGCGCGCCGGGCCCCGCCCTCACCGCGGCCCTCACGGCGGAGAGCCCTCGCCGACGACGGCTCGGCAGCGCCTGGTTGAGGATCCTGGACCGGCAGGGAAGGGAGGAAGTCAGCTGCTGGGGCGTGGCGGTGGAGGCGGAATCGGCCCGCCCGTCCGCCCATGGGCCCTGCCTGCTCGACATCGTCCTTCCTGGCGATCGGCGAGGCGGTCAACGGACCGGGCGGCTACTTCGGCCGCGGTGTGGGCGCACTGGTCGACTGTTTGTGCGGCCACTTCGGCGCCACCGCCCCCTTCACGGTCATCTGGCACCACCACGATGTAGCCCGCCGCCACCTGGGCCAACTCCTGGGCCCCGACGGCGAACCGTACGACTTCTGCGCCCTGGTGACCGAGGTCCTGACGCGGTACGGGTCACGCGTCGTCCTGCGCTAGCGGTCCTGCGCCAGTCGTCCCGCGTCAGTCGTCCCGCGCCGGCTGTCCTGTGTGGGTGCCAGGTGTGGGACCTTCCGGTCCTACGCCTCGCGCAACAGGGCAGCCAGGTCGGCGTCGACGTCCAGATGCCGCGTCTCGCCGCCCTTCTCGACGACCCCGTACGACCGGGTCAGGAAGAGCCGCAGGTCCCGCGCCTCGAACTGCACCAACGCCATCCCGCCGGCCGTATGGAACTCCACCACCACACCGTCCGTGCCGCACGGCCAGATCTGCACATCACCCGCCCCGGCCGCCCGCTGCAACCCCTCCTCCAGCAGATCGCGCCCGAACGTCCACGCCACCTCGGCGCCGTCCAGCGAAGCGCCGGGCGGAAATGCCAGGCGCACCGCGAAGGGATCGGCTCGGTCATAGCGAAGGGTTGCCGGAATCACCCGCGACTGCGGTGCGCTCGCGATGAGACGGGCCTGAACGGCTTGCTCGATGACGGTGGACATCGCCGGCTCCCTTACTTTCGGTGCAGATCCTTGTCGGTACAACGACTAGGACGCGTAGGTCATCGCGACCGTGCATCGATTTCCTGCGTGACCTGCGTCACGGCTCTTCGAATGCGAGGATATGCCCCCTTTACACATGCGAAATGCAAGCATTGCCGCGAAGGTCCGAACCTATCGGCTGCCGATGTCGCAGGCTCGATTCACTGCGGCTCCGGGTGAGTTGCGGCCGTCGAACCACCCATGGGCGGCACCCGGCGGTCTGGACGGGGCCGTATCGCTGGACTAGCTTCCAGCGCGACGAGGGCCGGGAGAGCCGGGGGCGCTGAGGGGCGTTGGGGCCCTGGGGGCCCGGAGGCGCCTGAGATCCCTGGGCCAGATGAGCGGGGCGGGTGGAGCGGGGTGGGGCGGATGCGACGTACAGGGCACTTGAGGCTCGGGAGACGCGACGGATCGGCGTCTCGTGGGGTGGCGGCGCGGGTCGCGGCAGCGGTGCGGGCGGTGACGGCGTTGACGGCCGGCGCGGCGGTGCTCGCCGCGATGACCGCGAGTCCCGTGGCCGCATCGTCGCCCCACAACAGCCGGCCGGCACCGCACTGGCACTGGGACCTCAAGGACACCGGCTCCGGCGCCCACCCCACCTCCCGCTTCCGTGGTCTGGCGGCCGTCAGCCGTACGACCGCCTGGGTCGCGGGCACCAACGGTGCCGTGCTGCGCACCCACGACGGCGGCAAGCACTGGAGCGACGTCTCGCCACCCGGTGCCGCGACGCTGGAGTTCCGCGACATCGAGGTACTCGACGCCCGCCGCGCGGTCGTCCTTGCCATCGGCGAGGGCGAGGCCTCACGCGTCCTGCGCACCGACGACGCCGGCGCCACCTGGACCGAGACCTTCCGCAACACCGATACCCGCGCCTTCTACGACTGCCTCACCTTCTTCGACCGTCGTCACGGCCTCGCGCTCAGCGACCCCGTCGACGGCAGATACCGCATCCTTTCCACCGCCGACGGCGGCCGCAGCTGGCGCATACTGCCGCCGCTCGGAATGCCCCCGGCCCAGGAGGGCGAGGCCGCATTCGCCGCCGGCGGTCAGTGCCTGGTCTCCTCCGGCGGCCACGACGCCTGGATCGCCACCGGCGGCGCGGCCCGTGCCCGCGTCCTGCACACCACCGACCGCGGCCACACCTGGACCGTCACCGACACGACCGTCCCGGCGGGCGACCCGGCCCGCGGCGTCTTCGCCCTCGCCTTCCACGACCGTACGCACGGCCTCGCGGTCGGCGGCGACTACCGCCCCGA
The DNA here is from genome assembly GCF_055565615.1 of Streptomyces sp. NPDC028368. Taxonomy (NCBI): domain Bacteria; kingdom Bacillati; phylum Actinomycetota; class Actinomycetes; order Kitasatosporales; family Streptomycetaceae; genus Streptomyces; species Streptomyces sp. NPDC028368. The sequence continues at coordinate 657,099 of NZ_JBVHTY010000001.1, read as the reverse complement.
CCAGCCCTCTCCCCGCGCCGCCGCGGTCAGCGCCGACGCCGGCGCCACCTGGAGCCCGGCCGCTACGCCCCCGCAGGCCTACCGCTCGGGTGCCGCCTGGCTCCCGTACTCCCGGCATATCGCCCTGGCGGTCGGCCCGTCCGGCAGCGATATGACGACCGACGGCGGCCACACCTGGCGCACCTTCGACAACGGCTCCTACGACACCGTCGACTGCGCCCCTGACCTGGCCTGCTGGGCGGCGGGCGAACAGGGCCGCGTCGCACGCCTGGAGCCGTGACCGGGGCCCCTCCCCGGCTACTGGCCGGCACCTCTCCGCGCCGAACGGATCCAATCCGATCTGATCCAATCCAATCCGATTCGATTCGAACCAGATCCGAACCCGTACGTGCCGGCCGACCGCCGCCGCTCGTGCGCTACCGGCCCCGCGCCCGCTCGGCGTGCTGACGCTGCGCACGCTTCAGACCGGCGCGCCGCTTGCCCGCATTCCTCAGCCTGACGCCGAGCCAGGTCAGCCCGCCGACGCCGCCGATACCGCCGACAATGACGCCGAGCCCCTTCAGCAGCTTCAGCCACCACGGGCCCCCGGAGAGGAAGCCGCCACCGGAGGAACGGCTGTCGTCGTCACTCCCGTACCTGGAGGGGGAGCCGTAACCGCCGGACGAACTGCCACGCCGCTTGGTCGTCCCGAGACCTCCCTCGCTACCGCTGCCACTACCGCCGAACCGGCTGCCGCGGCTGCCGGACGACGACGATCCGGTGTGCGTACCGGAGCCCGAGCGTGATGACCCGGGCGCCGCATGGGCAGCGCCGACCGTGGAACCGAGAAGCGCGCCGAGCAGGATGACGACGGCTGCGAGCCGCATGAAGTACCCCCGGGTTGGTGACCGCGCCGCACCATAAGCCATCCGAAACCATCGGGCGAGAACGCGGCCCTCGGCGACGTCTCACCAGCCGCCACTCAAGAACCACAACCTGTCCTCCCCACACAAAGCGCCCGCCCGCAATCGCCCGGTCTGCAATCCTGTCGTCCGACCGTCACGCGTCCTGCGCACCCCACGCCGCAAAAGGGGCGCGCCGCGCGTGTCACCGGAGGGACCAAGGGGAGGCGGCAATGCCGTTCATCGGCGAAGTGTGGCGGGTGGAGCGGGGGACGGAAGTGGTGGGGGAGATCACGATCACCCAGGCCGACTTCCCCTGGCTGAACGGGCGGTTCGAACCCGGCCCCGGCTACCCGGAACTACGGCCGCATTTCGCCCGTGAGCTGGAGCTCATCGACACGATCGACGACGACGTGACGGCCTGGGAAGACGCCTACAGCCGGGCCTCCGAGGGCGTACGGCTGGTGGCTCCGGCCGGGCCGGTGGCCGAGTTCCTACTGCATATCGAGGACGATGCGGCGTGGTTCCGCTGGAGCGACGAACCGTTCCCGACGGAGCCGCTCGACGGGTCCGGTTCCGACTGACCGGCCCGGCCAGGAAAGCTCGAACCGCTCAGTCCAGCAGGCTGCCCAGCCGCCCCTCGAGCACCACCAGCAACTCACCCAGCGCCGCGGAGAGTTCCTCCTGCCGCTCGTCGCCGATGCCGTCCAGCAACGCCGCCTCGTACCGCAGCTGTTCGGGCAGCAACCGGTCGATGGTTTCGCGCCCCTCGTCGGTGAGGGAGAGGTGGGTGACGCGGCGGTCCCGGTCGTCGGGACGCCGGGCGATCAGCCCGCGATCCTCCAGCTGCCGTACGCGTTTGGTGACCGCGGCCCCGGAGGCGAACGTCTCGCGGGCGATCCGCCCCGGGGTCAGCTCGCGATCCATCCGGCGCAGCGTGCCGAGGATGTCGAACTCGGGGCGGGTGAGCCCGGCCCGGCGCAGCGGTGCGTCGGCCGCCTGCTGCAACAGCGCGGAACACCGGTTGAGCCGCCCGATCACCGCCATCGGGCCGGTGTCCAGCCCGGGGTGCACCTGCTGCCACTGGCGCAGCACCCCCGCGACGATGTCCTCGGCCACCCGCACTCTCCTCTCGGCCCCTGCCGTACCGTTCAATTGTGCCTGCCGTCCGGGCTCTGACGTGCGGTGGCCGCCGCGTGGTGTCGGCCGGGTGGCCCCGGGGGGCTTTTGTGCGCCGTGGACGCGGCCGGCACGGATCTACCGCAGGTCAGGCGGCCGGCGCGGGCGCCGGCAGGCGGCGTACGAGACCGGACAGGGTGCGGTGGCCCTGCTGCTCGGCAGTGGCGATCCGCTCCTCCGGGAGCGCCCGCTGCCACCACTCGCCCGCCGCGACATCCACCGCCTCCCGCAGCTCCACCAGGCAGCCGACGAGCCGGTCGCGGGCCCAGCCGGTCTCCCGCGCATCATCCGTCCCGGGCACGGGCGCCGCCGCGAGCAGCGTGCATGCCGCGGCCTCCGCGACCGCCACCCGCTCCAGAGCCACCTCGATACGGTCGGCGGCGCGTCGATTGGTGACCAGTACGCAGCAGGCCAGGCCCACCGCCGCGCCCACCACGGTGTCGGTCCAGCGGTCGCCGATCAGCGTCTTCGCGGGCAGGTGACTGCCGAACTCGGTCAGCAGCAGCGCCATCGGCGTGACGCACACCGAGCCCAGCCAGTAATTCCTGGTGATGCAGGCCTCGGCGCCGAACTGGAAGGCCAGCGCCAGCGCGATCATCGCCACATGCCCGGTGTGGATCAGCGGCAGCAGCGCGGAGAACAGCAGCAGTCCGAGCAGATTGCCGACCGTGCGCTGGAGCGCGCGCTGCCAGGAAAGTGTGGTGTTCGCCTGGTAGATCGAGGCCGCGGTCACCACGGCCCAGTACGGATGCCCGACGCCGACCGCCATCGAGGCCCAACCGGCCAGCACACACCCCGCCGTGACCCGCGCGCCTATCGGCAGCAACGGTGATCCCGGCGCCAGCCGGCCCAGCACCGCGCGCATCCCGCGCGGGCGGCCGGGCACCGGATGCCGCAGGGCCGCGCCACCGGGGCCCATGAACGGGCCCCGGGTATCAGCCGCCACCCCCGCCGTCGTCACCCCTGCCGCCTCCGCCCCCGCCGCCTCCCTCTCCGCCGCGAATCCGGCCGGCTCCTCGGCCTGCGGCGCCGTGAGCGGGACCTCGGGAAGCGGACGTCCGCGCCGGAGCCCGCGCGCCCAGCCCCCGAGGCATGCGGCTTCCGCTTCCGCTTCCGCTTCCGCCTCCGCCTCCGCCTTCGGGTCTCCTTCCCCGTCCCCGTCCCCGTCCCCTTCCCTTTCCCCGTCCCCTTCCCCGTACCTGCCGCCGAGCGCCGACTCGGCCCGTACGAGGAGCCGCTCGAGGTCCCCGCGTGCCGCGGTCCGGTCCGGGGTGCGCGCCGGGACGAGGAAGAGGGTGTGCCAGGCGGTGTTCACGGCGGCCGCGGTCGTATGCCGCGCGTGCGTCACCTCGGCCCCTCCCGCGCTTCCGCCGTCCGTCCCCGTACGCAGCAGTCCGGCCGCGGCCTCCAGAGCGCGGGCGGTCGCGATCCGCTCCGGCCCCCACGGCCGTACCAGCGTCGGCGCCATGCACACCAGCCAGGCGAGCGCGCCCGTGCCAAGCGCGAGCGCCAGGTGCAGGGGGACCTGGCCAAGGCGCTGCGGCACGAAGAAGGCCGAGGCGGCGACGAAGGTCAGGATGAGGTTCCCCGGCGGTCCGACGCGTGTCGCATCGCACGCCATCTTGTGCGCGGCGGCGAGCAGCGACGCGAGCACGACGAGGACCACGGTCGAGGCGGTCAGCGATGCGGCGGTCAGCGCGATGCCAAGACTCGCGACCATGCCGAGCACCACCCACAGCAGCGTGCGGGCACGGGCGGCGTACGGCAGGCCGTGTGCGTACAGGGCACAGAGCGCCCCGGCCGAGGTGTAGAGGATCAGATCCAGCCGGCCGAGGGCGAACAGTGTGAGATCGGGGATCGCCATGGCCACAACCGCGCTGAGCGCCGGCTTGTGCCAGATGTCGACGGGGCGGCGCAGCCGCACGGTGCTCCTGACGGGCAGCGGACGGGCCCGCACCCCGCCATCGGGTGCGGTGGTCAGTCTCTTCTCGGCGGGCTTGGCGTGCTTCCCCATGGCTAAAACATTAGCAGGTGTTTTACTAGTGAAAGATATTGGCTGTGCCCTCGGCTGTGCCCTCGGCTGCGCCTCTGGCACCCAGCGCGGCAGCGACAATGGCCAGGTGCCAACCGCCAAGAAGAAGACGACGACCGCGAAGAAGACGACGGCCGCGAAGAAGACGACGGCCGCCAACGCGTCCCCGGAGCGCCGCCGCGAACTGCTGGCCATCGCGGCAGAGGTGTTCGCCGCGCAGGGGTACAACGCCACCACCGTCCGCCGCATCGCGGACGAGGCCGGAATGCTCGCGGGCAGCCTCTACTACCACTTCGATTCCAAGGAATCGATGGTGGACGAGATCCTCTCGACCTTCCTCAACGAGCTCTGGGACGGCTATGACGCCGTACTCGCCGCCGGCCTCGGACCACGGGAAACCATCGAGGCGCTGGTCACCGAATCCTTCCGGGAGATCGACCGGCACCGCGCCGCGGTCGCCATCTACCAGAAGGAGTCCCGGCAGCTCGCCGCCCAGCCCCGGTTCGGCTATCTCGCCGACTCCCAGCTGAAGTTCGAAAAGGCCTGGCTGGGCACGCTGGAACGCGGTGTGGCCGACGGGGTCTTCCGCGCCGATCTCGACATCCGGCTCACCTACCGCTTCGTCCGCGACACCGTCTGGGTGGCCGCGAGCTGGTATCGGCCGGGCGGACAGCACAGCCCGGAGGAGATCGCCCGCCAGTACCTCTCGATGGTGCTGGACGGTGTTGCGGTACGGAGGTGAGCGGCCGGATCGTGCCGCAAGCCCGCCGAGGCCGCGCTACCGCTACCGCTACGTCTACTGCCGCGGCCCGTCCCTGCCGTCGGGAAGCCAGGAGCCGCTGATGGCGCCGAACTATCGGACCGAACTATCGGACCGAATCATCGCGCCGAACCGTCGGAATGCACCGCGCCGCCGCCCCGGGCGTTGATCTCGGCCCAGGACGGCGGCGAGGGACGGCGGTGTGGCCCGCTCAGCAGTGCGTGTTCTTGACGTACAGCGCCCGCGGTCCCCATATCGGCCCGTAGTGGACGTCCTTGGTCGCTCCCTTGCGGAGGCGGCCGCGTGGGTCCTTCGCATGCGGGATGACGATGGTGAAGCACGAGGTGCGCTGGCCGCACAGGTTCGTCAGCCGTACGTAGTGCTGGTGGTCCTTGTCGAAGAACTTCCGCACTTTGACGCACTGCGGCGAGCGCTCGGCCGCCGCCGCGTCAGAGGCCGTGGACAGTGTCAGTGTGGCGCTGCATGCCACCGCTGCCAGGGCTATGGCGATGATCTTCCGCACGTATCTCTCCCCCGTTGGGCAACCTTGCGAAGGCCGCTGAAGGCCGCTGTGCCGGATCGGCTTTCGCACGTTCATTCTCCATTGTCCATACGTGCCTGGAGAAATTCAGCCCTGGGTGGCGCACAGCGGCGCAAGCGCGATCCTTTCGGAACCGGACCGGATCCGTATTCCGGGAACCGGAACGGCGGACGGCGTCAGAAGTGCAGGTCAGACGGTGGGGGAGGGGTGCTGGAGCGGGCCGGCCGTGATTTACAGCTCATCGACCCGCAGATAGTCCAGCGCGCGACGGGTCAGCTCGGCGATGTCCTCCGGCTCGTCCTGGCGAGCCCAGTGCTCCATGGCGACGGTGATCGCGTCGATCAACGCGGAGGCAAGCAGTCGCACCTCAAGGCTGTCCTGCGACGTTCCCGTACGCGCCGCCAGCACCGGCACCAGCCGGTCCTGCATCTCGCGCCCGGCAGCCAGCCAGCGCATACGGATCGGCGGAACGCTGCCCATGACCCGGATCAGCCGACGGGCCCGTTCGGTGTCCGCGAGGCGCCGGGCCGACGTCGACGTGGCGAATGCCGCCTGCACCGCGCTGGTCAGCGGTTCCTGGACGGGGCGGGTGGCCAGCTGATCGACGAGCTGGCCGACGCTGGAGGTCAGTACGGGTGTGAGCGCGTCCTCCTTGGCCGCGCAGTAGCGGTAGAACGTGCGCAGCGAGATGCCGGCCGCGGACGCGATGTCCTCGACGGTCGTCGCGTCGTAGCCCTGGTCGCTGAAGAGAGCCGCCGCCGCCTCCGCGATCTCCAGCCGGGTCGCGTGCCGTCGTCGCTCGGTCAGCGTTGGTCTGCCGCGCGCTGCCGTCATCCACCTCATCCTCGCCGTGCGGTCCGGGCCATCCCTGGCCATCCCTGGCCATCCCGAGCCGTCAGGGGCTGTCCGGGCCTCAACTCTGTCATGAACGCTGTCATGGAACAGTTTACTGGCACGTCGTGCCAATAAAGCGTATGTTGGCTGCACCTGGGGCGAGCGATCGCGCCGCTGCCGTTGTTACTGCGGTGGTTGCTGCGGTGGTTGCCGTGATGGGTCGCTGCGATGGGCACTGCGGCTGTCGCCGTGGTCTCTGCCGTGGCTACCGCTGTGGCCGTACGTGATCGTTCACGATCGTCCGTGGTTGCCCGTGGTTGCCCGTGGTTGCCCGTGGTTGCCCGTGGTCGTCGCGGCTGAGCGGCCGGGCGGGTCTTGTCGTAGCGCCCCTGATCGATATCGACCGGAACGCCTCTGCGTCGACCGGAACGCCGCCGCATTGACCTGAACGCCTCTGCGAAGGAGCCGACCATGCCCCGTACCTATCTCGTCACCGGAGCCGCATCCGGAATAGGCAAGGCCACCGCCGCCCACCTCCGCGAAGACGGGCATACCGTGATCGGCGCCGACCTCAAGGGCGTCGACATCTCCGCGGACCTCGCCACCGCCGCCGGCCGTACGGAACTCGTCGACCGCGCACGCGAGTTGACCGGCGGGCGACTCGACGCGGTGATCGCCTGTGCCGGCCTTGCCCACTTCACGCCGCTCACCGTCCAGGTCAACTACTTCGGTGTGGTCGCCACTCTCGAAGGACTGCGCCCGCTGCTGGCCGCCGGTACCGACCCGCGCGCCGTGCTGATTTCCTCCGTCGCCTCCGTCCACCCGCACGACCCGGCGATCGTCGACGCGGCTCTGACCGGCGATGAGGACGCGACCGTTTCCGCCGCCCAGGCGGCCATCGACCGGGGTGAGGGGTATGCGATCTACGGCTCGTCCAAGCACGCCATCGCCCGCTGGCTGCGCCGTGTCGCCGTCACCGAGGACTGGGCCGCCGCGGGCATCCCGCTCAATGCCGTCGCCCCCGGCACGATCGTCACCCCGATGACCGAGCCGATGCTCGCCAACGCCGAAATGCGCAAGGTCGTCGACGCGACCGTTCCGATGCCGCTGCACGGGCACGCCCGCCCCGAGCAGGTCGCCCCGCTGCTGGCCTGGCTGACCTCCCCGGAGAACACGCACGTCACCGGCCAGGTCGTCTTCCTCGACGGCGGCGCCGAGGCCGTCCTGCGCGGCGACGGCACCTGGTAACGACGACGGCACCCGCCCCCGAACACCGCCCCGGCCTCCCAGCACCCCAATGCCCCAACGCCCCAACACAATCCAGGAACAGGTGACACTGTGCACAGCCTCATCCGCACCACCGTGCTCCCCGCCGGCCCCGACACGGTCTGGCACACCATCGGCCGCTTCGACGGCCTCGCCGACTGGCACCCGCAGGTCCCGCCCTCGGCCATCGAGGACGGTGCCAACCCCGAAACCCCAGGCGCGGTACGGGTGTTCACCCTAGACGGCACGGTCGTCGCCCGCGAACGCCTCCTCGCCAAGGACGACGCCACTCGCTCATACCGCTACACCGTCCTCGACCCCTTCCTCCCGATCACCGACTACGAGGCGACCCTGACCGCCGTTCCCCATGCCCGGGGCACCGAGGTGCGCTGGACGGCGACTTATGAAGGCGCCGCGGAGGTCGTGCCCGAGGTCGAGGGCGTTTTCGGGGATGCGGTGTATGCGGTGGGACTGGAGGCCCTGGGGGCGCGGTTCGCCGCGTAGGGAAAGCCTGGGGGAGGGCTTGGGAGGGGGCTTGGGTGGGGGCGAGGGCTCGACGCCCGCGTTCAGCGGCCGGCGTCGGCCGGGCCTGTCTCGGCACTGCCGGACGGCCGCGCCGTCACCACTCTCAGCCCCCGGTCAGTGAACTCACGGCGGGTCGCCTCCTTTGCTCCGTTGTCCGTGATGAAGGTGTCGAATACGTCCGCGTCGCCGACCCGGGCGAAGCAGCGCTCGCCGATCTTCGACGAGTCCGCGACGACGACGGCACGCCGCGCACGCTCGGCCATCAGGCGGTTGACCCTGGCCTCCGCCTCGTCGTGCACCGTGGCCCCCATCATCGGGTCCATGCCGTTGGCCCCGATGAAGGCGATGTCGATGGAGATCTGCTGAAGTACCAACTCGCTGAAGGGTCCGACCAGTTCGAACGACCGCGAGTGCGCCACCCCGCCGGTGAGCACGATCTTGATCTGCGGCCGCACCGCCAGCTCATTGGCGATGTTGAGGGAGTTGGTGACGATCGTCAGATGCGGCTGCGGTCCCGCTTCCGCGAAATCCGGACGGATGGCAAGCACCCGGGCGATCGCCGTGGTCGTGGTGCCACCGCTCAGCCCGACCACGTCCCCGCGCTCGACCAACTTCGCCGCCGCCTGCGCCACCGCCTCCTTTTCCGCGGACCGATGCGCGTGCTTGTACCGGATCGGCAGGTCGTACGCCACCGAGCTGAGCACCGCCCCGCCCCGGGTGCGGGTCAGCAGCTGTTGCTCGGCGAGGGTGTCCATGTCGCGCCGCATCGTGGCGGCCGAGACCTCCAGCTCGGTCGCCGCCTCCTCGACATCCACTCGGCCTCGGTCGCCGAGCAGCTCGAGCAGTGCGTTCATCCGTTCATGGCGCTTCATACCGTGAGCCTATTTCGTTTCGATCGACCACGGTCAGGCCGGGCGGTCAGCGGCCTTGGCAGCGTTCGCCGTGATCGCCTGCGGCTCGACCGCACGAGCAGAGGGGCGAGGCAGGAGTGGGGCAGGGGAGGGCGTCGGCGCCAGCGCCAGCGTCAGTGCCGGTGCCAGTACCGGGATGTGTGCACGTGATGGTCCTCCCTCTCTGCCGGCATGGGCCTGCGGTATGGGTTTTCGTCATGGGTCTGCGTCATGGGGCTCTTGGAGCGAGGCATTGCGCCAGCGCCGCGCGCTCGGCGTCCGGCAGGTGCTCGGCGAGAGGTGTCCGCCGAGGGCTATGGGGGCCGTCGCAGATCCAGTTGCCCTCCTCGGGATCGAACCGCCACCCCTCGGCGCCCCACAGGGGATGGCCGAGCAGCAGCCGCCGGGCCAGGGGCTCACAAGCCGTGGGGCCGCCATGAGCCCTGAGCGCCGTCATCACTGCGGTGATGGCCTCGTCGGGTATCGACACGTCGCCCAGTACGGGCAACAGCAGGAGCAGCCGCGCATGCGGGTCGGTGACTCCGGCTGCGCCGGGTGGGCAGTGGAGGAGTGCGGACAGTTCGGGCCAGCACAGGCCGGGGCCGATACGGTCCTGGTCGTCGCTGGCCAGGACCACGTCGTGCGGCCAGTTCGGGTGGGTGAGGAAATAGTCCGTGGTGCTGTTCTCCTCGCTGTTGTTGTAGTGCACGACGATGCTGTGGCCGCCGGACAGCGGGACGCTGAACATGGGCCAGGCCGCATCGTCCTGCAGCCGGTCCCACAGAGCCCCGGCGTCGGCTGCGTCCACGCCGAAGGACTCGGCCGGCAGACCGTCGGACAGATCTGCCAGATACGCGGCCCAGAAGCCCGGCTCGGTGAGCAGGGGTAGACCGTTGACGACGGGCGATGAGGCATATCGATGCCGTGCCATGACCATGCCTCGCATTGTCGCGGGGGCAGGGGCAGGGGCAGGGACGGCTGTCCGCGTTTACCCCCGCGCCGGTTCCTGGGCGGCGTACTGCTCCGGGACCGTCGCCGGAGTGCTCAGCACATCCAGCAGCCTCGCCGCCTCCTGGGCCACCGCTTCCCGGGCGGGCTTGACGTACTTCCGGGAGTCGACGAGCGCCGGGGCCGCGCCGAGTGTCTGCCGTATGGCGTGGGTGAAGACGGACACCAGGTGGGTGGAGATATTGATCTTTGTCATTCCGGCGGCGATGGCGCGGCGGAGCTCGTCGTCCGGGACGCCGGAGGAGCCGTGCAGTACCAGGGGTACGGGCAGCGTCGTATGCAACTCCGCGATCAGGTCCTTGTCCAGTACGGCCGTGCGCTCATGCATCGCGTGTGAGGAGCCGACGGCGACGGCGAGTGCGTCGACGCCCGTCGCCTGGACAAAGGCCAGTGCCTCGTGGGGGTTTGTGCGGACGCCGGGTGCGTGCACGCCGTCCTTGCCGCCCACCTCGCCGAGCTCTGCCTCGACATAGACGTTGCGGTCGTGGCACCAGCTGGTGAGTTCGGTGGTGGCGGTGACGTTCTCTTCGTAGGGGAGGGCCGAGGCGTCCACCATGACCGACCCCACGCCGGCGGCGATGCCCTGGTGGACCAGTTCCGCGTCGGTGATGTGGTCGAGATGGACCGCGATCGGTGCGGTGGAGCTCTCGGCCAGGGCGAGCGTGGCGCGGGTGATGGGCAACAGACTGCCGTGGTAGCGGATGCAGTTCTCGCTGATCTGCAGGATGAGAGGGAGGTCCGTGCGCTCGGCGGCGGTGACGAGCGCCTCGGCGGTCTCGAGATGGATGACGTTGAAGGCCGCGGCACCGACCCGCGCCTCACGCGCGGCATCGACGATGGATGAGGTCGGAACGAGGGGCATGGGATTCTGACTCCCTTGCGGACTGGGCAGGTTGACGTCAAGAGGGTGGCGAGGAGGCTACGGCGCGGCCGGGGCCTCGAGCATCACGGAACGGGTCAGGCTGCGCGGATTGTCCGGGTCCAGACCGCGGGCACGGGCTCGGGCCAGCGCCACCCGCTGCACCAGCACCAGATCGGCCAGCGGATCGCGCGCATGGCATACGAACCGGGCACCGGTCCGCGCCACATCCGCCTCCAGCCCCTCCGGGGCCCGCCCGAACACCCACGTCACCCGGCCGGGTGCGGCTATCGAGATCGGGCCGTGGCGGTACTCCATCGCCGGATAGGACTCCGTCCAACTCTGCGACGCCTCCCGCATCTTGAGGGCCGCCTCGTTGGCCAACCCGAAGGTCCAGCCCGTACCGAGGAAGGAGAACTGCTCGGCGTCCACCCACTCCTTCTCCAGCGGCGCGGCCAGCGCCTCCTGCGCGTCGGCCACTGCCCGGGAGACGTCCTCGCCCAGGTGTGCGCGCAGCAGCGTCAGCGCCGTCGTCGCGAACCGCGTTTGCACCACCGACCGCTCGTCGGCGAACGGCAGCGCGACCGTCTCATCGGAGAGGGCGACCGCAGGGGTCTCGGGGTCGCCGATGATCGTCACCGTCGGGATGTGGCCCTTGACCGCGTCGAGTACACGCAGCACCTCCGTCGTGGTGCCCGAGCGGGTGATGGCCACTACCGCGTCATAGCCGCGGCCGGCGCCCAGGAACGCCTCCGATGCGGCGAACGGGTCCGTCACCCCCAGCCCCGCGCCTTCGCGCAGCGCCGCATACGACTGCGCCATGAACCATGAGGTGCCGCAGCCGACGACGGCCACGCGCTGTCCTGCCTTGGGGAGCGGCCCTCCGTCACTCGCCCCGATCCGTGCCGCCTCCCGCCAGGTCTCCGGCTGGCTGCTCAGCTCCTGCTCCATGTACGAGGTCTCGCTCATCGGACGCCCTCCCGTGATCCGCAAGCTCTGTCTGCGCGTCGTGCGCATCATGCAAGTCTTGTTGAGTGATTCTGCAAGTTTCGCCTTCGTTGCAATCGACTGTACGCATTTTTGCGAGACGGATCCATCCCTCGAAGGAGTGGGTGCACCAGAGGGGCGGCACGGGATTTGAAGGCGAGTGTGTGGATTGCGGCATTTGGGTGGCGTAAATGGGCGGGTAAAGGTGCGCAGACGAGGCTGGCTGACAGCTGTTGACAACTGCGTGAAAGGCGCCGAATACTCGCAAGATCAGTCATGGTCGGTTCTGACCGGTCATGCTGCAGGCCGCTCCGCCGGACGAAGGACTCCCCCATGTCCATTGCCACGCTCTCCGAGACGCCCCAGCCGCCGTCGTCCAAGACCTCGCGCCGCACCGGCAGACTGTTCGCGCTCACCGGCGCCGTCGTCGGCGTCATCTACGGCTACGACACGGGCAGCATCTCCGGCGCCCTGGTGTTCCTGAGCAGGGACTTCCATCTCACCGAGGCGGAGAAGGGCCTGGTCAACAGCATTTTGGTGTGCGGGTCCATCGTCGGGGCGCTGATCGGCGGCAAGCTCGCCGATGCCCTTGGCCGCAAGGCCGCGATGCTGATCGTCGCCGGTTCGTACGCCGCCTTCGTCGCGCTCTCCGCGATCGCGCCCAATGTCGTCGTGCTGGACATGGTCCGCTTCCTGCTCGGCGTCGCCATCGGCATCTCGATCGTGGCCGCCCCGCTCTACATCGCCGAATCGACGCCCGCCCGCATCCGCGGCGCATCCGTCGCCACCTATCAGGTCGCCACGGTCGCGGGCATCGTCGTCACGTACTTCGTCAACTGGGGACTGTCCGGCGGCGGCCACTGGCGCTGGATGCTCGGCCTCTCCGCGATCCCCGCGGCGCTCGTCATGATCCCGTTGTTCCGGCTGCCGGACACACCGCGCTGGTACGTGCTCAAGGGCCGTACGGAACGAGCCGTGGAGGTCATGGCGATGACCGATCCGGATGTCGATGCGCGGGCGGAGGTGGCGGCCGTGGGCGCCGCGCTCGCCGGGGAGAACGGCGGCTCGGCTCGCTCGCTGCTCCGCAAGCCGTACGCCCGTGCCGCGCTGTTCGTCGTCGGCCTCGGATTCTTCTGCCAGATCACCGGCATCAACGCCGTGACGTACTACAGCCCGCAGATCTTCGAAGAGATGGGCTTCACCGGCAACGGCCAGAACTTCCTGCTGCCGTCCTTCGTGCAACTGGCCTCACTGGCGGCGACCGTCCTCGCCATCCTCATCATCGACCGGCTCGGCCGCCGGGTGGTGCTGCTCTCCGGGATCGGCACGATGGTCACGATGCTTGCCGTACTGACCGTCGTCTTCGGCATGGGGAACCTGCACGGCGCCACGACCTGGGTGGGCTTCGGCGCCATCCTGCTGTTCACCGCGGCCTTCAATTTCGGCTTCGGATCGCTGATCTGGGTCTATGCGAGCGAAGCGTTCCCCGCCCAGCTGCGCTCCACGGGGGCGTCGGTGATGCTGACCGCCGACCTGGTGGCGAATCTCCTGATCGCGCAGTTCTTCCCCTCCCTGATGGCCTGGGCGGGGGCGGCCTGGACGTTCGCGGCCCTCGGCCTCCTCGCGCTCGGCGCCCTCGTCTTCGCCTCGGTCACCGCGCCCGAGACCAAGGGCCGCCAGCTGGAGGAAATCCAGGGTTACTGGAGGAACGGGGGCCGCTGGCCCACCCCGGGCCCGACCCCCACGCCGGCCCCGGCCCCAGCTGCTCCGGAGGCTGCGCTCTAGCAGCGCTGTGGCGGCTGCGCCCTTCACCTGAAGGGCGCACCGGTGGTCACGGCCCCGTACGCAAGGCCCCTTGCCGGAAATTGAGCACCCAGACACCGAGGGGGGCCGGGGCGACGCCTCAGGACGGCAGCTGTTCCCGGTACTCCTCCAGAGCGGGGGCGGTCGTGGTCGCCACGAATTCGGTGATCCGGTATGTGCACACCCCGGCCACGGAGAACGGGTCCTCGGCCACCAGCTGCTCGACGGCCGCGCGGTCCAGGCCAGTGGCGATGATCACGCCTCCGTCGCGCGGGACCTTGCGGCCGGCGGCGATGAAATGCCCGGCGGCGTATTGCTTGTTCAGCCAGGCCACGTGGTCCTGCAGGGCGGCGTCGACGCGCTCGATGGGTGCGGTGTAGGTCAGTTCCAGTACGAACATGGATGCAATATAGACAACGCCATGGACAGCGCCGTTGCGTCACCCCGTCGGCAGTACCGGGCGGAGCCATCCGCGGACCGCATTCGGCCCAGATTCTCGTGGGCGGGCGCTGCTGGAGCCGATCGCTCCGTGAGGTCGGGCGGTCGGGCGGCCGGTGAGATCATCTGTCCATGGACGCGGGCGTGGAAAACGAGACGAACGAGATGATCGCCATCCCTCCGGGACAGGTGACGCTCTCGGACCGGCGGACGCAGCGCAGCTGGCCGGTCGAGCTTGCGCCCTATCGGCTCACGGCGGTCCCGATCACCCAGGCGCGGTACGCACAGGTCACCGGCCGGCGACCGAGCACCGCGCAAGGCGACCACTTGCCCGTCGAGGGTGTTTCGTGGTGGGACGCTGTCCAGTTCTGCAACGCCCTTTCCCGACAAGAGGGGTTGGCGCCCGCGTATCGCCTCCGTTCCGACGCCGAGGGTATCGAGTGGGACGCATCCGCTGACGGGTACCGGCTACCGACCGAGGCCGAGTGGGAGCACGCATGTCGTGCCGGTACGGCCGGCGCGCGGTACGGGCGGCTCGACGAGATCGCTTGGCACCGCGGCAACTCGCACGAGCGGATTCACGAGGTGGGCGGCAGGCAGCCCAATGCCTGGGGTCTGCACGACATGCTGGGCAACGTCTGGGAGTGGTGCTGGGACATCTACGATGCCGAGGTCTACGGCACCTATCGGGTACTACGCGGCGGTGGGTGGTTCGACGAGCCCTGGAGCTGCCGGGCCTCGGTGCGGCGCCGCAGCCATCCGACCTTCCGGATCGACGACGTAGGGTTCCGCATCGCGCGTTCCACCTTGCACTGACACACGTCCTTGCACTGATACGTGTCCTTGCACTGATACGCGCCCCTCGCGATGGCTGAGCGGCGGGCGAATCAGCGGCGGTCGGACGACCGATCACGGGTTCGGTAGCGTGGCGATCACCATGGACACTCCCACGATCTCGTGCGACGACGAACTGCGGCACTGGCCGACGGACGAAGCCCAGGCACGTGCCGTACAGGACCGGTTGCGGCCCTGTGTACGACTCGATGAAGCCGGTCCGCCACCGGGGTTCGCGGGCACGGTGGTTGGGGTGGATGTCGCCTACGACGACGACCGGGACGTGGTCGCCGCGGCGGCCGTTGCCCTCGACGCCCAAACGCTTGCCGTCGTCGACGAAGCCACCGCCGTCGGGCGGGTCTCCTTCCCGTACATTCCCGGGCTGCTCGCCTTCCGGGAAATTCCCACCGTGCTCGAGGCCCTCGCCCGCCTCACCCGTACCCCGGATCTCGTGGTCTGCGACGGGTACGGGCTGGCGCACCCGCGGCGTTTTGGACTCGCCAGCCACCTTGGGGTGCTGACCGGGCTGCCGACCATCGGGGTCGCAAAGAATCCGTTCACCTTCCGGTACGAGCCGCCCGGCCCCGAGCGCGGCGCGACCTCGCCGCTCCTGGACCGGGACGAGGCGGCCGCGGGCGCACAAGGGGGCGAAGAGGTGGGACGTGCGGTGCGTACCCAAAAGGGCGTCAAGCCGGTCTTTGTATCGGTGGGGCACCGCGTCGGTCTCGACCGGGCATGTGCGCACACGCTGCATCTGGCGGCCGAATATCGCCTGCCGGAGACCACCCGCGCCGCCGATTCCCTGTGCCGGAGGGCGTTGGCGCGCGCGTGAAACCCGTGGCCATAGGGGCGGACTAGCCCCGGACCACCCGGAAGGTGATGCCCGCCTTCTGGAGGCGGGCCGTCAGCGCGTCCCCCATGGCGACCGCCGACGTCACCTGGCCGGACGTCTCCGGCAGGTCGTCGAAGGCCAGGCTGAGCGCCGACTCCGCGAGCATCTTCGCGGTCTCGTCGTAGCCGGGATCGCCACCGGAGACCTCGGTCATCAGCCGCTTGCCGCCGCCGGTGGCCACGAAGCGCACCGTGAACCAGCTCTTGGCGCGCCGCTCCGGGCTCGGCCCCTCGCCCGGTGCCAGGCGCCCCGCCAACCAACGCCGCGCGGGCGGCACCTGGGCGACCGTGACCAGCGCGCCCGCCCCCAGCACCCCGCCCACGGCGATCGGCAGATGTCGCACCCCGGCGTAGTGGCGATAGCGGAAGTCGGGCCCGTAGCGGTCGAGGGCGGCGGCCGAGCGGGCGATGACCTGCGGGTCCAGGGTCGGCAACGGCACGCCCCAGGTATGCGTCGCACCGCTCCTGAGAGGCGGGCCGAAGGGCGCCCGGATCGTACGGCCGGCCGGCCGGGCTTCCACCTTCCGGCGCGCGCGGGCGGCCTGCGCCGCCGCCAGCGGCCGCGAGATGACGGTGAGCGCGGAGGCCAGCGTGCCGCCGGAGAAGGTGGCATTGCTGCGGACGAAGCCGTCGATGCGCAGCGGTACGCCCTCGGGGAGCAGCCCGACGGTGTAGAGCACCCCCAGGTCGTGCGGGACGGAGTCGAAGCCGCAGGAGTGCACGAGGCGGGCGCCGGACGCGCGGGCCGTCGCGTGGTGGCGCAGATACATCCGGTCGATGAACTCCGGCTCGCCGGTCAGATCGACGTAGTCCGTGCCCGCCGCGGCGCACGCGGCGACCAGCGGCTCGCCATGGAGCAGATACGGGCCGACGGTCGTGGCGAGTACGCGCGTGTCGGCAGCGAGCGCGCGCAGCGAGCCGGGGTCGTCGCTGTCAGCGCGGAGCAGCGGGAGGTCGGCGCAGGCCGGGTCGATGGCCGCCAGCCGGTCGCGCAGCCGCTCCAGCTTGGCGGGGTTGCGGCCGGCCAGTGCCCAGCGGCAGTCCTTGGGGGCGTGCCGGGCCAGATATTCGGCGGTGAGTACCCCGGCGAACCCGGTGGCGCCGTAGAGGACGAGGTCATGGGCTCGTCCGGAGGTGTCCTGCCGTCGCATCGCGCATCCTTTCGACCTGAAGCCCGGACCTAAGCACGTCGTCGGCGCTCCGTCAATGGCGGTCTTCGGCCATGTCGTTGGCGGTGAAGCGGGTTCCTCGCGGGCCGGGGAGTAATTGCGGTGCGCGGCGTTGCATGAGGTCAATAGGGTGCGGGGGCCGGAACCGGTGGCTTTGTCGTGAGCTGACGCGGCAATTTTTTCCTGGGTCCGTACGCAGAGCAGAGGGAGCGGAAATGGCCGCGGTGGCGGTGTCGTGTGTGTTCGTGTGCCACGACGGAGCGGGCCGGGTGCTGCTGGCCCGGCGGGGCGCGGGCGCGCGGGACGAGCCGGGTGCCTGGGACTGCGGTGCCGGGGCGCTCGAGTTCGGGGAGAGCTTCGAGGAGGCCGTGGTCCGGGAGGTCCAAGAGGAGTACCGGGCCCGGCCGTTGGAGATTGCACAGCTCGGTGTGCGCAACGTGGTGCGCGGCGATCCGGTGGAGTCGCACTGGGTCGCGGTGGTGTTCGCCGTACGGGTGGATCCCGGTGCGGTGGCGATCGGTGAGCCGCACAAGTTCGATGCGCTGGAGTGGTTCGGTCCGGACGAGCTGCCTGCGCCGCTCCATTCGCAGTGCGCGGCGAGCGTGGCGATGCTGCCGCGCTGAAGGCGGGGGCTCGCAGGTTTCCGGCTCCACCGTCGTGAGTGGCGGGGAGTCTTGACACGGCGTCATAGCGGGGCCAGATTCGGGATGACATAGGACGTCCCACGTCCGGATTGCCGGGGTAGCCGCTTCGCCCCCTGCACGCCGGAACGGACCGTACGGCAGGAAGCCGGACGTGATGCCCCCTGACCCGCTCTTCCCCGCACCGCTCAGCGGCGTCGTGCCACCGTTGTGCACCCCGCTCACCGGCACCGGCCGGGTCGACGGCCGGTCGCTGGTCGCGCTCACCGAGCGCCTGGTCGACGCCGGGGTGGACGGCCTCTTCGTGCTCGGTTCCACCGGAGAGGCCGCCTACTTGTCGGACGTCCAGCGAGGCACCGTCATCGAGACGGTCGTCGGGGCCGCCCGAGGCCGGCTGCCCGTCCTGGCCGGCGCCATCGACATGGCCACCGCCCGCGTCCTGGACCATGCCCGCACGGCCCAGGCCCTGGGTGCCGACGGCATCGTGGCCACCGCGCCCTTCTACACGCGCACCCATCCGGCCGAGATCGCGGACCATTTCACCCGGCTGCGCAAGGCCGTTGATCTGCCGCTCTTCGCGTACGACATCCCCACGGCCGTACACACCAAGCTGCCCGCCGGCACGGTGCTCGCGCTCGCTGCCGACGGGGTGCTGGCCGGGCTCAAGGACAGCAGCGGCGACGACGGTGCACTGCGCCGCCTGATCGTTCGGCTGCGCGACGTGAACGGGAACTTCTCCGTTCTGACCGGGTCGGAGCTCTCCGTGGACGGTGCCCTGCTGGCCGGCGCTCATGGTGTCGTACCGGGGCTGGGGAATGTCGATCCGGCGGGTTATGTACGGCTCTACAGGCACGCCAGGGCCGGGCGGTGGAGGGCGGCTGCCGCCGAACAGGACCGGCTGGCCGCTCTGTTCTCCCTCACCGAGGTCGGGGACGAAGCGGACATGGGACGGAGTTCGTCCGCCCTCGGTGCGTTCAAGGCTGCCCTGCACCTGCTCGGCGTCATCGACAGCCCCGCCACCGCGGCCCCGCAGCTGCCGCTGGACGACGCCGCCAACCGAACCGTCCGCCGACTGCTGGAAGAGGCAGGACTGCTGTGACGACACGCTCCCAGGGCCGTCCCACCGGAACAGCCCCCTGGTACCGGGAGGCGACCCCGCGCCAGTGGAAGGCGATGTTCGCCGCCTGGATCGGGTATCTCCTCGACGGTTTCGACTTCGTCCTGATCACCCTCGTCCTGACCGAGATCGCCGATGAATTCCACCTGAGCACGGCCACCGCCGCCTCGCTCATCTCCGGAGCCTTCATCACCCGGTGGCTGGGCGGCGCCGTCCTCGGCGCGATGGGCGACCGCTACGGCCGCAAGGCCGCCATGATCACCAGCATCCTGCTCTATTCGCTCGGCACCTTCGCCTGCGGATTCGCCTGGGGTTACACCAGCCTGTTCGTCGCCCGTCTGGTGATCGGCCTGGGGATGGCGGGGGAGTACAGCGCCAGCGTGACGTATGTGCTCGAGAGCTGGCCCACCAGGCTGCGCAACCGTGCCTCCGGATTCCTGATCTCCGGTTACGCGGGCGGCAGCATCATCGCCGCCGAGCTCTACGGCTGGGTGGTCCCGCACTGGGGCTGGCGCTGGATGTTCTGGATCGGCGTACTGCCCGTCCTGGTGGCCCTGTGGGTACGAAGGTCGCTCCCCGAGGCCGACGACTGGCAGGCCGAGATCGGCGCCGCCACGGCCGGCGCGCAGCCGGAACGGCCGAATCCGTTCCGGTCGCTGTTCACCGGCCGGCTGCGTTCCTGGTGCAACGGCATTCTGACAGTGGCCGCCGCGGGCGCCCTGTTCTGCGTCTTCACGCCCATCGGGGCCGGACGTGTCCCCTGGCTGTCCGTCATCGCGGCGCTCTGTCTGGTCGCCTTCGCCGCACAGCTCGGCGGCCGCAAGGGATGGCTGCTGTATGTGTCGCTGATGGTCACCGTGTTCTGCGCGTTCCTGTACAGCTGGCCCATCCAGGCCCTGTTGCCCACCTACCTCAAGACCGACCTGGGGTACACCGCCGCGCAGGTCACCGACGTGATGTTCTACGCGGGCTTCGGCACCATGGCGGGGTGCTGGCTGGCCGGGTTCGTGGGGGACCGGCTGGGGACCCGGCGGGCGTACGCATGCACTCTCCTGGCCTCCCTCGTGTTCGTCTTCCCGGTCTTCGCGGTCAAGGACAGCCTGGTGGGGCTCGGGGTGCTGCTCTTCGGGCTGCTGGCACTGAGTCAGGGGATCTCCGGCATCCTGCCGAAGTACATCGCCGGCCACTTCCCCACCGCGACCCGCGCCGCCTCACTCGGCTTCGTCTACAACGTAGGGGCCCTGGGCGGGGCGGTGGCGCCGGTCCTGGGAGCCCGTCTCGCCGAGGGGATGTCTCTGGGGCGGGCGCTGGCGGTCCTCACCTTCGGGCTGACGCTCCTCGTCATCATCCTGGTGGGCGGCGATGTCCCCCGGCGGCTGGCCCGCCTCCTGGACAGCACGGCCACCCATGACCATCTCGTGGCGGCGGGCGGGGGATCAGCGCCCCGGCCCGAGGCGGCGCCCACGGTTTCCCCGTAGGAGTCGGCTCACTCCGTACTGTCGTCCTGCCGTCCCAGCGCCACCCCGCGTACCCCTTCCAGCTCCGTCAGGGCCTCGACCAGAGGGTATGCCGTACCGCTCCCCTCCAAACGGAGCAGCACCTCGGCCGGGGCACGGCCTTCCTCCGCGCCGGTCTCCACCTGGACATCGGTCACCCGGAAACCGCTGCTGGTGCACATCTCCAACATCCTGCCCAGCAGTCCGTGTTGGGCGCGGTAGGTCAGGCGCAGTTCCACTTGCGCGAAGGAGGGCGCCGTGCTCATGCGGTCCGAGACGAAGGTGAAGCCGCGGACGATGAGGAAGTGCACCGCCGTCGCGCCGATCGCCAGCAAGGGCAGGCCGCCGCCGCACGCCATGCCGATGGCGCAGGTCAGCCAGATGGTGGCGGCCGTCGTCAGCCCGCGCACCGCGTCCTTCTTGACGAAAATCAGGCCGCCGCCGATGAAGCCGATACCCGAGACGACCTGCGCGGCGACGCGGGACGGGTCGAGTGCCACGCCGTTCATGCCGAGCAGCGCGCCGAAGCCGTGGATCGACACCTCCATGAACAGCGCGCTGCCCACGCCGACCAGCGTGTGGGTCCGCAGTCCGGCGCTCTTCTGCCGGGCTTGGCGTTCCAGGCCGATGAGTGAGGACAGCAGCAGGGCCAGTGCCAGCTCGGTGAACTGACGCAGGCCCTGGCCGTTGTGGAAGTCGAACAGCCCGGCGGCGAGTTGCGGAGGAGACATGAGTGCATTGTCCCTCCGTCGGCCCTGCGTCCGGCGCTCCGCGGGCCGTTGTCAGTGGTCGCGGTTAGCGTGGAATGCGATGGGCCGGCGTGCGCGGGACGCGTGGCCCGGCGGACGGCATCGCGGGCGGTGCGGAGGGGGAACGGACGTGGAGGAGCTCATGGCGAAGGCGGCGGGTCCGGCGGCGGTGCGGGAGCGGGTGCGCAGGTTCGCGCTGGAGCTGCCCGGGGCGGTGGAGGAGTTTCCGTGGGGCGAGAGCGTCATCAAGGTCAACAAGAAGGTTTTTGTCTTCCTCGGCGCCGATGACGACGGCCGCCCGCCGGGGATCACGGTCAAGCTCACGGACCCGGAAGCACATGCCCATGCGCTCACCTCGCCCGGCGCCAGGCCCGCGGGCTATGGCCTGGGCAAGGCCGGCTGGGTGCAGCTCCCGCTGGCGGAGAAGGCCGCTCCGGCCGCCGAGCTGCTCTGTGACTGGACCGAGGAGTCCTACCGCGTCATAGCCCCGAAGAAGCTCATCGCCGAGCTCGACGGGGGATAGCGCCCAGCGGCAGCGGACGCGCAAAGGCCCGTGACGGCGATGGCAATTGAGCATCGTCGGCGCGGGCCTTTTCCGGTGGCCGGCACTTGGCTCGGGGGGCTTGTGGAAAGTGGAACACGTTCTTAACATCACGAGTGTTACATCAGAAGTGTCACAGTGGCGTGCGACGTGCGGCGGAGGGACAGGGGGCGCGATGGCTGAGTCAGGTAACGGCCCGCTGAGCGGGGTGCGGGTCGTCGAGCTCGCGGGCATCGGCCCCGGGCCGTTCGCAGCCATGCTGCTGGCCGACCTCGGTGCCGATGTGGTGCGAGTGGACCGGCCCGGAGGCTCCGGACTGCGCATCGACCCGGCGTATGACATCACCAACCGCAACAAACGCTCGGTGCTGGTGGACCTGAAGGACCCCGAGGGCGCGGCGCAGGTTCTCGACCTGGTCGAGCGCGCGGATGTGCTGATCGAGGGGTACCGGCCCGGTGTGGCCGAGCGGCTCGGCGTCGGCCCCGAGCAGTGCCTGGCCCGCAATTCCCGGCTGGTGTACGGGCGGATGACCGGCTGGGGACAGCAGGGGCCGCTCGCCGACACCGCGGGGCACGACATCGGCTATATCGCCATCACCGGCGCCCTCGGCATGATCGGACCGCCCGACGGACCGCCCGCCATCCCCGCCAACCTGGTGGGTGATTACGCCGGCGGCTCCCTCTACCTGGTCATCGGTGTGCTCGCGGCCCTCCAGCACGCCCGCACCGAGGGCGGCCAGGGCCAGGTCGTGGATGCCGCGATCGTCGACGGCACGGCTCATCTGACGGCGATGATCCACGGCATGCTGGCGGCCGGCGGCTGGCAGGACCGGCGCGGCGCGAATCTGCTCGACGGCGGGACGCCGTTCTACGGGGCCTACGAAACCGCGGACGGCGGCTATATGGCCGTCGGTGCGCTGGAGAAGCGGTTCTACGGCGAGTTCATCCGCCTCCTGGGCATCGAGGAGACCGCGCCCAGCCGCGACGACCTGGCCGGATGGAGCGAGCTGCGCACCGCCATCGCCATCCGGTTCAAGACCCGTACACGCGCGGAATGGACCGCCGTATTCCAGGAGTCCGACGCCTGCGTGGCGCCCGTACTGTCCCTGCGCGAGGCCCCGGCGCATCCGCATCTCGCCGCCCGCGGCACCTTCGTCGACCACGGCGGGATCACCCAGCCCGCGCCCGCGCCGCGCTTCTCCCACACCCCGGGTGCGGTGCGCAGACCGCCCGCGCAGCCCGGCGCGGACACCGAAGAGATCGCCCGCGACTGGCAGATCCCCAGCCTCACCGCCGGTCCGGCCCGCACCGAGCCGCAGGAGGCGGACAGCTGATGGAACTCGCCACCACGCTCCAGTACGCGGGCGACCCGCGCCAGGCCGCCGAGGAGGTCGCCGCCCTGGAAGGGGCCGGTCTGGACGCCATCTGGGTCGCCGAGGCCTATGGCTTCGACTCGCCGACGATCATGGGCTTCCTCGCCGCCCGCACCGAGCGCGCCAAGATCGGCTCGGCGATCCTGAACGTCTACTCCCGCACCCCCGCCCTGATCGCCCAGACCGCCGCCGGGCTGGACGCCGTCTCCGGCGGCCGGGCGCTGCTGGGCCTGGGTGCATCCGGACCGCAGGTCGTCGAGGGCTGGCACGGCAAGCCGTACGACAGACCGCTGGGCCGCACCCGCGAGACCATCGAGCTGTGCCGCCGTATCTGGCGCCGCGAGACCATCGACCACCACGGCATCACCGATATGCCGCTGCCCCCGGAGAAGGGCGGCCGGCTCGGCAAACCGCTGAAGATCCTCACCCGGCCGGTGCGCCCCGACATCCCCGTCTACGTCGCCGCGCTCGGCCCGGCCAACGTCCGGATGACCGCCGAGGTCGCCGACGGCTGGCTGCCCACCCTCTTCATCCCGGAGAAGGCCGGTGCGGTGTGGGGCACCCCGCTGGCCGAGGGCGCCGCCCGTCGAGACCCGGCGCTGGGGCCGCTGCAAACGGTCGCCGGGGGCCTGCTGGCCATCGGCGAAGAGGCCGCCGCCGTAAGGGAGTTGGCCCGCCCGACGATCGCGCTGTACATCGGCGGAATGGGCGCCAAGGGCAAGAACTTCTACCACGACCTCGCCGTCGCCTATGGCTACGAAGAGGCCGCGCACACCATCCAGGAGCTGTACCTCGCCGGGAAGAAGCGGGAGGCGGAGGCGGCCGTACCGGACGAATTCTGCGAGCTGATGTCCCTGTGCGGGCCCGAGGGGTACGTCCGCGAGCGCATCGAGGCCTTCCGCGAGGCGGGCGTGACGATGCTCAACGTCCACCCCATAGGACCCGAGCCCGCGAAGCTGATCGAGACCGTCAAGAACTGGCTCTGAGGAGGGCCCGCAGAGATGACCGCGCAGATGCAGCGCCAGATCTTCACCGAGGACCACGAGGCCTTCCGCGAGACCGTACGCACCTTCCTGGCCAAGGAGGTGACACCGCATTACGAGCAGTGGGAGAAGGACGGCATCGTCAGCCGGGACGCCTGGCGGGCGGCCGGCCGGCAGGGTCTGCTGGGACTGGCGGTGCCCGAAGAGTACGGCGGCGGAGGGGAGAGCGACTTCCGCTACAGCGCCGTACTGGCCGAGGAGTTCACCCGCGCCGGTGCCGCCGGGCTCGCCGTCGGGCTGCACAACGACATCATCGGCCCGTACCTGACGACGCTCGGCACCGAGGAGCAGAAGCGCCGCTGGCTGCCCGGCTTCTGCAGCGGCGAGATCATCACCGCCATCGCGATGACCGAGCCGGGCGCGGGATCCGACCTCCAGGGCATCCGCACCTCGGCCGAGGACCGTGGCGACCACTGGATCCTCAACGGCTCCAAGACGTTCATCTCCAACGGCATCCTCGCCGACCTCGTCATCGTCGTCGCGAAGACCACCCCCGAGGGCGGGGCACACGGTCTGAGCCTGCTGGTCGTCGAGCGCGGCATGGCGGGCTTCGAGCGCGGCCGCAACCTCGACAAGATCGGCCAGAAGGCGCAGGACACCGCCGAGCTGTTCTTCCACGACGTACGGGTGCCGAAGGAGAATCTGCTCGGCGAGCTGAACGGCGCGTTCATCCATCTGATGACCCATCTCGCGCAGGAGCGGATGGGCATCGCCGTCGCCGGGATCGCCGCCGCCGAACACCTGCTGGAGATCACCAGCCAGTACGTCAAGGAGCGCGAGGCGTTCGGCCGGCCGCTGGCCAAGCTCCAGCACATCCGCTTCGAGATAGCCGAGATGGCCACCGAGTGCGCCGTCACCCGCGCCTTCCTGGACCGCTGCATAGCCGACCACTCGGCAGGCGAACTGGACGCGGTACACGCCTCGATGGCCAAGTGGTGGGCGACCGAGCTGCAGAAGCGGGTCGCCGACCGCTGCCTCCAACTCCACGGCGGCTACGGCTATATGACCGAATACCGCGTCGCCAAGGCCTTCACCGACGGCCGTATCCAGACGATCTACGGCGGCACCACCGAGATCATGAAGGAGATCATCGGGCGCTCCCTGCTCGGCTGACGCCCGGCTGCCCCCGGAGCGGACCCGACCGGCCCCGGCCCCGCCCGCTGCCCCCGCCCCACCTCTCATCCGAAAGGCTTGTTGACTTGAGTACCGAAGCGTACGTATACGACGCGATCCGCACCCCGCGCGGCCGCGGCAAGGCCAATGGCGCACTGCACGGCACCAAGCCGATCGACCTGGTCGTCGGCCTCATCGGCGAGGTGCGGCGGCGCTTTCCCGACCTCGACCCGGCGGCGATCGACGACATCGTGCTCGGCGTCGTGGGCCCGGTCGGCGACCAGGGCTCGGACATCGCCCGGATCGCGGCGATCGCCGCCGGACTGCCGGACACCGTCGCCGGCGTCCAGGAGAACCGCTTCTGTGCCTCCGGCCTCGAGGCGGTCAACATGGCCGCCGCCAAGGTCCGTTCGGGCTGGGAGGACCTGGTCCTGGCGGGCGGCGTCGAGTCGATGTCGCGGGTCCCGATGGCCTCCGACGGCGGCGCCTGGTTCGCCGACCCGATGACCAACTTCGAGACCGGCTTCGTCCCGCAGGGCATCGGCGCCGACCTCATCGCCACCGTGGAGGGCTACACCCGCCGCGATGTCGACGAGTTCGCCGCGCTCTCCCAGGAGCGGGCCGCCGCGGCCTGGAAGGACGGCCGCTTCGAGCGCTCCGTCGTCCCCGTACGCGACCGCAACGGCCTGGTCGTCCTCGACCACGACGAGCACATGCGTCCCGGCACCACCTCCGACTCCCTGGCCGGCCTCAAGCCCTCCTTCGCCGCCATCGGCGACGCGGGCGGCTTCGACGCGGTCGCCCTGCAGAAGTACCACTGGGTCGAGAAGATCGACCACGTCCACCACGCGGGCAACTCCTCCGGCATCGTGGACGGCGCGGCCCTCGTCGCCATCGGCTCCAAGGAGGTCGGCGAGCGCTACGGCCTGACCCCGCGGGCCCGGATCATCTCCGCCGCGGTCTCCGGCTCCGAGCCGACGATCATGCTCACCGGCCCCGCGCCCGCCAGCCGCAAGGCGCTGGCCAAGGCCGGCCTGACCATCGACGACATCGACCTCGTCGAGATCAACGAGGCCTTCGCCGCGGTCGTGCTGCGCTTCGTCAAGGACATGGGCCTCAGCCTGGACAAGGTCAACGTCAACGGCGGCGCCATCGCCATGGGCCACCCGCTCGGCGCCACCGGCGCGATGATCCTCGGCACCCTCATCGACGAGCTGGAGCGGCAGGACAAGCGCTACGGCCTGGCCACCCTCTGCGTCGGCGGCGGCATGGGGATCGCCACCGTCATCGAGCGCCTCTGACCGCCCGTCCCACCCCCTTACGGAGAAGCCACAGTGAGCGAGCCCACCGCAGCGTCGACCATTCGCTGGGAGCAGGACGAGACCGGCGTCGTCACCCTGGTCCTGGACGATCCCGACCAGTCCGCCAACACCATGAACAACGCCTTCAAGGCCTCCCTCACCGCGGTCGCCGACCGCCTGGAGGCCGAGAAGGACAGCATCCGCGGCATCATCTTCACCTCCGCCAAGAAGACCTTCTTCGCCGGCGGCGACCTGCACGACCTGATCGCCGTCACCCCCGCCCAGGCGCAGCAGGCCTTCGAGGCGGGCAACGGCATCAAGCGCGACCTGCGCCGTATCGAAACCCTCGGCAAGCCCGTCGTGGCGGCCATCAACGGCGCGGCGCTGGGCGGCGGTTACGAGATCGCGCTCGCCTGCCACCACCGCATCGCCCTTGACACCCCCGCCACCAAGATCGGCCTGCCGGAGGTCACCCTCGGTCTGCTGCCCGCGGGCGGCGGCGTCACCCGCACGGTCCGCCTCCTCGGCATCACCGACGCGCTGCTGAAGGTGCTGCTCCAGGGCACCCAGTACAACGCCACCCGGGCCAAGGACGCCGGCCTGATCCACGACGTCGCGGCCACCCCCGAGGAACTGCTCGCCAAGGCCCGCGCCTTCGTCGACGAGCACCCAGAGTCCCAGCAGCCCTGGGACGTCAAGGGTTACCGCATCCCCGGCGGCACCCCGGCCCACCCGAAGTTCGCGGCCAACCTCCCGGCGTTCCCCGCCAACCTCAAGAAGCAGGTGGGCGGCGCGCCCTACCCGGCGCCGCGCAACATCCTCGCGGCCGCCGTCGAGGGCTCCCAGGTCGACTTCGAGACCGCCCAGACCATCGAGGCGCGCTACTTCGTCGAGCTGGTGACCGGCCAGATCTCCAAGAACATGATCCAGGCCTTCTTCTTCGATCTGCAGGCCGTCAATTCCGGCGCCAACCGGCCCAAGGGCATCGAGCCCCGCAAGGTCGAGAAGGTCGCCGTTCTCGGCGCCGGCATGATGGGCGCCGGCATCGCCTACTCCTGCGCCAGGGCCGGGATGCAGGTCGTCCTCAAGGACGTCACCCCGGACGCGGCCGAGCGGGGCAAGGAGTATGCGGCCGGGCTGCTCGCCAAGGCCCTGTCGCGCGGCCGTACGACCGAGGCCCAGCGCGACGAGCTGCTGGCGCGCATCACGCCCACCGCCGACCCGCAGGACCTCGCGGGCTGCGACGCCGTCATCGAGGCCGTCTTCGAGGACGTGGCGCTCAAGCACAAGGTGTTCAAGGAGATCCAGCACATCGTCGCTCCCGACGCGCTGCTGTGCTCCAACACCTCCACCCTGCCGATCACGCTGCTGGCCGAAGGCGTGGAGCGCGACCGCGACTTCATCGGGCTGCACTTCTTCTCGCCGGTCGACAAGATGCCGCTGGTGGAGATCATCAAGGGCGAGCGGACCGGCGACGAGACGCTGGCCCGCGCCTTCGACCTGGTGCGGCAGATCAAGAAGACCCCGATCGTCGTCAATGACTCGCGCGGCTTCTTCACCTCACGCGTCATCGGCCACTTCATCAACGAAGGCGTCGCGATGATCGGCGAGGGCCTCGACCCGGCCTCCGTCGAACAGGCCGCCGCCCAGGCCGGCTACCCGGCCAAGGTGCTGTCCCTGATGGACGAACTCACCCTCACCCTGCCGCGCAAGATCCGCAACGAGACCAAGCGGGCGGTCGAGGAAGCCGGCGGTACCTGGCAGCCGCACCCGGCCGACGCCGTCATCGACCGCATGGTGGACGAGTTCGGGCGGCCCGGCCGCAGCGGCGGCGCGGGCTTCTACGCGTACGGCGACGACGGCAAGCGGGTCGGCCTGTGGCCGGGGCTGCGCGAGCACTTCACGCAGGCCGGCGCCGCCATCCCGTTCGAGGACATGCGGGAGCGGATGCTGTTCTCCGAGGCGCTGGACACCGTCCGCTGCTTCGAGGAAGGCGTGCTGACCTCGGTCGCCGACGCCAACATCGGCTCCATCTTCGGCATCGGCTTCCCCGGCTGGACCGGCGGCGTGATCCAGTACATCAACGGATACCAGGGCGGGCCAGGGCGGGAGAAGCTCGTCGGCCTGCCCGGGTTCGTAGCGCGCGCCCGCGAGCTGGAGGCGGCGTACGGCGAGCGGTTCGCGCCGTCCGCGCTGCTGGTCGAGAAGGCCGAGAAGGGCGAGAAGTTCAGCGACTGACCGACGAGGGGCGGGCCATGACGGCCCGCCCCTCACCCTTCACGCCTCGCTCCGCTCGCTCCTGCCGAACCACTCCCGCAGTTCCTGCTTCATCGACCGCTGGAAGGCGGTGACCAGCGCCTGCACGACCATCGGCTGCATATGGGCGGAGAGCGATTTCATCCGCGCCATCTCCTCCTCGTCCGGCCCGCCGTCCCGGTACGGCTCCCACACCTCGTCCTTGAAGAGCCGGCTCAGCTCGCGCGCCGCCGAGCGGGTGTGCTCGATGACGACGGTGCGCGCCGCCAGGATCGTCTCCAGCGCGATCGGTACGTCCAGCAGGCGCGTGCCCAGGTGCAGCAGGCCCGGATCGACCTGGAAGACCTCCGGGTCATCGGTGCGTACGAGCACGCTCATGGCCGCCAGCCGGTCCAGGTCCTCCTCGGTCAGCTCCCGGCCGACCCGCCGCTCCAGCTGGTCCCGGGTCGCCTCCTCCGCCTTGTCGGGCACCCAACTCGCCACCAGCGCACGGTGGATGGCCAGATCCTGCGCGCTCAGATCGGGCGGCAGCTGGGCCAGATAGCGCTCGATCGCGGACAAGGTCAAGCCCTGATGCTGGAGTTCCTCGATCAGCGCGAGCCGCGAGAGATGGTCCGGTCCGTAGCGGCCGACCCGGCGCGGGCCGATCTCGGGCGGCGGCAGCAGCCCGCGCGTGCTGTAGAAGCGGATCGTGCGGACCGTGACGCCGGCGCGGGCGGCCAGTTCGTCGACCGTCAGGTCGGTGGCGGACTCCATCATGTTCAACAGTATTGCTGTCTCACCACTCTTGTGAAACCTTCTGAACCCTTCACCAGGAGGTCACCTTGACCACGATCCTGCGCATGCCCGGCGAACCGGACCAACTCACCCTTCCCGCCCTGTTGTTACGCAACGCCGAGGACCACGGGGAACTGCCCGCGCTCTCCTGGCGCAACGCCGACGAAACCGCCGGCTGGCACACGCTGAGCTGGGCCGGGGTCCGGCGCCGCGTCGCGGAGCTGGCCGCCGGGTACCGCGCGCTCGGCGTACGGCGCGGCGAGATCGTCCTCCTCATGATGGGCAACCGCCCCGAGCACTGGCTCAGCGACCTCGCCCTCGTACACCTCGGCGCGATCCCCGTGACGGTGTACGGCACCGCGGCGCCCGAACAGATCGCCCATATCGTCCGGCACAGCAGGGCCCGCTTCGCCGTCCTGGAAGGTGCGCGCGAGCGCGGGCGCTGGGAGCCGCTGCTCGACGATGCCGCCGCCCGGCTCGAGAAGCTGGTGCTGGTGGATGCGGAGGACGCCGGCGATCCGGACCGGTACGAGACCTACACCGCGCTGGCCGCCCGCGGCGCCGGTCTCCGCGACCCCCAGGAGTTCGAGGCGGCATGGCGGCAGGGAGACGCGGCCGACACCCTCACCGTCGTCTACACCTCCGGCACCACCGGCGATCCCAAGGGCGTCGTGGTCAGCCACCGCAATGTGCTCCTCAACGCGAGGGCGCTGGATGCCGCCGTCGAGCTGCCCGATCATGTCGAGCACCTCTGCTATCTCCCCTTCGCCCATATCGCCGAGCGGATGCTGGGCATCTATCTGCCGGTCTTCCGCGCCTCACACGTCTATCTCTGCGCCGACCCGGCGGCGGTCGCCGCGACGGCCCGCGAGCTGCATCCGGCGCAGTTCTTCGGCGTGCCGAGGGTCTGGGAGAAGCTCGCGGCGGCCGTACGGGCGGCGCTCGCGCTGCTCCCGCAGGAGCGGCGGGCGGCGGTGGAGGCGGCGGGCGTGACCGCCCGTGCGTATGTGGCCTGCCGGGAGCGCGGCGAGCGGCCTTCCGAGGTGCTGGCGGCCGCATACGCGCAGGTCAAGGCCGAGGTGCTGGATCCGCTGCTGGCTCTGGCCGGGTTCGACCGGCTGGTGTGGACCGCGAGTGCGTCCGCGCCGATGCCGCCCGACGTGGTCCGGTTCTGGGCCGGTCTGGGCATCGTGATCATGGATGCCTGGGGGCTGACCGAGACGGCGGGCGTGTCCACGACGAACGGTCCCGGCGCCTTCCGGCTGGGCTCGGTCGGCCGCCCGATCGACGGCCTCGAGGTGCGCACGGCCCAGGACGGGGAGATCGAGGTGCGGGGGCGCACGGTATGCGACGGCTATCTGCGGGCGGACGGGTCGGTGGAACCGGCCGCCGATGCCGACGGCTGGTTCGCGACCGGCGACATCGGCAGGGTGGACGAGGACGGCTACCTCTGGCTGACCGACCGCAAGAAGGAAATGATCGTGACGTCCACGGGCAAGAACGTCTCGCCCGCGCTGGTCGAGAACACCCTCAAGGAACACCCGCTCATCGGGCAGGCGCTGGCATACGGCGACGGCCGGTCCTATCTGGTGGCGCTGCTGGTGCTGGACGCGGAGCTGGCCCCGGCCTGGGCGGCGCGGCACGGCATCGAGGGGACGCTACGGGAGCTG
Organism: Streptomyces sp. NPDC028368; assembly: GCF_055565615.1. NCBI lineage: Bacteria > Bacillati > Actinomycetota > Actinomycetes > Kitasatosporales > Streptomycetaceae > Streptomyces > Streptomyces sp. NPDC028368. The sequence continues at coordinate 626,126 of NZ_JBVHTY010000001.1, read as the reverse complement.
GCCGGGCATCCGGCCGTCCAGGAAGAGGTCGAGCGGGCCGTGGCGGCCGCGAATACGCACCTGAACCGGACCGAGCAGGTCAAGCGATTTTTGCTGCTGGGTGAGGAGTGGTGTCCGGAAACCGGCGAGCTGACCCCTTCCCTGAAGCTGCGCCGCCGGGTGATTCACGAGAAATACCGTCACATCCTACAAGGTTTTTACGCCATGTGATCTTGCCCACAGACGGGGGAGCGGTCTTCAGGGATGGTGTGCCGTCGGCCGACTTCGCGCGATCCGCGGAGTCCTATGGCCCCGCTCAAGCACCTGCCTGAAAGCGAGATCCACCAGCAGTGAGCACAGAAACCGTCACAGACGCAGCCCAGAGGTCACCTGACGGGGGGAGCGGCGCACGGCAGGATGCGGGCGACGCGGGCTACAGCAAGGGCCTCAAGGGCCGCCACATCAACATGATCGCCATCGGCGGCGCGATCGGCACCGGCCTGTTCCTCGGCGCCGGTGGCCGGCTCCACTCCGCCGGTCCCTCGCTGGCCATCGCCTACGCGGTCTGCGGCCTCTTCGCCTTCTTCGTCGTACGGGCGCTCGGCGAGCTGGTGCTGCACCGCCCGTCCTCCGGCTCCTTCGTCTCGTACGCCCGGGAGTTCCTGGGGGAGAAGGGCGCGTACGTCGCCGGCTGGATGTATGTCGTCAACTGGTCCACGACCGGTATCGCCGACATCACGGCCATCGCTCTCTACACGCACTACTGGAGCATGTTCACCAGCATCCCGCAGTGGGTGATGGCGCTGATCGCACTCGCGGTCGTGCTGTCGGTGAACCTGATCTCGGTGAAGATCTTCGGTGAGCTGGAGTTCTGGTTCGCGATCATCAAGGTCGCGGCGCTGGTCGCCTTCATGTTCATCGGCATCTTCCTGCTGGCCACCCAGCACCCGGTCGCCGGACAAACGCCAGGGCTGCATCTGATCACCGACCACGGCGGTCTCTTCCCGACCGGCCTGATGCCCATGGTGATCGTGCTCCAGGGTGTGGTCTTCGCCTACTCCGCCGTCGAGCTGGTCGGTGTCACCGCGGGTGAGACCAATGAGCCCGAGAAGGTCGTGCCGAAGGCCGTCAACTCCATCATGTGGCGGGTCGGCATCTTCTATGTCGGTTCGGTCGTGCTGCTGGCGATGCTGCTGCCGTGGAACAAGTTCACCGGTGGCGAGAGCCCCTTCGTGACCGTGCTGTCCAACCTCGGTGTGCCGTACGCGGGCGATGTCATGAACCTCGTCGTGATGACCGCGGCCATGTCGAGCCTCAACTCCGGCCTCTACTCGACCGGCCGGATCCTGCGCTCGATGTCCATGGCCGGTTCGGCGCCGAAGTTCGTCGGCCGCATGAACCGCAACCAGGTTCCGTACGGCGGCATCATGCTCACCGCCACGGTGTGCGTCCTTGGCGTCGGGCTCAACTACCTCGTGCCGGGCCAGGCGTTCGAGATCGTGATCAACATCGCCGCGCTGGGTGTCATCAGTACCTGGGTCACGATCATGATCTGTCACATGGTGTTTGTGCGCCGCTCCCGTGAGGGGCTGCTCTCGCGCCCGAAGTTCCGGCTCCCGGGCACGCCGGTCACCGATATCGCCACCATCGTCTTCCTCGTCGGCGTCATCGTGCTGATGTGGTTCGACGACGGTGTCGGCCGGCAGACCGTGATGCTGATCCCGGTCCTGGCCGCCGCGCTGGTCGCCGGCTGGTACGCGGTCCGCGGCCGGGTGGCCCGGATCGCCAAGGAACGCGAACTGGCGGAATAACCGCGCAGTAGCGGACGCCTGAGAACGCAGGGGCGGCCGCGGAGGCCCGAGAGGCTTCCGCGGCCGCCCCTGCGCTTGATCGTCCCGACCGATTGTCAGTGGTCGCCTTTACGGTTGAGGCATGACTGAGAACACGGGGATCTCACACGTCACGTACCTCAAGGGGGACGCCACCGCGCCGCAGGGCAAGGGCGTCAAGATCATCGCCCATGTCTGCAACGACCTCGGCGGCTGGGGCAAGGGCTTCGTTCTGGCGCTCTCGCGCCGCTGGCCGGAGCCGGAGGCGGCATACCGCGCATGGCACCGCGCGCGGGCGGGGAACGACTTCGGGCTGGGCGCGGCGCAGTTCGTCCAGGTCGGACAGCGTCTCTGGGTGGCCAATATCGTTGGGCAGCGCGGGATCCGTACGGGCAGCAAGGGCGTTCCGGTGCGGTACGAAGCCATCGACGCGGGCCTGGGCCGGGTGGCGGCCAAGGCCCAGGAACTCGGGGCCTCGGTCCATATGCCGCGGATCGGCTGCGGGCTGGCGGGCGGCAAGTGGTCCCGGGTGGAGCCGCTGATATCCGAGCGGCTCACCCGGCACGGCATACCGGTGACGGTCTACGACCACTGACGGACCGCGCCCGCCGGCCGGACCACCCGCCGGCCGCACCTGACGCAGCTCAGCCGCCCAGAAGCGGATAGTGATCGGAGAGATTGGTGTAGGTGTAGTCCGTGCCCCAGCTGGACACCGTCCAGGGCGCCGACTCCTCCTTGATCACCTTGTTCTGCCAGTCGGCGGGCCGGGCGTGGCCGTTGCGGTACAGGACGTAGTCCAGGTCCTCGCGGGGATCGTTCGGGTAGCGGTACTTGGCGATCGAGTTCTCCTGGGTGTCGAAGGAGTACGGGTGGCCCGTGCGGCTGTCCGCGGGGGCCAGGTCGCCGTTGCTGAGCAGCGCGTTGTACTCGTCGCCGTGTGAGTCGATGTTCAGGTCGCCGGCCACCATGACCTCTTCGCCGGCCGGGATGTTCTTGGCGTCGAGGAAGGCGTCGATCTCCTTGAGCTGCCGGGCGCGGTCGGCGGCCGCCTCGCCCGCCTTGCAGCCCGAGTCGGTGGACTGGGTGTGGGTGCCGACCACATGCACCTTGGTGCCGTTCACGTCCAGCACCGCATAGACGAAGCCCTTGTTGGAGTAGGAGTCCGAACCACAGGCGTCCTTGTAGATGTACTGCTCCTTGCGCAGGATCGGCCACTTGCTCAGCAGCGTCACCCCGCCGTCCTCGGGGGTGGCGGCGGAGTAGGCGCCGCCGGTGGCGTCCCAGCCGTCCTTGCTGCGGCCGACCACCGGGGTCTGGTGCGGGTACTGCGCCGAGGCGTTGGCCTTCAGGGCGTCGGAGGAGGAGTTGTCGAAGGCTTCCTGGAGGACGACGACGTCGTTGCCCTGGAAGAAGTCCGCGGCCGGGATCGCCTGCGCGCGGTGGTCCTGGCCCCAGTTGGGATAGAGGTTCTTGCTCATGAGGAAGGTGTTGTAGGTGAGCACCTTCAGATGGGGGGTGGTGGCGGCCGACGCTGTGGGGGATGCGACGGTCAGGGTGACGGCGGCCAGGGCTGCGGCTATCGCGGCGACCCGGGTAGAGCGGAGCGCTGAGTGCGACACGGGAACTCCCTGCGGGGGGTGGGGGTTTGATCCGGCGACGCTTATCCAATCAGCTGAGGTTACTTCCAGGTAACCATCTGGGGAGAGGGAGATTGAGGGCAGGGAGATTTACTTGCCGCACGTGGCTGCGGCCGCAGTTCCGGGCCGCAGGGCGTCGTTACAGGCCGTAGGTCTTGCCGATGATGTCGCGCTGGATCTCGCTGGTGCCGCCGTAGACGGTGGAGACCACGGCGGTGCGGAGGTGGCGTTCCATGCCGTACTCCGTCGCATAGCCGTAGCCGCCCATCATCTGCATGCCCTCCAGGGCGGCGTGTTTGGCGGTCTCGGTGGCTTTGAGCTTCGCCATGGATGCCTCGCGGGGGAAGAGCCGGTCCGGTTCCGCGTCGCAGCGGGCGGCCACGTCCCGTACGAGCAGGCCCGCGCACTCGATTTCGGTGGCCAGGTCGGCGAGCCGGTGACGCAGCGCCTGGAATGAGCCGACCGGGCGGCCGAACTGCTCGCGCTCGCGGACGTAGGCGAGGGTGTCGTCGAAGATCCGGCGGGAGAGACCGAGCATGTTGGCGGCGAGGAAGAGGCGTTCGGCGTTCAGGCCTGCCATCAGCTGGGTCCAGGCGTGATCGGCGCGTCCGACCACCGCGTCGGCGGGCAGCCGGACATCGGTGAGGAAGACATCGTTGACCTCGCGGCCGCCCATGGTGTCGATGCCGCGGATCTCGACGCCGGCGGTGGCGGCGGGCAGATGGAACATCGTCAGTCCTTCATGCCTGCCGCCGTCGCCGCCGGTCCTGGCCACCAGCAGGATGTGCTCGGCGAGGTGGGCGTTGGAGATCCAGGTCTTATGGCCATTGATCAGCCAGCCGCCGTTCTCGGTGCGTTCGGCGCGGCAGCGCAGTGCGGCGACGTCCGAGCCCGCGCCCGGTTCGGACATCGCGATGGACAGCACCTGACCGGCGATCGCGCCACCGATCGCGGCCTTCTTCTGGGCCGGGCTGCCGAACCTTTCGTACGCCTTGGCGGTGATCACCGAGGTGATGAAGCCGCCGGCCGGGACGAGTCCGTGGGCGCACTCCTCCAGGAAGAGGCAGGCGTCGGTCATTCCGCCGCCCGCTCCGCCGTACTCTTCGGGAAGACACACCCCGAGCCAGCCCAGGGCCGCCAGCCGCGTGTAGAGCGAGGGGCTGTGCGGGCCGCCGGTCTCGGCGGTCAGGGTGTCGCGCTGCTCGCGGGTACCGCACTCGCGGCGGGCGAATGCGCGCAGCGCGGTGACGAAGTCCTGCTGTTCCGGGGTGAGCGGGGTGGCCATCGAATGCCTCCTGGGCAGGGCGTAGTTACAAAGCTATTCGGTTAGTGTCTTTGTTGCGTGACGGTGTTACGTGACTCCGGTACGAGGACCGGGGAGGACGGGGAGGGCCGATGGGCGCACGGAGTACGGATGCGACGCCAACTGCCGGGCCGGGCGCCTGGGATGACGGGTCACTGCTGGCGCGGGCGATGGCGAGCGCGCCGGCCGCGGATGCGCTGACCGGGAAGATTCTTGATGCCGCGCGAGAGCAGTTCATGACGTTCGGGCTGCGGCGTTCCACCGTGGACGATGTGGCGAAGCGGGCCAAGGTCTCGCGGGTCACGGTGTACCGGCGGGTGGGCAACAAGGACGAGCTGGTGCAGCAGGTGCTGCTGAGGGAGTACCGGCAGTTCGTGGCGGAGGTGGACGCGGCGGTTGCCGGGCTGCCGACGATGGAGGAGCGGATGGTGGAGGGGTTCGCCGCCATCCTTCGGCTGATCCGGGGGCATCCGTTGATCGGGGGCCTGATGCGGTTGGAGCCGGAGACGATGCTGCCGTATCTGACGCTGGAGAGTGGGCCGTCCTTTCTCGCGATGCGGGGGTATCTCGCGGCGCATTTGCGGCGGGCGCAGCGGGTGGAGGGGCGCGCGGAGAGCGATCCGACACCGGTTGCCGAGCTGATGGTGCGGATCACGGTCTCCTTTCTGCTCAATCCGGTCAGCTGCTTTGCGCTGGACGATGATGACCAGGCGCGGGGCTTTGCGCGCCGCTATCTGATGCCGTTGCTGGACAGCTGAACGGGCGGTGGGCGGCGGGCGGCGTGGACCGTCGGCATGGGGGATCGTCGGCATGGCGGACCGTTGGTATGGCGGACTGTCGGCCGGGCGGGTGGGCCGTCGGCCGGGCGGGCCCCGTCGGTGGTGCGGGCCTCCGGTGGGCCGGGCGGGCCCGTCACCGGCGCGCGTGCAGCCGTCGCCCCAGCTCAACGGCGCGCTCCGCCCTGCGCCGCGGTCTCGCGAACGACGTCAGATCGACCGGCGGCCGGAAGCGCCGCACTGTGAGGGAGCGCGGCGTGGCGAACGCCCGTAGGCCTTAGGCGCCGTGGATCCGCCCGTAACCGGATGCGCCGGAGCCACCGAAGGGGAGAGCGGGGATCGCGGCGAAGCCGAGGACCGAATTGACCGATACGGAACCGGTGTTGAGGCGTTCGGCCACCGCGAGCCCCGTGCGTCGGCTGCCCGTGAAGACCGCCGCGCCCAGGGCGTAGTCGCCGGCGTTGGCGCGGGCCACCGCCTCGTCAAGGTTGCGGACGGCGTTGACGGCGACGATCGGGCCGAAGGTTTCCTCGCGCATGGCGGGGGAGTCCTCGGGGACGTCGACCAGGACGACGGGGTGTACGTATGGCGGGCGTAGCGATGCGGGGCCGCCGTAGGGTGCGCGTGCGCCGGCGGCCAGGGCTTCCTTCATATGGCGTTCCACGGTGGCGAGTTGGGCGGGAAGGGTGAGCGGGCCGTAGTCCGCGTCCTGGTCCGCGCCGGGGCGTAGTGCGCGTACCCGATGCACGATGCGTGCGCACAGGTCGGCATGGACCGAGGCGACGGCGTAGACGCGTTCCACGCCCGCGCAGGTCTGGCCGGCATTGGCCATCGCGCCCCAGACGATCGCCTCGGCCGCCGCGTCCAGGTCCGCAGAGGCGTCCACCAGGACGGCGTCCTTGCCGCCGCATTCGGCGAGCAGCGGGGTGAGCATTTCGGCGCAGACGGCCGCCACCTTGCGGGCGGTGCCCGGCGATCCGGTGAAGGCGACCTTGTCGACTCCCGAGCGGGCCAGCGCCTCACCGGTGGCGCCATGGCCGGTGACGGTCTCGAGGAGGCCGGGGTGGCCGGGGACTTCCTCGGTCCAGCTCCGCGCCAGCAACTCCCCGACGGCCGGGGTCAGTTCGGAGGGTTTGAAGACCACCGCATTGCCTGCCGCGAGGGCGTAGCCGATGGAGCCCATGGGGGTGTGAAGCGGGTAGTTCCAGGGGCCGATCACGCCGATGACGCCGAGCGGGCGGTAGGCGAGCAGCGCCCGCTGGTGGACGGCGAGCGGGCCGGCGGGGACGCGGCGGCGGCCCAGGACCCGGCGGGCGTTGCGAGCCGCCCAGTCCAGGTGGACGAGGGTGAGCAGCACCTCGGCCCGCGCGTCGTGCAGGGGCTTGCCGGTCTCGGCGGAGATCAGCCGCGCGAACTCCTCCATCCGGCGGGCCAGCGACCGCTTCCAGGCGAGCAGCCGCGCCCGGCGGCCCGCCCAGCCGCACGCGGCCCAGTGGCGCGCCGCCGTAGCGGCCCTGTCGACGGCGGCGCGCACCTCCTCGGGGCCGTGCACCGGATGGTCGCCGACCGGTTCGCCGGTGGCGGGGGAGCGGGAGGTGAACCGGGCCGTCATGACGCGTCTTCGCAGGCCAGCGGCCGGAGCGGACGGTGCTGGGCCCAGGCGGGCCCGAGGTCGTCGAGGGTGTAGCCGAAGGGGTACGAACGGGGCGGGGCCAGGCCGGGGCGCGACTCGGGCCGGGCCGGCATCAGGCGCACGAAGGCGGCGCGGGCCCGCAGCGCACGTGTCGCCAACTCTTGTATCCAGGCGGGTTGTTGAGGGAAACCCAGGGCGCGCAGCAAGGGTTCGTCGAGCAGGGCGAGAGAGAAGCGGGCGATGGCCGGGCGCAGGGCCGCCGGGTACCAGGCGGACATGACGCGGAACGTGGCGTTGGCGACACGGTGGTTGGCCGGGTCGTAGGCGAACATCTCGGCCTCGTAGTCGTCGAGCAGCTTCTCGTAGCCGGCCATGGTGCGGGGCGCGCCCTCGATGCCCATCATCCCGGCCATCTTGTGGCCCACCAGGGCGAGTGCCTGGCATTCGTTGGCGCACAGCGGCCGCCAGCCGAAGCGGTCGATCCAGCGCTTGGGGCCGACGACGGTGGTGGCCAGTACGAAGCGGTAGTCCTCGTTGGCGATCTTGTACTTGCCATGGATGCGGTTGAGGTGACGGGCGGCGGCGCGGCCCCGCTCGGAGTCGAAGCCCTCGGCGGCCATCTCGTAGCCGAAGAGGACCGTGTCGTCGTAGCGCTTCTGTCCGGCGCGCTCGAACTCCTGGGTACGGTCGAGGAGTTGGGAAATGCGCGGCACGCCGTAGTCGCGCAGGAAGGCGATGCTGATGCCCTGCGCGTAGTCCCACGGGAACTCGTACCGGGTGATCCAGCGGAAGATCTGCTCGTAGTCGCGTTCGGGGTCCATCCTGCGGATCTCGCGCAGGCGGGTGTAGCGGCCCATGGGCGGGCACCTCCTGAAACGTGTACGCCTGAAACGTGTACGCCTGAGTCGTCGTGTGCCTGACGTGTGTGCGCCTTCAGTGGCTGCCGAGGACCGTGTAGCGCACCTCGGCGGCATCGACGAGGACCTGGCCCGCGGTGACCGGTTCCATGGTCAGTTCGGGGAGCTGGACGGCGATGGGGAGGTTGGCCGGGACGATGTCCGCGCCGATGCAGATCTGGGGGGTGTTGACCTTCAGGCCGGGGATCTCGAGGGAGCCCTTGAGGTAGGTGGCGTAGACATCGACGTTCCTGATGTCCAGCTGGACGTCGAGCAGGTGCTTTGTGCCCTCGGGGCCGTACACCTCGAAGTGGTAGTTGTCGGCGACGATCCGCGAGGCATGCACCCACAGGACCTTGATCCGGCCGCCGCCCACGGTGGGGAGGTAGGTGGCGCCGTGGATGATCGCGTCGGTGGCGGCGAGCCGGGTGGCGTTCACGGTGGGGTGGTACGGGCTGACGGGGTAGGTCGCGCGGCCCGGTCCCGGCTGGTCACCGATGACCAGCGGGGGCTTGAGCGCGGTGAGGTCGTCGGGGGCACCGACCCTGCCCGGCTGCGCGGTGGCGGTGGGGCGGCCGCCTCCGGAGGGCGGCGGGCCGGTGGGGTCGGGGGTGCCTGCGCCGCCGGTGTCCACCCCGGCGAGGCAGGGGAGGGAGACCCGGGCCGCGGCGTCCCGGGGGTCGCCGCCGGCCGGGCGGGCGGCCGCCGAAGGGGCGGCCGTGATCAGCCAGGACGTCAGGGCGAGCGGCAGCGTCAGAGCGAGGGCGGATGTGCCCGGCACACGCCGGACCGTCCGGCCCTCACGCGCTTTTGGGCGGGCGGTCACCGCCTCCGTGCCGCCCGCGGTACGTCGGTCCGCGGCGACCGCGGCCGGCCGATGCGGCAGCCAGCCGAAGGCCATCGACGAGCCGAGCAGGCCCAGCCCGCAGCCGATGCCGAAGCCGCCGAGATTGGTGGCGGCGAGCGAGACGAGCGAGGCGATGGCGGTGACGACCGAGACGAACATCCGCTGTGCGGGGGCGAAAACGAAGAAGAGGCCGCCCGCGATGAGGACCAGGCCGACGCCGATGGCGGACATCGCGCCGATGCCGACCTTGAGCATCAGCGGCAGCGGCGCCAGCGGCAGAAAGATCATCTCGAGACCGCCGGCCACCGCCCACACTCCCGCCCAGAACGGGCGTCGGCGCCGCCAGGACCGCAGCGGCCGGCGCAGCCCGGGGGCGGGCAGGACGCGATCGAGCCAGCTGCCGGTCTCCTTGGCGAGCTCGGCGAGAAAGCCGAGAACGAACGTGATCACAAGTCGCTCCCCTCCCGGCTAGTAGCACTCTTTGCCGGTGCTGCTCAGCTCGATCTCGACCTTGTCGAGGGTGAGCGAGCCACCGTTCGAGGCCCAGGCCGTGCTGCGCACATCACGGGCCAGCGCGGTGTCGGCCTGGACGCCGAAGAGCCCCGGCGGACCGCTGACTCCGGGAGCCGCCTGGAGAGTTGACGCGTCCCGGCCCGCCTGCACCCCGGTCACCCTGCCCCCGCTGCTGGTCAGCGCGTCGGCGTTGACGACGAGGTTCTCGCCCTTGATGGCCCGCTCGCCGCCCGACCGTACGAGCAGCGACACCTCGCCGACCAGCGGCAGCTTCTGCTTCATCGACAGGCAGACCCCTTTCGCCGTACCGGACTTGATGCCGGCGAGCAGTACGGCGTGGCCCTTGCCGTCCTTGCTGCCGAGCGACGACGGGAAGCTGGAGATGCCCTGGCCGGTGATCTCGTCGGCGGAGACCTTGAAGTTCTTGCCGGAGACGGCGAAGGACGCGGCCATCGCGCCCTGGGCCAGGGCGATGACGACCGCACCCACACAGGCGACGCACGGCACCAGCATCACGGCGGTCCGCTTCCAGTGGGTGCGTCCCTCGGGGCTCAACTCACGTGCACTCGCGGCCATTTCGGGGTCCTCCCGATGGGGTGAGTCAATGTTACAAAGACTATTGACTTGTTTCACAAGCCGCGTCAACACTGCTGACACGGATTCATGAGGAGGCCGCATGAGCACCGCACGAGGCCGTATGAGTACCGCACGCGGCCGGATGAACACCGCAGCCGCGGCCGGCACCCCGCCCGAACTTCCCGAACTCCCCGAACCTCCCGAACCGTCCGGAGCGGCATCCGGGCCGGCCTCGCAGCTAAGGGCACCCCGCCGCGGCGGGGTGGCCTGGCGCCATTTCGGCGACACCCGCGCCTTTCTGACGTCCCCGCAGCTTCTGCTGCTCCAGGTCGCCCACCCCGTGGTCGGCGCCGGCGTCGAGGACCACTCGGACTTCCGCGCCGAACCCTGGCAGCGGCTGATCCGTACCGTCGGCTCGCTCGGCACCGTCATTTACGGAGGCCAGGCCGCCGCCACGGCCGAGGCCCGGCGGCTGCTCGATGTCCACCGGGAGATGAAGGGCACCGACGCACAGGGCCGCCGCTATCACGCGCTGCACCCCGAGGCGTACCACTGGGTGCACGCCACACTCGTCCGCGGTCCGGTCGATGCCCTGCGGCTCTTCGGAAAGGGGCTCACGCCGGAGCAAACGGAGGACTACTACCGCGAGATGCGGGACGTCGGACGTGTCTGGGGGCTGAAGGATCACCATCTGCCGCCCGACTGGGCGTCGTTCTGCGCCTACTACGACGACATGGTCGCGGAGCGGCTGGCGATGAACCCCGCCGTCCGGGACGTCCTGGACGAGCTGGCCCATCCGCAGAAGCCGCCGGTGTGGTGGGTGCCCGCCCCGGTGTGGCGGCCGTTCGCCGCGGTCGCCGCGCACTATGCGCTGCTGGTCACCATCGGCGTACTGCCGCCCGTACTACGCGAGCGCCTGGGCCTGACCTGGACGGAACGGCAAGAGCGGCGGCTGCGGCGGTTCGCCCGGCTGGTGCGCGGTCTGATGGCGCTGGTGCCGCCGCCGCTGCGGATCGCCCCGGCCATGTTCCTGGCGTACTGGCACACCCACCGGCCCGGCACCGATCCCCGCACCCGCCGCCCCCTGGGGGAGTCGTATGATGATTAACGGTATGAAATCAGCGAGAAACGACCCGATACCCCCGGCGCCCGGAGGCGTCCTCTGGTCACTGGTCGGGGACATCCGCATGCTGCTGACCCTGCCCGCCGCGCTGACGATGCAGGTCGCGCATCCCGCGGTGGGCGCGGGCGTCGACGACCACTCCGTATTCCGTACGGACCCCTGGGGGCGCGGCGAGCGCTCGCTGACCTCCCTGCAGCTGTGGGTGTACGGCGGCGAGGAGGCCGTCGAGGAGGGGCGCCGGCTGCGGCAGCTGCACAAGGCCATCCAGGGCACCGATGCGCATGGCCGGAAGTACCACGCGCTCAGCCCGTCCTCCTACGCCTGGGTGCACGCCACCGGCTACCCCGTCTTCCGGCACGCGCAGCGCTATCTCGGCCGCCCCTTCACCGAAGAGCAGGAGCGGCAGCTGTACGCGGAGTGGCTCCAGGTGGGCCGGATCCTGGGCATCCACGACCGCGATATGCCCCAGACGATCGAGGAGTTCTGGCCGTACTACCGCAAGGTCCTCGACAACGATCTCGAACAGACCGTCGTGGTGCGGGAGTTGGTCGCGACGGACCGGACCTGGCCGGTCCCCGACCGCGGGGCGCGCCGGCTGCGGTGGCTGCTCCGGCCGGCCTGGCCGTGGCTCGGCCCGCGCTTCGCCCGGCTCCGGCGCTTCCTCACCATCGGGCTGATGCCTCCCGAGGCCCGCCGTGCCCTCGGCCTGGAGTGGACCGATGCGCAGGAGCGCCGGCTGCGCCGCTTCGGACGGGTGGTGCGCGCCGTGGTCCCGGTGCTTCCGGAGCGGCTGCGCTATATGCCCATCGCCCGGCGGGCCCGGCGGGCGGCACGCCGCTGACACGGCGGGGGAGCCGGGGCGTGACACCCCGGCTCCCCCTCACTCCGCCCTCACTCAGCCCTGACTCGGTGCCCGTGCATCTCGGCCCGGTGCCCGAAGGCCTCGCCTCAGTGCCCGTGCGCCTCGTGCACATGGTTCGTGGCCGCGATCGACTTCCACGACTTCGGCTGCGCCACCGGCGCCTTCCGCGCGGATATCGTGACGCCCCGATCCGCCCCCGCGGCCGGCTTCGCGGCCTGGAACAGCCAGGTGTCGAAGAAGCCGGCGAGCTTCTTCCCGGACTTCTTCTCCGCGAACTTCACGAAGTCGGCCACCGAACCGTTGCCGTACCTGTTCTCGGTCGGCCAGGCCTTCAGGATCTTGAAGAAGACCTTGTCGCCGACCTTGTTGCGCAGCGCCTGAATGGCCAGCGCGCCCCGGTCGTAGACCGCGATGTCGAACTGGTTCGCCGCGCCGGGGTCGCCGGGCTTGACCTTCCAGAACGGGTCGTCGGCCGGGTGCTGCGCGTAGACATAGTCCGCGAGCTCCTGCGTGGTGCCCTCGCCCTCCTTCTCCGACCACAGCCACTGGGCGTAGCGGGCGAAGCCCTCGTGGACCCAGATGTCCTTCCAGTCCTTGAGGGACACGCTGTCGCCGTACCACTGGTGCGCCAGCTCATGGACGACCACGGAGACGTTGGCGCCGTTGTCGAACACCTTCTTGCCGTAGAACGGGCGGGTCTGGGTCTCCAGCGCGTACCCGGCCGGCACGTTCGGCACATACCCGCCCAGCGCATTGAAGGGGTACCGGCCGAAGAGGCCCTCCTCCCACTCCACGACCTCGGCGGTGCGCTCGATGCTGGCCTTTGCCGCGCCCTCGTTGCTGCCCAGGTCCTTGCTGACGGCGTTGATGACCGGCAGGCCGTTTGCGGTGGTGTCCTTGGTGATGTCGAACTTGCCGACCGCGAGCGTGGTCAGATACGTCGACTGCGGTTTGTCCGAGCGCCAGTTGTAGCGGGTCCAGCCGAGCTTGGAGGTCTCGGACAGCAGCACGCCGTTGCTCAGCGCCTGGGTGCCGTCCGGGACCGCCACCGAGATGTCGTACGTCGCCTTGTCGGTGGGGTGGTCGTTGCTCGGGTACCACCACACGGCGGCGTCCGGCTCCTGCGCGATCACCCCGCCGTCGGGCGTCCGGGCCCAGGCGCTGAAGCCGTCGATCTTCAGCTCCGAGGGCTTGCCCGCATAGCGCACCACGACGCTGATCTGCTTGCCCTTCTCCAGCGGCGCGGCCGGCGTGACCTCCAGCTCATGCTTACCGGACGTGGTGTAGGCGGCCTTCTTGCCGTTGACCCGGATCTCGCTGACCTTGAGGCCGAAGTCCAGGTTGAAACGGGAGAGATCCTGGGTCGTCGTGGCGAGCAGCGTCGCCGTCCCCTCCAGCAGATCCGTCTTCGGCTGGTACTTCAGCCGCAGGTCGTAGTGGGAGACGTCGTATCCGCTGTTGCCGCTCTCGGGGTAGTAGCTGTCGCCCACCCCCGGAGCTCCCGGGTGAAAACTGGCCGCGGATGCCGGGATCGCCAGCAGCAGGCTGAGCACGGCCGCACCCGGGACGATAAGTCTGTGACGCACGAGTCCTCCAAGTCGGTGGGGAGAGGGATCTCTTGGGCCCTGTGTACGGACCCTATGTACTCATCGTGGTCAACGTCATGTCCATGGCGTCATCCGACACATGACCGACATCTCGCCGTCATGGACCTCTGACGGCCCCCTTCTGCACCGGAGTTGACCCGCGCTACGGTCCGCCCGTGACGATACGTGCGCGGGTTTCCCGCATCCCCTGGAAGGCGCTCGTACTGGCGGCCACCGTCGCCCTGTTGTCGGTGCTGATCGCTCCGAACGGCGCGGGTGCGACCCCCGCGTCCGGTGAGAGCAGACCCGTGTACTCCTACGACCACGCGATACGCGAATCGGTCTGGGTGGACACGCGGCTGGACGGCGACGCGGACGGGAGGACCGACCGGGTCGCCGTCGACATCGTGCGGCCGTCCGAGCCCGCCCGGCAGGGCCGCCGCATACCGGTGATCATGGACGCCAGTCCGTATTACTCCTGCTGCGGCCGCGGTAACGAGAGCCAGAAGAAGACCTACGACGACCAGGGCCGGCCGGTCCAGTTCCCGCTTTTCTATGACAACTACTTTGTGCCGCGCGGCTATGCGACGGTCCTGGTCGACCTCGCGGGCACCAACCGCTCGGACGGCTGCATCGACGTCGGCGGCCGCTCCGATATCCAGTCGGCGAAAGCCGTGGTCGACTGGCTGGGCGGCAGAGGACGCGCCTATTCAGCCCGTACGGGAGGTAAACCCGTCACCGCCGGCTGGTCCAACGGCAGCACCGGAATGATCGGCAAGAGCTGGGACGCCACCATCGCCAACGGCGTCGCGGCCACCGGCGTCAAGGGCCTGAAGACCATCGTCCCGATATCCGGTATCTCCTCCTGGTACGACTACTACTTCGCCAAGGGTGCCCCGCTCTACGACTCGGGTCCCGACGGGCTCGCGGACGCGGTCGACAGCCCCGACGCGCACAAACGGTGCGCCGCCGTACAGAAGAAGCTCGTCGACGGCGCGCCGCGGACCGGCGACTGGACCGGCCTGTGGACCGAGCGGGACTACGTCCCCGACGCGGGCAAGGTCCGCGCCAGCGTCTTCATGGTGCACGGCATGCAGGACCTCAATGTCCGCACCCGGCACGCCGGCCGCTGGTGGGACGCGCTCGCCCGGCACGGCGTCGAGCGCAAGGTGTGGCTGTCCCAGACCGGCCATGTCGATCCCTTCGACTACCGGCGCGGCGCCTGGGTCACGACCCTGCACCACTGGTTCGACCACTATCTGATGGGCTACGACAACGGCATCGAGCGCACACCGATGGCCGATATCGAGCGGTCGCCCGGCACCTGGTCCACCGATCCGCAGTGGCCCGCCCCCGGCACCGCGGCCACCACCGTGCGGCCCCGTAACGCAACCGCGCCGGGCGCCGGCGTCCTGGGCACCGAACCCGCACCGCACGGCGCGACCGCGGCCTTCACCGACGACCCGAAGCGGAGCGAGGCCGACTGGGCGGCGGACATCGACCGCTCCACGCCGGACAAGGCCGGGTTCACCACGGCGCCGCTGAAGGCACCCCTGCGGCTGTCCGGTTCCGGCAAGGTGACCGTCACCGCCACCCCGAGCACCTCGACCGCGCATCTGAGCGCCGTCCTGGTGGACCTCGGCCCGGACACCATCCGCAATTACGGCGCCGACGGCGAGGGCATCACCACCCTCACCCGGCGCACCTGCTGGGGCGCCGGCACCACGGGCGACACCGGCTGCTTCAAGGAGACCGCCGCCGACACCCAGAAGGTGGCACACACCGTCTTCAGCCGCGGCTGGGCCGACCTCGGCAACTACGCGAACGACCGCAAGGGCCGCCCGCTCACCCCGGGCAAGCCGTACACCATCACCCTGGACCTGGCCGCGAGCGATCACATCGTGCCCGCCGGCCACCGGCTCGCGCTGATCGTCGCCGGGACGGACGCGGGCCTGATCGACCCGCCGTCGTCCAGGCCGCAGCTCACCCTCGATCTGAGCCGTACCGGCGCCGAACTGCCGCTGGTCGGCGGCGCCCCGGCGTTCGCCCGCGCCACGGCGGGCACCGCGCGTCCGACGGTCACGGCGGGCACACCGCTCGACGGGATCGCCCCGCCGCGCTCCATCAGCCGCCGGCCGTCCGCGGGCTGACCCGGCCGGGGCCGCCCCGACCGGCGGGGCGGCCCCCTTCCCGCACGTCCTCGAGCCAAGGGAGGCACCCCTCGTGAGACCCCGCTCCCGCAGCTTCACCCTCGGTGCGCTGGCCGTCGGTCTGACGGCCACGCTCGCCGCGACCCTGCCCGCCGGACCGGCCGGCGCGGCCGGACCGCACACCCCCCGTACGGGCTTCGAGACCAGCCACGGCGCCCGGTGGACCAGCCAGACCGAGGAACAGGCCTTCCTCACCGCCGTCGACCGCGCCACGCCCCGGGTACGGATCGACCGCATCGGCGCCACCGAACAGGGCCGCCCCGTGCAGCTCGTACGGATCGGCGCCCCGGCCCCCGAGCGCCCCGAGGACGTCCGACGCGGGGCGTCCGTCCTCTTCATCTGCTCCCAGCACGGCGACGAACCCGCCGGCCGTGAGGCGTGCCTGACCACCATCCGCGACCTCGCCTACGCCAAGGACCCGGCGACCCGGCGGTTCCTCGCGCACACCAGCGTGCTGGTCGTACCGACCGCCAACCCCGACGGCCGGGCGGCGGACACCCGCGGCAACGCCGAAGGGACGGACATCAACCGCGACCACCTCGCCCTGCGGACCCCCGAGGCCCGTGCGATGGCCTCCGTGATCCGCGACTACCGCCCCGACACCATCTACGACCTGCACGAATACGGCCCCACCGTCCCGTATTACATGAAGGACCTGCTGTCCCTGTGGCCGCGCAATCTCAACACGGCGGACGCGGTGCACCGCGAGGCGACGGCCCTGTCCAAGGACTTCGTCGAACCCGCCGTCCAGAAGGAGGGCTTCACCACGGGGGTGTACGGCATCTGGACCGACCCGGAGACGGGTGAGCCCGTCAAGCAGGTGGCGGGAGACGGCCAGGAACGGATTCTGCGCAACATCGCGGGCGTGAAGGGCTCGGTCGGACTGCTCGTCGAAACCCGGGTCGATGCCCTCACCGACGCGGAGAAGGCCGACCCCGCGCTCAACAACCGACGCCGGGTGACCTCCCAACGTGCCGCCCTGAAAGGGGCGTTCACCTTCCTCGACCGGCATCGCCCGCGCATCGAGGCGGCCACCACCGCGGCGCGGCTCGCCGGATACGCCGACCGCGGACCGGTCTATCTCGGTGGCGCGGACAACGAACCCGCCACCGGTGAACAGATCCTGGCCGATCCGCCCTGCGCCTACCTGCTCGGCGCAGCACAGTTCGACCACGTCAAGGCGGAACTGGCACTGCACGGGGTGCGGTGGCGGCCGGACGGCGCGGGCGGCGCCGTCGTACCGCTCCGTCAGCCGATGCGCCGTCTCATCCCGCTGCTATTGGACCGGCGGGCCGGTTATCACCTTACGGTCGCGACGCCGGTGCGGTACTGCGGCGATGTGGTAGGGGGTAACAGGTAAGGAAAATATGTCCAATTGAAAGGTCAACAGTGTCGGACACAGTCAAGGAGAAGGGTGTGGGGGGTGGCCCGCCACCGGTGATGGAGCTGCCCGACGACCCGCACCGGACGGCGCCCCCACAGACCGACCGCGTGGTCTTCGGTGTCACCGCCCTGCTCACCCTGGCGTTCATCGCCTGGGGAGCGGGGTCCACCGAATCGCTCAAGAACGTCTCGACGTCGATGCTGAACTGGGTGATCGACAACGGCGGATGGGCCTTTGTGCTCGCCGCCTCCGGCTTCGTCATCTTCGCCATCTGGCTGGCCGTCAGCAAGTACGGCCGGATCACGCTCGGCAAGGAGGGGGAGGAGCCGGAGTTCCGCACGGTGTCCTGGGTCGCGATGATGTTCAGCGCGGGCATGGGCATCGGCCTGATGTTCTACGGCGTCAGCGAGCCGCTGGGGCACTTCACCACTCCGCCCCCGGGCACCGCCCCCAAGGACGCCGCCCAGGCGATGGACACGGCGCTGGCCACCACGCTGTTCCACTGGACGCTGCACCCCTGGGCCATCTACGCGGTCGTGGGCTTGGCCATCGCGTACAGCTGCTTCCGGCGGGGGAGGCGGCAGACGATCAGCGCGGTGTTCACCCCACTCATCGGCGAGCGGCGGGCGAACGGCTGGGGCGGCCGGATCATCGACATCCTGGCCATCTTCGCCACCCTCTTCGGCTCCGCGGCCTCGCTGGGCCTGGGCGCCCTGCAGATCGGCAGCGGCATCAAGGTGCTGGGCTGGATGGACAGCGTCAGCACCACTCTGCTGGTCGTCATCATCACCGTACTGACCGTCGCCTTCATCCTGTCCGCGGTCTCCGGCATCGCCAAGGGCGTCCAGATGCTGTCCAACATCAACATGGTGCTGGCGCTGATCCTGGCGGTCTTTGTCTTCGTCGTCGGACCGACCATCCTCATCCTCAACCTGGTGCCGACCTCCATCGGCTCCTTCATCGGCGAGCTTCCGCAGCTGGCGGGCCGCACGGAGGCCAGCAGCGGCAGCGAGGTGGGCGGCTGGCTGCGCAGCTGGACGGTCTTCTACTGGGCGTGGTGGATCTCCTGGACGCCCTTCGTGGGCATGTTCATCGCCCGGATCAGCCGCGGCCGGACGATCCGTCAGTTCATCGGCGGCGTCATCCTCGTGCCGAGCGTGGTCAGCCTGATCTGGTTCGCGATCTTCGGTGGCTCGGCCATGAAGCTGCAGCACTCCAAGCAGCTCAACGGATCGACCACCTCCGAGGGCCAGCTTTTCGACGTGCTGCACCAGTACCCGGTCGCGACCGTCACCAGCATCCTGGTGATGATCCTGGTCGGCATCTTCTTCGTCTCCGGCGCCGATGCCGCCTCCATCGTCATGGGCACCCTCTCGCAGAAGGGAACCTTCGAGCCGACCCGCCTGGTGGTGGTGTTCTGGGGCGTGGTGACCGGTGCGGTCGCCGCGATCATGCTGCTGATCGGCGGTGGCTCGGGCGATGCGCTGACCGGATTGCAGAACCTGACGATCCTGGTCGCGGTGCCGTTCATGGTCGTGATGCTCGCCATGTGCTGGGCGCTGATGCGGGATCTGCGCAGCGATCCGCTGATCGTGCGGGGGCAGAAGGGCGAGGAGGCCGTCGGGATGGCCGTGATCGCGGGCCATGAGCAGTACGACGGCGACTTCGAGATCCGGATCGGGCCGGTGAACGGCGGGGTGAGCGGCGAGGTGAGCGCCGAGGCGGTGGCCGAGGCCTCCGCGGACGCCGGTCCCGCGGACGCCGGTCCCGCGGGTGCCGGTCCCGCGGGTGCCGGTCCCGCGGGTGCCGGTCCCGCGGGTGTCGAGTCCGGGGACGCTCGGCCCAGCGGTAAGACTTCCGAGCGGTAGCAGTTCCGAGGAGTAACAGTTCCGGGCGGTATGGGGTCCGGGCGGTAAGAGCGCGGAGGGCGGGGGATACCGGCCCTCCGCGGTCGCTCAGCGAGGCTGCGCTGCCTCTCGTACCGGCGTGACCACAAAAAGGGAGGACGGGGCGGCAGCGGCGGCCTAGCATGAGGCGGCCGCGCGCCGACCGGGCGACGGCAGGGACAACGATGGCTCGGGCGCGCCGCGAAGCGCCCTGATCGATGCGACAGTTGTTGATGAAGCGGTTGTTGATGAAGCGGCTGTTGACGAAGCAGTTGCTGACGCGACAGGTGTCGGCGCCGCAGTTGCTGACGATGCAGACGGTGACGAGGACGTTGCCGATGAGGCGCCGGACCATGACGCCGAGGTTCCGGGGGGCCGCCTCCGCCGGGCGATGAGCGGGCGTACGCGGGGGACCGCGCCCGCCATCCGTATGCGTACCCGCGGCGAACTCCGGCGGTCCCGGCGGCCACGCGCCCACTCGTGCTGGGACCACCTCTACGCCGCGCCGCTCTGGCCGTTGCACGGGGCCAACCTCGGCACGCTGTTGCGGACCTGCGATGCGGTCGGTGCCTGTCTGACCGTGCCGCGCTTCTCCTGGGTGCCCGAGGCGCTGGAACGTGGCAATACGCTCCGGCGGCCCGCATGTGTGCACTGGACGGGAGACCCGACGGGCTGGCTGGAGCGGCAGCGTGAGCGCGGGCTGCGGGTGGTGGGCGTGGAACTCGCCGAAGAGGCGGTGCGGCTGGCGGATCTGCCCGCGGCGCGGGAGCCGACGGTGATGGTGCTGGGACACGAGCAGCACGGCATTCCGCCCGAGGCCCTGCCGCTGCTGGACGAGGTGGTGGAGATTCCGATGGTGGGGACCGGGGCCAGTCTCAATGTGGCGGTGGCCGGGTCCCTGGTCCTCTACAAGCTGGCCGGGCTCTTGTGAGTCGCGTGGGGCCCCCGCCCCGCCTGGCCCCCGCCTGGCCCCCGCCCGGCCCGGCCCGGTCCGCGGCCGGTCACGCTGACGTGATCTTGGCGTAACTCTCCGGCCGTCACCAGGACAAACCCCGACCTTAGGCTGGTAGCAGCACCGTCGGCCGATGAGGAAGCCCATGCCCCGCGCCCTGCGCGCCCTGCCTGCCTGGCTCGCCCACCCCCTGCGCTGGCAGCGGCTGCCCGTGCCGTGGGCGGCCGTCACCCGCGGCGCCCTGTGCGCGGGGCCGCTGCTCGGCGCGGGCATCGCCACCGGCCATCTGCCGGCCGGCGTGCTGGCCGGGCTCGGGTCGATGCTGGCCGGCGTCAACGACCGCCCCGGCACCCGCCGCACCGGCATCGTCCACATCGGACTGCCCGCCCTCGCCTCGGCGCTCGGCATGCTGTTGGGCGCCACGCTCCAAGCGGCCGACGCGGGCTGGTGGATCGTTCCGGCGCTGTTCGCGGTCGGCTTTGTCTCCGGCGCGGGCAGCGTCGCCGGGCCCGTCCGCTCCACCGCCGGTATGCAGATGCTCGCCACCACCATCCTGGGCGCCGGCATGCCGCTGCCCGGGACGCCGCCGGAAAAGGCCCTCTACGTCCTGGCAGGCTGCCTGTGGCTGCTCCTGCTGCGCCTCGTACTGCGCTCGCCGCGCCCCGCGGGCGGCGCGCTCAGCGGCGAGCGCGCCGCCGTAGCCACCGTCTTCGACGCGCTCGCCGACTCCCTCGCCGCGGCCGGCGGCCCCGGCGCCGAACCCGCCAGACGCCGCCTGACCGCCGCCCTGGACCGCGCCGACGAGGCCCTGCGGCTGCGCCGCCTGACCAGCAGGCTGCTGCGCCGGCCCGCCCGCAGGGAAGAGCTCCTGCTCGCTGAGCGGTTCGCCGCGGCGACGGCCCTGTGCGAGGCCAGCGTCGCGCTCCTCTGGGAGGCCCGCCCGCTGCCGGCCCGCGTCGCCCAGAGCCCCCGGCGGTTCGCCGACGCCCTGCGGACCGGGCAGCCACCGGGGCGGCTGTCCGCGCCGGAGTCCAGCTCGGCGGCGCGCGGGGCCTTCGACCGTGCCCTGCTCGACGCGGCGGTCGCGTTCGCCCGCTCGGAGCCGCTGTCGCCGCCTCGAGCGCCGATGCCGGGCGGCCCCGAGTGGTCGTCGATGGCCCGGCGGGCGCTCGGTGTCATCAGCCGGCGGACCCGCCGCGGGCGCAGCCTCCTTGGCCCCGCCGGGCGGGACTACGGCCTGCGGGTCGCCCTGTGCATCGCGGCCAGCGCCGCCGTGGCCCTGCTGCTGCGCGCCGATCACTGGTACTGGCTCCCGGTGACCGCCACCTTCCTGGTCAAGCCGGACCTGGGGCCGCTGTTCTCCCGTACCGTCAACCGCTTCGCCGGGACCGTCGCGGGTGTGCTGGTCTTCGCCGGAGCGGGGCTGCTGCTCGCCGGGACCGGGTCGTGGTGGCCCGCGCTGGTGGCCGGTGCGGGCGGCGCGCTTCTGCCGTTCGCCACCCGGCACTTCGCGCTGCAGACCGTGGCGATCACCCTCATGGTGCTGTCGTTCGTCCACCTCGGCGGCGATCCCCAGGCCGCCCCCGAGCGGATCGCCGATACATCCATCGCCTGCGGCATCGTCCTCGTCGTCGGACATCTGCCCCGGCTCGCGGACCCCCGCCGCCGGGTCGGCCAGCGGGTCACCGCGGCGCTGCGTGCCACCGAACGCTTCCTGCGGCATGTCCTGGAATCCGAACCCGGACAGCACCTCACCGAGCGGCTGGCGCTGCGCCGGGCCGCCTACCGGGCGCTGGGCGAGGCCCGTGCGGCGGCCGAGACCGCCGCGGCCGAACTCCTCGCCTCCCGCGACCGCAACCCCGACTGGCTGACCGCCGTCACCGCGGCCGAACGCATCGTGGACGCCGCTACCGCCTGCGCCGTACGCCTCGACCACGGCGCCCGCCGCCCGAGCCCCGAAGAAGCCGAGCGCCTGTGCCAGGCGCTGTCCGCCATGGCCGACACGGTCGAGGACCCGCGCCACCGGGCCACCGGCACCCCGGCCCCCGAGCTGTGGACCGACCCGGACTGCGCCACGCTGACGGATGTCGCAGCTGAGCTGGAGCGTCTGCGGGGGTATGCGGGGACGGCGTAGCGCCGGGCATCGGGGGCGGGCCGGGTGTGGCCGGACGTGGTCGCGGCCCGCTGGGCGATGCCGACGCGGTGGCTCACTGCGGCGAGCCCCGCTTCCGCCAGGTCAGGTCGCATAGGGTGATCATTGGTCAAGGGGAGACACTGCGTAACGGGGGATGGGAATGCGGACCGAGGTGGACTCAGGGCACGCGGCGGGGGCCGCCGGGCACGGCGCCGCGGAGAAAGGGGCCGCGGCAGACCGGGCCGCGGAGGACGTGGTGGTCACCGAGGACGAACTCGCCGCCTTCGACCGGACGATCGCCCGGCTGCGTGCGCTGCCCGTCGGCGACCCCAGGCGGGTGCGGGCGGAGCGGGCCGCCGGCACATTCGTACGCGATACCCGGATGATCCGGCGCAAGGCGCACAAGCGGGAGCAGGCCGCGGCCGACGCGGCCGTGCTGGCCGCGACCGCGACCGGTTCCCCGGAGCGCCGCGAGGACACCGCCCTCGGTCAACAGATCGGCCAAGGAGGGGAGTTGCAGCGGCCCCGGCGCTGTTATGTCTGCAAAGCGCTCTACCGGCGGGTCGATTCCTTCTACCACCTGCTCTGTCCCGCCTGCGCCGCCGACAACGCCGCACGCCGCGAGCTCCGTACGGATCTGACCGGGCGCCGGGTGCTGCTCACCGGCGGCCGGGTCAAGATCGGATTCCAGCTGGCGCTGATGATGCTGCGCGATGGCGCGGAGCTGCTGGTCACCAGCCGTTTCCCACGGGACACCCGGCGCCGGTTCGGGGCCGCGCCGGGCAGCGCGGACTGGCTCCACCGGCTGACCGTCGTCGGCATCGACCTGTGCGACCCCCGCCAGGTGCTCGGACTGTGCCAGGGACTGCGGGAGGAAGGCCGCCCCCTGGACATCCTCGTCAACAATGCGGCGCAGACGATACGCCGGCCGCCCGAGTCGTATGCGCTGCTCGCGGCGGGGGAGCGGGGAGAACTGCCGGAGGGGGTGCGGCTCGCCCCTGGCTTCCGTACCGACCTCGCCCTGACGGGCCGTCAGCACGCGGATGTCCTGAGGCTGGCGCAGGCCGCCACCCCTCAGCCCCTCTCCGCACCTCCGCCGGCGCCTCCGCCCGTACCGCTGCCCGAACCCCTGCCCCTGTCCGTGCACGTACCTGCGCCTGTCACGATGACCGGCCGAAGCGGGCTCGCCGTCGACGAGGCCGGGCTGTTGCCCGACACCGCGCCCGCCAACTCCTGGACGGCCCGCATCGGGGACCTCGACCCCGCCGAGCTGCTGGAAACCCAACTGGTCAACGCCCTCGCGCCCACTCTCCTCTGCGACCGTCTGCTGCCCCTGCTGCTCGCCTCGCCACACCCCCGCCGCTATGTGGTGAATGTAAGCGCCGTCGAGGGGCGCTTCGCCGTCCACAAGAAGACCGGCCGCCATCCCCACACCAACATGGCCAAGGCCGCCCTGAACATGCTCACCCGCACCAGCGGCCCCGAACTGGCGGCCCACGGCATTCATATGTGCAGCGTCGACACCGGCTGGATCACCGACGAGAACCCGCTGCCCATCAAGGAACACAGCGCCAGGGCCGGATTCCGTACGCCCCTGGACATCGTCGACGGCGCGGCCCGCGTCTACGACCCGATAGTGCGCGGCGAGGCGGGCGACCCGGTCTCCGGCGTCTTCCTCAAGGACTACCGGGAAGCCGACTGGTGACGCCGCATGGCGGCAGCGCGGGCGTGCGCCGACCCCGCCTCACCGCCGGGGTATCCGCGCGAACGTCTCGATCCAGAACCGCTGCGCATCGCTCGACGCACCGACCAGATACGTGGAACGCAACTTCGGCGGCAGCAGCGGCAACAGCCGGGCCACCGCGTCCTGATGCTCTTTGAGCTGCGACAACTCGGCGTTTGCCAGCACCTGATGGACCAGGTCGCTGTCGTTGGACCCCTCGCTCGACTCGGCCGCCGCCTTGCGCATCCGCTCCTCCCAGGCGTCGATGTCCTCGGCCAGCTCCCGCAGGCCGGTGACCGGCCGCCGGTTGAGCCGGTCGATGAGAGCGGTCAGCGGCACCGGGGCGTACTCGCCGTCGCCCAGATACACCATGGCCATCTCCAGCGGCAGCCCCCGCTGGTGGAGCTTGATCAGCCGCTCGATGGTGCGCTTGGTGATCCAGGCCCGGCCGTCCTCGTCGATGTCGTGCTTCCACCACTCCAGGACCGTTTCGGCGACCGGCCCGTACGTGGCGATCAGCCACTCATTGGCCGGGATGTCGCCGGGCTCGACCGTCAGTGAGGCGGTGAAGCGGGTCGCCTGGGCGATGTTGTTCCGCGCGACCAGGAGCTTGCGGCCGAGGTGGTACGGCGGATTCTGCACGGCGATCTGCGCCCGCAGATTTTCGATCCGCCGCCCGGCCAGCGACCACTCCTGAGTGATCTCCATCAGCTTGGCGAACGCCGACTTGTCCTTGGGGCGGTTGTACTCGTCCCAGACGATCGCCTTCGGCTCCGGCCCCAGGAACGGTCCGGCCAGGAGGTTGTCCAGCGAACCGTCGGCAGTGGGGATCGGCGCGCAGAGGTCCTCGACGTTGGTCACCGGCAGGGAGAAGTAGAGCGGCTCGCGCCCCTCCAGCCCGTCCCGGACCGTCTCGCGCACCAGCTCCGTCTTGCCGCACCCGGGCGGCCCCTGCAGCAGCACCGACCAGCGGTTGCGCAGCGCCGCACGGACGACCGCGCGGACCGGGTCGGGAATCGTGGCGGGATTCGCCGCGCCGACCGACGCCGCGATCCGGTCCAGCACCTCGGCCGTACGGTCCTTGCCGGGCTTGCCGTCGCCGCGCTGCTCGCGCAGCCGCAGCCGCTCGCCGTTGACCAGCGGCAGACCCCAGCGCAGCGGGAAACCCTCCTGGGCATTGGCCAGGATGTGGTCGATGGTGCGGGGCGAGAGCAGCTCCCGCAGCGCCGGGCCGAGGGCCGCCCAGGTGGTGAACACCTCACGCAGATTCCAGTCGGGGTACTTCGCGGCCAGCTCGTACCGCCAGGCCGTGTCATTGGCGGTGATCCGGAGGGTCACCATACGGTCCAGCACGGCCAGATCGCTGCGCCGGGCGGCCGTCTCCGCCAGCGACTCATTGTCCGTCAGAAAGACGCCGATACAGCCGAGCGCCCGCAGGTCGTACTCGCCCAGCGTCCAGTTGCAGGCGATCTGCATCAGCTGCGACTGGATCGTCGCACCGGCCTGCAGCGAGTCGTCGATGAGCAGGACGAACGGCTTGCCGGGGCGCAGCTGGCTCATCACCAGCTGCCGCAGCACCAGTTCACCCGTCCTGGCGTCACGCACCGGGGCGTTGGCCAGCAGATCGTCGGGCGTGAGATTGGCGGCCGGCACGAAGACCAGCTCGGCATCGGGATACGCCTTGGGCAGATGGGAGAAGAAGGTGGCGGTCTTGCCGATGCCGTGCTCGCCGAAGATCTGGCCGGTCTGCCCCATGTCGATCATCGCGTCGATGAACGACTCCAGCCGGGACACACCCGTCCAGCCCTCGGGCGGCTCCGGGTAGGTGGCACTCGACCGCCAGCGAGGCCGCTCGGTCTCCGCCGCTGTCCCGGGCACCGTGGTGGTCGGCGTGGTCGGCCTGGTCGGCATGGTCGTGCTCATCGGTCTCCTGTCGTCACCCGGTGGCAGGCCATCTGCGGGGTGTGGTGGTCGGGCCAGTCGTCGCCGCCCTGGGTGATCAGCCAGATCCATTTGTCCGGCTCGGCGGGTGTGAGGTGCGGGGCGTGGCCGTCGGTGAGCATCACGACGGCGTCCGGTATCTCCTCGAAATGCCTGCCGTCGACCGTCGTACGGCCCTCGACGTAATCGGCCACCGCCTGAAAGCTCGTGCCCCCGCCGCCGTACACTCGCTCCCCGGGCTGGAACGGCATCACCACGCCGTCGAACGACAGCCAGTGGGCCGCCACCCCGTCGATCTCGCCCACCAGCCTCGTCAACCAGGACACCACTCCATCGGGCATCGACCCCGAGGTGTCATAGGCGATCACCAGGACCTTCTCGCGCTCCGGGCCGCGCCGCGACAGCATCGGGTCATGGCCCAGCGCGGCCAGCAGGGCGCCTCGCTTCTTCGGGTAGACCAGCCGCTCACCCTCCCGCAGCTTCGAGGCGAGGATGTCGACCAGCCAGCGCTGCCACCAGTCGACCCTGCCGGTCCGCGCGGTCTCGCCGCGCAGCGTCCCCGCACCCAGCCGCCCCCACACCCGGCTCGCATGCTCCGACATCCCGTCCGTACGGTCCATCAGGTCGAGCAACTCCCGTTCCGCGCCCGGGTGTCCGCGCCGGGCGGCCAGCAGAGTGTTGAGCAGCGCGGACGACACGGCCTCGTCGATGGTCTCCTGGTCCGCGCCGGCCTCCTGGATCGGCCCCATGCCGGCATCCGGATGGCCGTCCAGATGCACACACACCGCCGTCGGCACCGGCGGCCGCTTCATCCGTTTCAGCTCGCGGAACACGCTCATGTCGGTCTCGACGAAATCGTCATAGACGACAGGGTCGAGGCCCTGGTCCGTCAGGTCGGCGACGTAATCCTGGTGGACCTCGCGCGGATCCACGCCCGTCGGACTGCCATTCAGCATCGGGAGATGCTTGCGGCCCAGCCGTACGAGCGCGACATGGTTGATGGAGACCTCGGCGGCGAGTGCGAAAACCGGGTCGTCGCGCAGCTCCGGATCGGCGAACAGATGGCGGTGCACCAGATGCCGGGCCTCGTGAAAGAGGACGAACTTCACGCCGTCCAGCCCCAGTTGGACGAAGAAATCCGGGTTGTAGAGCAGCGGACAGGTGCCGTCTCCCGAGGCCACGACGGCGGCGGTCGCGACGGCCGTCGTCGGGATCTGGTGAGGGCACTTCGCATAGATCCACGACGCGACCACGGAATCCGTCAGCCCGAAGTCCAGCAGCGCGGCCTCCTTCAGCCGCCGCGCCTCTTCCACCACCGCCGGCTCCGCCGGCCTCCAGCGCTCCAGCGCCCGCCGGTCGGTCAGATCGACCACCGGCCGGTGCCCCGCGGTTTTCGCGTCGTACGCCACGTCCCACCCCCGTTCTCAGCTGCTTCTATTCGTATCAGCAGCCACTGACAACGGATCTTGGCGACCGCCGCGAAAAGGGGATCGGCGCCCTGCCGGGGCCCGGCTACCGTAACCGGATGTCGTACGAACTCAACGCCGTCATAGGGGACTTCGACCACCTGCAGAGCTGGGCCGCCGCAAAACCGGAGCCGCTGGTCGCCCCGCTTCGGCAGCGTCTGGGGCTGATGCCGCTCACCGAGCCGCTCCTGGACGCGCTGCCACGGACCCTGGGCGAGCTGTCGCAGGACGGGCCGATCGCCCATGTGGAAGCGGACTTCTGGGGCGGGGACGGGTATCAGACCGCCTCGCTGTGGCGCGACGGTGCGCAGGTGTGGGGGCCACAGCACACCTCGGCCTTCGCCGGACCACAGGAGGACTGGCGGCGGGCCGCCGCCAAGGCTCACGGGGCCGCGCACTACGACGAGTGGTACGCGCAGTCGGCGGCGGAGCGCGAGCGGGAAGAGCGGGCCGCCGCCGGGCGCGCGACGTAAGAGCGGCTTGCGGACGTCCCGGTGGCCATGAACGGCAACAACTCCCCACCGGCCCAACCAGCCGGGCGGGCGGAGGCCGCGCCCCCGCCCGCCCGTGAACGCCGGTGTCTACCGGCGACCGCCGCCCTCCTTGCCGAGCAGCCCGGCCCGCCGCAGGGCGTCCGCCATCGCGTCATTGGCCGGCCCGGCGTCACGGCCGCCCCGGCGTTCCCCGCCGCGCTGGCCGCCGCCGCCCTGCCGCTGCCGCGGCGCACCGCCCCGGCCGCCTTCACGCGGTCCGGCACCGCGCTGCTCACCGGCACCGCGCTGCTCACCGGCACCGCGCTGCTCACCGGCACCGCGCTGCTCACCGGCACCGCGGTGCGCACCGCCACCGCGGCGTTCACCACCGCCACGCCGCTCGCCGCCGCCCGCCGACGCGCCCTTGCCGTGCTCGTCCTCCAGCCGCAGCGTCAGCGAGATCCGCTTCCGCGGAATGTCGACGTCGAGCACCTTGACCCGCACGATGTCGCCCGGCTTCACCACATCCCGCGGGTCCTTGACGAAGGTCTTCGACATCGCCGACACATGCACCAGGCCGTCCTGATGGACGCCCACATCCACGAACGCCCCGAAGGCGGCGACATTGGTCACCACGCCCTCCAGGAGCATCCCCGGCTGCAGATCGCCGATCTTCTCCACGCCCTCCTTGAAGGTCGCGGTCTTGAAGACCGGCCGCGGGTCGCGGCCCGGCTTCTCCAGCTCCTGGAGGATGTCGGTGACGGTCGGCAGGCCGAAGGAGTCGTCGACGAAGTCCGCGGCCTTGAGCGTGCGCAGCACCGTGGTGTTGCCGATCAGCGAGCCGACCTCGCTGCCCGCCGACGCGACCATCCGCCGCACCACCGGATACGCCTCGGGGTGCACGCTGGACCCGTCCAGCGGGTCGTCGCCGCCCCGGATCCGCAGGAAGCCCGCGCACTGCTCGTACGCCTTCGGGCCGAGCCGCGCCACGTCCTTGAGGGCCTTACGGGAGCGGAAGGGGCCATTGCTGTCCCGGTGCGCGACGATGTTCTCCGCCAGGCCGGAACCGATGCCCGACACCCGCGAAAGCAGCGGCGCGGAAGCGGTGTTGACGTCCACACCAACGCCGTTCACGCAGTCCTCGACCACCGCGTCCAGCGAGCGCGACAGCTTCACCTCGGACAGGTCGTGCTGATACTGGCCGACACCGATCGACTTCGGGTCGATCTTGACCAGCTCGGCCAGCGGGTCCTGGAGGCGCCGGGCGATGGAGACCGCGCCGCGCAGCGACACATCCATGTCCGGCAGCTCCTGGGAGGCGAACGCGGAGGCCGAGTACACCGAGGCGCCCGCCTCGGACACCATCACCTTCGTCAGCTTCAGCTCCGGCTGGGCGGCGATCAGATCGGCCGCCAGCTTGTCCGTCTCGCGGGAGGCGGTGCCGTTGCCGATCGCGATCAGCTCGACGTCGTGCTCGCGCGCCAGCTTCGCCAGCGTGGCCAGCGAGGCGTCCCACTTCTGCTGCGGGACATGCGGATAGATGGTTTCCGTGGCGGCCACCTTGCCGGTCGCATCCACGACCGCGACCTTCACCCCCGTACGGAAACCGGGGTCAAGGCCCATCGTGGCGCGCGTCCCGGCGGGCGCCGCCAGCAGCAGATCGCGCAGGTTGGACGCGAAGACCCGTACCGCCTCGTCCTCGGCGGCCTGCCGCAGCCGCAGCCGCAGATCGATGCCGAGGTGCACCTGGACGCGAGTGCGCCAGGCCCAACGGACCGTGTCCTGCAGCCACTTGTCGGCGGGACGGCCCCGGTCGGCGATGCCGAAACGATGCGCGATGGCCTGCTCGTACGCGCTGGGGCCCTCGGTCACCGACGCGGCCGCCTCCGGCTCCAGCGCGAGGTCGAGGATCTCCTCCTTCTCGCCGCGGAACATCGCCAGCACCCGGTGCGAGGGCAGCTCGGTGAACGGCTCGGCGAAGTCGAAGTAGTCGGCGAACTTCGCGCCGGCCTCCTCCTTGCCCTCCCGCACCTTGGCCGCGACCCGACCGCGCGACCACATCCGCTCACGCAGCTCACCGATCAGGTCGGCGTCCTCGCCGAACCGCTCGGTCAGGATGGCCCGCGCGCCCTCCAGGGCGGCGGCCGGATCGGCGACGCCCTTGCCCTCGTCCACGAACCCCTCGGCGGCCGCGGCCGGCTCCACCGAAGGGTCGCTCAGCAGCCCCTCGGCCAGCGGCTCCAGGCCCGCCTCCCGCGCGATCTGCGCCTTGGTACGCCGCTTGGGCTTGTACGGCAGGTAGATGTCCTCCAGGCGCGCCTTGGACTCGGCGCCCCGGATCTGCGCCTCCAGGGCGGCGTCCAGTTTGCCCTGGGACCGTACGGATTCCAGGATCGCGGCCCGGCGCTCCTCCAGCTCCCGCAGATAGCGCAGCCGCTCCTCGAGCGAGCGCAGCTGCGCGTCGTCGAGCATCTCGGTGGCTTCCTTGCGGTAGCGCGCGATGAACGGGACGGTCGAGCCACCGTCGAGCAGTTCGACCGCGGCCCTGACCTGCCGCTCCTTGACGCCGAGCTCCTCGGCGATCCTCGCTTCGAGGGACTCGAGAGACCCAGTGGACACAGTCGATGCCGTCACGTTGATCCTGCCCCGCCTTCCAGCGCTTGCTTGAGCCTGCATTGTGCCGGGTGGCGGGCCGCACTGTCGCGCCGCCCAGCCGCGCGCGCCGGGGTGTGAGAAGGCGCACGCACACCCCGGCGACGGCGTATCACACCGAGCGCATGCCGACCCGGTGCCGGTCCGATGCTGATCACATGCGGGTCACATACCGGTGACGCGCCCCGTCACACACCCGGTCACACACCCGGTCACATGCCGGTCACACGCCCGCTCACTTGCCGAACATCACCGCAGGAAAGGCCCCGGCGTTCATGGCGGCGCCGGCGAAACCGGTCGCCAGTTCGGTCAGCCGGGCCACGCCCTCGGCGCCCAGGTGCTCGTACGGGGCCCGGTCCAGCCGGTCCGTGGTGCGCTCCAGGTCCTTGCGCAGCTGACCGCCGGTCTCGGTCAACTCGCCCTCGGCATCCAGCAGCCCACGGCTCCGCAGCCGCTCCTGTGCGGCCTGCCAGTCCTCGTCCGACCAGCCACGGGTCGCCATGACGCCCTTGTAGCTCATCCCGCGGCCGCTGGCGTTGTGGGTGACCAGCGCCTCCAGGCCGTCCAGTTCGGCGTCCAGCAGCGCCATGAGGTGGCCGTCGCCGCGGTGTTCGCGCAGCAGCGTCGCGGCGTGCCAGTAGGCGAGGTGCGGGGCCTCGGGCACCGGGAGGTCGGCGTGCGCGGCGTACAGCGGCCGGGCCGGGCGGCTGCAGCCCTCGGCCGCGCGCAGCGCCAGCTTCGCCGCCTCCGCCATCTCCGGGGACGCCACGGCCTCGTCGCCGAGCAGCCGGCGCAGCGTGGCGTCGGCCGCGCGCAGTCGGGCCTCGAGGACGGCCTCGGGCGTGGTGACCGACCAGATGTGCGGCACGTGCTGCGCGATCAGGTCGTGCTTGAAGTTGTAGAAGGTGGCCGTGATGGTGCCGGGACCCACCGGGCCCATGGCGGCGGCCCGCGCGGCGAAGTAGGCGGCGCTGCGGTTCTCGAGACCGAGCTTCGCCAGCTCGGCGGGGAACTCCGGCGCGAAGTAGTGCGTCGAGTGGTACGGGTTGATCACGTTATGACACTGACGTCCGGCGTTCTCGGGCAGTGCGCTGGTAGAGGTCATGGCAGCAGGTTACCGACCGCTCGGTATGGGGGCAGGTGCGCCCCTCGGCTTCCGGCTCCTGGCCCCCGGCCCGCCGGTGGCCTCCCGGTCATGGCAGTAAAGGTGGGTTATTCGTCATTGCCGCCATCGCCGCTGCTCCCCAGGATGGAGGCATGGAACAGCGCGATGTGCTGGTCGTCCTCTTCGACGGCCTGCAGAGCCTCGATGTCAGCGGGCCGGTCGAGGCCCTGAGCGGCGCCAACGTCCGCACCCCGGGTGCCTACCGGATCCGTACCGCAAGCCTGGACGGCGGCCCGGTCCGCACCACCAGCGGCCTCACGCTCACCCCGGACCTCGCGCTCGCCGACGCCGAGGT
Source organism: Streptomyces sp. NPDC028368 (assembly GCF_055565615.1). Lineage (NCBI taxonomy): Bacteria > Bacillati > Actinomycetota > Actinomycetes > Kitasatosporales > Streptomycetaceae > Streptomyces > Streptomyces sp. NPDC028368. The sequence continues at coordinate 594,285 of NZ_JBVHTY010000001.1, read as the reverse complement.
GCCGCACACCCTCCTGGTGCCCGGCGGCAACGGCACCCGTACCCCCGACCCCCGGCTGGTCGACTGGCTGCGGACGTATGCGCCGCGGGCCCGGCGGAAGGTCTCGGTGTGCAGCGGGGCGCTGCTGCTCGCCGAGGCGGGGCTGCTGGACGGGCGGCGGGTGACGACGCACTGGTCGCTGTGCGACACCCTGGCGCGGCGGTTCCCCGCCGTCCGCGTCGACCCGGAGCCCATCTACGTACGGGACGGCGACGATCTGGTCACCTCCGCGGGTGTCACGGCCGGTATCGATCTCGCGCTGGCCCTGGTGGAGGAGGACCTGGGCCGTGACCTCGCGCTGACCGTCGCCCGCCACCTGGTCGTCTTTCTGCGCCGCCCCGGCAATCAGACCCAGTTCAGCGCCCAGCTCGCCGCCCAGACCGCGGAGCGGCGCCCGCTGCGCGACGTCCAGCAGTGGATCACCGAGAACCCGGCGGCGGATCTGTCCGTCGACGCCCTCGCCGCCCGCGCCGGACTCTCGCCGCGGCACTTCGCCCGCGCCTTCCGCGACGAGGTGGGGATGACGCCGGGCCGCTACGTCGACCGGACCCGCCTGGAGGCCGCCCGGCGGCGCCTCGAGGACACCGTCGACGGCATCGAGGAGGTGTCCAGGCACTGCGGGTACGGCACCCCCGAGGCGATGCGCCGCGCCTTCATACGGACGCTGGGCGCGGCCCCGGCCGAATACCGCCGCCGTTTCCGGCCGGCCTCTGCGCCGGTGAGCTGACCGGACCCTGCCCCTACGGCGCGGTCGAACACAACCCGTAGGGGATGCGAGCGCCCCCTCGGGGCCCACAACGCGGCGGGGCCGGGCGGTGTTCCCGTGGCTCGGCGCGTGAGGTCCCCGTCCGATTCCCGTCATCACTGCCAACTGCCAACTACCAACTGCCAACTGTCAACAGGAGCCCTCAGATGCAGATCGCGATCCTTCTCTACGACCGCTTCACCACCCTGGACGCCGTGGGCCCGTACGAGACCCTCAGCCGGCTGCCGGGCGCCGAGACGGTGTTCGTCGCCGAGCGCCCCGGCACCTACCGCAATGACAACCGCTCGCTGGGCCTGGTCGCCGACGCCGCGCCGGCCGACGTCACCGCGCCCGACATCATCGTCGTACCCGGCGGCCCGGGGCAGATCGCGCACATGGAGAACGACGCGCTGCTCGAGTGGATCCGCGCCGTGGACGCTCACACCACCTGGACGACCTCGGTGTGCACCGGATCGCTCCTGCTGGGCGCCGCGGGCCTCCTCAAGGGCCGCCGGGCGACCTCCCACTGGCTGGCACTGGACCAGCTGCCCGGCCTCGGGGCCGAGCCGACCGGGGACCGGGTGGTCTTCGACGGCAAGTACGTCACGGCGGCCGGTGTCTCGTCCGGTATCGACATGGGGCTGACCCTGGCGGGCCGGATCGCCGGGGACGCCGTGGCCCAGTCGATCCAGCTCGGCATCGAGTACGACCCGCAGCCGCCGTACGACGCCGGTTCCCCCGAGAAGGCGCCGGCCGAGATCACCGCGCTGATGCGGGAGCGGAGCCGGTTCCTCCTGGCGGGGGAGGAGTAGTCCCAGGCCCGGCCGGCTACCCCGCTACCCCGCGGGCCAGGTGAAGCGCGGCGCCCTGCGCTCCAGGAAGGCGGCGGCACCCTCCACGGTGTCGCCGCTCGCGCGCGCCTGCGCGGCCCAGTGGGCACCCCGCTCCTCGGCCTCGGGAGGCAGGACGTCCCACGTCCCGTCAGCCAGTTCCTTCGCCGCGGTCTGCGTCAGCAGCGACCGGCCGGCCAGTACGGCCGCGAAGTCCGAAACCCGCTTGTCCAACTCGCCTTCGGGCAGCACCTCGTCCACCAGACCCGTGCGCAGCGCCCGCGCACAGTCGATCAACTCACCCGAAAAAAGCAGATACTTGGCGGAAGCGGGCCCGACCAGCCGCACCAGCCGCCGGGTGGCGGACGCCGGATAGACGACCGCCAGCTTCGCCGGGGTCACCCCGAACAGCGCCCCCTCCTCCGCAAACCGCAGATCGCAGGCGGCCGCCAACTGGCAGCCACCGCCCACGCAATAGCCCCGGATCGCCGCCAGCGTCGGCCCCGGGAACGCCGCCAGCGCCTCCTCCGCCGCCACCGCCAGCCCCTGTGACTCGCCCGACGGCTCCCGCAGCGACCCGATGTCCGCCCCGGCGCAGAACGTCCCGCCCTCGCCCGTCAGCACCAGCTGCCGTACGGAACGATCACTCGCCAGCCGCTCCAGCAGTGGCGGCAGATCCCGCCACATCTGCACGGTCATCGCATTCCGCTTGCCGGTATTGCTGATCGTGACGGTCGCCGTGCCGTCGCTGACATGCGTCTTCAGAGCCGGTTCCATGCCCCGGATATTAGAGCGACCCCATAGGGGGCGGCCGGATACCATCGACGGTCTGATGTCAGCAACTCTTGTCGCCAAAGACCTCGCCGCCGGCCATGGCGAGCGCGTCCTGTTCTCCGGCCTCGATCTGGTCGTCGCCCCCGGCGAGGTGATCGGCCTCGTCGGCGCCAACGGCGCGGGCAAGTCCACGCTGCTGCGCCTGCTGGCCGGCCTGGACACCCCGGAGGACGGCAAGCTCGCGCTCAGCCCGCCCACCGCCACCGTCGGCCATCTCCCGCAGGAACCCGACCGCCGCCCCGGGGAATCCGTACGGCAATTCCTCGCCCGCCGCACCGGCGTCGCCGACGCCCAGCGCACCCTGGACGCCACCACCCAGGCGCTGGTCGAGGAGCGGCCCGGCGCCGACGACGACTACGCCGTCGCCCTCGAGCGCTGGCTCGCCCTGGGCGCCGCCGACCTCGACGAACGCGCCGAGGAGACCGCCGCCCAGCTCGGCCTCACGGTCAGCCTCGACCAGCCGATGACCTCCCTCTCCGGAGGCCAGGCCGCCCGCGCCTCCCTCGCCTCGCTGCTGCTCTCCCGCTACGACATCTTCCTGCTGGACGAGCCGACCAACGACCTCGATCTGGACGGCCTGCGGCGGCTGGAGTCCTTCGTCGCCGGGCTGCGCGCGGGCACGGTCCTGGTCAGCCACGACCGCGAGTTCCTGACCCGTACGGTCAGCCGCGTCGTCGAACTCGACCTCGCCCAGCAGCAGGTCAACACCTACGGCGGCGGCTATGCCTCCTACCTGGAGGAGCGCGAGCGGGCCCGGCGGCACGCCCGCGAGGAGTACGAGGAGTACGCGGAGACCAAGTCCGCCCTGGAAACCCGCGCGCACACCCAGCGCAACTGGATGGAAAAGGGCGTCAAGAACGCCCGCCGCAAGGCCACCGACAACGACAAGATCGCCCGCAAGGGCCGGGTCGAGTCCACCGAGAAGCAGGCCGCCAAGGCCAAGCAGACCCAGCGCCTGATCGAACGGCTCGATGTCGTCGAGGAGCCGCGCAAGGAGTGGGAGCTGCGGATGGAGATCGCCGCGGCGCCCCGGGCCGGCGCGGTGGTGGCCACGCTCCGCGGCGCCGAGGTCCGCCGCGGCGACTTCCGCTTCGGCCCGGTGGATCTGCAGATCGACTGGGCGGACCGGGTCGCCATCACCGGTCCGAACGGCTCCGGCAAGTCCACCCTGCTCGCCGCCCTCCTCGGCCGGCTCCCGCTGGACGGGGGACAGGCGTCGCTGGGCCCCGGTGTGGTGGTCGGCGAGGTCGACCAGGCGCGAGGGCTGTTCTTGGGCGACGAGCCCCTGATGGACGCCTTCCGGGCCTGCGTACCGGACCTGTCGCCTGCCGACGTGCGGACCCTGCTCGCGAAGTTCGGCCTCAAGGCGGCGCATGTGCTGCGCCCGGCCCGCACCCTCTCGCCCGGGGAGCGGACCCGCGCCGCACTGGCCCTCCTCCAGGGCCGCGGCGTCAATCTCCTCGTCCTCGACGAGCCCACCAACCACCTCGACCTCCCGGCCATCGAACAGCTGGAGTCGGCCCTCGCTTCCTACCCGGGGACGCTGCTGCTGGTCACCCACGACCGGCGGATGCTGGACGCGGTCCACACCACGCGCCGCATCGAGGTCGACGCCGGCCGGATCGCCGACCGCACGGTGTGAGCCGAGCGTCGTACCGATAATCGATTTGGTCCTGCGCCCGGCTACCCGTACTGTGGTGTTCACCGACGCGGGGTGGAGCAGCTCGGTAGCTCGCTGGGCTCATAACCCAGAGGTCGCAGGTTCAAATCCTGTCCCCGCTACTCATCCACAGCAGGCCCGGTGCTCAGGCACCGGGCCTGCTGTCGTACGTCGGCCTGCTGCGCGCCGTCGAGTCCCGCGGCTCGGGACGGCAAAGTGGCCGGATCTGATCCCCATGCGGAATACCGGCCGCGATGCTCATGGCCTGGACCGTTCGATGGCCTGGTGCGACCGTCCATAAAGAAGGAATAAAGGGGACAGAAGCGGTCGCCGGACCGATCGCATCGCACAAAAACAGCCAGAAGGCGTCGATAGGCGCTGACTTGTGTTCAGTGGGCCGGTCCGGACCAACGCATTCTCAACACTCTTCCTGTGAGGATGCCTTCCGGACCCCCCGCAGAACCCCCCGAGGAGCTGACCTCCCCGCTTGCGTACGAAGGTGTGTGGCGGTTCACCGCCCCGGCACTGGAGTCGTCGGTGCCGCAGGCGCGCCACGCGGTACGGGATCTGCTCGACGAACAGCGCGTGCCGGTCGCCGCCGACATCATGGACGGTCTGCTGCTGATCGTCTCCGAACTCGTCACCAACGCCGTCCAACACGCCGCCCTGCTCTCGCCCCAGATCGCCGTACAGCTCACCATCGGCGTGAACTGGCTACGGGTCGCGGTCGAGGACAACCACCCCTACCGCCCCAAAGCGCTCGAGGCGGACGAGGGCGACGTCGGCGGCCGCGGCCTGTGGCTGGTCAAGGTGCTGACCGCGGAAGCGGGCGGCAAGTGCGATGTCGAGCACACCGCGAACGGCGGCAAGGTCATCTGGGCCGAACTGCCGCTCGTCCCGCCGGCTACCAGCCCACCGACTCCCCGGTGAGCTCACGGACCGCCGGACGCGCCGCGTCCAGCACGGTCATGAACCACGCGGAGAACGGCACCTGGGCATGCTGCTCGGCCAGCTCCTGCGGCGTCACGAACGCGATCTCGCCGACCTCCTCGGGATCGGGCGCGGGCTCGGCCCGCACCAGCCCGACGAACAGGTGGTTGTACTCCTGCTCCACCAGGCCCGAGGCCGGGTCGGGGTGGTTGTAGCGCACCGTGCCGGCCTCGGCGAGCAGCGTGGGCGCAAGTCCCAGCTCCTCGGCGGTGCGCCGGGCCGCGGCGGCGAACGGCGTCTCGCCGGGGTACGGGTGCCCGCAGCAGGTGTTGGACCACACGCCGGGGGAGTGGTACTTCGACAGCGCCCGGCGCTGCAGCAGAAGCCGGCCCTTCTCGTCGAAGAGGAAGACCGAAAATGCCCGGTGCAGCTGCCCGGGAGGCTGATGGGCGCTGAGCTTCTCCGCGGTGCCGATCGTCCTGCCGTCCTCGTCGACCAGCTCCAGCATGATCGGTTCGGCGGCGCCGTCCGCTGTGCTCGCCGCCGGGATCCCGGCGGTCTGTCCGTTGGCAGGTGTGATCGGCATGCCCATCCTTGTCGTCGGTCTTCGACGCCAAGTCTGCCCCACCCGCGTGCACATCAGGCGCACAGCGGGCCAGGTCCTGAACGGTGCCGCGGTGTTTGTCAGGTCCGGATCCATGTCCGAATGCAAAATGATCATGATCGTCGGGCGGCCGGCCCGTGAGAGGGGCCACATCGGCCCGCCGGCCGCATGGCTCGTGCCACACCCGCCCCGGCACAACCCGCACCACCTGTGACCAGCCCACTCATAACCGGCACCGGATCAAGGGGCTGGTCAGGGCGGCAGTTGTTCAGGGACCGTCCGATCCACCATGATGATCGCGGCAGGCGCAGCCGTCGGTCACTCGATCGTGCGGTGAATGCGCGGTGAACGGCCGCATCCGGCGATCCGATAGCCTCTGCCGACGTGCCACCCGGCCCTCCAGGCGCCAGGTGTGCCACGCCCGCTGCCCGGGTAGTTCGTATCGAATGCGGAATCGACTGCGGACCGGCCCGTGCTGCCTTGTCAGCATCCAAGGAGTGAGTTCGTCTGTCGACCGCCATCCTCACCGGTCCGCCGGTCGCCGGGTCGCCGCTCGAAGCCGACCTGCGCACGCTGGGCTTTGACGTCCGTACGGCGAACGATGCCGCGGCCGCCGCCGAGCTGATCGCCGCCGCGCCCGCCCAGGAGCGGGTCGCCGTCGTCGACCCCCGCTTCGTCGGCCACCTGCACGCCCTGCGGCTGGCACTGACCGACCCGCGCTTCCCGGCCGCCGCCGTCCCGGGGGCGCTCACCGCGCAGCCCGAGGCGCGCGCCGCGCTGGCCCGCGCGGCCGCCAAGATCCCGGTCGGCGCCGGCACCGCCCACCTCACCGACGTGCTCACCGACACCCTCACCGAGTCGCTGGACCGCGAGGACATCGGCCTGCACCGCGTCGAGCTGGGCAGCCTGGTCGCCACCGTCGCGCTCACCCCGGCGCAGCGCGAGGATGCGCAGGAAGCCGTCGCAGCCGTCGATGACGAGGCCGTACGGCTGCGGACCGCCGTGAAGTCCCGCGACGGCTTCTTCACGACGTACTGCATCAGCCCTTACTCCCGCTACCTCGCCCGCTGGTGCGCGCGCCGCGGGCTCACCCCCAACCAGGTCACCACCGCCTCGCTGCTCACCGCGCTGATCGCGGCGGGCTGCGCGGCCACCGGGACCCGCGGCGGCTTCATCGCGGCCGGCGTTCTTCTCCTCTTCTCCTTCGTCCTGGACTGCACCGACGGGCAGCTCGCCCGCTACTCGCTGCAGTACTCGACGATGGGCGCCTGGCTGGACGCCACCTTCGACCGGGCCAAGGAATACGCGTACTACGCGGGGCTCGCGCTCGGCGCGGCCCGCGGCGGGGACGACGTCTGGGCGCTGGCGCTGGGCGCGATGGTGCTGCAGACCTGCCGGCACGTCGTCGACTTCGCCTTCAACGAGGCCAACCACGACGCTGCGGCCAACACCAGCCCCACCGCCGCGCTCTCCGACAAGCTCGACAGCGTCGGCTGGACCGTCTGGGTGCGCCGCATGATCGTGCTGCCCATCGGCGAACGCTGGGCCATGATCGCCGTACTGACAGCTCTCACCACGCCACGCATCGTCTTCTACGCGCTGCTCATCGGCTGCGCCCTGGCCGCCTGCTACACCACGGCCGGCCGGGTGCTGCGCTCGCTGACCCGGCGGGCCCGGCGCACCGACCGCGCCGCCCAGGCGCTGGCCGACCTCGCCGACTCCGGGCCGCTCGCCGAGCTGATCGCGGGCGGCGCCCGGGGCCGCGGACGGACCGGTTCCTTCCTCGCCCCCGCTATGGCGTTTCTCTCGGCCGCGGTGCTGCTGGTCTGGGTGATCTTCGAGGACGACCCCACGTCCTGGCTCACCGTCGGCGTCGCCGCCTGCTCCGCACTGCTGGCCGGCGCGGCCGTGTCCCGGCCGCTCAAGGGCGCCCTCGACTGGCTGGTGCCGCCCTTCTTCCGGGCCGGCGAATACACCACGATCCTGGTCCTGGCGGCCCGGTCGGACGCCCCCGGAGCGCTGCCCGCGGCGTTCGGGCTGGTCGCGGCCGTCGCCTACCATCACTACGACACCGTCTACCGCATCCGCGGTGGCACCGGGGCGCCGCCGCGGTGGCTGGTCCGGGCAACCGGCGGGCACGAAGGACGCGTCCTCTTGGTGACCGTCCTCGCCGCCGCGCTGTCCCCCTCAGGTTTCACAATCGCGCTCACGGCTCTTGCCGTGGTCCTGGCGCTGCTGGTGCTCATCGAGAGCATCCGCTTCTGGGTCTCTTCCGGAGCACCCGCCGTACACGATGAAGGAGAACCCGCATGATCGGCCTCGTGCTGGCAGCCGGCGCCGGACGGCGTCTGCGCCCTTACACCGACACCCTGCCCAAGGCTCTGGTGCCGGTGGACGGCGACACGACCATCCTGGACCTGACCCTCGGCAACTTCGCCGAGATCGGCCTGACCGAGGTCGCGATCATCGTCGGCTACCGCAAGGAAGCCGTCTACGAGCGCAAGGAGGCCCTGGAGCAGAAGTACGGCCTCAAGCTCACCCTCATCGACAACGACAAGGCCGAGGAGTGGAACAACGCCTACTCCCTGTGGTGCGGCCGTGACTCCATCAAGCACGATGTGATCCTCGCCAACGGCGACACCGTGCACCCGGTCTCCGTCGAGAAGACCCTGCTCGCCGCCCGCGGCAACGGCCAGAAGATCATCCTCGCCCTCGACACGGTCAAGCAGCTGGCCGACGAGGAGATGAAGGTCATCGTGGACCCCGAGAAGGGCGTCCAGCGCATCACCAAGCTGATGGACCCGGCCGAGGCCACCGGCGAGTACATCGGCGTCACCCTCATCGAGGGCTCCGCCGCCGAGGAGCTCGCCGACGCGCTCAAGACCACCTTCGAGCGGGACCCCGACCTCTACTACGAGGACGGCTACCAGGAGCTCGTCAACCGCGGCTTCAAGGTGGACGTGGCCCCCATCGGCGACGTCAAGTGGGTCGAGATCGACAACCACGACGACCTGGCGAAGGGCCGTGACATCGCATGCCAGTACTGACCCGCCTCATCCCGTCCCCGGTCGTCGTTGACATCAACGCCGGCGCCCTGGACGACCTGGCGGGCCTGCTGGCCGATCAGCGCATCTCCGCGTCCGGCAAGCTCGCCATCGCGATCAGCGGCGGCTCGGGCGCACGGCTGCGCGAGCGGCTGTCGCCCGCGCTGCCCGGCGCCGAGTGGTACGAGGTCGGCGGCGGCACCCTGGACGACGCGATCAAGCTCGCCGACGCCATGAAGAAGGGGCACTACGACGCGGTCGTGGGCCTCGGCGGCGGCAAGATCATCGACTGCGCCAAGTTCGCCGCGGCGCGGATCGGCCTGCCGCTGGTCGCCGTCGCGACGAACCTGTCGCACGACGGCCTGTGCTCGCCGGTCGCCACCCTCGACAACGACGCGGGCCGCGGCTCGTACGGTGTGCCGAACCCGATCGCCGTGGTCATCGACCTCGACATCATCCGCGAGGCCCCGGTCCGCTTCGTCCGCTCCGGCATCGGCGACGCGATCTCCAACATCTCCGCGGTCGCGGACTGGGAGCTCTCGCACCGCGAGACCGGGGAGTCCATCGACGGACTGGCCGCCGCCATGGCACGCCAGGCCGGCGAGGCCGTACTGCGGCATCCCGGCGGCGTCGGCGATGACGCCTTCCTCCAGGTGCTGGCCGAGGGCCTGGTCCTCACGGGCATCTCGATGTCGGTGGCCGGCGACAGCCGCCCCGCGTCCGGCGCCTGCCACGAGATCAACCACGCGCTCGACATCCTCTACCCCAAGCGCGCAGCCAGCCATGGCGAGCAGTGCGGCCTTGCCGCCGCCTTCGCCACGCATCTGCGCGGGGACAAGGAGATGTGCCGGCTGATGGTCGAGGTGCTGCGCCGGCACGGCCTGCCGGTCACGCCCGGCGAGATCGGCTTCACCGACGAGGAATTCGTCGAGGCCGTCGAGTACGCACCCAAGACCCGCCCCGGGCGCTACACCATCCTGGAGCACCTCGACCTGTCCACCGACCAGATCAGGGACGCTTACGCCGACTATGCACAAGCCATCGGTAGCTGAGCTCCGCCCGGTCGTTCACCCCCCGGGTGTGAAGGACCGGCGGAGCGGCGAGCACTGGGCCGGGCGGCTCTACATGCGCGAGATCTCCTTGCGCATCGACCGGCACCTGGTGAACACGCGGGTCACGCCCAACCAGCTGACCTACCTGATGACCGTCTTCGGCGTCCTCGCCGCCCCGGCGCTGCTGGTGCCGGGGATCGCGGGCGCCGTCCTCGGCGTGCTGATGGTCCAGCTCTACCTGCTGCTCGACTGCGTCGACGGTGAGATCGCCCGGTGGCGCAAGCAGTACTCGCTCGCCGGTGTCTGGATGGACCGCGTCGGCGCGTACCTCACTGACGCCGCCGTGCTCGTCGGCTTCGGCCTGCGCGCCGCCGACCTGTGGGGCTCGGGCCGGATCGACTGGCTGTGGGCCTTCCTCGGCACGCTGGCCGCCCTCGGCGCCATCCTGATCAAGGCGGAGACGGACCTGGTCGGCGTGGCCCGCGCGCAGAGCGGCAAGGAGCAGGTCAAGGAGACCGCGTCCGAGATGCGCTCGTCCGGCATGGCGCTGGCCCGCAAGGCCGCCGCGGCGCTGAAGTTCCACCGGCTCGTCCTCGGGGTCGAGGCGTCCCTGCTGATCCTGGTCCTGGCGATCCTGGACACGATCAGGGGCGACCTGTTCTTCTCGCGCCTGGGCGTCGCCGTGCTGGCCGGCATCGCGATCGTCCAGACCCTGCTCCACCTCGTGTCCATCCTCGCCTCCAGCAGGCTCAAGTGACGGGAGCGGATATGGACACGGGCATGCGCGTCGGTGCGGTTGTTCTCACCATGGGCAACCGCCCCGACGAGCTGCGCGCGCTGCTGGACTCGGTCGCCAAGCAGGACGGTGACCGGGTCGAGATCGTCGTCGTCGGCAACGGTTCGCCGCTGCCCGAGCTCCCCGAGGGCGTACGGACCGTCGAGCTGCCGGAGAACGTCGGCATCCCGGCGGGCCGTAACGTCGGCATCGAGGCGTTCGGGCCCGGCGGCAGCGAGGTCGACGTGCTGCTCTTCCTCGACGACGACGGGCTGCTGGCCAGGGAGGACACCGCCGAGCTGTGCCGGAAGGCGTTCGCCCAGGACCCCGAGCTCGGCATCATCAGCTTCCGGATCGCCGACCCGGACACCGGCGAGACCCAGCGCCGGCACGTGCCGCGGCTGCGGGCGGCCGACCCGATGCGCTCCTCCCGCGTCACCACATTCCTCGGCGGCGCCAATGCCGTCCGTACGAAGGTCTTCCAGGAGATCGGCGGGCTGCCCGACGACTTCTTCTACGCCCACGAGGAGACCGACCTGGCCTGGCGGGCGCTGAACGCGGGGTGGGGGATCGACTACCGGTCGGACATGCTGCTGCTCCACCCGACCATGGCCCCCAGCCGGCACGCGGTCTACCACCGGATGGTGGCCCGTAACCGTGTGTGGCTGGCCCGCCGCAATCTGCCCGCGCTGCTGGTTCCGGTTTATCTCGGTGTCTGGTTCCTGCTGACCCTCGCCCGTCGCCCGTCCTGGCCTGCGCTGCGGGTCTGGCTGGCCGGGTTCAAGGAGGGCTGGACGACCCCGTGCGGTGACAGGCGTCCCATGAAGTGGGCTACCGTTTGGCGACTGACCCGACTGGGCCGCCCTCCCGTCATCTGACAAGCTCGTATCTGAGAGCATCAGGCGCGAACCGGGGCGAAGCCCCGGCAGCGCACATTGAGGACGAAAGTGTCAACTGTGAGCGAGACTACGCACGACAGTGCGGTCGCCATGAGTGCCCCGCCATCTTCCGACGAAGGGCTCACTGCGGCCCAGCGGGCCCAGAAGTACGGGCTCTCGCAGAGCGGGGCCCGCCCCAGCCTGTCGCAGTACGTCCGGGAGCTGTGGGACCGGCGGCATTTCATCTCCGCCTTCGCCAGCGCCAAGCTGACGGCGCAGTACAGCCAGGCGAAGCTGGGCCAGGTCTGGCAGGTGGCGACGCCCCTGCTGAACGCGCTCGTGTACTACTTGATCTTCGGTCTGCTGATCGGTACGCGGAAGGGTATCCCCGACTTCGTCCCGTTCCTGGTGACCGGCGTCTTCATCTTCACCTTCACCCAGAGCTCGGTGATGGCCGGCACCCGGGCGATCTCCGGCAACCTCGGCCTGGTGCGGGCGCTGCACTTCCCGCGCGCCTGCCTGCCGATCTCGTTTTGCATCATGCAGCTCCAGCAGCTGCTGTTCTCCATGGGCGTGCTGGTCATCATCCTGCTCGGCTTCGGGCAGATGCCGACCTGGTCGTGGCTGCTGATCTTCCCGGCGCTGACGCTCCAGTTCGTCTTCAACACGGGCCTGGCGATGGTCATGGCCCGGCTGGGCAGCAAGACTCCCGACCTGGCGCAGCTCATGCCGTTCATCATGCGGACGTGGATGTACGCGTCCGGCGTGATGTTCAGCATCAGTCTGATCCTCAAGGGCAAGGACGTCCCGCATTTCGTGGAGGTCCTGCTCAACGCCAACCCGGCCGCCGTCTACATCGACCTGATGCGCTTCGCGCTGATCGACAGCTTCACCGCGAAGCAGCTGCCGCACCATGTGTGGGCGTTCGCCGGCGGGTGGGCGCTGCTGATGGGCGTCGTCGGCTTTGTGTACTTCTGGAAGGCTGAGGAGCGGTACGGACGTGGCTGAACAAGACAACGGCCTCCAGCCGACGGAGGCTGCGCAGGAACGCGTACCGACCGTGATCGCGGACGATCTGCACATCGTCTACCGGGTCTACGGCACCGGCGCGGGCAGGGGCAGCGCCACCGCGGCGCTGAACCGCATCATCCGCCGCAAGCCCTCCACCGGTGTGCGCGAGGTACACGCGGTCAAGGGCGTCTCCTTCACCGCCTACCGGGGCGAGTCGATCGGCCTGATCGGGTCCAACGGCTCCGGCAAGTCGACGCTGCTCAAGGCGGTCGCCGGCCTGCTGCCGGCGGAGCGCGGCCATGTCTACACCCACGGCCAGCCCTCGCTGCTGGGCGTCAACGCGGCCCTGATGAACGACCTGACCGGCGAGAAGAACGTCGTCCTCGGCGGCCTGGCCATGGGCATGTCCCGCGACCAGGTGCGCGAGCGCTACGACGGCATCGTCGACTTCTCCGGCATCAACGAGAAGGGCGACTTCATCTCCCTGCCGATGCGTACGTACTCGTCCGGTATGGCGGCCCGGCTGCGGTTCTCCATCGCGGCGGCCAAGGACCACGACGTCCTGATGATCGACGAGGCGCTGGCCACCGGCGACCGCAAGTTCCAAAAGCGCTCCGAGGCCCGCATCCGCGAGCTGCGCAAGGAGGCCGGCACGGTCTTCCTGGTCAGCCACAACAACAAGTCGATCCGCGACACCTGCGACCGGGTCCTGTGGCTGGAGCACGGTGAACTGCTGATGGACGGCCCCACCGACGAAGTGATCAAGGCATACGAGAAGGAGACGGGCAAATAGCCCGGACCCTTTGACCCGCCGCTCCCGAAGGTCTCCGCGAGTCCGGCTCGCGGAGACCTTCGATCGTCACGGCGAGAGTTAACAGATGGTCAACTCTTCCGGAGCCGGAAACAGTTGATTCGTTATTGATGTTGACCGGATCGTTGCCCGAAGCTTCGGTACCCCCTCGTACGCGGGCGAGATGTACGGCGTAAGCTGTACGGGTACTGAACAGCACAAGTGGTATAAGTCGGGCAATGCTCACCTGAGCGGGCGAAGGATGCTCGCTCGGGACGCGCCGTGACCTGCGGCGTGTCCGAAATGGGATGTTTTGGCTTGGCGGTGTACAACGGGAGACGTGACGGCAATGGCTACTGGTTCGCTCCGGCTCCGAAACGCGCCGGGCAGCCCGCGGTGAGTGAAGGGGAGGCGTTGACGCGCACCGTCATCCATCGGCGGGCGAAGCTCACCGGCGAGCAGGCCGACGCACCGTCGCGCGCCGTGCTCGACAAGGCCGCGCACGAGAATTTCCCGGTGGCGCCGTTCTTCCTGCCCCGCGCCTGGCGAGCCGACCTGATGGCCGTCTACGGCTTCGCCCGGCTCGTCGACGACATCGGTGACGGCGATCTCGCACCGGGCGGCGGCGATGCCGTACTGCTCGGTCTGGACCGGGCACAGGCCGATGACCGCACCGCGATGCTGGACGCCCTGGAGGCGGACCTGCACCGCGTCTTCAGCGACCGCTCGCCCGGCCCCCGCCATCCGCTGCTGCGCGCGCTGGGCCCGACCGTCCGTCGCTGCACTCTCACCCCTGAGCCCTTCCTCGGCCTGATCGAGGCAAACCGCCAGGACCAGGTCGTCACCCGCTACGCCACCTACGACGACCTGGTGGCCTATTGCCGGCTGTCCGCCAACCCCGTCGGCCGGCTCGTTCTCGGCATCACCGGCACCTCGAGCCCGCAGCGCATCCGTCACTCCGATCAGATCTGCACCGCCCTGCAGATCGTCGAGCACCTGCAGGACGTGGCCGAGGATCTCGGCCGCGACCGCATCTACCTCCCCGCCGAGGACCTGAAACGCTTCGGCGTCAGTGAGGCCGATCTGGCCGCGCCCAGCGGGGGCGCATCGGTGCGCGCACTGATCGCATACGAGGCGGAACGCGCCCGTGACCTGCTGAATGAAGGCACCCCGCTGGTGGGTAGCGTCCACGGCAGACTGAAGCTGCTGCTGGCCGGTTTCGTCGCCGGCGGGCGCGCCGCACTCCAGGCGGTCGCGGCCGCCGACCACGACGTACTCCCTGGACCGCCCAAGCCGACCAAGCTCAGCCTGCTGCGCGAGGTGGGGGCGACATTGCGAAGAGAGGGGTGAGCCGGACCGTGGAGGCAACCGCACACGCGTCCGCGCCGGTGCTCGCTGCATATCGCTACTGCGAGGCCGTCACCGGGCAGCAGGCACGCAACTTCGCCTATGGCATCCGGCTCCTGCCGACCGACCGCCGGCAGGCCATGTCGGCGCTCTACGCCTTCTCCCGCCGCGTCGACGACATCGGCGACGGCACCCTGGAGACCGCCGCCAAACAACAGCGCCTGGAGGACACCCGGGCGCTGCTGGCCCGTATCAAGGACGGCCGGATCGACGAGGACGACACCGACCCGGTGGCCGTCGCGCTGGCCGACGCCGCCCGACGCTTCCCGATTCCGCTCGACGCGCTGGACGAGCTGATCGACGGCGTGCTGGCGGATGTGCGCGGCGAGACCTACGAGACCTGGGACGACCTCAAGGTCTACTGCCGCTGTGTCGCCGGGGGCATCGGAAGGCTCTCGCTGGGGGTGTTCGGCACGGTGCCCGGCGCGCAGGACGCCGAGCGCGCTCCCGAGTACGCCGATACCCTCGGCCTCGCCCTCCAACTGACCAACATTCTCAGGGATGTTCGCGAGGACGCCGACAACGGCCGGACGTATCTGCCCGCCGAGGACCTCGCCAAGTTCGGCTGCTCGGCCGGCTTCCACGGCCCCGTCCCGCCGCCCGGCTCCGACTTCACCGGGCTGGTGCACTTCGAGGTGAAGCGCGCCCGCGCGCTGTTCGCCGACGGGTTCCGGCTGCTGCCGTTGCTCGACCGCCGCAGCGGCGCCTGTGTGGCCGCGATGGCCGGCATCTACCACCGGCTGCTGTCGCGGATCGCGGCCGACCCCGAGGCCGTACTGCGCGGCCGGGTCTCGCTGCCCGGCCGGGAGAAGGCGTTCGTCGCGGTGCGCGGGCTGTCCGGACTCGACGCGCGCGCGATCGGCCGCCGGGAGTCCGTCAGGAGGCGCGGATGACCCGCGGGGCAACCCTCCCCGGGACGCCTGCGTCCCTCACACCGGTATGGGGGGAGAGCGCATGACATCGGCAGCCAGGCCGTCCGGCCGCCCCGACGGGGCGGCCGCGGTGGTCATCGGCGGCGGTCTCGCGGGCACCACGGCGGCGCTCGCGCTGGCCGACGCGGGCCTGCGGGTCACCCTCGTCGAGGGCCGGCCCCGGCTCGGCGGACTGGTCTTCTCCTTCCGCCGCGACGGCGCCGCCGGCGAGCTGACCGTCGACAACGGCCAGCACGTCTACCTGCGCTGCTGCACCGCGTACACGGATTTCCTGCGGCGGATCGACGCCGCGCATCTGGTGCCCCTCCAGGACCGCATGGACGTCCCCGTCCTGGACGCCGACCGGATGCGGCTCGGCCGGCTGCGCCGCACCGCCCTGCCCGTACCGCTGCACCTGGCGGGCAGCCTGGCGACCTACCCGCACCTCTCGCCCGCCGAGCGGGCCGGCGTCATCCGTGCCACCCTCGCCCTCAAGGGCCTGGACCCGGCCGACCCCGCCCTGGACGGCGTGGACTTCGGCAGCTGGCTGCGCCGGTACGGCCAGTCCTCCCGCGCCATCGAGGCGCTGTGGGACCTGGTCGGCATCGCCACCCTCAACGCCACGGCCGACGACGCGTCCCTGGGCCTGGCCGCCAAGGTCTTCAAGACCGGACTGCTCTCCGAGCCGGGCGCCGCCGACATCGGCTGGTCCCAGGTGCCGCTCGGCGAGGTCCACGACACCCTCGCCCGTACGGCCCTGGAGAAGGCCGGCGTACGGATCGCGCTGCGCACCCGCGCCGCTGCCGTCGCGCGTACGGAAGACGGCTGGCAGGTCTCGGTGGAGAACGGCCCGCACGGCAGCGAGCGACTCGCCGCGGACACGGTCGTCCTCGCCGTACCGCAGCGCGAGGCCCACGGACTGCTGCCCGAGGGCGCGCTGGCGGACAAGGACCGGCTCCTGGAGATCGGCACCGCACCGATCCTCAACCTCCATGTCGTCTACGACCGCAAGGTGCTGCGCCGCCCGTTCTTCGCCGCCGTCGGCTCCCCGGTGCAGTGGGTCTTCGACCGTACGGACGCCTCCGGGCTGGCGGCCCTTCCGGAAGGGGACGGCTGTCAGTACCTGGCCGTCTCGCAGTCCGCGGCACAGGAAGAGATCGACCAGCCGGTCGCCAAGCTCCGCGCCCGCTATCTGCCCGAGCTGGAGCGGCTGCTGCCCGCCGCCCGGGGCGCACGGATCCGCGACTTCTTCGTCACCCGCGAGCGCACCGCGACCTTCGCGCCCGCACCGGGCGTCGGCAGGCTCCGCCCCGCCGCCCGCACCCAGACCCCCGGCCTGTATCTGGCCGGTGCGTGGACCGCCACCGGGTGGCCCGCGACCATGGAAAGCGCTGTTCGCAGCGGCACTGCCGCCGCTCGCGAGGCACTCAACGAACTCGGCTTCCCCCAGGGCCAGTTGCCTCAGGAGGCGGCATGACCACGAGTACCACGAGCGCTCGCACGAGCACGAGCATCGGAAACAGAGGAGAAACCGTGAATCCGGCTTCCCCAGCTATCGACACCGCGAGCGTCACCGCGCTGCTGGAGCGCGGGCGGACACTTGCCACTCCCGTGCTGCGTGCCGCCGTGGACCGGCTCGCTCCTCCCATGGACACCGTCGCCGCCTACCACTTCGGCTGGATCGACGCCCAGGGCCGCCCCTCGACGGGGGACAGCGGCAAGGCCGTCCGGCCCGCCCTCGCCCTGCTGTCGGCCGAGGCGGCGGGTGCGGCCCCCGAGGTCGGCATCCCCGGTGCGGTCGCCGTCGAGCTGGTGCACAACTTCTCGCTGCTGCACGACGACCTCATGGACGGCGACGAACAGCGCCGGCACCGTGACACGGTCTGGAAGGTGCACGGCCCCGCGCAGGCCATCCTCGTCGGCGATGCGCTGTTCGCCCTCGCCAACGAAATACTGCTGGAGCTGGGCACGGTCGAGGCCGGCCGGGCGACCCGCCGGCTGACCCTGGCCACTCGCAAGCTGATCGACGGTCAGGCCCAGGACATCTCCTACGAGCACCGCGAGCGGGTCACCGTCGAGGAGTGCCTGGAGATGGAGGGCAACAAGACCGGCGCGCTGCTGGCCTGCGCCGTCTCCATCGGGGCGGTCCTCGGCGGCGCCGACGACCGCACGGCCGACATCCTGGAGAAGTACGGCTACCACCTCGGCCTCGCCTTCCAGGCGGTCGACGATGTGCTCGGCATCTGGGGCGACCCGGAGTCCACCGGCAAGCGGACCTGGAGCGATCTGCGCCAGCGCAAGAAGTCCCTGCCGGTCGTCGCCGCGCTGGCCGCGGGCGGCCCGGCCTCCGAGCGCCTGGCCCGGATCCTGGCTGCCGACGCCAAGAAGACCGAGACCGAGATCGCCGACTTCACCGAGGAGGAGTTCGCTTCCCGCGCGGCCCTCATCGAGGAGGCCGGCGGCCGCGAGTGGACCTCCCAGGAGGCCCGCCGCCAGCACGCCACCGCCATCGCCGCGCTGGACGAGGTCGACATGCCGGAAAAGATCCGCGCGCAGCTGGTCGCGCTCGCGGACTTCGTCGTCGTACGAGAGAGATGATCACTATCGATACGAACTAGTTCGCAGTCGCCGGCCGGTGCCAGCCGGGCGCCGGCCGACGGAATCCCTGAGCTGAGCATTGACAGTTCACTGCAGAAGGGGAAGCCATGACAGCGACGACCGACGGAAGCACCGGGGCGCTGCCGCCCCGGGCCCCTTCGGCCAGCGATGCCACCGCTGAGACGACCGAAACCACCGCCGCGCGGAGCGCGACCGCCCGCGCCACCGACTATCTGCTCTCCCTCCAGGACTCCGCAGGCTGGTGGAAGGGCGACCTCGAGACCAACGTCACGATGGATGCCGAGGACCTGCTGCTCCGTCAGTTCCTGGGCGTCCAGGACCCCAAGCTCATCGAGGCCGCCGCCCGCTTCATCCGCGGTGAGCAGCGCGAGGACGGCACCTGGGCCACCTTCTACGGCGGCCCCGGCGAGCTCTCCACGACCATCGAGGCCTATGTGGCCCTGCGGCTCGCCGGGGACGCCCCGGACGCGGTGCATATGGCCAAGGCCTCCGCCTGGATCCGCGAACACGGCGGAATCGCCGCCGCCCGGGTCTTCACCCGTATCTGGCTGGCCCTCTTCGGCTGGTGGAAGTGGGACGACCTCCCCGAACTCCCTCCGGAACTCATCTACTTCCCCAAGTGGTTCCCGCTCAACATCTACGACTTCGGATGCTGGGCGCGGCAGACGATAGTGGCTTTGACCATCGTCTCGGCGAAGCGCCCCGTACGCCCGGCGCCGTTCGCCCTCGACGAGCTGCACACCGATCCGCGCCGCCCCAACCCGCGGCGCCCGCTCGCCCCCGCCACCAGCTGGGACGGCCTCTTCCAGCGCCTGGACAAGGCACTGCACGTCTACCACAGGGTCGCCCCGCGCCGGCTGCGCGGCGCCGCGATGCGCTCCGCCGCCCGCTGGATCATCGAGCGGCAGGAGAACGACGGCTGCTGGGGCGGCATCCAGCCGCCCGCCGTCTACTCCATCATCGCTCTGCACCTCCTCGGTTACGACCTCGACCACCCGGTGCTGCGCAGCGGCCTGGAGTCGCTGGACCGTTTCACGGTATGGCGTGAGGACGGCGCCAGGATGATCGAGGCCTGCCAGTCACCTGTCTGGGACACCTGCCTGGCCACCATCGCGCTCGCCGACGCCGGCCTGCCCGCCGACCACCCGCAGCTGGTCAAGGCCGCCGACTGGATGCTCGACGAGCAGATCGACAGGCCCGGCGACTGGTCGGTGCGCAGGCCCCAACTGGCCTCCGGCGGCTGGGCGTTCGAGTTCGACAACGACAACTACCCGGACATCGACGACACCGCCGAGGTCGTGCTGGCGCTGCGCCGGGTCGAGCATCCCGACCGGCAGCGGGTCGATGCCGCGGTGCGCCGCGCGGTGCGCTGGAATCTCGGCATGCAGTCCAAGAACGGCGCCTGGGGTGCCTTCGACGCGGACAACACCAGCCCGTTCCCCAACCGTCTGCCGTTCTGTGACTTCGGGGAGGTCATCGATCCGCCGTCGGCCGATGTCACCGCCCATGTCGTCGAGATGCTCGCCGACGTCGGCCGCACCCACGACCCGAGCACCCGCCGTGGCATCGACTGGCTGCTGGCCGAACAGGAACCCAGCGGCGCCTGGTTCGGGCGCTGGGGCACCAACTACGTCTACGGCACCGGCTCCGTGCTGCCCGCGCTGGCCGCGGCCGGTATCCCCGCCTCGCATCCCGCGGTCCGCCGTGCCGTCGGCTGGCTGACGCGGGTGCAGAACGACGACGGCGGATGGGGCGAGGACCAGCGCTCCTACCGTGACAAGGCGTGGGCCGGGCGCGGCGCCTCGACCCCCTCACAGACCGGCTGGGCGCTGATGGCGCTGCTCGCGGCCGGGGAGCGGGACAGCGAGGCGGTACGGCGCGGGGTGCGCCACCTGATCGACACCCAGCGCCCGGACGGCTCCTGGGACGAGCCGTACTTCACCGGCACGGGCTTCCCCTGGGACTTCTCCATCAACTACCACCTCTATCGCCAGGTCTTCCCGCTGACAGCCCTGGGCCGCTATGTCCACGGCGGACCGGCCGACGCGCCGTTGGGGATCTGATGCCGAGACCGGCCCCGGCAGAGGCGGATCCGCCGCTGCTGATCGCCTGTGCGCTCGGCATCGAGCGGCTCGCACTGCGGGGCCGTGGCGGCGGTGGTCCGCGCCCGCCGACGGTCACCCTCCGTACGGGCATGGGCCCCCAGGCGGCCGAACGAGCCCTGGAAGCGGCGTTGTGCGACGGCGCCGCCACCGCGGGTTCGCCGGTCGTGGCCAGCGGTTTCTGCGCCGGCCTCGCTCCGGGGATGCGGCCCGGGGACGTGGTGGTCGCCGAGTCCACCCGCGACCACCGGCCCGATGCGCGGGACATCGTCTGCCGCGACAACGGTCCGCTGCTCGACGCCCTGCGGCAGCGCGGGCTGACCGTCCACACCGGCCTGCTCCGCGGTTCCGACCACGTCGTACGCGGCGCGGAGCGGGCCGGACTGCATGCCGAGGGCGCCGTCGCGGTGGACATGGAATCCGCCGCCACACTGCGTGCCGCGGTGCGTGCCGGAAATCGTCCGGTTGCGGCCGTCCGGGTGATCGTGGACGCTCCAGGACATGAACTCGTACGTATCGGCACGGTACGCGGTGGAATATCGGCCTTCCGTGTGCTGCGCTCCGTTCTTCCTGTTCTCTTCGAATGGCACCGTTCTTTGCTGCTCCCCAGGAGGTGAGCCAGATGGCTATGCCGCTTCGCCAGACCATCCGGGTCGGGACGTATCTCTTTGAACAGAAAGTGCTGCGACGGCGCGAGAAGTTTCCGCTCATCGTTGAGCTGGAGCCGCTCTTCGCCTGCAATCTGAAATGCGAGGGCTGCGGAAAGATCCAGCATCCGGCGGGCATTCTCAAACAGCGGATGCCGGTGGCGCAGGCGGTCGGCGCGGTGCTGGAGTCCGGCGCGCCGATGGTTTCCATCGCCGGCGGCGAGCCCCTGATGCATCCGCAGATCGATGAGATCGTCCGGCAGCTGGTGGCAAAGCGGAAGTACGTCTTCCTGTGTACCAATGCGATGCTGCTGCGCAAGAAGATGGATAACTTCACCCCCTCGTCGTACTTCGCGTTCGCCGTGCACATCGACGGGATGCGGGAACGCCACGACGAATCCGTCGCGAAGGAAGGCGTATTCGACGAGGCGGTGGCGGCGATCAAGGAAGCCAAGCGGCGCGGCTTCCGGGTCACCACCAACTCCACCTTCTTCAACACCGACACCCCGCAGACCATCATCGAGGTCCTCAATTTCCTCAATGACGACCTGCAGGTCGACGAGATGATGCTGTCGCCCGCCTACGCCTACGAGAAGGCCCCCGACCAGGAGCACTTCCTGGGCGTCGAGCAGACCCGGGAGCTGTTCAAGAAGGCCTTCGCCGGCGGCAACCGCCGCCGCTGGCGGCTCAACCACAGTCCGCTCTTCCTCGACTTCCTGGAGGGCAAGGCGGACTTCCCCTGCACGGCCTGGGCGATCCCCAACTACTCGCTCTTCGGCTGGCAGCGGCCCTGCTACCTGATGAGCGACGGCTACGTCCCGACGTACCGGGAGCTCATCGACGACACCGACTGGAGCAAGTACGGCCGGGGCAAGGACCCGCGCTGCGCCAACTGCATGGCGCACTGCGGGTATGAGCCCACCGCCGTCCTGGCCACCATGGGCTCCCTGAAGGAATCGCTGCGGGCCGCCAGGGAAACCGTCGGTGGAAACCGCGGGTGACGTGATGAGCGGTGAGCCTGCGGCACCGGGGCTCCCCGACGTCCCGGCCCGACCGCAGGCCGCGCGGCGCAGGCCGCGCGCGCTGCGCGTCGGGCCGGCGGCGGCCGGGGGAGCGCCGCCAGGCACCCCCGATGTCACCGTCAGCTGAACCCTGGAGGGGGATCGAGCATGACCATGCTGGAACACATCCGGGAGCCGCGCGATCTCAAGGCGCTTCCCGAGGAGCGGATGGAGGAACTCGCCGAGGAGATCCGGCAGTTCCTCGTCCAGGCCGTCGCCCGTACCGGCGGCCATCTGGGACCCAACCTGGGTGTCGTCGAGCTGACCATCGCCCTGCACCGGGTCTTCGACTCGCCCGCCGACCGCATCCTGTGGGACACCGGCCACCAGTCCTACGTCCACAAGCTTTTGACGGGACGTCAGGACTTTTCCAAGCTACGGGCCAAGGGCGGCCTCTCCGGCTATCCGTCGCGGGCCGAGTCCGCGCACGACGTCATCGAGAACAGTCATGCCTCCACGGTGCTGAGCTGGGCCGACGGCCTGGCCAAGGCCAACGAGGTGCGCGGCAAGGACGACCATGTCGTCGCCGTCATCGGTGACGGGGCCCTGACCGGCGGCATGGCCTGGGAGGCGCTCAACAACATCGCGGCCGCCAAGGACCGCCCGCTGATCATCGTCGTCAACGACAACGAGCGCTCCTACGCCCCGACCATCGGCGGCCTCGCCAACCACCTCGCCACCCTGCGCACCACCGACGGCTACGAAAAGTTCCTGGCCTGGGGCAAGGACGTCCTCCAGCGCACCCCGGTCGTCGGGCAGCAGCTGTACGAATCGCTGCACGGCGCGAAGAAGGGCTTCAAGGACGCCTTCGCGCCGCAGGGCATGTTCGAGGACCTCGGTCTCAAGTACGTCGGACCGATCGACGGCCACGACATCTCCGCCGTCGAGTCCGCGCTGCGCCGCGCCGCCGGATTCCACGGCCCGGTGCTGGTGCACTGCCTCACCGAGAAGGGCCGCGGCTATCAGCCGGCCCTGGAGGACGAGGCGGACCACTTCCACTCCGTCGGCGTGATGGACCCGCTGACCTGCGCGCCCGTCACACCGGCCGGCGCGCCCTCCTGGACGTCCGTCTTCGCCGACGAGATGGTGCAGATCGGCACCGAACGCCCGGACGTCGTCGCCATCACGGCGGCGATGCTCCAGCCGGTCGGCCTGCAGAAGTTCGCCAAGGCCTACCCGGACCGGGTGTGGGACGTGGGTATCGCCGAACAGCACGCCGCGGTGTCCGCTGCCGGGCTGGCCACCGGCGGCCTGCACCCGGTCGTCGCCGTCTACGCCACCTTCCTCAACCGCGCCTTCGACCAGGTCCTGATGGACGTCGCGCTGCACCAATGCGGCGTCACCTTCGTCCTGGACCGCGCCGGCGTCACCGGCACCGACGGCGCCTCGCACAACGGCATGTGGGACATGTCCATGCTGGGCGTCGTACCGGGCCTGCGGATCGCCGCACCGCGCGACGCCGACCAGCTCCGCGCCGAACTGCGCGAATCGCTGGACGTGGACGACGCCCCGACCGTCATCCGCTACCCCAAGGAGGCGGTGGGCGACCCGATCCCGGCCGTGGAGCGGATCGGCGGCGTCGACGTACTGCACCGCGCGCCACAGCCGGACGTCCTGCTGGTCGCGGTCGGCGTGATGGCGCCGGTGTGCCTGCGGGTCGCCGAGCTGCTCGCGGCGCGCGGCGTCGATGCGACGGTCATCGACCCGCGCTGGGTCAAGCCGGTCGATGCCGCTATTGCCCAACTCGCCGCGCGGTACGCCATGGTGGCCGTGGTCGAGGACAACAGCCGCAACGGCGGCGTGGGTTCGGCGGTCGGCCAGGCACTGCGGGACGCGGAGGTGGACGTACCGCTGCGGACCTTCGGCATCCCCGAGCGGTTCCTGGCGCACGCCAAACGTGGCGAGCTGCTGGCCGACCTGGGGCTCACCCCGGCCGAGATCGCCGGCCGGATCAGCGCCGCACTCTCCCGCCAGAACGCCGCACTCTCCCGCCAGAACGCCGCGCCGGGCCGTAAGGAGAACAGCCTGTGACCGGATTCGACCTGGCCACGCTGCTCGCCGAACGCGGCGGCGAGCGCTACGACCTGCACACCCGCCACCTCAACCACCAGCTCCCGCGGATGCTGCACACCATCGGCTTCGACAAGGTCTACGAGCGGGGCGAGGGCGCCTACTTCTGGGACAGCGACGGCCAGGACTACCTCGACATGCTCGCCGGATTCGGCGTGATGGGCCTCGGCCGCCACCATCCCGTCGTACGGCAGGCACTGCACGACGTCCTGGACGCCAACCTGCCCGACCTCACCCGCTTCGACTGCCAGCCGCTGCCCGGTCTGCTCGCCGAGCAGCTGCTGACCTACGCGCCGCACCTGGACCGCGTCTTCTTCGGCAACAGCGGCACCGAAGCGGTCGAGACCGCCCTGAAGTTCGCCCGCTACGCCACCGGCAAGCCCCGCATCCTCTACTGCACCCACGCCTTCCACGGCCTGACCACCGGCTCGCTCTCCGTCAACGGCGAGGACGGCTTCCGCGACGGCTTTGCGCCGCTGCTGCCGGACACCGCCATCGCCATGGGCGATCTGGCCGCACTGGAACGGGAGTTGCAGCGCGGGGACGTGGCGGGCTTCGTCGTCGAACCGGTCCAGGGCAAGGGCGTCCACCCCACGCCGCCCGGATTCCTGGGCGCCGCACAGGAGTTGCTGCACCGGCACAAGGCCCTGCTGATCGCCGACGAGGTACAGACCGGCCTCGGCCGCACCGGCGACTTCTTCGCCTACCAGCACGAGGACGGCGTGGCGCCCGACCTGGTCTGCGTGGCCAAGGCACTCTCCGGCGGCTACGTCCCGGTCGGTGCGACGCTCGGCAAGGACTGGATCTTCAAAAAGGTCTACTCGTCCATGGAGCGGGTGCTGGTCCACTCCGCCAGCTTCGGCTCCAACGCCCAGGCCATGGCGGCCGGCCTCGCCGTCCTGTCGGTGATGGCGGACGAGCAGATCGTCGCCAACGCCCGGCGCACCGGCGACCTGCTGCGCGAGCGGCTCGCCGCGCTGATCGACACCTACGAGCTGCTGCACGACGTCCGCGGCCGCGGCCTGATGATCGGCATCGAGTTCGGCAAGCCCAAGTCACTCGCACTGCGAGGACGCTGGACGATGCTGCAGGCGGCCCGCAAGGGGCTCTTCGCGCAGCTGGTCGTGGCGCCGCTGCTGCAGCGCCACCGCATCCTCACCCAGGTCTCCGGCGACCACCTTGAGGTCATCAAGCTGATTCCGCCGCTGATCATCGGCGAACGGGAAGTGGACCGGTTCGTCGAGGCATTCACGGCCGTCATGGACGACGCCCACAACGGCGGCGGCCTGATGTGGGACTTCGGGCGGACGCTGGTGAAACAGGCGTTGCAAACACGCTGAACCGGGGTGCGTGTCCCCACCTCATTCCGTCGCACCCTCAGGCAGCCGGTTCCGTGCACGCGGCTTCCGGGGGTGTCTGCCGCGCGGGCTGATGGCGTTCCGCCCAGCGGACGGCGAGCGGTGCTGCCAGGCCCGTCAGAGCGAACAGCGCTCCGATGACGTACCAACCGGGGCGGCCCCACGTGATGCAGAGCGAGATGAGCAGGGTTGGCCCGAGGGCGTCGGCCAGGCCGGCACCCAGGCCGAACACGCCGAGGTACTGGCCGGTGGCGTGCTCCGGGGCGAGGGCGAAGGACACTTCGAAGCCCCCGGCGGAGTGCCACAGTTCACCGACCGTATGGATCACCACCGCGGTCATGAGCAGCGTTACGGCAGCCCATGTCGGTATCCCTGCGGACAGCGAGATCAGCGAGCAGGAGACGAGGAACGCCACGCCTGACCGCCGGTAGGCGCTGCCACCTGCGGCAGGGGAATCCACGCTGCGGCCTGCTCGTACCTGAAGCGCGATGACGATGACGGTATTGACGAGCATGGTGCCCGAAACGAGCCAGCGTGGTGCGGTGGTGGCCGCCACCAGCCAGAGCGGAACGGCCACGGTGAGCACCTTGAACTGTATGGCCATCAAGCCGTCGAGGGCAGTGATCAGGAGGTAAGGCCGGTCCCGTAGGGCGGCCCGGCGAGGGCCGTCGACAGCGGGCCCCGGTGCGACCGGCGGCAGGAGGACCAGGACGGCCGCGGCGGCTACGAAGGCGATCGAGTTGCCGATGACGAGCAGCTGGTAGGCGGTGAGGGTGCCCACCTGGACGGCCCAGCCTGCGAGCAACGCACCGAGGGAGATGCCGATGTTGGTGACAGCCCGGAGATAGCCACGGAATGCCTGCGGACGGTCCCCTCCGTAGTGCCTGATGAGCGGACTGCGTGCAGCCAGTCCGGCCGCCCGCGCCCCGGTAGCCGTGCAAACCGCGAGGACGAACGGCCAGAAGCTGTCCGCCAGTACGAAGCCGGCCGTTGCCAGTCCTTGGACGACAAGCGTGGTCGCGTAGACGCCGCGCGCGCCGTACGTGTCCGCGAGATGGCCGACGGCGATGCCCACGGCCAGTGAGACGAAACCGGCGATGCCAAGCCCGATCCCCACCTGGCTTGCCGGAAGGTGGACCGCCTGAGTGAAGTACAGCACCCCGGCGGTCAGATAGAGGCCGCTGCCGACGGTATAGACGAAGTTCGAGGCGGCGATGACGCGTTGGGGTCCAGCAGGTGGCATCAGATGGGGCATGACGTGGCTCCGCTTCCGGGACAGAGGTAAGGGCCACTTGAGTCTCTTGCATATTACTTGCAATAGCTAGAGGTGTGCGATTGGTTGATCGGCTCCGTCCGGCATCGCTGCGCGGAAGTGCGCACTGACGGGCGATCAGATAGGGGCTGGTACTGTCCGGCCAGCGTTGATACCACTCGGCGATCCAGGCCTTGGCCAGTTCTCCGGTGAGTTCGCCGACGTAGATGATGGTGGCCGCCGAAGCTGGTGAAACAGGCGGTCGCCCACCACTGACATATCCGGGGGGATACGAACGATGATCGCCGCGACGACGGTACGGGCCGTCAACGACCTGACGGCCCGGTGGGCGCGGGAGGCGGTGGGGGAGCGGGGTACGGTGCTGACCGCCGCCGGCCTCTGGCCGCTGCTGGCGTTGCTCGCCGGGCCGGCGGCGGGCCCGGCCCGTAAGGAACTGGCTGATGCGATCGGCACGGATGCGGACGACGCCGTACGCGAAGGGTGCGCCTTGATCGCCGCGCTGGCCGCGGCGGACGGTGTCGACGCCGCGGTGGGCCTGTGGACCCGGCGCGCACTGGAGCTGCGCGCCGCATGGCTGGACAGCCTGCCACTGGACGTGCACGGCGAGCTGACCGGGGACTCGCCCGCGGACCAGGAGGCGCTGAATGCCTGGGCGCGGCGGCATACCGACGGCCTCATCGAGCGGATGCCCGTACAGGTCGACCCGAGCACCCTCTTCGTCCTCGCGAGCGCGCTGCTGGTGCGCACGACCTGGCAGGAACGCTTCCAGGACTTCCCGCTCGTGCCGGCCGAAGGGCCATGGGCCGGGCGGGAGTTGACCGGGCTGAGCCGCTCCGGCAACGACCCGGAGCGGCTGCGGGTGTACGACACCCCGGGGGGTGCGCTGACCGCGGCTCAGGTCCTGGGGGACAACGGCCTGGACGTCCATTTGCTGCTCGGCCCGAACGACATGCCGGGCGGTGAGGTGCTGCGCCATGGCGTCGCGGCGCTGGGCGGGGCGTATCCGGCGGCGTGCGGTACGGCGCTGACCGAGGGCGCCGGGCCGGGGGTGCGGGTGCGGACGGTGGCCAGCTGGGACGGTGCGCCGCAGCTGGACCTGGCGACGGCGGGCTTCACCGTCGATGCCGATCACGATCTGCTGGCGCGGGCGGGGCTGTTCGGCCTCGGCACGGCCTCCGATGCCTCGCGGGGGCACTTCCCCGGGATCAGTGAATGGCCGCTGGCGGTCACGTCCGCCCGGCAGACGGTCACCGCGACCTTCGGCGCGCTCGGGTTCCGGGCCGCTGCCGTGACGGCCATCAGCATGCGCTTCGGCTCGGCGATGAGCCCGCAGAAGCGGTCACAGGTGGTGTCGGCCACCTATGACCGGCCCTTCGGCATTCTCGCGGTCCACCGGGAGTCGGGGCTGGTGCTGGTCGCGGGGTGGGTCACCGACCCGGACGTCTGGGAGCACCGCCCGCCACGCCCGGGGGACAGCTGGTGAGCGGCCGGGCCGCTCAGTCGGTCAGCAGCTGGGCGCGCAGCCGCTCGCGGGTCGCGGGGGTCAGCTTGAGGCCGTCGGTGAGGTAGCTCTCCGTGGAGCCCCAGGTCTGCTCGATCGTGTCGAAGGCGGCCGTGAGGTAGTCGGTGTGCGCCCCGAACAACGGCGAGAGCAGATCCATGACCTCTTCCGACATCCCGACCGCGGAGTTGTCGCTGCGGCGGATCTTGTAGCGGCGGTGCGGGTCGTTGGACTTGAGGTAGTCCGCCTCGATGGCCTCCGGCTCCACCCCGACCGCCAGCAGGGTCACGGCTACGGACAGGCCCGCGCGGTCCTTGCCGGCCGCACAGTGCATCAGCGCGGGCACGCTGTCCTCGGCGAGCGCATGCAGCACCCGGCTGTGGTCTTCGGTGCGGGTGGTGATGATGTGGCGGTAGGTCGCGGCCATCCGGGCCGCGGCCTTGCCGTCACCGAGTGCGACCCGCAGCTGTTCCAGCCGGCCGTCGCGCACCATCGTCCAGAATTCCGCGCCGTCGGCCGGATCGGTGAGCGGGATGTTCACATTCCGTACGCCGGGGAGCGCGACATCGGGGCCCTCGAGCTTGATGTCCGCGGCGTTACGGAAGTCGAAGACGGTGTGCAGCCCGAGGCTGCCGAGGAATGCGGCATCCGCCTCGGTCGCATGGGCGAGATGGCCGCTGCGGAAGAGCCGCCCCTGACGTACCCGACGCCCGTCCACGGTCGGCAGTCCGCCCACATCACGGAAGTTGCGGACCTCCGCGAGCTCGGACCGGTCCTGCGGGACCTGCGGCGTCTGCGTCACGGGCGCTCCTTTTGTTCGGCCGCCGGCGCCTGTCGTCGACGCGGCGGGACAGCTTCGACGATACGACGACGATACGACATTGATGCATGGGGCAATCGGGCGGCAACAGTGCCGACGTGTGACTCTTCCCGGGCCCGCTCATGGATCGCTCGTGACCGCTCATGGAGCGATGGTGAAGCAGTTTGTGATCGTTCATTATTCCCACTTGAGAAGAATTTGACCTGGTGGCATTAATCACCTCCCGTCAACCCCTGGTTACGGTGGCGTAAGTCACTTCTCAAGGTGAAGTATGTCCTGACGTGGCAGACGATTCGAAGAACATCAACAGCGGCGCCGGTGGCGCCATCGGGTCGTACGCAGCCGTCGGGGACAGCTTCACCGAGGGGGTCGGGGATCCCGGCCGTGACGGGGCGTACATCGGTTGGGCGGACCGGCTAGCGGTTCTCCTGTCGGACCAGCGGGAAGAGGGGGACTTCCGCTACGCGAACCTTGCCGTGCGGGGGCGGCTGCTCGATCAGATCGTCGAGGAGCAGGTGCCCCGGGCGAAGGAGCTCGCCCCCGCGCTGGTGACATTCTGTGCCGGCGGCAATGACATCCTGCGGCCGGGCTCGGACCCGGACGCGGTGGCCGACCGTTATGAACGGGCGGTCGCCGACCTGCGGACGTCGGTCGGGGCGGTGCTGCTGTGCACCGGATTCGACACCCGCGGGGTACCGGTGCTCAAGCATCTGCGCGGCAAGATCGCGACGTATACGGCGCACGTGCGGGCCATCGCGGACCGGCACGACTGCCCGGTGCTGGATCTGTGGTCGCTCAAGTCGGTGCAGGATCGCCGGGCGTGGAGCGATGACCGGCTGCATCTGTCCGCCGACGGGCACACCCGGGTGGCGTTGCGCGCGGCACAGGTGCTCGGGCTCACCGTGCCGGCCGACCCGGACCAGCCGTGGCCCCCGGAGGCGGAGCGGTCGGCCGCCGAGGCCCGGCGTGACCACATCCACTGGGCGCGTGAACACCTCGTCCCGTGGATCGGGCGCCGGCTGCGTGGCGAGTCATCCGGCGACCATGTCGAGCCCAAGCGGCCCGATCTGCTGCCGCTGTAACGGACCGGGCGGCCGCCGGGCGCGACTGCCGTACGGCATGACTGAGGCCCCGGTCTCCGCGGACGGCGGACCGGGGCCTCAGTGTGCCGCGGTGGTGTACGGCAGATCCGCCCAGACGATCCGGCCCCGGCCGTCGTCGTCGTGCCGCGTTCCCCAGCTCTCCGACAGTGCGCCGACGAGGAACAGCCCGCGTCCGCACTCCTTGTCCACGCTGCCGGGCTGGACCTGTGGTGCGGAGGTGCCGGCGCCGCCCTCGTCCGTGATCTCGATGCGGATGTAGGACCCCAGGAGGGTGACCTCGCAGCCGACCTTCTCGCTGTCGGTGTGCCGTACCGCATTGGTGAACAGCTCGGAGACCACCAACTCCACGTCGTCGCGGACTTGTTGGTCCGCGCCCCATTCACGCAGCAGCGCGATGACCCGTCTGCGCGCCTCGGGGACCGAGGTGCGCAGGGCCGGCAAATGGAACGCGTCCTGGGGCTGCTCGGCGGCAAAGCCGCATCGGCGCCCTAATGAAGGAGCGTTTTTGGAGGAAGCCACGACGTAACTATGTGCGATGTTGGTCACCGATGGCAAGGATCATTCTGTAATTTGCAGAATCGCATATGCAGTCTGTTCGTCCACCTGACGGCATGACACACTGCTGACCACATAAGTCAGTTGGAGGGGATCAGGCGTGGTGGACCCACGTTCGGCCGGAGCGCCGACCGTCCTGCGGGTGGTGCTCGGAAAGCGGCTGCAGGACCTGCGCGAGAAGGCGGGACTGTCCTTCGAACAGGCCGCGCGGGCCCTCGATGTCACCCACGCCACGATACGGCGGATGGAAAAGGCCGAGGTCGGCCTCAAGATCCCCTACGTCGAGAAGCTGCTGGCGACCTACGG
Organism: Streptomyces sp. NPDC028368; assembly: GCF_055565615.1. Classification (NCBI taxonomy): domain Bacteria; kingdom Bacillati; phylum Actinomycetota; class Actinomycetes; order Kitasatosporales; family Streptomycetaceae; genus Streptomyces; species Streptomyces sp. NPDC028368. The sequence continues at coordinate 563,360 of NZ_JBVHTY010000001.1, read as the reverse complement.
CGTCATCGACCAGGAGGAGATCGACGGCTTTCTCTCGCTCGCCCGCGAGGCCAACAAGCCCGGCTGGTGGCACCGGTTCCGTGACGTACTTCCCGAATGGTTCAGCGCGTTCGTCAGCCTGGAGAGCGAAGCCCATCTCATCCGGGCCTACCAACCGCACTACATCCCCGGCCTGTTGCAGACCGAGGACTACGCCGCCGCCGTCCTGCGGGCCGGTATGCCGCACGCGCCCGCAGCGGACATCGACCGCATCGTGGCGCTGCGCATGGAGCGGCAGTCGCTGCTGACCCGCGAAGGGGCGCCGATGCTCTGGGCGGTGATGGACGAGACCGTCCTGCGGCGGCCGATCGGCGGCTCCCAGGTGATGCGCGACCAGATCACCCGGCTGATGGAGGCCACCGCACTGCCGAACGTCCGGCTGCAGGTCATTCCCTTCGCCTCCGGCCCGCATCCCGCGATGTACGGGCCGTTCCATATTTTCCGCTTCCCGATCCCGGAGCTTCCGGACATCGCGTACACGGAAAGCCTTGTCGGAGCTGTGTACTTCGACCAGCGCAACGACGTCTCGCAGTTCCTGGAAGCCCTGGACCGGATGTGTGCGCAGGCCGCGCCGGCACACACCACCAGGGCCATTCTGGGTGGCTTTCGCAAGGAGATCTAACCCCACATGGATCGCATACGTATCTACAACGGCATGCCCGCCAATGAACTGGGCAACGAGGGCTGGCACAAGCCGTGGAGCGGCGGAAACGGAGGCGAGTGCGTCGAGGCCATGCGGCTGACGGACGGCCGGGTGGCCCTGCGCCAGTCCACCGACCCGAACGGCCCGGCGCTGATCTACACCCATCACGAGATGGTGAGCTTCATCGAGGGAGCGAAGGCCGGGCACGCCGACTTCCTGCTCACCGCGGCACCGTGCCGGCGCGCGGAGCGGAGGACGGCATGAACGCGAAGGACTTCCCCCAGGAGGCGGCCGGCGCCGAGGTCCCGGAGATCGGACCGTACGTCCAGGGGCCGGAACACTCCGGCTTCGCGGCCGAGGAGATCGACACCAGCAGGCCGCACCCGGCCCGGATGCACGACTACTTCCTCGGCGGCTGGGACAACTACGAGGTCGACCGGGAGGCCGGGGACCGCGTCCTGGAGATGCACCCCCAGATCCGCGACAGCGCCATCGCCAACCGCGCGTTCCTGGGACGGGCCATCCGCGCACTGGCCGGCGACGGCATCCGCCAGATCATCGACATCGGCACCGGCATCCCGACCTCGCCCAACACCCATGAAATGGCCCGCGAGGCCGCATCCGACACCGTTGTCGTCTACGTCGACAACGACCCGATCGTCGCCACTCATGCCTGGGCCCGGCTCACCAACACCGAACGCACCGAATTCGTGCTCGGCGACCTCCGCGATCCCGCATCGATCCTCGACCACCCCGCCGTCCGCGCGCTGATCGACTTCGACCGGCCGGTGGCGCTGGTGACGAGCATCGTCCTGTCCTTCATCCAGGACACCGACAAACCGGCCGCCCTCGTCGCCGCCCTCGCCGAGGCGCTGCCCGCCGGCAGTCACCTTGTGCTCTCCCACGCGACCTACGAACCCTACGAGGCGTACGAGGACGGACGGGTGGACGAGGTGAAGCGCACGGCGGTGGAAGAGGTGTACAAAGGGTCCGCCGCCCCGCTCAACCTGCGTGCAAAGGCCGAAATCGCCTCGTTCTTCGGGCCGTTCACCCTGCTCGAGCCGGGACTCGTACGGGTCCCGCTGTGGCGGCCGGACGGCACGGTGCCCAGCGCCGAAGAACTCAACAACAACGTCTTCTACGGCGGAGTGGGCCGCAAGGACTGAGCCCGGCGGCCGTCAGCCCCGGCAGAGGACCGTCCCCAGCACCGCATCGAGCTCCGCCTCCGGGGCGGCCACCATGCCGGCCGACCGCCACGCCACGAACCCGTCCGGGCGCACCAGCACCGCGCCCTCGGGTGCCGTGCCGTGGATCTCGGCCCAGTCGGCGCCCTTTTCGGGTGCCAGATCGTCCTCGGGACGGGTGCCGATGCTGTAGGCGGGCAGGTCGAGGGACCAGCGCTCGGCGGCGTTCGCGGCGGCGGTGCGCCAGGCCTCGCCGTCCGGGCCGGTGAGCAGGACCAGGGACTGCTCGTACAGATCCAGGGTCGACAGCCGTACCCCGGCGCGCTGGAGCCACATGTGGGGGGCCCGGGTGCCGGGGGCGCCGGTCAGCTGCATACGGGCGGGCACGACCGGGAGTTCGGGGTCGGCGCCGGCCACCGCGCCGCGCGGATAGCTGTAGCCGAGGGCGACGGTCAGGACGCCGCTCTGCCGGCCGCCGCCCGCGCCGGGGGCCGCGGAATAGCCGGGGTGGCTGTGTTCCGCGGAGCGGGCCGAGGCACGGGCGCTGGTCGCGCGGGCCACCGGCTGGCGCTCCGACTCATAGGTGTCCAGCAGGCCGGGACCCGCCCAGCCGTTGACCACGGCAGCGAGCTTCCACGCCAGGTTGTGGGCGTCCTGGATACCGGTGTTGGAGCCGAACGCGCCCGTGGGGGACATCTCGTGGGCCGAGTCGCCGGCGAGGAAGACGCGGCCGGCCGCATACCGCTCCGCGACGCGTTCCGCCGCGTGCCAAGGTGCTTTGCCGGTGATCTCGATGTCCATGTCCCGTACGCCGGTCGCCCGGCGGATGTGGTCGATGCACCGCTCGTCGGTGAAGTCCTCCAGGGTTTCGCCCCGGTCGGGGTGCCAGGGAGCGTGGAAGACCCACTCCGCCGCGTTGTCCACCGGGAGCAGGGCGCCGTCGGCCTCGGGGTTGGTCAGATAGCAGGCGATGAACCGGCGGTCGCCCACCGCGGCCGCGAGCGCGGGCGCCCGGAAGGTGATGCTCACGTTGTGGAACAGGTCGCCCGGACCCGTCTGGCCGATGCCCAGCAGCTCCCGGGAGGGGCTGCGGGGACCGTCCGCCGCAATGAGGTAGTCCGCGTGGACGGTGGTGTGCTCGCCGGTGTCGCGGTTCTTGACGACCGCCGTCACGCCCTCGCGGTCCTGGTCGAAGGAGAGCAGCTCGGTATGGAAACGCAGATCGCCGCCGTGTTCGCGGGCACAGCGCACCAGGACCGGTTCCAGGTCGTTCTGGCTGCACAGACACCATCCGGCAGGACTGAAACGGGCCAGCCCGCCACCCGGGTCGATCTCCTTGAACAGCCACTCCTGCTCCTCGCCGGTCAGCGACGGTGCCTGCAGGATGCCGTGATTGTCCGCCAGTACGGACGCGGCCTCACGGATGCGCTCTTCGGCGCCGGCGACCCGGTACAGCTCCATGGTGCGGACGTTGTTCCCCCGGCCGCGTGGGTGCCGTGACGTATCGGAATGCTTCTCGACCAGCATGTGCCTCACGCCCAGGCGCCCCAGGAACAGTGAGGCGGACAGCCCCACCAGGGAACCGCCCACCACAAGTACCGGAACCCTGTCCTCGACCGTTGCGTTCATTGCCTGCTCCAGCTCGGCGCCGCCATGGAGCTGGAGTTTCCCCGGTCGGTGAAGCGTTCGATCATAGTTCACCCGCATGGCTCACAGATATCGCGCGCCCCGGGGACCCCCGCCACGATCGATTCCGGGACGGCCACCCCCATCAGCGGGGCCGGTCGTCCCCGTACGCCGGGTCAGTACCCGGAAAACCTCCGGAACTGACGACGCACCACAGGAGCCAGCTCGCTCCGAGGGAGATGCGTAGACGATGACTACAGTGTCGGAACGAATATCGCAGTCCGCGTTCGACGGCTCGAGACTCCGGGTCGTCCTGATGCTGGACCTCCACGACGGCGCCCAGCAGCGCTTCCTCGAAGCCTACGAGCACCTGCGCAACCAGGTGGCCTCCGTCCCCGGTCACATCAACGACCAGCTGTGCCAGTCCATCGAGAACCCCTCGCAGTGGCTGATCACCAGCGAGTGGGAGAGCGCACCGCCGTTCCTGGCCTGGGTCAACAGCGAGGAACACGTCGAGATGGTGCAGCCCCTGCACGGCTGCGTCCGCAACACCCGCTCCCTGCGCTTCAGCGTGCTGCGGGAGACCTCGAACCTCGCCACCCACGCCCCCGACCTGCCCAAGGGGAGGCTGCAGGCCTCACCCCGGCTCGGCGACGGTGTGGTCCGGCACGCCCTGACCTTCACCGTGAAGCCGGGCAGCGAGTCGATGGTCGCCGAGATCCTGGCCGGCTACAGCTCCCCGCAGGCGCAGGTCGACGACACCACCAGGCTGCTGCGCACCTCGCTGTTCATGCACGGCAACCGCGTCGTGCGCGCGGTCGAGGTGCAGGGCGATCTCGTCGCCGCGCTGCGCCATGTGTCGGAGCAGCCCGAGGTCAGGGCCGTCGAGGAGGCCATCAACCCCTACCTGGAACAGGACCGGGACCTCACCGACGCCAACTCCGCCCGCGTCTTCTTCACCCGGGCCGCGCTGCCCGCCGTGCACCACATCGCGCACGACGGACCGGAGCCCCCGGACGCCCGGCGGCACGCGCTGTACTACCCGGCCAGGGAAGGCTGTGGCATGGCCCTGGCCCGGATGCTGGCCCGGCAGGACGAGCTGGCCGCGGACGACCCCGCCTGCCCGATCGAGGGCAGCACCATCTTCCAGCGCGACGACGTCGTCGTCCGGCTCATCGCGCTGCGGGCCGCCATCGACGACTGCGAGCCCGACCTCATCATCGGCGTGCGCGGTCCCCGCAAGCGGGGCGTCTTCAAGCGCCTGATGGACACCGACGCGGCCGGCGGTCTGACGACCGACCGGGAGCTGGCGCACTTCCTCGCGCGCTCCGACATGGACCTGATCACCGACCGCCGGGCACAGGACTCCTGATCGCGCATCCGGCCGTCCCAGGCCCCCCACCCGTCGGCCCTCGTACCTGGAGGAATCAGCCATGACCACGCACCGCCCACGCATCGTGGACCTCAACGAGACCAAGCCCAACCGCCGGCGCGGAGGTGACCTGCGCGCCATGCTGACACCCACCGCGGTGGGCGCCACCAGCGGCTTCATGGGCATGGCACTCGTCCAGCCCGGGGAGCGCATCGGCGAGCACTACCACCCGTACTCCGAGGAATTCGTCTACGTCGTGAGCGGCGCGCTCGAAGTGGACCTCGACGGCGAGCCGCACCCGCTGCGGCCGGACCAGGGCCTGCTGATCCCCCCGTATCTGCGGCACCGCTTCCGCAATGTCGGCGACGTGGAGGCCCGGATGGTCTTCCACCTCGGCCCGCTGGCCCCGCGCCCGGACCTGGGCCACGTCGACACCGAGGAGACGGACGGCGGCGCGCCGACGGGCCCACCCGAACGTACGGAGCCGGTGTCATGACGCGCCGGGTAGCGGTGACCGGCGTCGGGGTCGTCGCGCCGGGCGGCGTGGGAGTGCCCGCCTTCTGGGACCTCCTGTCCTCGGGGCGCACGGCGACCCGCGGCATCACCCTCTTCAACCCGGAGGGCTTCCGTTCCCGGATCGCCGCCGAGTGCGACTTCGACCCCGCCGCCCACGGCCTGGGCCCGGAACAGGTGGCCGAGCAGGACCGGTACATCCAGTTCGCGATGGTCGCCGCCGCGGAGGCCGTACGGAACGCGGGCCTGGACACCGGGATCGAGGACCGCTGGCGCATCGGCGTCTCGCTGGGCACCGCGGTCGGTGGCACCACGCGCCTGGAGCACGACTACGTCGCCGTGAGCGACACCGGTCGGCGCTGGGATGTGGACCACCGGCCGGCCGGCCGCCATCTCCAACGGGCGTTCTCCCCCAGCTCGCTCGCCTCCGCGGTGGCGGAACAGATCGGCGCCCACGGCCCGGTGCAGACCGTCTCCACGGGCTGCACCTCCGGCCTCGACGCCATCGGCTACGCCTTCCACTCCATCGAGGAGGGCCGGCTCGACGTCTGCATCGCGGGCGCCTCGGACTCGCCGATCTCCCCGATCACGGTGGCCTGCTTCGACGCGATCAAGGCGACCTCCGCGAACAACGACGACCCCGTCCACGCCTCCCGGCCGTTCGATGCCAACCGCGACGGATTCGTCATGGGGGAGGGCGGCGCCGTCCTCGTACTGGAGGAGCTGGAACACGCCCGTGCCCGCGGTGCCACCGTGCACTGTGAGATCCGTGGCTACGCGACATTCGGCAACGCGTACCACATGACCGGGCTCACCCAGGAGGGACTGGAGATGGCCGAGGCGATCAATCGCGCACTCGGTCACGCCAGGATCGACAGTTCACAGATCGACTACGTCAACGCGCATGGCTCGGGCACCCAGCAGAACGACCGGCACGAGACCGCCGCCGTCAAGAAGTCGCTGGGTGAGCACGCTTACCACGTGCCCATGAGCTCCATCAAATCCATGGTGGGCCACTCGCTCGGCGCGATCGGGGCGATCGAGATCGTCGCGTGCGTGCTGGCCCTGGCCCACCAGGTCGTCCCGCCGACGGCCAACTACGAGACACCCGACCCCGAATGTGACCTCGACTACGTACCGAAGACGGCGCGCGAACTGCCGCTGCGGTCCGTGCTCTCGGTCGGCAGCGGGTTCGGCGGTTTCCAGTCCGCGGTGGTGCTGACCAGACAGGGTGGGAGGGCACGATGAGCTCTCTGCAACAACGTCGTTCCGTCGTCACGGGTATCGGTGTCATCGCCCCCAACGGGGTGAGCACCGAGGCCTTCTGGAAGGCGACCATCGAGGGCATGAGCGTCCTCGACCTGGTCACCCGGGAAGGGTGCGAGAACCTGCCGCTCAAGGTCGCGGGCGAAGTCCGCGACTTCGACCCGGCGGTGCTCATCGAAGAGCGCTACCTGGTCCAGACCGACCGGTTCACGCACTTCGCCATGGCCGCGGCCAACCTCGCGCTGGACGATGCCCGGCTGGGCCGCGCCGACTACAACGACTCACCGTTCGCGGTGGGCGTCGTCACCGCGGCCGGCTCCGGCGGCGGTGAGTTCGGCCAGCGGGAACTGCAACACCTGTGGGGCCAGGGCTCCAAGCACGTCGGCCCCTACCAGTCGATCGCCTGGTTCTACGCGGCCAGTACGGGCCAGATCTCCATCCGCGGCGGCTTCAAGGGGCCCTGCGGCGTGGTGGCCAGCGACGAGGCCGGCGGGCTGGACGCGCTGGCGCACGCGGGCCGTACGATCCGGCGCGGCACCGACGCCGTCGTCGTCGGCGCGGCCGAGGCGCCGCTCGCCCCGTACTCGGTGGTCTGCCAGCTCGGGTACGACGACCTCAGCAAGGTCGAGGACCCCTACCGCGCCTACCGTCCCTTCACCGACGCCGCCTGCGGCTTCGTCCCCGCCGAAGGCGGAGCCATGCTGGTGGTCGAGGAGGAGGCGGCGGCCCTCGACCGCGGGGCGGAAGTCCGCGCCGTGGTGGCCGGGCACGCCGCGACCTTCACCGGAGCCGCCCGGTGGGAGGAGTCCCGTGAGGGGCTGGCGCAGGCGATCCGCGGCGCGCTGGAGGACGCGCGGTGCGCCCCGGAAGAGGTCGACGTGGTGTTCGCGGACGCGTTCGGCGTGCCGGCGGCCGACCGCGCCGAGGCCCTGGCCATCGCGGACGCGCTGGGCCGGCACGCCTCCGCCGTACCGGTGACCGCGCCCAAGACCGGCACCGGCCGGGCGTACTGCGGCGCCCCCGTCCTGGACGCGGCGGCCGCGGTGCTTTCCATGGAGCACGGCGTCGTGCCCCCTACCCCCAACGTCTACGAGGTGTGTCACGACCTCGATCTGGTCACGTGCTCGGCCCGCCCGGCCGAGCTGCGGACGGCGTTGGTGCTGAGCCGGGGACTCATGGGCTCGAACGCGGCGCTGGTGCTGCGTCACGGCCCCTCCGGGTCCCCCTCGTGAGAAGGAGAAACCCGTCATGATCGCTGAACTGACCTTCGACGAGCTGGCCTCGCTGATGAAATCGGCCGCCGGCCTCACCGTCGACCCGAAGGACTTGGCGGGCCGGCCCGACGCGACCTTCGCCGACTTCGGCCTGGACTCGCTCGGCCTGCTCGGCATCGTCGGCGAGCTGGAGAACCAGCTGGGCCGGCCACTGCCCAACGACGCCGAGCGCAGCAGAACTCCCCACGACTTCCTCGACCTCGTCAACACCGTGCCTACGACAGGAGCCTGACATGCCCGGCCACACCGAGAACGAGATCAAGATCGCGGCCCCCCTCGACCTCGTCTGGGACATCACCAACGACCTCGAGAACTGGCCCCGGCTCTTCAGCGAGTACGCCGCCGTCGACGTGCTCTCCAAGGAAGGCGACAAGACGACCTTCCGGCTGACCATGCACCCCGACGACAACGGCACCGTCTGGAGCTGGGTCTCGGAGCGGGTGACCGACCGCAAGGGGCTCACCGTCCGCGCCCGCCGCGTGGAGACCGGCCCCTTCCAGCACATGGACATCCACTGGACGTACGCCGAACTGCCCGGCGGTACGGGGATGTACTGGGCGCAGGACTTCGCGATGAAGCCCGAGGCCCCGGTCGACGACAAGGGCATGACCGAGCACATCAACCGCAACTCCAAGATCCAGCTGGAGCTCATCCGGGACAAGATCGAACAGCGCGACCGCGAAATCAAGGCCTCGGTCAACTGACGCCCCGCCCGGCCGCGTTCGGACCGCCACCCCAGGCGGCAACGAAGGGACCTGACCGATGCACCACGCACTGATCGTCGCCCGTATGGCACCGGAGTCGGCTCCGCGGATCGCCGAGGTCTTCGAGGCCTCCGACCGCACGGAACTGCCGCATCTGATCGGCGTCTCCCGGCGGAGCCTGTTCCAGTTCGGTGACGTGTACTTGCACCTCATCGAGTCCGAACAGCCACCGGGACCCGAGATCGCCAAGCTGACGGAGCACCCCGAGTTCCGTTCCATCAGCGACAAGCTGTCCGCCTACGTCAGCGCCTACGACCCGGAGACCTGGCGCAGCCCGAAGGACGCGATGGCCCATCAGTTCTACAGCTGGCAGCGCAACGGCTGACCAGGGCTGACGGCCTCACGGGGGCCGGACGCCAGGTGCCCGCGATCGACGACGATCGCGGGCACGGTCGCGGGCGGATCCGGGGCACGGCTCAGCCGGGCACGCTGCACTCGAAGGCGTGCAGATACGCGTTGACCGGCATGATGTCGTGGACCAGCAGGCCGGCTTCGGACATCCGGCTGATGAGACTTTCCTTGGTGTGCTTGGCCCCGCCGACATTGAGGAGCAGCAGCAGGTCCATGGAGGTGGTGAACTTCATCGACGGACTGTCATCGACGAGGTTCTCGATGATCACGACCCGGGCACCGGGCCGGGCGGCCTCCAGGACATTGCCCAGTGTCCGCCGGGTGCTCTCGTCGTCCCATTCCAGGATGTTCTTGATGATGTAGAGATCGGCCTGGACCGGGATGGCGGTACGGCAGTCGCCGGGCACGATCTGCACGCGGGAGGCGAGCGGGCCGCCGTCCCGCAGCCGTGGGTCCGCATTCGCCACCACATTCGGCAGATCGAGCAGCGACCCTTCGAGATCCGGATGCTTCTCCAGCAGACTGGCCAGCACATGCCCCTGACCGCCCCCGATGTCCACCACCGAGGAGACCCCGGTGAGATCGAGAAGCTCCGCGACATCCTGCGCGGACTGCTTGCTGGAAGTGGTCATGGCCCGGTCGAAGACCTGCGCCGAGTCCTGGGCGTCCTGGTGCAGATAGTCGAAGAACCCCTTGCCGTACAGGTCGTCGAAGACGCTCCGGCCCGACCGTACCGCCTCATCGAGCCGCGGCCAGGCCTCCCAGGTCCACGGCTCGGTGCACCACAGGGAGATGTACCGCAGGCTGTTGGGGGCGTCGTCGCGCAGCAGCCGGGACATCTCGGTGTGGACGAACTTCCCATCGTCGGTCTCCTCGAAGACCCCGTAGCAGGACAGGGCGCGCAGCAGCCGCTGCAGCGGCCGCGCCTCGGTGTGCAGCGCGGCGGCCAGCTCCTCCGCGGAGGTGGGCGCGTCCTGAAGCGCATCCGCCACGCCGAGTCTCGCTGCCGCGCGTACGGACGCCGCGCAGGCGGCTCCGAAGACGAGTTCCCGCAGCCGCATGGCCGGCTGGGGGGTGGGGCTCACGGTGGTCATTACGCCTCGATTCCGCTGCTGCTCGATGCTCCTGAAGAACTGCACACACCTGGAGAACTACGCACGCCCGTGGGACTGCACACGCCCGTAGGACTGCGCACGCCCGTCAGCACAGGCCCGCCGGCTTCGAGGTCCGGCACACATTGCGGACGAACCGGTTCCCGGCACCGGCCAGGTCCTGGTTGATGAGGTCGGCGGGCTTGTTGCGCAGCACCTCGTTGCCGCTGATGACATTGCGTTCGCTGAGGACCTTCGCAAAGCTGTGGAAGAGGACGATGCCGCCGGAGAGCGGGGACTTGCCGACGTTGTGTCCGACCCGGTTCGCCCGTACGCGGCTGTCCTCGACGCCCGTGAGGACGATGCCGCTGCCCTGGAGGAACGGGAGACGGGCGGTGGCGGGGCAGTGCTTGTTGTTCTCCATCACGTCGTTGCCCCGCACCGTCAGGTCCCCCGCCCGGGGCTTGCCCTCGTCGCCCACGAGGAACATGCCACCGCAGTTGCCGGTGACGTCGTTGTTGCTGACCTGAAGATTTCTGAGCCGCCTGATGGTGATGCCGATCCGGTTCCCCACGGTGCGGTTGCCGATGACCGCGGTGCTGTGGGTGTCCACGGCACCGCCCTCTTCCTTGACCGTGTTCGCGAGAAAGAGACCCGCATCGCCGTTGTTGCGGGCGACGTTGCGCCGGATCACGCTCCGTGCGGATTTCTCCAGGCTGATGCCCCACTGGCCGTTGTCCCGGGAGACGACCCCGCGTACCCCCAGCCGCGTCGTCCCGGTGGCCCAGATGCCGTTCTTCTTGAAGCCCGCGACGGTCAGAGAGCGGATGGTGACGCCCCGCAGAGGGTGCTTCGGCGTGCCGATCACGCAGATGCCGTTGCCGTCCTTCCCGCAGGCGTTCTCCGCCCGTGCGAGCGGCGGTCTGATCACGGTCCGGCGGCCCGCTCCGCGCAGCGTCACCCCCGACTCCTTGATCAGGACGCTCTCCCGGTACATGCCGGGCGCGATGACGACGGTGTCCCCGGGTCTGGCCGCATCCACCGCCCGCTGGATCGATTCGCCCTGGTGGACGAAGTGCCGGTCCGAGGCGTCGGCCGGTGGGGCCGCGCCGAGTCCACCGACTGTGGCCGTCGTCAGGCACGCTAGGTACTTCAACCGTCGAATCGCCATGAGGCGAAGCTATGGGCGATCGCGGCCGTTCGCCACACGTGGTAACCCAATGGCTACAGTCGGTGCGTTCGCGCCGCTCCCGACGCGCCGTCGGCCCGGTCCGCGACGCGCCGTCAGGCCCGGTCCGCGGGTGGCGGCGAACCCTGCTCCGCCTCGGCACACGGCTGCGGATCGGACGGCTGGGGAACGGCGAAGGGGCGATCGGCCGGCCCATCCGGGAACACCTCTGCCATCAGCGCCGTGAGGCTGGTCGGCAGGAACCACAGCCGGGTATGGGGGACGGTCACGGAACACCAACGGCGCGGGGGCGGCCAACGACACCCGCCGGGGGGCCGCGGGCCCGCTTCATCACCCCAACGGCCCCTGGCGGCCGTGATCCAACGGGCGTGGGAGCCAACGGTGAACCGTTCGCCCATCCGTGGCTTTCCGTGACCGAGTGTGCCGTGCTGTTACCGCCCAACGCCCCTGCCGGTACGGCAGCGGACCTGCGGCTCACGACCAGACGTCATGATCCCCGCCCTGCCACTCGATCACCGCACGGTCATCGAGCGACACCATGTCCGTGTCCAGACCGGCCCGGCGCAGGAATTCGAGAACATCGACGCTGCTGTAGGCGCGGCCGACGTTCTCCTCCCCGATGGTCACCTGCCTGCCGCCGCCGGGGGACGGCGGATGCACGATGACGGGCGGATGTTCGGCCATACCTCCAGCCTGCGACCGGCGGGGCGGCGGCGCACGTCTACCGCCGTCCACCGGGGCGCGCGAGCCGCGGTCGTGATCGGCGGCGACCGGCCGGAATGCCGTCCGGCCGGACCGGGGCCGGGAATGTCACCGCCGATCGCGTGGTTGGTGTCTGAGGGTGATGGTGAGGAGATCCGGGTGTCGTGGCGGCGCAACGCGAGAGGGCGCGACGCGACGAGGTCCGGTGTGCCGGAACCTGCCGCTCGCGCGGTCCGTTCATCTCGCGACCGCCCCGACCATGGAGGTGCCGTGACCGGTTCCCGACCCCGCCGTACGCCACTCAGCGCGCTGCGCCCCGCCGGCTTCGGCGCCGAGCCCACCGGCGAGCGGCTGGCCAGGATTCGCAGATCGCCGCAGTTCGTGGACGGCCAGTTCCGTAACCCGGTGCCCACCCAGCAGGTTCAGCGGGGATCCGCGCTGGAGATGGCACGCACCCAGCTCAGCCACGAAGGCCGGCTGCGCAGGGCGCCGGTCGGCCGGATCCCGGTGCACCGCCCGACCGCGGCGGACCGGGGCAAGCCGCCCGAGTCCGGGCTGCGGATCACCTGGATGGGTCACTCCAGCGTGCTCGCCGAGATCGACGGGCAGCGGGTGCTCTTCGACCCGGTGTGGGGCGAGCGCTGTTCGCCCTTCACCTGGATCGGGCCCAAGCGCATGCACCCGATGCCGGTCGAGCCGGCCGAGCTCGCCCCGGTCGACGTCGTGGTGATCTCGCACGACCACTACGACCATCTCGACATGCCCACGATCCAGGGCCTGAAGGACTCCGGCGCCGCCTTCGTCGTACCGCTCGGCATCGGCGCCGACCTGGAACTCTGGGGCGTGCCCGCGGAACGGATCACCGAACTGGACTGGAATGAGTCCACCCGGGTCGGCGGGCTGACCCTGACCGCCACCCCCGCGCAGCACTTCTGCGGCCGAGGGCTGCGCGGTCCCCAGCACACCCTGTGGGCCTCCTGGGTGGTGGCGGGCCCCGAGCACCGCATTTTCCACAGCGGCGATACGGGCTACTTCTCCGGATTCGCCGAGATCGGTGCGGCGCACGGCCCGTTCGATGTGACGATGATCCAGGTCGGCGCGTATTCGGACTTCTGGCCCAAGAACCAGACCACGGGCAAACGGCACCCCGGCATGTGGCCGGACATCCACATGAACCCTGATCAGGGCGTTCAGTCCCACCTCGACCTGCAGGGCGGAGAGCGCAGTGGCGTGATGCTGCCGATCCACTGGGGCACGTTCAAGCTCGCACCCCACCCGTGGGCGGAGCCCGCCGACTGGACTCTGACCGCCGGCCAGAAGGCCGGGGTCACCACCGCCCACCCCCGGCCGGGCGAGCCGTTCGAGCCCGCCGACCTCCCGGCCGTCTATCCGTGGTGGCGGGCGATCGCCGTGCCGCCTGTCCAGGGGTGGCCCGCGTGGCCGCCGGTGGTGTCGCCCGACACGGTGGACCTCGCCGCGGACCGGTGAGCGACCGGTGAGCGACCGGTGAGGAGGGGTGCGAGGTGCGGCGAGGCTGTCCCCCGCCCCGTCAGGGCCCCAGGCAGTCGACGAATTTCACCCGGTCACCCGCGCCCTTGATGAAGTCCCGTGCGGGGTGATTGCGGAACAGGCACATGTCGTAGCGGACGCGCGGGCCGGCCGCACCGCCCTCGCCGTCCTGCTCGTAAACGTGCTGCCCGGACAGCTGGCATGAGTCGTAGCGCACCAGCGGGCCTCGTGCTCCGGTGCGGTAGTGGTGCGGACGGCTCGTCGACGCGAACGGTTTGAAGGCCTGCGCCGTGTCGTCGCAGTCGTTGAAGTGCACCGTCCCGCTGTCCCAGGCGCAGTCGATCACGAGGGTGTCGGGGCCGCGGACCTCGAAGCGGATGTCCTCGGCATGGAACCGCTGTACGGAGTCGTGGTGCGGGCCGCGCGGGAAGCGGAAGAAGGTGCTGGTGCGCCCGTAGTCAGCGGACTCCTGGGGGCGGCGGCCGGTGATGATGTACGAACCGCCGCGGCAGGTGACGGAACCGCCGTAGGGGAATTCCAGGAAGTTCCCCCAGGAGTATTCGACCTTCATATCGGTGAACCAGTAGTTGAGGAACTGATCCTGCTGCTGCCGGTCCGGTGACTTCTGCGACAGCCCGGAGTACAAGAACGCCTTGCGGTAGGCGCCGCCGACGCGGCAGGCGTCCCAGCGCATCTCCGAGTTGGTGTTGCTGCCGTCGAGAGCGAGCCCGTAGGTCCACTCGCCGGTCCATTCGCAGGCGGAGAAGCGGTAGTCCTGGGCCTGGCCGGTGGAGTACGAGTAGAAGAACGAGGCGCCGGGTGTGCCGGAGCGGAAGCCGATCTGTTCGAACATCACATTGGCCCAGCTGTCTTCATTGCGGCAGAGGTAGGAGTTCTCGGCCCGGGGCGGGGCGAAGAGCAGCTGTGTCATGCGTTTGCCGGCGCCGCGGAACCGTAAGCCGTTGGCCTTGAGCTTGCCTCCCGGGGCGTTGAGCAGTGCGTTCGGGGTGCGGATGAGGTAGGTGCCGGCCGGTACGTCGATCACCGTCCGGCCGATGTGGTCCCACACCCGGCCCGCCGCGTAGGAGTAGGCGCGGGCGAAGGCCCGGCTGTCGTCGGTGCGTCCGTCGCCCTTGGCGCCGAAGTCGGCCACCACATCCACCACGTCCTTGCCCTTGGGCTTGCGGCCGGTGACCACGGCGGCGTTGGCGTCGTCGGAGGGCGGCGCGGAATCCGGGGAATCGCACCCGGCGAGGGAGGCCGCCAACGCGGCGGCCGCACCCGCCAGTACGGTCCTGCGGGCGGCACCGCCGGTTGACGGAGAGGGCGCGACTGCCATGATGTTGCTCCTTCGGGGGGTACTCCGGGGGCCTTCGGGGGTTCATTCATCAGGTGGGGGGATATGAGCCGGTTCCGATACGCGATCAGAGAGCTGTCCGCGGCCCAGAAATCCGCGAAGGGGGTGTCCCTGTACTCGCGCCATGTGAACCGTCCGGCCGGCCGGGTACTGGCCGCCGCGGGCTACGCAATAAAATTGACGCCCAATCACATAACCCTGATAAGTGGCGGCTTCACCCTTGCCGGCGTGGTGATGATCGCCACGCTCCGTCCTTCGCCCGCCGTCGCGGCCGCGGTCTTCGCGGCGCTGGTCGTCGGCTTCGCCCTCGATTCGGCCGACGGCCAGCTCGCCCGGCTGACCGGCACCGGAAGCGCGGCGGGGGAGTGGCTGGACCATGTCGTCGACTGCGGGAAAATGCTGGCCGTCCATATGGCCGTGCTCATCGCGTTCTACCGCCACTTCGGCTTCTCCGACCCGGTGTACCTGCTGGTGCCCGTCGCGTTCCAATTCGCCGCGGTGATGGTCTTCTTCGGCGGCATCCTCACCGAACAGCTCAAACGCGCGGACCGGCTGAGAAGAGGCGAGGGCGGTCCGGCGGCCGCGGCCTCCGTCTCCACGCTGCGTTCCGTCGCGCTGCTGCCCGTCGACTACGGGGTGTTCTGCGCGATGTTCCTGCTGTTCGGCAGCCGCGACCTCTTTGTGGCGCTGTACTGCCTGCTCCTTGCCGCCCACGTCCTCTTTCTGGTGGCGTTTTTGGTCAAGTGGTACCGCGAACTGTCCGTCCCGGGCCGCTGAAGGCCACCGGACGGACAGTTCGCCAGGCCGGCTCATCCGGTCATGCCGAATTCGCGAGCCCGTCGAGCGCCTTGCGTAACAGGGTGCTCGACGTGTGCACGGTGTAGGGGAAATAGATCACCTCGACCCCGACCGTCGCGAAATCCCGTTCGAGCTTTTCGCCCTTGCTGGTGCCCCGCCAGTCGTCGCCCTTGAAAAGGACGTCGAACCGCACCTGCTGCCAGGTCTCCAGCTTGTCGGGCACCGTCTCGACGAACGCCGCGTCCACGAACCGGACGCTGCGTACGATCTCCAGCCGTTCGGTGAGCGGAATGACCGGTGCTTTTCCCTTTGCCTGCACGGCCATTTCGTCCGAGACCACCCCGGCCACCAGATAGTCGCACTGACTCCTGGCGTGCCGGAGAATGTTCAGGTGCCCGACGTGGAAGAGGTCGTAGACCCCAGGCGCATAACCAACGCGGTGCGTCACTTTCCCCCCACTCGGTATGCGGTCAGTTTCTGGCGGTCACACGGACCGGGCCGTTGCGGCCCGAGACATTGGTGCCGTCGGTGACCTCGAGCGAGTAACGGTGCTCCGAGCCGGGCTGCACGGTGTCCGTGAAACTCATATCCGGCCGGTTCCAATAGCGGGAGTCCTTGCTGAGCGAGGTCAGATACGCGCCGTCGCGGTAGAGCTTGTAGGTCAGGACGCCGTTGTCCCGGTCCCACGACGCCTTCCAGTTCAGCGTGATCTTGCCCCTGGCCTGGCTCGCGCCGCTGAGCAGCGGCACCTGCGGCGCTCCGGTGTCCGGGCCCGCCGCGAACCGGGTCAGGCCCTGCTGCGGCTTGTCGTTGACGGTGGTGAACTCGCCTCCCGCCCACAGGATGCCGTCCGCCATGGTCAGCGCCCGCGGGCCGATCTGCTCGCCGATCCCGTCGTTGGTGTCCGGGAACCACGGCAGGATCGTCTTGTCGGAAAGGGACTGCGCCAGGAAGTGCTGGCGGTTGCCGATGTCCGTGAAACCGCCCGGGGTGTCGGAGCAGTTGTGCGCGTGCGAGCCGCTGTACAGGACGCCCTTGTACGGCAGCACGGCCTGGGTGGCGCCCAGGCAGGTGTCCTTCCAGATCTGCTTGCCGTCCGAGAGCCGGCCGGCTATCCGGCCGTCGAAGACGCCGCCGCCGGTGCCCTCGGCGCCCAGATAGAAGTTCGTGCCGTCATTGACCAGCGTCTTGACCGCCGACCGCTGGGGGATCCAGCTGGTGAAGGAGTCGACGGTCTTTCCGGTCGTCGCGTCCAGCCCGGCCAGCGCGTGCACCCCCAGCAGACTTCCGTTCACCGAGGTGAACCGGCCACCGATGATGACCTTGTTGAGCTTGGGTGCGACCGTGATGGCGTTGACCCCCGGCGTGGGGTCGTTGGAGATCGACGACCCGCGGACCGTCGCCTTGAACGGCAGCAGCGCGCCCGTGGGCCGCAGCGCGGCGATCCGCTCGCGGGTCTGCCCCTGGACCGTGTCGAAACCACCGCCGAGATAGACGGTGTCGGCGGTGACGTCGATCGCCCGCACGGTCGAGCTGACGGTCGGCTTCCAGGCCGCGCCGATCGTGCAGTCGGCGGTGTTGAGGGCGGCGGTGTTGGAGCGGCCGACCGGACCCGCCTTGCCGAACGAGCCGCCGATATAGATCAGCGAGCCGTCGGGCGAGGCCTTCATGGCCCGGATCGTGCCCGTACCGCCGGTGAAGGCGGGGGCGCAGGGCAGCGGCTGCCCGGTCTTGGCGTCGAAGGCCGCGAAGTTCGTGCGGGCGATCTCACCGGTGCCGGGGGCGGCGCCCGGCGGCCGGATGTGTGTGAAGGTGCCTCCCACGTAGACGATGCCCTTGGCGTACGCCAGGGCCCACACGATCCCGTCGGTCTGCCAGGTGCCCAGCGGATCGGCGGTGAGGGTGGTTTCGCCCGTGGCCTGGGCGGGGCCGGCGGCGAGTGCCGTCGTTGCGGTGCCCAGTACCGCGGCTGCGATCAAGAAATGGACGGCTTTGTTTTTTTGGCGCACAGGTCCCCCCTGGAAGCATGGCGCGATCGGAATTGTCGGGAGAGGGAGCGCGAACGAGATGAGTTCTGTGGGAAAAGGGCACAGCGTTCATCGTGAGTTTTCCGAACTGCGCTTGCGCACGGCACCGAAGAACTCCCCTACCCCCAGCGGCAAACGATAGCGCCAGACGAGGACGCCGAAAGCCCCAATGGCCAAAACAATTCCTAAAAGAGCACCGGGGACGCTGTCACCGAAAAGCGTTCGACTGCCGAACGCGAGGGGCGCCACCACCACGAAGCCGATCACCGTGGCGAGGAGATACCCGCGGTCGACGGTACGAAATCCCAGATGACGGCGGGCCAGCAGCGCCGAGGCGCCGTTGTCCACCACGATCGCCAGCCCCCAGGAAACCGCCGCGCCCAGCACCCCGTACCGCGGAATCAGCCATATCCCGCTGCCCAGTTGGACCAGGAACGCGGCACCGGCGACCACGAGGTTCCAGACACTGCGTCCGGCCATCAGGATCGCGGTCTGCGCGTTACCGACACCGACATTGACCACACAGGCCGCCGACAGCACCACCAGGCCCGGCGCACCACCGGCGAAACCGGGCCCGAAGAGCGACAGCACGGTACGGGGGTAAGCCGCCAGGATCACGAACACCGGCCAGGAGAAAAGCGCGATCCAGCGCGTCGACAACCGGTGCAGCGCTCCGGCCCCGTCCCGGTCGCCGCCCGCGAGCAGCCGGCTGATCTGCGGGGCGACCGCCAGCCTGACGGCCAGCTGGAGCAGCGTGCCGGCGGTGATCAGCCGCCCGATCGCCGTGTAGACGCCGGCGTCGCCGCTCGTCCCCAGCACCGACAGCAGGATCACCCCGATCCACACCGCGGTGATGTCGAAGACCGAGGAGACCGCCCGCGGTCCGGCGAAGCTCCAGAATTCCCTTGTGGATAAGGGGAGTTGATTGCTCTGCCGGTTTCCGGGGTGCGCGCGGCGGGATCTGCGCAGCGAGACATACGCCGCCGCCGCGCCCAGCACCCCCGGGGCGAGCCACGCCGCGGAAAGCCCGGCCACGCTCGGCGCGAGCAGCACCAGCGGCACCGCGAGCAGCACCCGTAACGCCGGCTTGCCGATCTGCTCCACACCCACGAACGGCACCACCGACCCGAACCCCCGGGTGGCGCCGAGCAGCACCAGCGCCACCGTCGTCACCGGCAGAAACACCGCGAACAGCCGCATCACCGCGACGGCTTGGCCCGCCTCCAGACCGGGCAGCAGCCGGCCGGCAAGGCCAGGGGAGCAGAACAGCACCGCCGCCCCCGCGGTGCTCGCCAGCAGCGCCGGCCAGAGCGAGATCCGTAACAGGCGAGGCACCCCCGAGCCGCCGGTGAGTTCCAGTTCCCGGGAGACGAAGCGGACCAGGGCGGTGTCGGCCCCCAGCTTCAGGGCGTTGCTCAGGATGGTGAAGGCCGCGACACCGGTGAAGAGCGCGCCCGCCCCGCGGGCCCCGAGGCCATGGGTGACGACGGCGACGAGGGCGAAGCCGAACAGCGCGTTCGCGGCCGAGCCCGCCAGGGCGAACAGACTGCCACGGGCGGTCGTGGCGACGCCGCGCCGGCCGGCGGCGGCCGCCGGGCGGATGGCCGTCACCTGGGCAGGGAAGTGGTGTCGGTGTCGAGGGACGCTCCGTCCACCGGACCCCGGCCGGTGTCGGGCGGCGGCGGACCGGGCTGCGCGGGCGGCGCCACCACTCCGGTTACCGGGCGGCTGCGGCCGCGCTTGCGGTGAGTGGGACCACCGTCCGTCAGCCACCGCAGCGACGGACGCCGGCCGCCCTTGTCCAGGACGGCCCCCAGGATGTGCCCGCCCGCCCCGGTGATCAGCTCCCACACCCGGTCCAGGTCGTCCCGGCGCACCTCGTTGAGGTCGCAGACCACCACGACGCCGGCCGCCTGCTTGGCGACGGCCAGCCCGTCCGCGTGCGCGAGCAGCGGACCGGTGACCACCACGACGTTCTCGTTCGGACCCGTCGACGTAGTGAGCAGCCGGGCGAACTGCGGTCCGGACAGGGCACGCGCGGGATTGGGGACCTCCCGGCCGGGCAGCAGGTCGAAGCGCCCGTCGACCCCCGCGTCCACCGCGAACCGTTCGCCCTCCGCCCAGCTGCCCGGCACCGGCCGCCGGCGACCGGGGTGCAGCGGCAGCCGCTGAGCGAGCTCAGGGGTACGCAGATCGGCCTCGACCAGCAGGATGTCATTGCCGATCTCGGCGAACGCACCGGCGAGGTTCACCGCGACCGAGACCGCGTCGGCGTTCTCCCGGGGAGAGACGATCAGCAGGCTGCCCCGTCCCGCGAAGCGCCGGTCGTGCACCAGCCGGAAGGCGATCGTGCGGTACGCCTCCGCCCGGTTGCCGTGGCCGGACCGACCGACCTCCAGCATCTGCTGACCGCCCCGCCGGCGCGGCAGGATGCCCAGCACCGGGGCGCGCAGGTTGTCCTGCACATCCGCCACCGAACGCACCCGCGGTTCCAGCACCGAGCGGACCCAGGCGGCCAGGATCCCCAGGACGAGACCGACCACGGCACCGGCCGGCAGCAGCATCGCGAGACCGGGGCTGGAGGGGAAGGCCGGCGGATCGCCCTTGCGGACGATGTCGCCGGGGGTGGTGTCGAGGGACTTCAGGCTGGATATCCGCCCTTGCAGATCCGCGATCTCCGATACCAGGGTGCTGCGTTCGGACTCGTCGGTGGCCCGTCCCGCCCCGGCACCGGCGACCGCGATCCGCCGGTCCAGTACCTTGCGCTGCTCCTGTAGGGGATTGAGCTCGGCGGTGAGCTTGCTGACGGTCGTATCGATGCGCTGGGACGCGGCGTCCTGCCGGTAGCCGAGGTAGGCGTGCACAAAGGCGTTGACGAGCGAGGCCGCCCGGTCGGCGGAGTTGGCGCTGTACTCGAACATCAGCGTTTGTGTCTCGGGTGGGTTGCTCACCCGCAGATCGCGCTGGAGCGTGGCCGGGTCCGTCCGTTCGCCGAGGGCCTTGGCCGCGCCGGCCGCGACCGAGGCGCTCTGCGCGATCTGCCGCTCGGTGCCCATGCTGATCTGCTTGTCCACCGAGACGCCGCCGGCCTCGAACGGCGCGGTGCTGATCGCATGCACCACCACCTCGCCGGTCGCCGTATAGGTCGGACCACCGAGCAGGAACACGGCGCCACCGCCGAGCATACCCAGCAGCAGACCGAGCACGATGAGGGCGCGATACCGCAGGAGCCGGCGCAACTGGTCGCGGATCTGGTCCGGTTCCTCCGCGGGCTCGTCGAAGACGCTCACGTACGGGCTCCTCCTGTGGGTAGCGGCAAGGCGTCGCGGTGCGCCGGGGGCGCCGGCGCGTACGCGGACTCGGCCGCGGACGGCGGCGGAGCTTGCCGGCCGGGTTTGCGGGTGATCAGCAGCGGGATGCACACAAGCAGCGCCAGCGGTCCCACGAGGGCCATGAGACTGCCGCGCAACAGCACCAGCTGGTAGAAGCCGAACGCGGGCACCAGCAGCGCCGCGAGGGTGCCCCGGCGCCGCCGCAGCCGGTGCCGGAGGTCATCGATACGCCGTCCCACGGCACCGATCAGACCGAAGACGGCGATGACCGACGGGAAGCCCGCCCACATATACGTCTCGATCCACAGCGGCGCGGAGAGATTGTCGAAGGTGTACCCCGCGTGCCGGGCCAGCAGGATCCCCGCATCCGCCGGCTTGCCGGGCCATACGGGGCGCGGAACGAAGAACAGCGGCGGGCCCAGGGCGGCCGTCGGCGTGAAGCCGTGCGTACGGACGTAGTCCACACCCGTCTCGATCTGCTGGAACGCGTCGTAGTCGCCATTGGAGGTGAACTGCTCGGCGAGCGAGACGACATGGACCGCCTCCCGCTTGTCGTAGCGGAAGTAGTCGCTGTACGGGAAGACCACCAGCACCACGGCCGCCACGCCCGCCGCGCCGATCCGGAAGGCCCGCGGCCCGCGCAGCCAGGACGCGCTGAAGACCAGCGCCAGCACGACCGTGCCGGCCCAGAACCGCGGCTGGCTGATGGGGTTGTTGACCACGACATTCACCGCGGCCAGCAGCGGCAGCAGCAGCCGGCGCAGTCCCCGCAGGGTCCGGTCACCCGCCCTGAACCGCGGCACATGCACCAGCGCCACCAGCGCCCAGAACGCCGGCACCGACAGGGCCCAGGCCGCCATCGCCCGGTCCGCCGAACCGGACGGCTCCGCCAGCGCCGCCGCTTCGTTGGCGGCCTGCCGGCTGAGGAAGAACGCCGACAGCCCGCCCTGACCGGGGATCAGTAAAGCCGCCAGCACCAGCGCCACGGCGCACAGCAGCAGCACCCGTCCCGGCGCCAGCCGCCGCGCGAGGACCGGCTCGAGGACCGTGGAGGCGCGCGCCGAGCGCCACGACGCCAGGGCCGACCCCGCGCTGTAGGCCACAAGTCCCGTCTCCACCAGCACCGTTGTCGTCAGCGCGGTCCCCGCGTCGACGACGAACCCGCGCGGATACGCGTCCGTCGCGAGCATGGCCAACGGCGCGAGCCCCAGCCACACATACGAGAAGAGCCAGAAGCCGAAGGCGATCACCCGGGCCCGGACATCGGTCAGCACCCGGGCCAGGGCCACACCGGTGTGTGCCACCACCACGCCCTGGACGGCGAGCGCGGCACCGAAGCGGGCGTCTCGCGACTGCAGGATCAGCAGCGGCAGCAGCACCACCAAAAACAGCGCCCAGCAGCACAGGGCGGCGATGGCACGCGCGGGCTCCGCGCCCCCCGGCCGAGTTCCGCGCACCATCGGCCCACCTCCCCCCAACTCCCCACCAGAGAGCACAATCTAAGGGACATCAGGAAAGAAGGTGGCCTTCGGGATGGAATCGCAACGTAATTCGCCTCCGCGGACGCCGGACCCGCTCCTACGATGACCGCACAGCCTGAGGGGGCAGCCGTGGAAAACTCGTTCGCGGGCCGGTGCGTGCTCGTGGTCTCGACCAACTACGCACCCGAACACACCGGCATAGGGCCGTACTCGACGCAGATAGCCGAGCATCTGGCCGCGTCCGGCGCCGACACCCATGTCCTCGCGGGGATGCCGCACTACCCGGCCTGGCGGGTCGCGGAGGCCTATCGCGGCCGCTGGCGGATGCGCGAACACCGCGGCGGGGTGACGGTGCACCGGAGGCGGCACACCGTACCGCCACGCCAGACCGCCCTGCGTCGCGCGCTGTTCGAGGCGAGCATCCTGGTGCACGGCGTCGTGGCTCCGCCGCCCGTCCGCCCGGATGTGGTGCTCAGCCAGATGCCCAGCCTCGCCGGGGGAGTGCTGGGCGGGCGCCTGGCCAGGCGGGCGGGCGTACCGCATGTGGTGGTCGTCCAGGACCTGATGGGTGCGGCCGCGGAACAGAGCGGTATCCGGGGCGGGAGCAGGGCGGCCGCACTGGCCGGGGCGGTCGAGGCCAGGACCCTGCGCGGTGCCGCGGTGGTCGGAGTGGTGCACGAGTCGTTCGTGGACCGGGTGACGGCGATGGGCGTGCCCCGATCCCGGGTGCATGTGGTGCCCAACTGGACGCATGTGCAAGGCCCGAGCGGCGACCGGGAGCGGACCCGGGCGCGACTGGGCTGGCCGGCCGGGGAGACCGTGGTGCTGCACGCCGGCAACATGGGCCTCAAACAGGGACTGGAGGTCCTGGTCGAGGCCGCCAGACTCGCCGATCAGGAAGCGGCCGCCGTACGGATCGTGCTCATGGGCGACGGCAATCAGCGCGCACACCTGCAACGTCTCGCCGCGGGTGTCTCCTCGCTGTCCTTTCTGCCGCCCGCCGACGCCGATGAGTTCCCCGAGGTGCTCGCGGCCGCCGATGTGCTCGCGGTGACCCAGAAGGCCTCCGTACTGGACATGAGCCTGCCCTCCAAGCTCACGTCGTACTTCATGACCGGGCGGCCGGTGATTGCCTCGGTGGCCGCCGAAGGAGGCACCGCCCAGGAGGTCCTGCGCTCGGGGGCGGGGCGGGTGATCACACCGGAGGATCCGAAGGCGCTGCTGGCCGAGGTCCGGGCGCTCGCCGACGACCCCGAGCGGGCATCCCGGCTGGGCGCCCGCGGCCCGCGGTACGTCGAGGAGCGGCTGAGCGGCCGGGCGGGCCTGGAGCGGATCACCGCGCTGCTGCGCCGCGCGACGGCAAGCATGGCGTGACCGGCGGACCGGCGTGACCGGCGGACCGGCGTGACCGGCGGACCGGCGTGACCGGCGGACCGGCGCGGCGGGGACCGGCCCCCGCCGCGCCGGCTCACCTGGCCCCGGCCTCCGTCCCGGCCCCGGCCTCCGTCCCGGCCCGTACGAGGCGCCCGTACCACTCCTCCAGCCGGTCGGCCACGGCCGCGAGCGAGAACTCCGCGTCCACGGCCGCGCGGCCCGCGCGGCTGAGGCGCTCGTGCAACGGCCGGTCCTCCAGCAGCCGCAGCACCGCGTCGGCCAGCTGCTCCGGCGAACCGTCCGTCACCAGAGCGGCCTCGCGCCGCCGCAGCGTGCCGGCGATACCGCAGCTGTCCGTGCAGACCACCGGCGTGCCCACCGCCAAGGACTCCAGCACACTCATCGGGAACGGCTCGTCGATGCTGGGCAGGACATAGACACTGGCCTCGGCCGTCCGCCGCAGCGCGGCAGCGTGGTCCAGCGCCCCGCCGTAGGTCACCACCTCGCCGAGCCCTTCGCCGGCGATCAGCCGCCGGACCTCGGGGAGCCGTCCCTCGTCCGAACCGTGCAGGGTGAAGGTCACCTCGGGCCGTTTGCGGTGCACCAGCGCCGCCATCCGCACAAACGCCTCGGGGCGCTTGCGCTCCTGCAGCCGCGCGAGGAAGAGCACATCCGCCGCACCGCGCTCCGCGTCGGCAGGCCGGGGGCGGACCCCGTTGGGGAGCCTGACCAGACGCGGTCCGCGGGGCCCCAGCACCCGCCGCAGCCCGGCCTCTTCCCGGTCGGTCAGCACCAGTGCCGCGGACGCCCGGCGCAGCAGCGGGACATAGGCCCGGTCGAAGACCCTGGCCACGGCCGAACGGCGCGGCTGGACCATGCCGTGCGTCTGCACCAGGAACGGCCGGCGGCGTACCACCGCCACCGCGAGCGCGGCCAGCGAGACCAGATCGCGCCCGGCGTGCAGATGCAGGACGTCGGTCCGGCCGGCCCGCCGCCAGAGCGTCGGCAACAGCCCCGGATGGAACAGCCCGAGGAATCCCTGCCCCGGCACCAGCGTGCGGGCGCGGTGGGCACGGAGCGGAACGCCGTCCACGGTGCGCGGGGGTGCGCTTCGCCCCCGCCACAGTGCGACCAGCTCGACGTCGTGGCCCCGCGCGGCCAGTTCGCCCAGCTGCCCGGTCGCCACACTCACCGGACCGCCGTACGCACCGTCGTCGCT
Source organism: Streptomyces sp. NPDC028368 (assembly GCF_055565615.1). Classification (NCBI taxonomy): domain Bacteria; kingdom Bacillati; phylum Actinomycetota; class Actinomycetes; order Kitasatosporales; family Streptomycetaceae; genus Streptomyces; species Streptomyces sp. NPDC028368. The sequence goes on along the minus strand of NZ_JBVHTY010000001.1, from coordinate 538,249 downwards.
GACCAGGGTGACGACATGGGTGATCCTCATCGGCCACCCCCGGTGGTGTGGACGGCCCCCGGGGGAACGTCCCGATGGGCGACCGCACCGGCGCCGACCACCGCACCCGCCCCGACGGTGACGCCGCGCAGCACCATGGCACGGGCGGCCACCCACGCGCCGGCCTCCAGCCGGATCGGCGCGTTGTCGAACTCGAAGGTGGGCGAGTGCCGTTGATGGCTTCCGGTGCAGAGCACCGCGCCCTGGGACACACAGACATCACCGGCGATGGTGATCGGCTCCAGATTGATCAGCCAGGCGTCCTCGCCCACCCACACGTCGTCGCCGATCGTCAGCTTCCACGGCCACTGCACCCGCACCCGGTGCCGGATGAGCACCCGGTCACCGACGCGGGCGCCGAAGACGCGCAGCAGCGCGGGCCGCAGCCGCGGCGGGAACCACCACTTCATGAAGAAGAGGTTGAGTACGGCGAACCAGGCGGCCTGCGTCAGCAGTCCGCGGCCCTTGTCGTAGCCGGCCCCGGTGAAGCCGCGCAGCCGCCGGGCCGTGACGGAGGGAGAGCTCATCGGTCCACCCGCACCCGGTGGCCGGAGAGTTCGTCCTCCAGCTGCCGTACGTCCGACTCGACCATGATCCGCGCGAGCTCCTCGAACTGCACCTTCGCCGACCAGTCCAGCAGACTCTTGGCCTTGGCCGGATCGCCTATCAGCGCATCCACTTCACTGGGGCGCTCGTACTTCGGGTCGAAGCGCACACTGCGCTCCCAGTCCAGCCCCACCGTGTCGAAGGCGGCTTGCAGGAAATCCCGTACGGTCGCGGCCACACCGGTCGCCACCACATAGTCGTCCGGCTCATCGCGCTGGAGCATCAGCCACATGGCCTCCACATACTCCGGCGCATAGCCCCAGTCGCGGACGGCGTCGAGGTTGCCCAGATACAGATGCTTCTGCAGGCCCGCCTGTATACGGGCCACCGCGCGGGTGATCTTGCGGGTCACGAAGGTCTCGCCGCGCCGCGGGCTCTCGTGGTTGAAGAGAATGCCGTTCACGCCGAACAGGCCGTACGCCTCGCGGTAGTTGACCGTGGACCAGTACGCCATCACCTTGGCGCAGCCGTACGGGCTGCGCGGGTGGAAGGGCGTGGCCTCGTTCTGCGGCGGCGGGGTGGCGCCGAACATCTCCGACGACGAGGCCTGGTAGAGCCGGGTCCGCACCCCGCTGGCGCGAATGGCCTCCAGCAGCCGCATGGCCCCCAGCCCGGTCACGTCACCGGTGTACAGCGGCGCGTCGAAGGAGACCCGGACATGGGACTGGGCACCGAGGTTGTAGACCTCGTCGGGCTGCGTATCGCGCAGCAGATTCACCAGCGCGACCCCGTCGGACAGGTCGACGTGGTGCAGCACCAGCCGCCGGTCCGGTGTGTGCGGGTCCTGGTAGATGTGGTCGATGCGCTCGGTGTTGAAGCTCGACGAGCGCCTGATGAGCCCGTGCACCTCATAGCCCTTGTTCAGCAGCAATTCCGCGAGATACGAACCGTCCTGGCCGGTAATGCCGGTGATGACCGCGGTTTTGTGCATGGCTTCCCCCCACGAGAAGTTGATGTGCATCGGGATCGATCCGAAAGGGATCGGTGAACCGGAATGGATCGGTGAACTCCCCCGCGCCGATGGGTCGCGGGGCGTGGACGCTACCCGCTCGGCGACCCGCGGTCGAGAATCAAGAGCGCCAGATATTTCCGGAAATAAGCGGTGGGCGTATCGGATTCACTGACACAATCCGGCCCATGACTGACTTGCTGCCCACACCCGCTCGCGTCTTCGTCGCGGGCCACCGAGGTCTGGTGGGATCCGCCGTGGCCCGGCGGCTGACCGCCCAGGGCTACGACGTGCTGACCCGGACGCGGGCCGAACTCGACCTGCTGGACGCCGAGGCCACCGCGGCATTCCTGCGTACGGAACGGCCCGACGCCCTCGTCCTGGCCGCCGCCAGGGTCGGCGGGATCATGGCCAACAGCACCTACCCCGTGCAGTTCCTCGAGGACAACCTGAGCATCCAGCTCAGCGTCATCGCCGGTGCACATCACGCCGGAGTGCGCCGCCTGCTGTTCCTCGGGTCGAGCTGCATCTACCCCAGGGACGCCGCCCAGCCCATCACCGAAGACGCCCTGCTGAGCGGCCCGTTGGAGCCCACCAACGAGGCGTACGCGATAGCCAAGATCGCCGGCCTGGTCCAGATCCGGTCCTACCGCCGGCAGTACGGTGCCTCCTTCATCTCCGCCATGCCGACCAACCTCTACGGGCCCGGCGACAACTTCGACCTGGAGACCTCGCACGTCCTGCCGGCGCTCATCCGCCGCTTCCACGAGGCGAAGGAGAACGGCCTGACGGACCTCACCCTCTGGGGCACCGGAACACCGCGCCGCGAGTTCCTGCACGTCGATGACCTGGCCACGGCGTGCGAGGTGCTGCTGCGCCGCTACGACGGCGACGACATAGTCAATGTGGGCTGCGGCGAGGACCTGACGATTGCCGACCTCGCCTCCTGCGTCGCCGCCGCGGTGGGCTACGACGGACGGATCGGCTTCGACCCGTCCCGCCCCGACGGCACCCCGCGCAAGCTCCTCGACATCGGCAGGATGCGTGCCCTGGGCTGGTCGCCGGCCATCCCGCTCGCCGACGGCATCGCCCAGACCTACCGCGCCTGGCGGTCGGAGCCGGCGCGGACGTAAGAATGCCGGGCCCGTGGTGTGCGGGCCCCGTCCGCCCCTGGACGAGGCGCCGCCGGCCGCACACCCGGCGCCCGCCCGCTCAGTACGCACCGCGCCCGTCCACCACGGCGCGCAGGGTGCGCATCAGCACATCGATGTCGCGGGCATAGGACCAGTTGTCCACATAGCTCAGATCCAGTGCGATGGTCTCGTCCCAGGAGAGATCGGACCGTCCGCTGACCTGCCACAGGCCGGTCAGTCCCGGCTTGACGGACAGCCGGCGGATCTCCGTCCCGTCGTACCGCTCGACCTCCTCGGGAAGAGGTGGCCGCGGACCGACCAGGGACATATGGCCGGCCAGGACGTTGAAGAGCTGAGGCAGTTCGTCCAGAGAGAAGCGACGCAGCAGACGGCCCACCCGGGTCACCCGCGGATCCTGCCGGATCTTGAACATCGCCCCGTCGTGCTCGTTCGCCGCTTCCAGCGCGGCCCGCATCCGGTCGGCGGTGACCACCATCGTGCGGAATTTCCACATACGGAACGGCATCAGGTCCCGGCCGATCCGGATCTGCCAGTAGAAGACCGGACCGGTGGACGACGCCCGTATCGCCGCGGCCACCATCACGAACACCGGAGCGAGCAGGACCAGCAGGACCGCCGCCCCCACCCGGTCCGTCGCCTGCTTCAGCAGCACCGGAAACCCCCGCCGGGCCGCCGGATCTATGTGCATCACCGTCAGGCCCGCCGCCTTCGCCAGCCGGACGCGGTGCTGCGACACATCGATCAGGCCGGGGAGTATGGCCAGATCCCGGCCCCCGTCGTGCAGCGCCCAGGCCAGACGGCGCACCCGCGCGGCGGACATCCGGCGGCCCGGCGCCACGAAGACCACATCGGCGTCGAGCTCGGCGGCACACCGCAGGACGGTCTCCCCGTCCAGCGCCCCTTCCAGGGCGTCACCGTCGGAGGCGAGCCGCGCGGGAACGGGCAGCGCCGAGTCGGTGGCCTCCTCCCCGACGAGGCAGCTGCCGACGATGACGTATTCGTGGTCGGTACGGTGCGCCAGCTCCCTGAGCACCACGTCAACGGTGCCCGCCTCCCCGACGATCAGCACCCGGCGCAGCGCCTGCGCACGCCGGCGAGCGGCCAGCAGATAGCGGTACACGATCCTGCGCCGGACCACGGTCAGCGCCAGGCAGGGCACCAGCGCGAGCACACAGACCGCGGTGGAGACCTCGACCCGCGCCGCGACACAGGTGACCGCCAGCACGCCCAGCATGGTCAGCCAGTCCCGTAAAACCGGCAGTACCGCGCCGCGGCCCGTCAGCTCATCCCTGGTGTAACGATTCTTTGCCGCCCCCACGACCAGCCATGACGCACCGGCCAGTGCGGCCATGAGCAGCGGACGAGGCTGCCCGGTCGCGGCACAGAGCGCACCGACCGGCACCGAGGTACCCAGCGCATCCGTGGCCAACGCCACCTGCAGGAGCCGCCGTGCCGTGGGTCTGTGCCTGCCCTCCTCGTTCTCGCGTTCCGACGTGCCCTCCACCTTGGCTGTCCCGGCGGGTGATGACAGCACCCGTGATCCGGCAGCTTCGAACAACCCCATGGCCCCCCACTTGGTCGTCCCCTCACGTCCGGCGCGGTCGGCCCCCCGGCACACGACCGCCACCGTGTGGACGTGAACGCTAGAGCACGGTGCGCCCGACTGCTGTGCTTTACCTATTTTGAGTGTTCTTGTGTCCCATTGTTTACAAGTAATCGAAAGTATGGGTTGATTTCGGTCTCCGCGGTCATGGGCGGGATCGGCGTGCGCACGCCCGACGGAGAGGCCGCGGCGTAGCCGGTGCCATCCGAAAAGGCCTGGTGAACGGCCTGGCCAAGGTGGTGACAAGAGCACTGCACCTCGCAGGCGGCGGCGATGTAGCGGTTCCTCGTGACCTCGGCACTTCGGTACCCGTGGACGCTGGTGACGGCGCACGCGGAGTCCGTGGCCGTATGGATTCCGCCGGGCGGGTCCTCGGGTGGCCGCTCCGGAATCCCGGGCCGCCGATTGCGGACGGCGTCCGGTGCGGGAGACTCTTGCGTCATGTCACACGTAAGACTTGAGGCATGGATCGGCGGAGAGTGGCTCGAGGTGGGCGCCGTGAGCGTCACCGTAGAGGACTCCGCGCTGACGCTCTCCTTCGACCATCAACGGACCGAATCCGGGTACCGGGCCCTCATCTGGGAGCCACTGGAGAACTTTCTGCGGGAGTACCGCGACGCGCCGCTCGTCGTGGTGCCCGTGGGCCGCACCCTGCCGGTGATGTTCGGGGTCGGCGCCGCGGGACCGTTCCGGCTGGCGGAGATGGCGGGTGACTGACCGCCGCGCACCGATGGCCCCGCCGAGCACTGCCGGTGGCCCTTCAACTCCCTCTGCCTGAACGCAAGTTCGCATGCAATCGCACTGTCGTGCGCACCGCGCCCACTTATGGAGGTAGCGAGGGGTAGCGAAACCTCGAAGTGGGTCCGAACCCCACCCCGGCAACAACTAGCGTGCGTGCTCCGCGAACTGCCAACGGCCGATCCGGAGGGCGCCGATGCCTACCGCATTCCCCCAGGGAACCCAGACGTCACCAGAGGTGCAGAGGTCCCCAGGGGCACAGAGTTCCTCTGGGGACCAGCGTTCCCCGGAGGGCGGCCCCGTACCCCTTCCCACCCGGCGGCGAGAACGAGAGGGCGGCCGGCACGGCCGGGCCGCGTTCCCCGAGTCGGCCGCCGACTCGGCGATACGGTCCCGTCTGGTCCGGCTCGCCGCCGTCCCCTGCCTGCTGGTGGCCGTCACCTGTACCGCCATCGCCGCCTTCGCCGTCCAGTCCGGCGGCGCCCAGCTCACCGGCCGCGAGTGGCCGGTGCTGGCCGGCGGGCTCGGCCTGGTCTGCGTCATCGTGCTCACCGCGGGCGCCACCGCCAACTCCGAGGCCCGTGCCGTGGTGATGCGCTACGCCCGGCTCCGCGAGGTCTGCGCCCGCAGCCAGTCCGACCTGTACGACCTCCTGGACCGCGTACGGCACGGCGAACGGCTCCACCACCGCGACCCCGAGGCCGACCCCGTCCGCACCGGCGACACCCTCGACCTGCTCGCCCACGAGGTGACCGCCGCCGGCCGGGCCGCCGAGGCCGCCGTCATCGACGCGGTCGCCATCGCCCGCAGCAACGCCACCGGCAGCGAGCAGAAGGTCGAGGTGTTCGTGAACCTCGCCCGGCGCCTGCAGTCCCTCGTACACCGCGAGATCCTGCTGCTGGACGAGCTGGAGCACCAGGTCGAGGACCCCGACCTGCTGAAGGGGATCTTCCACGTCGACCACCTGGCCACCCGCACCCGGCGGCACGCCGAGAACCTCGCCGTCCTCGGCGGGGCCGTCTCGCGCCGCCAGTGGACCCGCCCGATCTCCATGGTCGAGGTACTGCGGTCCGCCATCGCCGAGGTCGAGCAGTATCCCCGGGTCAAGCTCGTCCCGCCGATCGAGGGCCATCTGCAGGGGCACGCCGTCGCCGACGTCGTCCACCTGCTGGCCGAACTCGTCGAGAACGCCTCCATCTACTCCGCCCCGCAGACCCCGATCCTGCTGCGCGCGCAACTGGTCACCGCCGGTCTCGCGGTCGAGGTCGAGGACCGCGGCCTGGGCATGGACCAGGAGGAGCTGACGCAGATGAACGGGCTCCTCGCCGACCCCGAACACGTCGATGTCCCCGAGCTGTTGAGCGACGGCCGGATCGGCCTCTTCGTCGTCGCCTCGCTCGCCCGGCGGCACGGCATCGTCGTCCAGCTGCAGAGCAACATCTACGGCGGGGTGCAGGCCGTGCTGATCGTGCCCCAGGAACTGCTCGGCGACGAACCGGCCGACCCGGCAGCGCAGGACGCGGCGGCCAACGGGGCCCCGGAGACCGTCCCGCCGCTGGAGCGCGACGACCGGTACTCCTACCTCGACGCCTACGACGACGACCGGCACTCCCCAAGCCACCGGAGCCTCGGCTCCGCTCCCGCCCCCGACCTCGCGCTCGACCCCCCGCAGCGGGGTGCCGACGACCGCTCGGCCATGCCCCCCGCCGGCCCCATGCCCCCCACCGGCCCCGTGCACTCCCGCCGCGCCGCCGCCCCCGGCCCCGTCCAGCTGCCCCCGGCCCCGCCCGCGGATCCGGACGACGGCGCCCGCCCCCGGCTGCCGCGCCGGATCAAGCAGACCCATCTGGTCCCCGAACTCCGCGGCGACCCGATCCTCCCGACCCCCACCACGGGCCCCGAACGCGACCACGACCCGACCCTGATGGCCACCTTCCAGCGCGGCTTCAGTCTCGGCGACGACACCTACGCGGCCGGCCTGGCCGCCTACCGCAACCGCAATACCGCAGACCAGGGCGGCGAAACCGGCAGCCCCGGCGGCAGTGAGCTGCTAGACGACCGTGACCACGAGGCCCCGACGGCCCGCCCCCAAGGAGACGACCACAACCATGGTGAGTGATGTGCACACGCAGCCGTACACGCAGTCGCAGGGGCAGCAGCAGGGCGAACTGTCCTGGCTGCTGACCGGACTCGTGCAGCGCGTCCCGCATGCCGGCAGCGCGCTCCTGCTCTCCTCCGACGGTCTGGTGAAGGCCGCCCATGGCTTCGACCCGGACAGTGCCGACCACATGGCGGCCCTGGCCTCCGGCCTCTACTCCCTCGCTCGCAGCACCGGGGCGCGCTTCGCACCGGGCGACAAGGTCCTGCAGGTCGCCGTGGAGCTGGAGTCCAGCTTCCTGTTCGTCTCGGCCGCCGGATCGGGTGCCGTCCTGGCCGTCCTGGCCGGCAGGGACGCCGACGTGGGGGTGCTGTCGTACGAGATGGGGATGCTGGTCAAAAGCGTCCGGCCCTATCTGTCCACGCCCGCCCGCCGGCAGCCGGCCGGCGGTCGCTGACCATGCCGCTGCGCCGCCGACCGCGGCGAGGCGGCCAGGACCCGGCGTGGTACGACGACGCGGCGGGCCGGCTCGTCCGGCCGTACACCATCAGCAACGGCCGGACCCGCCCCACCGCGCACTTCGACCTGCTGACCATGGTGATGGCCACCGGACGGCGGCCCGCGGCCTGTCAAGCACCGGACTACGCCCAGGTGTTGCGGATGTGCGGCGGACCGGTCTCGGTCGCCGAGATCGCCGCTCACATACGACTGCCCGCCGTGGTCACCAAGGTGCTCCTCGCCGACCTCGTCGACTGGGGGGCGCTCACCGCGCGGGCCCCCGCGGCCGTTTCGGCGGACCCCGCGTCCCGTACCGACCGAGCCCTGCTGGAGGCGGTGCTGAATGGACTTCGCAAACGACTGTGACCCCCGAACCCCGGGGGACCCCTCGCCCGACCTCTTCCCGACCGCGCTCAAAATCCTGGTCGCCGGCGGCTTCGGGGTCGGCAAGACGACCTTCGTCGGAGCGGTGAGCGAGATCGAACCGCTCAGTACGGAGGAACTCCTCACCCAGATCGGCATCGGCACCGACGATCTCGAGGGCATCGAGGACAAGAACACCACGACCGTCGCCATGGACTTCGGCCGGATCACGCTGAGCTCCGAGCATGTCCTCTACCTCTTCGGCACGCCGGGCCAGCAGCGCTTCTGGTTCATGTGGGACGAACTGTCCAACGGCGCGCTCGGCGCGGTGATCCTCGCCGACACCCGGCGCCTGGACCAGTGCTTCGCCGCCGTCGACTTCTTCGAGCGACGCGGCATCCAATTCATCGTCGCCGTCAACGAGTTCGACGGCTCCTACCACTACGAACCGGACGAGGTCCGCGCCGCCATAGACCTCTCCGCACAGACCCCGGTCGTGCTCTGCGACGCCCGTCAGTGCAGTTCGGCCACCACCATCCTGGTGTCGCTCGTCGAGCATCTGCTCAGCCCTGCCCTAGCCGCCACTCCGGAGCTGCCATGAAGCATCCCGTCCCTCGTGCCCCGTACGTCACTTACGACCCGACGCGCCGCCTGCTCCTCACCCCCGAGGACAACGAGGCCCCGGCGCGCGTCGCCCGGCTGCGCGAGCTGGGCATCGGCAGCTCCCCGCTGCCCGCGTTCGACGACTTCGCCCGCAAACTGGCCAGTACGACCAGGACGCCGTACGCCATGGTCAACTTCATCGACGAGCGGCGGCAGTACTTCGCCGGGCTCTACGCCCCCGACCTCGACAGGGCCGTCGAGCTGGGACCGGCGCCGCCCAGCGGCCGGCCGGGCCGGGTGATGGCCCGCGACCACGGCTACTGCCCGCATGTCGTGGTCCGCCGCAAGGCCCTGGTGCTGGAGGACGTCTGCGACTATCCCCGGTTCGCGGGCAACCCCGTCGTCGACGAGATCGGCATCCGCTCCTACATGGGCGCCCCGCTGATCGACCGTACGGGCATGACGCTGGGCACCGTCTGCGTGGTGGACCTCGAACCGCGCCCCTGGGGGCGGGAGGGGCTGGCGACCATCAAGTCCCTGGCCGCGGAACTCGTGGCGCAGATCCATGACATGGAGCAGCGGCAGCAGCAGTCCGACGCGTCCTGAGGGGCGCCCGCGCGACGGGGCCGCGGCGCTCGGCTGTACCGGCCGATGCCGCGGCCCCGTGCCGTTGCCTCACTTCAGCGACGCGCACCAGGGGTACCCCTGCCCCGGCCCGGTGCGCTGGCCCGGCACCCTGGCCGGTGCGTCTTCCTCCGCCCGCTCGGCCGGCTCCAGCCGCAGCAGCTCCGCGAGCCGGCTCGACCACTCACCCTTCATCTCGCCCATGGCCAGCTCGCCCAGCCGCAGCAGCTGGATGTCGGAGGTGCCGGCCGGCGCGAAGATGTGGTGCGCGTCCCGCAGGAACCGCTCCACCGGACGGTCGGTGAACAGCCCGCACCCGGCATGGATGTCCATCGCATCGCGCGCCGACTCCAGAGCCGACTCCACATTGACCAGCTTGGCGTTCATCAGCTCCGCATCGCACGGCAGCCCCTGGTCCAGCAGATGCACCGCGTGATATGCGGACAACCGGGCCAGCAGCAGCCGGGACTGGATCCGCCCGAGCTTGAGCTTGATGTTGCTCAGGTCGGCGAGCGGTTTGCCGTAGCGCTGCCGCTCGGCACAGAACCGCGTCGTCTCGTCCAGCACCGCTTGGTGGATGCCCAGCGATACGGCGGTCAGATTCGGCCGCCCGTACAGCACGCTGGAGGAGTACGCCACGGACAGTCCGTCGCCCTCCCGGCCCAGCAGATTCGCCGCCGGGACCCGGCAGTTGTCGAAGAACAGCTCGCCGAAGCTGAAGCCGTGCAGCCCCATCGCGGGCTGCTGCTCCCCGACCCGGAAACCGGGGCTGCCGGACTCGACGAGGAACGCCGACAGGCCCTTGGAGCCCTCGCCGGTGCGGACGACCACGCCGTGCAGATCGCCGACATGGCTGTTGCCGACATAGATCTTGCGGCCGTTGAGGAGATAGTCGTCGCCGTCCCGGACCGCGGTGCTCGCCATGCCCAGCACATGGCCGCCGGACTGCGGCTCGGTCACGGCTATGGTCGGCAGACAGTCGCCCGACGCGATGGCCGGGAGCCAGGTCTTCTTCTGCTCCTCGCTGCCGAAGTGGACGATCTTCGCCACGCCCAGCTGGGACGCCTGCACCATGGCGCCCATCGCGGCGCTCACCCGCGAGATTTCCTCGATGATGACGGTTTTGGCGACATGCCCGGCGCCCATCCCGCCGTAGGCGCGCTGGACGGTCGCGCCGATCCATCCCTGACGGGCGATCCGGCGCGAGAGGTCGTGGCAAACGGAACGGCTCGCCTCCATCTCGGCAATCCGGGGGCGGACCTCGCACTCGGCGAAGTCGCGCACCCGCTGCCGGAGTGCTTCATGTCGCTGGTCGGTGAAATAGCGATACAAGACGAGCCCTCCTCCGCGATCGTTCCCTCGCTGATCGCACCCCGCCTCGGGACGGCACCGGTGATGCCGTCGGTTTTCGTCGTTCCGGAATGTGATCCCTCGCTTACCGCGTGCAATACCCGTTGGCATACCTACTGCGGGTCGCATGAAACATCAACCGGGGGCGATTGAATGAGGAGTTGAAGCACGAAGCAGTTGCGCACACCCCCTCACGAGCCCCCCTCCGGAGAACGGCCGTGGCGCGGCTCCGGGCCTCCCCGAAACCGCGCCACCCCACGCCTCCCCGGCTCGTCAGTGCCCGGCGTCGCAGCAGGACTCGCGACGCTGCTGCCGGCCCACCTCCAGCCAGTCGACGGCCGTCCGCGCCGCCCGGTCGGTGTGCGCGGCGGGCGCCGGGAAGGAGTCGACCAGCTCCCGCCGCTCGAAGAGCCGCCCGCCCCGCAGCACCGCGGAGATCCGCACCAGCGACGCGAAGTCGGCGAACGGATCGCCGTCCACCAGCGTCATGTCGCCGAGCTTGCCGACCTCCAGCGTCCCCAGGTCCCGCTCCGCACCGAACACCTTGGCGGGCAGCGCGGTCGCGGTCCGCAGGGTCTGGGTCACGCTCAGCCCGCCCCGGTGCAGCGCCCGCAGGCACAGATGCAGGGACAGTCCGACCGGCGACAACGGCTGATCGGTCCCCAGCGCCACCACCCCGCCGCCCTTCAGCACCCGCTGGTAGATGGCGACTTCGGTCCCGATGTCCGCCAGCTGCACGGGCGTCGGCCGGTGCCCGGCGTTCTCCCGTACGAACGCCGTGTCCCAGGGAGGCATCAAGGTGCCCACCCGGTCGTCGTCCGCCAGCGAAGGATCCTCACCGAGCAGCGCACCCGCCGAGAACGGGGTCGCCACGAGATGGAAGCCGGTGCCGGTGTAGATTTCCTCGACGTCCTGATAGGAATGCGCCGAACTCGAGACGGCATGACCGAACTCCAGCCGCTGAGTGGCCTGCAGATGGGTCGTCAGATCCTGTCCCACCTGTATGCCGGGGGTCAGCAGATGGCTGCCCGCGCGGACCCCGAGCCGCTGGTGCGCAAAGCGCGCGGCCTCCGCCATCACCCAGCCCGGCGCCCGTACATACGTCTTGACGAAGTCCCAGTCCAGAGCCGCACCCCGCTCCAGCGAACGCCGCAGCCCGGCCCGGGTGCGGTGCGCCCGCCCCATGCTGTACGCGACCCGGCCGCCGTCCAGCAGCTCCCCGCAGGTCAGCAGCCGTGGCCCGGCCAGCACACCGGCCGCGATGGCCTCCCGGATGCGGGCCTGCTCGTACGAGAAGCCCCCGCAGGACACCGCGGTGGTGATCCCGTACGCCAGCTGCAGCGCCGTCTGCCGCCCGCCGTACGTCGTCTGCCACGGGTGGGTATGGGCGTCCCACAGGCCCGGCAGCACCGTCTGGCGGGAGGCGTCCACCCGGCGGGCCGCACCGGCGCGGGACGGCCGGTGCGGTTCCACCGCCGTGATCCGCCCGTCCCGTACGACCACATCGACGTCCTCACGTACCTCCTCCCCGGTGCCGTCCCAGAACCTGCCCGCGTGGACGACGGTGTCCCGGGCCCGCGCCCCGCGGTGTTCGAGGGACAGCGGCACGGTCCGCGCCGCGCCGCCGGACACCCCGACCAGCCGCAGCTTGCCCGCCGAGAGATAAAGGAGCGTGCCGGAGTCCCCGGACCACGACGGATGGTCGGCGCTCTCCTCGGTCAGCTGCCGCGGCGCACCGTCCGGCCTGCCGTCCGGCCGTACCGGCAGCACCCACAGCGCCGACTCGGCGATCACCGCCATCCACCGGCCGTCAGGGGACCAGACCGGCCCGGAGTCGTACCGGTCGGCGATCGAGACATGCTCGGCGAGCGCGTACAGCCGGTCCTTCCCGGTCTCGGTGTCGAGGACCCGGATGACGTTGTAGCCCTCGCGGAAGCGGTGGTTGAGACGATTGCGGTCGCAGTACGCCAGATACCGGCCGTCCGGCGACCAGCTGGGGCGGCCGGGCAGCCCGCCGCCGCCCATCGGCGCGGCCAGCACCTTCTCCGTGCCGTCCGCCAGGGTCCGCACCACGAGATTCCCCGACATGTCCAGCGCCGCCAGGCGCCCCCCGTCCGGCGACAGCGCCGGCTGCACCCGGCCCCCACTGGCCAGCACCGTTTCCTTGCCGGAGGCGAGCTCGCGACGCCGCACGGCGAACAGCCCGTCCCGGTCGTCCGCGTACACCAGCGAACGGCCGTCGCGCGACCAGCTCGGCGCCAGGACATAGCGGGTCGCCGCGGCCCGGAAGATCCGCCGCGGCGCTCCTGTGCCCGAAGTGGGCGCGGTCCACAGCGAGTTGAGAGCGGCGAAGGCGACCGTGCGGCCATCGGGCGACAGTGCGGGCAGATGCACCCCGCGTACCGGAACCGCCCCCGCCCGCTCGAACCCGTAGTCCTTGACGCGGTATTCCTTACGGTCCAGCGGCAGTTCGGCCCGGAAGGGGATGGTCTCGGCCCGCTGCGGCGCATCCACGGGGACGATCCGGAACTGCCCGCCGACCGTCAGCAGCAGCGCGTCCCCCGAGACCCAGCGCGGCGGAACCGGCTCCACATCCCCCTCGACCTCGACCCGCGCCCCGTCCACCACCAGGGTGCAGGTGGGCCCCGGATAGTCGGTGGTCCGCAGATACGCCAGCCGCCCGGTGGGCGACAGCGCGGGCACCATCACCTGCGCGGTGGCCGTCTCGGTGTGCTCGGTGCGCACCGCCCCGCCGCCGTCAGCGGGCACCGAAGCCACCGTGCGGGAGGCCAGTACGGCACCCGTGACCCGGCCCCGTACGAAGGTGATCCGGGAGCCGTCCGCGGACCAGCAGGGATCGAAGTCCTCCCAGACGCCATCCTGATGGGGCCCGTCCTGGCCGGGCAGCCCGGTCACCCTCGTCAGCCGCTTCGTCTCCACCTCCAGCACCCAGATCCGGTACGGGCCGCCCGCCACCGCATCCCCGCCGCGCTCCGAGGCGAATGCGATCCGGGTCCCGTCGGGCGACCAGGCGGGGCCACGGTCGTCCCACGGGCCGTCGGTCAGCTGCGTCAGGCCGGTGCCGTCGGTGCGCAGCATCCACAGGTGGAAACCGCCGCCCCGATAGGCGCAGACCGCGATCCGCTTGCCGTCGGGCGCATGCACCGGACGGGTGGGTTCCAGGTCGGGCGGGGTCAGGGCGACCGCGCCGCCGCCCGCCCGCGGCAGCGACCACAGGACGTTCTGGACCTCGGCGATCAGCCGGTCGCCGGACGGGGAGAGGGAGGCGGCGCCGTTGGTGGCGGCCGTGAAGGAGAGGGCCGCGCCGGAGCCCCGTGCATCCTGTGCCGACGCGGCGGGGGCGGCGACCCCGGCCAGCCCCGCCACGGCGGCCGCCGACGCGGTGCCCTGCAGGAACCTGCGCCGGGACAGTGGCAGCGGTTCGGGAGAAAGGCCTTCGGGGGGCAGGTCCTCGAAACGGTCCGTGGTGTCCAACGATCCTCCTGTAAAAGGGAGTTGCCGCACGGTGTCAGAGCCGGCCCGCCTGATCGTGTCACGCCGTGCCGGAACGGGGCCAACGGCGCCCGCGCGCCCCTTGGCGGACCGCTGCCAGGGGGGAGAGAGTGGGCGCGACACTCCCCGTAGTCAGGAGACGATGCCATGCAGCAGGACTTCCACCAGGCCCCCGATGGCGCCCGCATCGCCACATACACCTGGCTCCCGGAGTCCGGCCGGCCCCGCGCCCTGGTCCAGATCGCCCACGGTGCCGCGGAACACGGCAGGCGCTACGACCGCTTCGCCCGCTTCCTGACCGGCCACGGCTACGCCGTCATCGCCTCCGACCATCGCGGCCACGGCGCCACCGCCCCCTCCACCGGGGGCCGCGGCGTGGTCGACGAGGACGCCTGGCGGGCGATCGTCAGCGATCTCAAGGGCATCGGCAACCATGCGGCCGGCACCCACCCCGGCGTCCCTCTGGTCCTGCTCGGCCACAGCATGGGCTCCATGCTGGCCCGCGACTATGCCCAGGAGTACGGCGCCGACCTCGCCGGACTGATCCTCTCCGGCACCTTCCGCACCCTGCCCGGCCTCGACATCGACGGCGCGATCGGCGAGCTGGACCAGGAGATCGCCGCCCACGGCCGCGCCCACCTCTCGCCCTTCATCCCGCGCAACTTCAGCTCCTTCAACGACGCCTTCCCCCACCGCACCGGCTATGAATGGCTCTCCCGCGACGCCGACGAGGTCGACCGCTACGTATCCGACGACGACTGCGGCTTCCCCTTCTGCGCGGGACTCGCCCTCGACTGGGTGCAGGCCATCCGCAAGATCAACGACCCCGCCAACCTCGCCCGTATCCCCCGCGGCCTCCCCGTCCACATCGCCGTCGGCGACCAGGACCCCTGCAACCAGCACATGACGCTGGTCCATGAACTGCTGGAGGACTTCCGCTACCTGGGCACCCGCGATCTCACCTGGAAGGCGTACGCGAGCGCCCGCCACGAAATCCTCAACGAGACCCACCGGGACGAGGTCCAGGGCGATCTGCTGGCCTGGCTGGACAAGCACATCTGACGCGGCGGCCGGCCCACGGCTCGCGGCACCCCGGCGCCTCGCCCTACTTCTCCAGGAACCCCGCGATCCGCTCCCGCAGGCTGCGCGGGTCGAGCCCGTGACCCGCCAGGTGCTCGTCGATCCGGCCGTAGCGGCGCAGTTCCCGGCGCCCGACGCCCAGCCCCAGTACCCGGTGGGGCAGGTCCTCCAGGGCCTCGTTCGCGAAGCGCGTCGAGGTGCCCGCGAGATACGGCTCCACGATCGCCACCTTCGCGGCGTCGGCCGCCCCGGTCGCGGCCCGCAGCGCCGGTGCGTCGAAGGGCCGCACGGTGGTCGCGTACAGCACGGTCACCTCCAGCCCCTCGGTCGCGGCGAGAACGGAGTCCAGCATCGGCCCGACCGCCACCACGACCCCGCCGCGCCCCTCCCGCAAAGTCTGGAAGCGGGCTCCGTCCACCGGCCGCGGCGCCTCGTTGACCTGCACGGACAGTCGTACGTACACCTTGTCGTCGCCGGCGGCCGCAGCGTGCCGCAGCAGCGTCTCCGCCTCGTCCGGGTGGCCGGGTACGTGGACGGTCCAGCCGTCCAGGGTGTCGAGCAGTCCGACATCACCGGGTGCCATGTGCGTGAAGCCGCCACTGGGCCAGTCGTACGAGCCGCCGGCGCTCACCAGCACCCCGCCCACGCCCTGGTGGCCGAAGTCCAGCTTCACCTGCTCGAAGGGGCGCTCCACCAGGAAGCCGGCGAACGTGTGCAGAACCGGCCGGAGACCGGTGAGCGCCAGCCCGCCGCCCACACCGATCAGCAGCTGCTCCCTGATGCCCACATTCAGCACCCGCTCAGGATGCCGCTGTGCCGCATCGGCGAAGCCGTCCTTGCCGATCTCGGCGAGGACGACCGCGAGCCGCGGATCCTCGTCGAGCAGCCGCGAGGTGACCGAGGCGAAGCGCTCACGCATGGTGTCCATCAGGGAAAGCCTTTCGGAGAGTTGAGGGGGAGAAGAGGGGCGAGGCGGCAGCGGGGGAGACGGGGAAAGGGATGGCGGCGGAGAAGGGCGCGGGGCCGGTCAGGCGGTCTTGGGCTCGACGCGGGCGACCACCGCATGCGGCCGGCCCGGGTGCGGCGCGCTGAAGGCCTCGTACAGCGCCTCGTGATCGCGGCCGTCAACAGTGGCCACGGACCAGCCGGCGGCCCCGAAGCGGGCGGCGATGCCGCCGGGCCGGCCGTGCGAGGCGGAGGAATTGTCGATGACGAGGGCGTGCAGCCGGTCCAGCCCGGTGGCGCCCGCGTAGGCCAGTGCCTCGTGGTTGCTGCCCTCGTCCAGTTCGGCGTCGCCGATCAGCACCCAGACGGCGGGTTCGGTCCGGCCCTGTGCCCGCAGCCCGAGGGCGGTGCCGACACCGAGCGGCAGCCCGTGCCCGAGTGAGCCGCTGCCGATTTCCGCGCCGGGTACGAGCGCACGGTCGGGGTGGTGTCCGAGCGGCGAGTCGTACGAGCCGAATCCGGTCAGCCAGTCGGTGGGGAAGAAGCCCTTGGCGGCCAGCACCGCGTAGTAGGCCATCGGGCCGTGGCCCTTGGAGAGCAGAAAGCGGTCCCGGTCGGGGTCCGCGGCGGTGGCGGGGGAGACCCGCAGCACCCGGTCGTAGAGCACCCAGAGGGCATCGAGGGTGGAGGTGGCGGCGGGACCGTGCTTCTCGTCGCCCGTCATCAGGCTCATCAGGGACGGTAGTTGGTCGAATCCGGGCGCGGTGCCGGTTGCGGTCGTCATACGACGAGCCTGCAACCTCAAGTGTTCTTGAGGTCAAGCCCGGGGGTCGCGGATTCCGTTCCCCGCGATCCCCGGCCCGCCCCGACCGCCGGAATCAGGCCTGCGTCGGAGTCAGCCCTGACCCGAGGTGAAGACGTCCTGTTCCATGAGGATCTTGTCGATCCGGGCCTTGTCCACCCGGTTCGTCACCTCCTCCACCTCCTGGCGATCGCGCACGCACTTGGCCAGTGTGAACGCCGACGACACCACGAAGACCAGCCCGAGTGCGAGAAACCCGCGCTCCCAGGGTCCGACCGGCAGTTTGATGATCCCGATCACCAGTGCCACCAGTGACAGCCCGAACGAGATCGCGGCCTGCACGAAGAATGCCGTGGTCGTCGGCCGCTGAATCGATGGAGTAGTCATGCGCGTAGCGTGGCGGCGCCGTGACACAGGCGCATGAGTACGGGTACTCATCTGCGCCGCCCGGCCGGCCGGTCCGCCGCGCCGGAATATGGCGACGCCCACCCTCTGACATGGGGTATTGTTCTTGTGCGCGGTCAGTCCGGGGCATCTCCCGGCCGGAACGGGCAAACGGGACGTGGCGCAGCTTGGTAGCGCACTTGACTGGGGGTCAAGGGGTCGCAGGTTCAAATCCTGTCGTCCCGACGTATAACGTCGCAGATCAGGGCCGGTTTCCACGGAAGTGGAAACCGGCCCTTGGTCGTGCTGGGGCCCGCCGCGTTCGAGCTGTCGCTTCGGGGCCGTGTCCGGGGCGCACTCCCCGGCCTCCGTCCCGTTCCCTGGCGAGGCGTCAGATGTGCCCGCCGTGCCGGCCTCGTGGATCCTTCGCGGAGCATTGTCAGACCCCCCGACCAGCCTCGGTGCCAACGAGGTTGAGGTTCGACGGGGAGGTGCGAATGGGACGGTCGGAGCGCGGAGTCCAGGCCATCGGCCGCCCGGCGGCGGGCCGTTGCCGGCGAGGGTGGGCGCCCCCGTCGCGGATGCGCAGGGTGAACTCAACTGCTGGTTAAGTCCAGTGAACTTCACTGTCCGTAAGTGGACTGGTGCGGCGTGTTCCTCCCATGAAAGGATGAGAGGAGAGGTTCCGGCGTCCTTAACTGTTCGTTGGGCTCGGCCCACCGGGCCGTCGTGCGGGACCCATAGGAGTCCGAAGGGCGGGGCGAAGGCATGACAGTGGGGGGCGAAGGCCGGTCCAAGGGGGCGAGCAGCACGCTCGCGGAACGGCTCAACCATCTCTTCGCGAACATGCACCCGGCCGGGGCGCCGTATACCAACGCCTATGTGGCCGACGAGATCAGCGGCGAGGCGGCGGAGTACGGCGGGGTCAAGGTCACCGAGCAGTATCTGTCGATGCTGCGCAACGGCAGGCGCACCAACCCGAGCCCGGAGCTGCTGCGCGCGCTGGCCAAGTTCTTTGCCGTGCCGGTCGGATATCTGCTGGGCGACCTCTCGCAGCCGCAGGCCGCGCGGGTGGAGGAGGAGGTCCGCTTCCTGGCGGCCATGCGCGATCAGCGGGTGCGGGCCATCGCGCTGCGCTCCGTCGGGCTGCCGCCGGAGGTACAGGAGAGCCTGACGACGATCATCTCCCAGTTCCGGCAGCAGATGAATCTGCCGGCCGATCCGCCGGATCAGGGTGGTGAGCGGCGTGCGGAGTGATCCGTTACGGACCGCTGAGTGCGACCAGATCTTTGCCTTCTGGCGGCGGGCCGGACACGAGGACGGGACGAACATGCGAGTCGGGCGGATACGCAGGCGGTGCAAGCAACTGATCAAGGAGCTGGCGCTGCCCGCCTCCATGGATCTGCGGGGGATGTGCGACATCGTCGCCACGCGTGTGGCACGGCCGGTGCATATGGTGCCGATGAGCCTCGGCGGTGTGGTCTCGGGCATGACGGCGTCAACGGACGACGGCTACTGGATCTTCTTCGAGCTCAGGACGTCTCCCTGGCACCAGGCACACATCGTGTTGCATGAGCTGAGCCATCTGCTGCTGGGGCATGCGCAGGATCCGGCCATTACGGAGGACGCGCTGCGGGTGTGGACCCCGTCCGTCGATGTGGCCACCGCCATGCGCCGGATGGGCCTGACCGCGGGCCTCGCCCGGCATCACGCCTACGACAACCTCGCCGAGCGGGAGACCGAGGTGCTGGGCACGCTGCTGATGGAGCGGGTCGCGCCGTCGGCCGGCGAGCGCGAACTGCCCCTGGAGGGGCAGGCGGCCGAACTGGCGGCGGCGCTCGGGCCGGCGCTGCAGCACATCCGGCGGCAGCAGGCCGCGGCTGCGGCCCAAGAGGGGGCTGCGGCCGCAGCCGCAGCCGCGGACGCGGCCGGGGACGGAGACGCGGCCGCAGACGTGGACGCGGCCGGAGACGGGGGACCGCAGCGTGTTTGACGTCATCTATCTCGCCTTCGCGGCGATCGCCTGGGCCATCGTCGGCTACAAAACCGCGGCCTGGTTCCGCGACCGGGGCAACGCCGACCTGGGGCTCGCCTGTGTGATGACGGGCGGCGTGGCGACGGTCTTCCTGTTCTCCGCGCCCAGCCTCTACCGCTGGTTCGACCGGCTGGTCGGCGTCGCCAACCTCGCCATGGTCTTCCTCTACTCCTCCGTCGTCCTCTTCGCCGCGGGCGCGCTGGTGCTGCTGCTGCGCTGGACGGCAGGCGAGGGGGAGGCCGGGCGCGCCCGCGCGCGGACCAAGGCGCGCGCCGCCGTCGGGGGAGTGGCCGCGCTATGGGCGGTGGCCATCGCCGGCTTCGCGGTCGGCCGCCCCGATTCCGTCGAGCACCCCCGCGACTTCAGCACCGCCTATACCGGCTCGCCCGGCGTGATGCTCTTCCTGGTGCTGTATTTGGCCATCTTCGGATCGAGCCTCGCGGGCCTGGGAACGCTCTGCCCGCGCTATGCCGCCCGGCTGGGCGTCTCCTGGCTCGCGCGCGGTCTACGGGTGCTGGCCGCGGGCTGCTGGCTGGGCCTGGTCTACTGCGCCTGCAAGGTCATCGGCTTCGTCCTGTCCTGGGCGGGCCACCCGGCGCTCTGGCTCTCCAACGGCGTGGCCCCGCTCAGCGCGTCGGTCGCGGCGATCCTCGTACTCACCGGCTTCGCGCTGCCGGCCGCCGGCCCCCGCGCAGCCGCCTGGCGCCGGCTGCGCCGTCTCTCCCCGCTCTGGCGGACCGTCACCGCGGGGACCCCCGAGGTCACCATGGAACGGGCGGCCTGGGTGGTCCGCTGGCCGTTCGCCGACCTCGAATGGCGCGCCAACCGGCAGATGGCGGAGATCCGGGACGTACAGCGCGGAATCCGCCGCCATGTCGAGTACGACGCCGTCGACATCGCCCGCGAACGGGCCCGCGCCGTCTCGCTCGACGACCGCCAGCTGGCCGCCGTCGCGGAGGCGGCCGCGCTCCGCCGCGGGCTGGAGAACCGCGCGGTGGGCCATGTGCCCGCTCACGGCGCCGACAGCGTGGTGGTCGCCACGGGTACGGCCACGGGCGCGGAAGGAGCCGAACTCACCTCGGAATACGAGCACTTGGCGCTGGTCGCGGATGTCTATCACTCGCCGCTGATAGACACCGTGCTCACCGAGCTGCGGCAGCGCAGCTCCGTACTGCGCGGCTAGGAGCTGCGCGAGCACACAGACGGGGTGGCCCGGTACGGGGGTCCGGGCCACCCACGCGAGCGGGGCGGCACCGGGCTTCAGGCGCCGGTGCCGCCCCGCCGTTGCGGTCCGCGTTCCGCCCCCGACATGACGTGAGCCGGCCGTCTAGAGTCGTGCTCCATGCAGAACACCGCCGAGACCGGCCCCGACGCCCCCATCGACGTGACGCCCCTCCTCGACGATCCCTACGCCGCCTGTGCCGCGCTGCGCGAGGCGGGTCCGGTGCACCGGATCACCGGGCCCGACGGGCAGCCCGCCTGGCTGGTCACACGTTACGACGACGTCCGCAGCGGGCTCGCCGATCCGCGGCTGTCCCTCGACAAGCGCCATGCCGCGCCCGGCGGTTACCGCGGTTTCGTGCTGCCGCCCGCGCTGGACGCCAATCTGCTGAACATGGACCCGCCGGACCACACCAGGGTGCGCCGCCTGGTGGTGAAGGCCTTCACCCCGGGGCGGGTCGACGCATTGCGGGAGCCCGTGCGGCAGGTCGCCGAGGAGCTGCTGGACGCGATGGAGGAGCGCGGCGGCCGGGCGGACCTGATCGCCGACTATGCGGGGCAGCTGCCCATCATCGTGATCTGCGATCTGCTCGGCGTACCGCAGCGCGACCGGCGCGACTTCCGGGCCTGGACGGACGCCCTGATCACCCCCGATCCGACCAAGCCGCAGCTGATGAAGCAGGCGATCGGGGCGATGCTGGAGTTCTACACCGGCCTGATCGCCACCAAGCGCGCGGAACCCGGCGACGATCTGCTCTCGGACCTGATCGCGGCGCGCGACGACGCCGGCGGCACGGAAGGCGACCGGCTCAGCGAGGACGAGCTGACCTCGCTCGCCTTCCTGATCCTCTTCGGCGGTTACGAGAATGCCGTCCACCTCATCGGCAACGCCACGCTCGGCCTGCTCGAACGCCCCGTTCAGTTCGACCAGTTGCGCCGTAATCCGGCCGAACTCCCGGCCGCCGTCGAGGAGTTCCTCCGTCATGACGGTCCCGCTCCACTGGCCATCCGCCGCTTTCCCAAGGAGGACCTGGAGATCGGCGGCGTACGGATCCCGGCCGGGGAGACCGTGCTGCTCTCCATCGCTTCCGCGAACCGCGACCCCGCCCGCTTCCCCGATCCGGACACTTTCGACCACGGGCGGGACCTCTCCGGGCACCTCGCACTGGGGCATGGAATCCACTACTGCCTCGGTGCTCCGCTGGCCCGTATGGAGACCGAGATCGCGCTCGGTGCGCTCATCAGCCGGTTCCCCGGCCTGCGACTGGGCGTCCCACAGGGCGAACTGCGACGTCGGCGCTCGCTGCGCGCGCGTGGCCTGATTTCGCTCCCCGTGACCTGGGAATCGAGAAACGAACAAGCTTTTGAGGCGTAACCGCTCCCCGATGCGGTAGAAAGGTCTTGAGACCCGCCCGGTGTGCATCCCCCGTCGCACCGGGCGGGTCGTTGTTTGCAGATGCGATCCGGTGGGTCTGTCGTCCGGTGGCCCGTCCTCCGAAGTCCCGTGGCGCGGTGTCCCATGAGGTGACACGCCGGGCGGGCGGCGGCCTGTTTGGTCCGTCTGGCGCATCCACGCTGCGGGCCGCCAAGGCCGTTCTTAGCGTGACGGGCATGGCAACCGACGCGCTGCATTCCAAAAGAGCCGCTGCGGTGGCGGCACTCGCTGTCGCCGGACTCTCCCTGTCCTCCATATCGGCCGCGGCCCACCCCAGAGCCGCGGGGCCGGGGAGCCGTCAGCCCGCCTCGTCCGGCGCGGGCGTGCAGGTCGCCGCGGCGCCCGGTGTGCCTGAGCTTCCGGACGGGCTGTCCGCCCGCTCGTGGATGGTGTCCGACGCCGACACCGGCGAAGTCCTCGCCGCCAAGGCGCCACACCGCAGACTCCCCCCGGCCAGCACCCTCAAGACCCTGTTCGCGGTCACCGTGCTGCCCAAGTTCTCGGCCGACACCGTCCGCGAGGTCGACGCCAACGACCTCGAAGGTGTCGGGAACGGCAGCAGCCTCGTCGGCATCGAGGAGGGCGGGCGGTACCGGGTCGCCGACCTGTGGCGCGGGGTCTTCCTCCGCTCCGGCAACGACGCCGTACACGTCCTGGCGTCGATGAACGGCGGCTGGGACGCCACCGCGCAGGAGATGCAGAAGACCGCCGGCAAACTGGGCGCCCGCGACACCACCGTGAAGTCCCCGGACGGCTACGACACCCCCGGCCAGGTCTCCTCGGCGTACGACCTGACCGTCTTCGGCCGCGCCGGACTCGCCAACGCGGACTTCGCACGCTACTGCGCCACCGCCCATGCCCGGTTCCCCACCAGCGATGGCGCCACCCAGATCGAGAACACCAACCGGATGCTCTCCGGCTCACACGGGATGACCCGCTACCCCGGCATCATCGGAGTCAAGAACGGCTACACCACCAACGCCGGCAACACCCTTGTCGCCGCCGCCCGCCGGGACGGCCGCACGCTCCTGGTCACCGTCATGAACCCGCAGTCCGGAGAGAACAACGCCGTCTACAAGGAGGCCGGTGCCCTGCTGGACTGGGGCTTCGACAGCGCCGGCAAGGCCCGCCCGATCGACACCCTGCGCACGGTACGCGCCGTCCCCGAGCACCATGCCGATACCCAGCGCCACGCCGATACCCGGCACCATGTCGATATACGGTCGCTGACCACCGACAACTTCAGGCCGAAGACCGGACACGTCTCGTCCGGGAACTCCGTCACCGGGTGGTGGGGAGGCGGCGTCGGTGCCGTGCTGCTGGTGCTGGTCGGCGCCTTCGCCTGGCGCCGGCACGGCCGGCGGCGTGCCGGGCCGCCGGAGGAGGAGCGCTAGGGCCTGATCCAAACGACAGGCGCTAGCCCCGGTCACGGCGGATTCGCATGATCGACCGCGCGGATCCGCCGTGTGCCGTGGTGGCACCTGAGCAGGTGGGTCGTACCGCCGTTGTCCGCCGAGTCGTCCTCGGCGGTCTCACGGGTGCGGCGAAAGCCGACCTTGCCCAGCGTGGTCAGCGAAGCCGTATTCCGCTCGGCCACCGTCGCGTACACCTCTGACAGACCCAACGGGCCGAGGCCGTACCCGACGAGAGCCTCGGCCAGTTCGGTGCCCAGGCCTTGGCCCCATGCGTCGACGGCGAGCCCGTAGACGATTTCGTGGCCGTCGACCACCTTGGCGGGCTTGATCTCGGCGTGCCCCACCAGCCGCTCTCGCCGGCGCACGGCCCACACGTCGAAGCGGGCTCTGGCGTACACATGAGTGAAGATACGGCCGAACACGGTGCGGTACTCGGCCTCGCTCCAGGGGCCGTCGCCCATCCACCGGGACACCCGCGCGTCCATGAACAGCGCGACGAAGTCCTCTTCGTCGGCGCGGACGTACGGCTCCAACACCAGCCGTTCGGTGCGCAACGTCGGGGTCACGGCGGGCGGCCGCTATCCGGCGCTGCGCAGCCGGGGCGCCGTCCCGGCCGCGGACACCGGGCTGGTCACACCGGGCAGCCGTGCCGTCAACTCCTGTGCCCAGCCCGACAGTCCGGTGATGTCGATGCCGTACGGGGCGGTTGCCGCGTACGGCGCGATGGCTACCACACCCCGGTCGAGCAGGGCCGCGGCGCCGGAGACATTGCCGCGCGCCGCATGCGTGAGGCCGACGGCGAGCTGGGCCAGCCCGCGCCACAGCCCGCGTTCCTCCTCCGGCGCGGCCTTCCAGGCGTCCTCCAGGACCTCGTGCGCATGGAACGGCATCCCTTCGTCGAGCAGCCGCTGCGCCTCGGCCAGCGCCTGCGCGGGCGTACGGGGCACTCCTTCGGGCTGCCGTGCCACGCCGGGGGAGCCGTACGGCAGCGGGCGTCCGAGCCCGTCCCGGGGGCGGGCGTTACGGGCCCGGCCCTGGTCATCGCGGTCCCGGGCGGGGGAGCGGGAGGCGGAAGGAGAGGGGGAGGTGGAAGGAGCGGTGGCGGGGCGGGGTGACGGGGCGGCCGGGGGCGGTTCGGGGGCGGTTTCCGTCGCGGCGCCGCAGTGCTCGCAGACGTCGCTGTCCAAGTGCTCGCGGATCCGCCCGCAGGCGTCGCACACCATGTGCAGCAGGCAGGCCGGATCACCACCTATACCGCCCGCGCTGCCGGTGCCGCCCGCGCTGCCCGTGCCGGCGGTGCCGCCCGCGCTGGGCTCACCGGGCTCACCGGGCGCGCCGGGCTCATCGGGCTCGCCGTATCCGTCGTCCGTGTCCTTCGTGCCGTTCACCCTTCGATTGTGCGCCGTATGGTCCGCCCGCGTCGCCCCGGGGCGGAAGCCGCGGGTCCTCACACGATCTCCCAGCCCAGCTCCCCCTCCGCCGTGACCACGCGCTCGTAGTGGTCGAGGACTTCGCCGGTCTCAGGCGGCGGCAGCCGGCCGGCCACGAGACCGTCCTCTCGGCCACCCAGCGGTGATGGCCAGTTGTTCCCGGTCCGGGGGAAGTTCAACGCGACCGCCGCGACCAGGCTCACCCGGGCAGCGCTCAGTCCGCCAGTCCGGTGCGATAGGCGTAGCGGACGGCCTGCGCGCGATCACGTACGCCGGTCTTCGCGAAGATGCGGTTGACGTGTGTCTTGACCGTGGCGCGGCCGAGGTAGAGGCGTTCGCCGATTTCGGCGTTGGACAGCCCCTGCGCGATCAGTGCCAGGACCTCCGCCTCACGGGCGGTCAATTGCTCTGGCAGGGGAGCGGGGATGTCCCACCTCGGCTGAGCCGGTTCGGGTGCGGTGATCGGGGATGTCGACGCGTCGCCGTCCGGAACCGCCTCGGACTGTGGCGGCAGGCCGGAGGTGACGGCCTTGACCAGACGTTCCTGCACCACCGTATCCAGCCAGACCCGGCCGCTGTGCACGGCCCGGATCGCCCGTTCGATCTCGTCCGCGCCTGCGTCCTTGGTGAGATATCCCTTCGCCCCCGCCTGCAGCGCGGGGAAGACCGACGCGTCGTCCGCGTACGTCGTCAGCACCAGCACAGCTATCCCCGGGGCTTCCGCACGCAGCGTCCGGGTTGCGGCGAGGCCGTCCGTTCCTGGCATCGCCAGGTCCATCAGCACGACATGCGGGTCGTGCTCGAGGGCCAGCGCCACCGCCTCCGCGCCGTCGGCCGCACCCTCCACGACCTCCATGCCCGCGTTCAGGCCGATCAACAGCATCAGGCCCTCGCGGGTCACCCGCTGGTCATCGGCGACCAGCACCTTGATAGGGGCCACGGAATCGCTCATGCCGGTATCTCCATCTCCACGGTCCAGCCCTGCCCGGCGGGTCCGGTATGGCTGCGGCCGCCGACCCGCTCGATGCGCTCGCGCATGCCCCGCAGTCCGTTTCCACCACCCGTCCACGCTTCGACGGGCGGTGCGGGAACGCTGGTTCCGGCGTCGTCGTCGCCCGCACCGGCAGGTCGGCCCTGGTCCGAGACGGTCAGTGTGGTGGCCTGGGGCGTGTAGCACAGCACCACGGCAGTGGGCGAGCCGGCGGCGTATCGGGCGGCGTTGGTGAGCGCCTCCTGGGCTCCCCGGTACAGCGCGAGATGCGCCTCCGGCGCCAGCGTCCGGGGCTGCCCGATCACCGACAGCGTTATCGGCAGCGCGAGGTCGCGGCGGCACCGGCCGACCAGCGTGGTGAGTTGGTCGACCATGGGCACGTCGTCGCCGCGCAGGGCGGCGACGGCCCGCCGCGCGTCGGAGAGGCCCTCCCGTGTCAGTTCGCCGCTGCGTACGATCAACTGGTGCAGGGCTGGGTCGACTTGGTCACGTTCGGCGAGCTTGCGGGCGCCCTCCAGCTGAACGGAAAGCGCGGACAGCGATTGCGCCAGGATGTCGTGCAGTTCCCGGGCGATTCGGGTGCGTTCAGCTACCGCGACGGCACGTGCCCACGCCTCACGCGAGTCCTCCAACTCGGCGAGCAGCAGTTCGGTGTGGTCGTGTCGCAGCCGGGCCTGGCGGGCGAAGACGTAGGCGGCGCCGAGCACCCCGCACAGCAACGCGCTGGCCACCGCGCTCTGAAGCGCGTTGCGAGAGGGGCTGACGTACGCGGTGATGACCGCGATCGCCACCGTCAGTGGTGCCGCCAGCACGACTGCCGGCCGCGGCCGCAGGCGCGCGAAGAGCATCGCCACGGCGGTGGAGACGGGGACCACCATCATCGAGGACGGCTGGAGAAACGCCAGCACATTGCCGCTGGCGCCCAGGACCAGCGGCAACGCGGCGATGGCCGCCTCCGCCTTCCCCCTGTCGCGGGCCAGGGCCGCGAGGGCCAGCGACAGCAAACACCCGGCCAACGCCAAGCTGATGACGAGGTGCTCGCCGACCACCCCCGGATACGGCCGACTCCGCAGGACCGAGGCGGCGGTCAAGACCATGACCACCCACAGCGCCAGGTGCATCCGCGCAGCCTGACGCGCGGCACGCTCGGCCGCACGCGACCGGGCCTCCGCCACCCTCGGACTGTCCCCCTGACAACCGCCGGGCGGCGTTGAGCTCATGACGGACAGCATAGGAGCAGCCGGCCCCGGAGAAACCGGGCCCGGCTGCTGCCCTACGGTGTTCACGCCGTTGCCGGGCGGGCGTTGGCCGCGGAGGAGGTCAACCGGTAGGCGCGGTAACGGATCACCACCAGCCGGGTCACCGCCTGGGCCAGCGCCATCATGACGAACGCAGCCACCCACGCCTGGGCCGAAGTGATCTGATGGGTACGGCTGAAGTTGGTGATGGTGTCAGCGGCGCCGTGGTCGTGAGCGAAGGCGAAGCCCATCCGGAACGCCATGCCGAAGACCCACAGAGCTGCGGCGGTGAAGCCCGCCTTCGCGTAGACGCCGTCGGCCTTGTGTCGAAGGTGCGTGGTGATCCCGCAGAGCACTCCGAGAGCCGCTCCCGAGCCGGCCAGCACCAGTTCAAGGCCCAGATCATTGCCGTCCGTAGGCACCGACCGCAGGTAGTACGCAGCGGTGGCGCTGACCAGTACGACAGGGAGCACCAGGTTGATCAGGTCCAGGCGACTGCCACGAACCTGGCGCACGACGAGCAGGACGAGGATTCCGTTGATGAGGTAATCGATGATGTTCACGGCTCCAAGACTGCTTCGACCGTGTCCGCCAATCGTCAGCCCCTGGGTTGAGCGGCGGGTTGATGGCCGTCTCCACCCACGGGTTGAAGTGGTACGAGCCGGATACGCATCAAACGTGGTGGGCCGGGGCGGTGTCCCGGGGCTCGCCACGTGATCGGCAACGAGCTACCCAAAGGCGCTGCCCAAGACACTGCCTAGCGGATCAGCGTCGGAGACGAGGCGTTCGGAACGCGGAGAGACGGGGTGCCGCCGCCGTCTGCTGGGACGGTCCAGATGTCGAAGGGCCGGCCGTCGCGGCCCGGGAGGGCGTAGGCGAGGGTGCCGTCGTCCAGCCAGGCGGCCTGGTCGTCCACGCTGCGGGTTTCGGCGACTGGATGCTCGTGCAGGGTGCGCAGGTCCAGGACGTACAGCCGCCAGGGGCCGGTGGTTCCCTCGCGCACTCGCTTCTTGAAGGCGAGCCGGGTGTTGTCGGGGGAGAGCGAGGGACATTCGACGTTCTCGCGAAGGGTATGCGCGGCCCACTTCCGCATATTGCCCTCGACCAGGTAAGTCTTCCCCTTCGTCGAGACCGTCGCATAGAAGCGGTTGTCGTCGCGGGCGAAGGTGACGCCCCAGTAGTTGACGTCGGGGGAGTGGTAGCGGCGGCCGTCGAGGGTGAGCGGGATTTCCTCCATGTTCTTGATGAGGTAGCCGGTGCGGGTGTCCAGGAGGGAGGTGCGGGTGGAGAACGTGCTGGCGGCGTACGAGTCCCCGGTGGCGAACATCGTCCACGACAGCATCCGGCCGGACGCCGAGACCCGGGCCCGGCTGGGGATTCCGGTGAGCGCGATCCGCCGCTTCTCGCGCAGCCGCCGGTCCAGCACGACGGCGTACGACCGGGGCGGGATGCCGGGGCGGCGCTGCAGGCACAGGGCGGTGCCCGCGGCCGCGGAGAAACGCTCGCAGGCGGGGCCGCCGGTGGTGCGGTGGTCGGCGGGCCGGGCAGCGTGGGCCGGTGTCCGTGGGACGGCATCCGGCTGAGCGGACAGGCGGGCCACCCGGCCGGACCCGGCGCCCGTGCTGCGGAAGTACAGCCGGCCGTGGTCGAGGCCGAAGGCGGAGGTGGCATCGGCCGGTTCGGCGCGCCGGGCGGCGCTCACGGTGTAGACGACGGCGACGGTGGCCAGGATCGCGGCGGCGGTCGCCACGGCGACGATCCGGGCGCGGAAGGAGAGCGAGGAGAGCGAGGCGAGTGAGGCGAACGGGGTGAACGGGGCGAGCGGGGAGGTGTGTGCCGGAACGGGGTCGCCTTTCCGCTGCGACGTCGACAGCGATGGCGGCGCCGATGGTGAGGGCGAGGGGGAGGGCGGTGGGGAGGGCGCGGGCGGCGGCGTTGCGGCCGGTTCGGGCGCCGGTTCCTTCGGTGGGTTCACGGGTGGGACGGCCGCCTTTCCTGATGTTCCGGAGGCTGTTCCGGGCGGTGTTCCGGGCGGTGAGGGCGGTTACGGCGGCCGGGGCGGTTACGGCCGGGAAGCAGCGCGGTCGCCGCCGAGAGGGCCACGGCCAGTGCGGCGACGGCAGCGATCAGCGCGGGCCCGGTGCCCCACAGCGTCCAGGCGGCCCCGAATCCGGCGGCCGCCAGCAGACGGCATAGCGCTTGCCCCGTCTGCAGCAGCGCCATCCCGCTCGCCCGCCGCGCGGCCGTCAGAACGGGCCCGGCGAGCGCCATCAGGACGCCGTCCGTCGCCGCGTAGAACACCCCCAGCAACAGCAGCACACCCACCAGCAGCACCGAGCCCGAGTCCGTCGATGCCAGCAGCACATAGCCGCCGAGCAGTGCCGCATGCCCGCACAGGAAGGGAACCCGGCGCCCGATACGGTCCCCCAGCCGCCCGGCAGGCACCGCGAGCAGCAAGTAGACCGCGGCGGCGCCCAGTGGCAGAAGCGGGAACCAGCTGACGGCGAAGTCCAGCCGGCGCTGGAGAAGCAGATAGAGGAACGAGTCGCCGATGGTGGCCGCGCCGAGCAGCGCAGCGGCCGCGAAGATCCGGCGGAAGGCGGGGTCGCGGAGCGGCGCCAGGAGCCCTGCGCCTGCGCCGGCGCGCGGGCGCGGCTCGTCGGCCGGTGGCTGCGGGGGAGCGGGCAGCGTGGCCCGCCCCGGTACGAAGGCGACCAGCAGCAGCACACCCAGCAGTCCGGCACAGAAGCTGACGACGAAGACCGCGTCATACGCGTCCGCCGTGGCCCACAGCAGCGCGAACGCGGCCAGCGGGCCCAGCAGGGCGCCGGTGGTGTCCATCGCGCGGTGCACGCCGAAGGCGCGGCCGAGCGCGTCCGGCGGGGCGCTGAGCGAGATCAGCGCATCGCGCGGCGCCGTCCGTACCCCCTTGCCGATACGGTCCGCGGCGAGCGACGCGCCGATGCCGGCCGTGCCGCCGCCCGCCAGCAGCAGCCCGAGGCGGGACAGCGCGGAGAGGGCGTAGCCCGCGCCGGCGACGAGTTTGTGCCGCCCGCCGCGGTCCGCGGCATGCCCGCCCAGCAGCCGCACCAGCGCTGTGACACCGTTGTAGAGGCCGTCGAGAAACCCGAACTGGAGCGGGGAGAGGCCCAGTTGGAGAACGAAGTAGAGCGGCAGTACGGCGGTGACCATCTCGGAGGAGATGTCCGTGACCAGGCTGACCGCGCCGAGGGCCAGAACCGGCCCCCCGACGCGGCCCCGCGTCACCTTTGTCGCCGTCGCGGCCGCGTCGGTGGTCGCGAGATACATCAATCAGGCCGCCTGTTGCTCCCGTTGGTCCCGTTCGCCCTGCCGGTCCCGTTCGCCCTGCGGGACCCGTTGGTCGTGGGACTCAGTGGCATGAGTAGGCCGGGCTGCTGTCCTTCGTGCTGCCGTCCGTGCCCACCAGGTCCCAGGAGAACCCGCTGTCGGTGAAGTTCAGCTTCACCACGCCGAAGGTGTCGGTCAGCCGCTTCTCGCTGTTCGGCTGCACCTCCTCGATCTTGTACGGGTTGGCCCCGCCCATCCCGCCGAGGAGTTCGACGATCCCGTTCTTGTCGGCCTTGCCGTTGGGGTCCTGCGGCGCGAAGCGCTCGTAGTGATGATCGTGGCCATTGAGGACCAGCTCGGCCTTGGCGTCGTAGAGCAGCTTCCAGACCGGGCGGCTGACCGGGTCGTTGCCGTGCTCGCCGGAGGAGAAGAGCGGATGGTGCCAGTAAGCGGCCACGCACTTCTTGGCGTTGGCGGCCAGGTCGGCCTTGAGCCAGTTGGTCTGCGCGGTGTCCAGGTTGTTGGAGTCCAGCGCGATGAAGTGCCAGTTGTCGTGGTCGAAGCTGTAGTAGCTCTTGCCCTTGGGGTAGGCGATGGCGCCGAAGTAGGCCTTGTAGCCCGCGAGTTCGCCGTCCGGGTCGTAGGTCTCATGGTTGCCGGCGACCGGGTGTGTGGTGTCCTTGAAGGCGCCCCAGCTCGTGTCGTAGTAGCTCTTGAAGTCCTTCAGCCGGGCGTCGTCGTACTGGTTGTCGCCCATGGTCATCACAAACGCCGGGTTGATCTTCTTCACCAGCGCCGCGGTCTTGGGGTGCTCACAGCCGCTGTCGTCGGCGGTGCACCGCTCGGCGATATCGCCTGCCGCGACGGCCGTGAATCCACCGGCCCGCGCGCCGGCCGCACGGTCCGGCGCGGCGTCCGCGCGGCCGGCGGGCGACCACAGCACCACCCCGCCGGCGAGCGCGAGCGCCGCGCCCGCGGCGGGCAGGGCCCAGCGGGGGCCGATGAGCCGCGGGTGCTTCCTCGAGTGGTTCTCGGTGCGGGGGGTCGACGTCATATCCGTCTCCTGAGTCGGCGTGGGGGAGCCGTCCCGAGGAATCCTGACGGGCGGCCATGTACGCGTCAAGGAGGCGGAGAAGAATTGTTAGGAAACTTTCCTACTGTGTGTTCGGATCCCTCGCGCGTCAGCCCAACTCGACCTCGTAGAAGCAGAGATGGTCCTTGATCTGCGCCACATCCGGGCGCGGCTCAGGGTAGGCCCACACGATGTCCTCCGGGCCACCGGGAAGTGACCAGTAGGAGGCGGTGCCCTTGAAGGGGCAGACGGTGTGGGTGTCGGAGGGGGTGAGGAGGTCGGTGCGGACGTCCTCGGGCGGGAGGTAGTAGCGCACCGGGTAGCCGGTTTCGGCCAGGAGGAGCGGGCGGTGGGTGTCGGCCAGGAGCAGGCCGTTGATTTCGACGCGGACATGGTCGGTGCCCTGGGTGACCTCGATGTGGTGGCCGCGGGTGGTGGTCATGGTGGCGTCCCGTCGTCGGTGAGCGGATGGGCTGTCCTGCCAAGGGTCGCACTGTGCGGGGTTACGGGCCCTCCGGCGCGGAATGGAGGAGCGGGACGCGGGCGAGGGCGGCGCGGAGGGTGTCAAGGGTCGGGGCGACGGGCCTCAGACCTCTCGGATTCCGCGGCCCGCCCACTCCGGCGCCGCACCGGCCAGGCCGCTCAGGTACGCGAGGGTGGCATCCGGCAGCGCCGTGGCCCGCCCCGCCTCCTGGTCGACGTGCAGCGTGAACAGCTCCTCCGTCGCCACCGCATCCCCGATCGGTTCGCCGGACGAGGCCTCGCATACGTACATCTCGTGCAGGAACCGGACCTTCTTCGCTGCCGCCCCCAACACCGTTGTACGGATGGCGAGTTGGCTGTCGCGCGCGACCTCGTGGAGGTAGCGGACGTGCGCCTCGGCCGTATAGAGGGAGCAGCCCGACCGCTTGCGGTAGCCGGCGTCCAGGCCCACCGCATCCATCAGCGCGTCCGTGGCGAAGCCGAAGACCAGGACGTAATAGGCCTCGCTGAGGTGGCCGTTGTAGTCGATCCAGTCGTCCTGGACGGCCTGCCGGTACAGCGGGAGAGCGGCGCTCATCGCTTCGTGTCCCCCAGCCGCCCGGTCGCCCGCAGCACATCGATCACGCCCTGGTCCCGTTCGGCCACCAGATCCGCGTACGTACGCCCGCCCGCGGCCTCCGCGCAGCCGTCGACCATCGCATCCCGCAGCTCACGGTCCAGCTCCGGCGCCTCCAGCCGGGTCCAGGGGGACTTCAGGGACGGGCCGAAGTGATCGAGCATATGGGCCATGCCGCCCTCGCCACCGGCCAGCGCGAAGGTCAGGCAGGGGCCCATGAAGGCCCAGCGCAGGCCCGGCCCCTCGGTTATCGAGGCGTCGATGTCCTCGACCGAGGCCTCACCGTTGGCGACCATGTGCAGCGCCTCGCGCCACAGCGCCTCCTGGAGGCGGTTGGCGATGAAGCCGGGGAGTTCGCGGTCCATGGTGATGACGGACTTGCCGGCCACGTCGTAGAAGCGGGAGGCCCACTCCACCGCGTCCGCGTCGGTCCTCTTGCCGCCGACGACCTCGACCAGCGGGATCAGGTACGGCGGGTTGAAGGGGTGGCCGACGACGAGGCGTCCGGGGGCGGCGGCTGCCCCGTCGTCGGGCTGCATATCGGTCATCGGGTAGCCGGAGGTGGAGGAGGCGATGACCACGCCGGGGCGGGCCGCCGCCGCCAGCTCGGCCAGCAGCGAGCGCTTCAGCTCCAGCTTCTCCGGGGCGCTCTCCTGGACGAAGTCGGCTTCGGCGACCGCTTCCGCGAGGGTGGGGGCGACCGTCAGGCGGTCCCGGGAGGCGCCCTCGGCCAGGCCCATCTGCTCCAGGGCGGGCCAGGCGGCGGCGACCAGGCGACGGAGCTTGTCCGCCGCGTCGTCGGCCGGGTCCCAGGCGGTGACGTCGTAGCCGCGGGCCAGGAAATGGGCGACCCAGCCGCCGCCGATCACACCGGCGCCTATGCAGGCGACGCGGCGCACCTCCTCGGGGGCGCAGGGGGCGGGAGTGGTGCCAGGGGTGGCTGCCAGGGAGATGTCGGGGGTGGGTGCAGGGATGGCTGCAGGGGTGTTTTCGGGCATGGGGGAGCGGCTCCAAGAGGGAGTGGGGGAAGGGACGGCGGTGGGGCTTACGCGCGCGGCTTCAGGCCCAGTCGGGCCCGCGCCCGGTCCGGCGTCGCGACCGACGCGCCCAGCAACTCGGTGATCTGGACGGCACGTTCGACCAGCTGGCCGTTGGTGGCCTTGACGCCCTTGCTGAGGTAGAGGTTGTCCTCCAGGCCGACCCGGACATTGCCGCCGAGCAGGATCGACTGGGCGACCCACGGCATCTGCATCCGGCCGAGCGCGAAGCTGGCCCACTGGGCGCCCTCGGGCAGCATGTTCACCATCGACTGCAGTACGCCGGGGTCGGCCGGTGCGCCCCACGGGATGCCCATGCACAGCTGGAAGATGGTCGGGTCGTCCAGCAGTCCCTCGGTCAGCAGCTGCTTGGCGAACCACAGCTGGCCGGTGTCGAAGATCTCCAACTCCGGGCGTACGCCCAGCTCCTGGATGCGCTTGGCGCCGGCCCGCAGCATGTCGGGGGTGGAGACGTAGAGGTTGGATCCGTCGCCGAAGTTGAGCGAGCCGCAGTCCAGGGTGCAGATGTCGGGGAGGAGTTCCTCGACGTGGGGGAGGCGTTCGAGGCCGCCGACCAGGTCGGTGCCGGGCAGCTGCGTGAGCGGCGCGTCCGGATCGATGACCAGATCGCCGCCCATGCCGGCGGTCAGGTTGATGACGACGTCGGTGCCGGTCTGCCTGATGCGGTCCACGACCTCGGCATACAGGCGCGGGTCGCGCGACGGATCGCCGGTTTCGGGGTCGCGTACGTGGATGTGCACCACCGCGGCGCCCGCGGACGCCGCCTCGACGGCCGACGTGGCGATCTGCTCGGGCGTCACCGGGACGTGCGGGGAGCGGCGGACGGTGTCTCCCGCGCCGGTGAGCGCGCAGGTGATGATGACCTCGTTGTTCACGGGGGTTCCCTTCGGTGGGCGTACTGGTGAAGCCGATGGGCGTGTGGGGAAGCCGATGGGTGTATCGGTGAAGGCGGGCGGCCGGCGGCGGGCGTGCGGCGGCGGGCGTGCCGGTGGCGCCGGTCGCCTCAGCCCGCCGTGAGCTCGCTCTCCACGAACGCGAGGAGCGCGGCCTGCATGGTGTCGGGGGAGGTGCTGTCCGGCGCGGTGGCCAGTACCTGGGTGGCCAGGCCGTCGATCAGCGCGGTCAGGCGGAGTGCGGTGAATTCGGGATCGACGGTGCGGAAGACGCCCTGGCCGATGCCCCGCCGCAGGACGTCGGCGACGGTGGTGCGCCACTGCCGGTAGTAGTGCTCGTGCAGCCGGCCGACGGCGGTGGAGCGGGCGGCCTGGGCCCACAGGTCGAGCCAGACCAGCCACTGCCGGCGCTGCTGTTCGGTGCGCGGGGTCTGCAGCGCGATCAGATGCAGCAGCTCCGCGCGGGCGTCGGCGGCCTCGGCCAGGCCCGCGGCGCGGCGGTCGGTGTCCTCGTCCATGCACCAGCGCACGGCCGCCTCGAGCAGCTCGTCGCGGCCGGGGAAGTGGTAGTGCACGGCAGCGGTGCTCGTCCCGCAGGCGGCGGCGATATCGGCGACCCGTACGCCGTGGAAGCCGTGCTCGGCGATCAGCCGCACGGTCTCCCGCACGATCTGCAGCGGCCGGCCGCCCTCGGGGACCGGCACCGGTTCGCGGCCGGGCGACGGCGCCGGGCGCTCCGGTGCGCCGAGCAGCCAGCCGGTGTCCACCCCGCCGATATCGGCGATCCGCACTATCTCGGCGAGCGTCAGGCGCCGGGTGCCGCCCAGTGACCTGGAGAGCTTCGAGGGGTCCATCACGATGCGGCGGGCGAATTCCCGGTGGCTGCAGCCGAGGCGGTCGATCACCTGACGGACACGGTCCGTGACGTCCCCGTCGTCATCGGCGACCCGGGTTCCGGGGTCTCCGGCGTCTTCCTTCATGGTCGGGGACCGTAACAGTGCGTTGAGGTAATCGCAACGGTCGGGGTGGCGGGAGAAGGGGGAAGGCCGCTTAGGAAGGGGAGGGGCGGGCGGTGTTGTGGGGCGACTGATGCGTGAGTCAGGGGTGGTGAGCAGGTGGCGGCCGCATCATCTGGGGCAGCCGAAAAGGGCGGGAATGTGGGAAAGTGACGACATGGCTGACCGGGGAGCAAAGCGCCCCACCGTGTCGGTGCCGGACGACTGGCCCGCCCACCCGGACCTGACCCTGGCTCTCAACGGCATGGGCGGCTTCGACTGGGACCTCGACAGCGGGCTGATGCACATGGATCCGCCCGCCCTTGAGGTCTTCGACATGCTTCCGGCGGAGTACGACGACCGGCCGGGGAGCCTCAGCAGCCGCGTACCGCCCCATGAGGCGGCCCGCCTGGACGCCCTGGTGGCCCGCGCCCTCAAGGACGGCAGTGACTCCTACGGCGCCTATTTCCGGGTACGGCTGCGGGACGGCGAGATGCGCTGGACGCACGCCCAGGGCAGCATCCGCCGCGACCCCACCGGAAGGCCCCGCCGCATCATCGGGGTGGTCCGGGACGCCAGCCACGAGTACACCCATGCGGCGGA
Organism: Streptomyces sp. NPDC028368; assembly: GCF_055565615.1. Taxonomy (NCBI): domain Bacteria; kingdom Bacillati; phylum Actinomycetota; class Actinomycetes; order Kitasatosporales; family Streptomycetaceae; genus Streptomyces; species Streptomyces sp. NPDC028368. The sequence goes on along the minus strand of NZ_JBVHTY010000001.1, from coordinate 502,106 downwards.
GCGGCTCGCGGTCGATGAGGAGCGGCGGCGGCACACCAGCGTCGTGGAGCGCACCACCGCGGCCCTGGCGCACGCCAGAACGGTCGGTGAGGTCATCGCCGTACTGGCCGATGAGCAGGGGCTGAGCCGGCTGGGAGCGGAGAACGTCATCCTCGGGCTCGTCGAGGCGGGCCGTATCCGCCTGGTGTCGGAGGGCAAAGCGGGAAGTTTTGTGCCCGATCTCGAGTTCACGCGGATCGGCGACGAATTCCCGATGAGCGAGGTGGTACGCACCCTCACTCCGCGTTATGTGTGCAGCCGCGCCGAATTCCAGTACGGCTACCCCCGGCTGTGGCCCGCCATCGAGCCGCTGAACGTCCACTCCGCCGCCTATCTGCCGCTGATCGCCCAGGGCCGCCCCATCGGCGTGATCGGGCTGTTCTTCGAGCGGGAGAGCGACTTCCGCGACCAGGAGCGCAACGTCCTGCTCGCGCTCGGCAGCAGCATCGCGCAGAGCCTGGCCCGCGCCATGCTCTACGACCAGGAGCACGACCTCGCCGCGGGCCTCCAACAGGCGATGCTGCCGCGCCGGATCCCCGGAGTGCCCGGCGCCCAGGTGGCGGTCCGCTACCGCTCCGCCCGGATGGGCCGCGACATCGGCGGCGACTGGTACGACGTGATTCCGCTGCCCAACGGCCGGGTCGCCGCCGTCATCGGTGACGTCCAGGGGCATGACACCCAGGCCGCGGCCCTCATGGGCCAGCTGCGCATCGTCCTGCGTGCGTATGCCGCCGAAGGGCACGCGCCCGCCACCGTCATGGCCCGCGCCTCCGCCTTCCTCAACGAACTCGACACCGACCGCTTCGCCACCTGCATCTACGTCGACGCGGACCTGAGCACCGGGGCCGCCCGGTTCGTCCGGGCCGGACATATCGATCCGCTGCTGCGGCACGCCGAGGGGATCTGCCGCCGGCTGCCGGTGGCCGGCGGGCTGCCGCTCGGCATCGCCTCCGAGTTCATACGGCTCGACTACCCCGTCACCACCGTCCATCTCGCCCCCGGCGACACCCTGGTGCTGTGCACCGACGGCCTCGTGGAGCGGCCCGGCATCGACCTCGACGACGGAATGCGGGACTTGGCCAGAGACGTCCGGGAAGGCCCGCAGGACGTACAGCAACTCGCCGACCGGCTCTGCCGGGCGGTGGACGGGGGGACCGGCGAGGACGATATGGCGCTGCTCCTGCTGCGCCGCCTCGGTGCCCCCGAGCACGACACCGTCGGCCGGTTCCGGCAGCACATCGCGCCCGCCGACCCCGACGCGCTGTCCGCCGCCCGGCACATGATCCGCGCCGCCGTACGGGCCTGGGGCGCCCGCGAGCGCTCCGAGGAGATCGAACTGGTCGCCGACGAGCTGATCACCAACGCCCTGCTGCACACCGACGGCGAGGCGATCGTCAACATCCGGATGCCGCACAGCGCCATGCGGCGGCTGCGGCTGGAGGTCGAGGACCACTCCAGTAGCCTGCCCCGGCGCCGCGAACCGGGCGAGGCCGGCGTCTCCGGGCGCGGCCTGCTGTTGGTGGACCGGCTGGCAGATGTCTGGGGTGTGGAACCGCGTGGCACCGGAAAGTGCGTATGGTGCGAGTTCAACTGCCCCTGACCGGGAAGGCGCTGAGCCGGACCGGCACCGGCGGTACCAGGTGCCGGGAATCGGCACGGCCAAGTGAGGACGGTAGGACGGCTTATGGGATCGCCTGCGGAAGGCCGGGGGGACGCCCGTCAGTTGACGGCGCAGCTGGACGCGGAAGGCGTCCGGAATGTCGCAGTGACCTGGGTGGACAATGCGGGCATCGCGCGCGTCAAGGCCATTCCCGCCGCGCGGTTGGCCCATGCCGCGCAGCGCGGCGTCGGCATGGCGCCGGTCTTCGACGTCTTCACCTCCGAGGACGCCATCACTGAATCTGCACACCTCGGCGGCCCCACCGGCGACCTGCGGCTCTTCCCCGACCTCGACCGGGTCACCGTCCTTGCCGCACAGCCCGGCTGGGCCTGGGCCCCGGCGGACCGCTACGACCAGCAGGGGCAGCCCCACCCCGCCTGCCAGCGCCAGTTCGCCCGCACCATGGCCGACCGCGCCACGGCCGCCGGCCTCGACCTGCGGATGGGCTTCGAAACCGAATGGGTGGTCACCCGCGCACCGGCGGGCCACGACCCCGCCCGGGACGACGCGTACGCACCGCTCGACCACCCCTGCTCCGGCCCCGCGTACGGCATGACCCGCATCGTCGAACTGTCCGACTACCTCCGCGACGTCAGCGAAGCGCTGACCGTCCAGGGCGTCGAGGTCTTCCAGATCCACCCCGAGTACTCGCCCGGCCAGTTCGAGGTGAGCTGCGCCCCCGGCGACCCCGTCCGCGCCGCCGACGACGTCGTTCTGGTCCGCGAGACCGTCCGCGCCGTCTCCGCCCGGCACGGCCTGCGCGCCTCCTTCGCCCCGACCGTCGTCGCCGGACAGGTCGGCAACGGCTGCCACCTCCACCTCAGCCTGAACCGCGACGGCAAGAGCCTGCACCGCACCCCGGACGCCGAATGGGGCCTGGCCCCCGAAGCGGTGGCCTTCCTCGGCGGCATCCTCGGCGCCCTGCCCGCCCTCCTGGCCGTCGGCTGCCCCTCGCCCGCCAGCTATCTGCGGCTGCAGCCCTCCCAATGGGCCGGCGTCTACCAGTGCTGGGGCGTCGAGAACCGGGAGGCGGCGCTGCGGCTGATCCCCGGCGCCCCCGACGACCCGGACGGCGGCAGCGCCGAGATCAAACCCTTCGACGCCGCCGCCAACCCCTACCTCGTCGTCGGCTCCGTCATCGCGGCCGGCCTGCACGGCATCGAGACCGGAGCGCAGCTCCCGGCGCCGGAGACCGACGACCCCGGCACCCTCGGCGTCCGTGAGCGGGCCCGGCGCGGCATCGTCCGGCTGCCCGCCACCCTCACCGAGGCCGCCGACCGGTTCGAGAAGTCGGCCCTGCTGTCCGAGGCGATGGGCGCGGTGCTGCACGGCGCGGTGCTCGCCGTGCGGCGGGCCGAGGAGGCGCGGTTCGCCGAGGTCGACGCCGAGGAGCTCGCCGCCGCGACCCGCTGGCGCTGGTGATGACCGCGAACGCCCCGGGGCCCCTCCCCGGCCCGGACGACGGCCTGCCGCCGCTGGTGGACCACCACTGCCACGGAGTGCTCCGGCACGAACCGGACCCCGGGACGTTCGCCTCGCATCTCACCGAATCGGACCGCCCGCCCGCCGCAGGCACCACCTTCTTCGACACCCAGACCGGATTCGCCGTCCGCCGCTGGTGTGCGCCGCTGCTGGACCTCCCGGCCCACTGCCCGCCCGACCACTATCTGGCCCGCCGCCGCGACCTCGGCCCGGACGAGACCCGCCGCCGGCTGCTGGGCGCCACCGGCATCGGCGCCTACCTCCTCGACACCGGGCTGCCCGGCGACCTCACCGGCCCCGCCGAGACCGCAACGGCCGGCCGCGGCACCGGATACGAGGTCGTCCGCCTGGAAGCGCTGGCCGAACGCACCGCGATCGGGGTACGGGACGCCGACGAGTTCATCCACACCCTCGACGCCGCGATCCGGGACGCGGCCCGCACCGCCGTCGCCTTCAAATCCGTCGTCGCCTACCGGCACGGGCTCGCCCTCGACCCGCTGCCGCCGGCCCCCGGTGAGGTGCACGCCGCCGTCCGCGGCTGGCTGGCCGCCGGACTGCCCCGCCTCAGCGACCCCGTCCTGCTGCGCCATCTCGTCTGGCAGGCCATCGCCACCGGCCGTCCCCTCCAGCTGCACACCGGCTTCGGCGACCCCGACCTGCGCCTCGACCGGTCCGATCCGGCACTGCTCACCGACCTTGTCCGGGCCACCGCCGACACCGGCACCGACCTGGTACTGCTGCACTGCTACCCGTACCACCGCCAGGCCGGCTACCTGGCGAGCGTCTTCCCGCACGTCTACGCCGACATCGGGCTCACCCTGACCCACATCGGCCCCTGCGTCCCCGCCGTCCTCGCCGAATTCCTGGAGCTCGCCCCCTTCGGAAAGCTGCTCTTCTCCACCGACGCCTACGGCCTCCCGGAGCTCTATCTGGTCGGCAGCGCGCTCTTCCGCACCGCGCTCGCGTCCGTACTCGGCGACTGGACCTCCTCCGGGGCCTGGTCGGCGGACGACGCCCGGCGGGTGGGCGCGATGATCGCGGCGGACAACGCCCGCAGGGTGTACGGCCTCCCGGCGAACCGGTTCACCGCGGAAGGGCCGGCCGCGTAAGGGGCGCACCGCACGAGCGCCTCTTCCCGCCCTGCCGTCGGCCGCGCCCCCGCAGCGTGCTTTACTGCGCCGCGTGGCCCCTACAACGACCTCCGGCGAGACGTCCCGTCCAAGCCCGGAAAAGGGTGAAATACCCCTGCGCTCCCGGATATTCGCCGACCTGACCCCCCTGCGTACCTCTCCGGACTACCGCCGCCTGTGGTGTGGCAACACCGTCTCCTGGATGGGCCAGCAGATGACCGCCCTCGCGGTCTCCCTCCAGGTCTACGCCATCACCAAATCCACCTTCTCGGTCGGCCTGGTGGGGCTGTGCTCCCTGATACCCCTGGTCGTCTTCGGGCTCTACGGCGGCGCCATCGCCGACACCGTCGACCGCCGCAAACTCGGCCTGTTCAGCGCGACCGGCGCGACCGTGATGTCCATCGCGCTGGCCGCCGCGGCACTGGCCGGCTACCACCGGGTCTGGCTGCTCTACACCGTCGTCGCCCTCCAGGCCGTCTGCTTCGCGATGAACTCCCCGGCCCGCTCCTCGATGATCCCCCGGCTGCTGCCCACCGAGCAGCTGCCTGCCGCCAACGCCCTCAACTCGCTGACCAGCAACCTCGGTCTGATGGGCGGGCCGATGCTGGGCGGCGTGATCGTCGGCCTGTGGGGCTACCAGGCGGCGTACCTCATCGACGTGGCGGCCTTCAGCGGCTCCCTGTACGCGATGTGGCGACTGCCGGCCATGCGCCCCGACCAGGGCGACGGCCCCCGCCGCCGCGCCTCCGTCCTCGACGGCCTCCGCTTCCTCGCCACCCGCCCCAACCTCCGCATGACGTTCTTCTCCGATATGGCGGCGATGGTGCTCGCCCAGCCGCGCGCCCTGTTCCCCGCGATCGCGGTGCTCTGGTTCGCCGGGGACGCCAAGACCGTCGGCCTGCTGGTCGCCGCGCCCGCGGTCGGCGCCGTACTGGGCGGACTGTTCTCCGGCTGGCTCGGCAGGATCCGTCGCCACGGCCTGGCCATCCTCGTCGCGGTCGCCGCCTGGGGCGCGGCGATCGCCTGCTTCGGGCTCTCCCGGCACCTGTGGCTCGGCCTGTTCTTCCTGGCCGTCGCGGGCTGCGCGGACACCATCTCGATGGTGTTCCGCAGCACCATGCTCCAGGCCGCGACACCGGACGCGATGCGCGGCCGCCTCCAGGGCGTCTTCATCGTGGTGGTCGCCGGCGGCCCGCGCCTCGGCGACTTCCTCGCCGGTTCGGTGGCCGATCTGACCTCACCGGCCCTCGCGGTGATCGGCGGCGGCCTCGCCTGCGTCGTGGTGGTCACCGCCCTGGGTCTCGGCCGCCGCGCCTTCGCCCGCTACGACGCCCGCGACCCACAGCCGTAGCCGTGCGGTGGGGCCTGGTCGACCGGGGGCTCGTCGACCGGGACCTGTCCCACCGGACACCTGGTCCACCCCGAGGCCTGAACCTCCGGACAGGCCCTAGGGGATCCGTTCCCCCACCCCCTGGAGCAGCACCGCCGCAAGGTCCGGGTCCTCGAACCCCTCGTCGTCGAACGGGTAGAGCGGTCGCCGCACCTTGTGGTGGCCCAGTCGCAGCAGGTCCTGGTCCACGCCGCCGGGGGTGAGCGCGAGCAGCCAGTCCGCGGCCATGGCGTACAGCTCGGGCTCCAGGTAGCCGATCTTGACGACCACCAGGTCGTACGCGAGCGGGTCCAGTGTGCCGAAGTCCGCGCGGGTGTGGAACGGTTTGCGGCGTTCGGTGAGCACCACCGTCACCCCGCCGCGGGTGACGGCCGCGGTCCGCCCGCCCCCGTCATAGGCCGGATTGCCGCGCGGCGCACCGGAGTGGGGGGCGGGCGGCTCCTCCAGCGCGGTGACCGTGCCGGTCAGTTCGTACGGCTGGGCGTGCGGACCGGTTCCCGCGCTGACCTCGCCGCCGACACGGAGTGTGACCTCGGCGCCCACCCCCGCGGCGAAGCAGGCGGCGACGGCCTTCGGGTCGGTGATGCCGGGGTGCAGGGCGGTGACCCGGCCGTTGGCCAGGTCCTCGTGGGCCAGCAGACGGCCGAGCATGTACGGCAGATCCCCGGCGCCGCCCGCGGTCGGGTTGTCGCCGGAGTCGCTGATCAGGAAGGGGCGGGCGGGAGAGGCGACGGCGCGGGCGATGCAGTCGTCGGCGTCGCCGGTCGGCCCGACGAAGACGAAATCGCGGCGTGCGTCCCAGTATTGACGGGCCAGCAACTGCGCCTGGCTGAGGGCGAGTTCGGGATCGTCGGCGGTGATCACGACGGCGGCCCGGCACCGCTCCTCATCGGCCCAGGCATAGCCCACCCAGATCGACGCGTCGACGATTCCCTCCCGCGCCTCCACCGAACTCAGCTGTCCGTAAAGGGACTTGGCGGGCTCCAGTCGGGTACTGGTCTTCTCGCCCGGGAGCAGCACCGGGATCTGCACCCACGCGCGATACGGCCGCCCCCTCCCCGACTCCAGCCGTTCCACGAGCTTGCGGGCGGCCCTCTCGCGCGTCTGCCAGGCGTCCTCGTGCGGGGCCAGGCGGTGTGCGGTGAGCAGATCGAGGCGTTCGGCGAAGCGGCGCGAGACATTGCCGTGCAGGTCCATGGCCGCCGAGATCAGCGTGTCCGGTCCGGTCGCGGCCCGTACCGCGTCGGTCAGATCGGCCTCCGCGTCCTCGAGTCCGACCACGCTCATCGCGCCGTGAATGTCGTAGACCAGGCCATCCAGCGGCCCCGATTCCCTTATGCGGTCGGTCAGTTCACCCTTGATGCGGTCGTAGGTGCCGCGCTCGACGGGGCCGCCGGGCAGCGACACGGCATGCACCAGCGGCACCCACTCGACGCGTGCCGCCGGATCGGCGTCCGGCCGGGTCCAGGTGTAGCGGCCCAGCAGCGCCTCGCCGCGGGTGACGCGGAAGTCGTCGTACGTCGAGCGGTGCGGGCAGAACTGGCTGGACTCGATGGCCATACCGCCGATGCCGATCCGCAGACGACGGCCGGTGGGAGTGGGCATGGGGACTCACTTTCCGTACGGGGCGAGGGTGAGGTCGCGCAGTGCGGCGTGGCCCGCGCCGAGCAGGCCCGCGTCCGGGCCGCAGACGGCGGCCTTGATGGTGAGTTCGCCGGTCGCCATCGGCAGGCAGCGTTCGTAGAGCATCCCGCGGACCGCGGCGACGAGCGGTTCGGCGCCGGAGAGCGCGCCGCCCAGGATCACCGCCTCGGGGTTGAAGAAGTTCACGACGACGGCCAGTACGGCGCCGATGTCCCGGCCGGCTTGCCGGACGAGGGTGGTGGCGTGCGGTTCGCCGTTCTCGACCAGGTGCAGGATGTCGGTGGTGGAGTCGGCGGCCAGGCCCCGCTCGCGCAGCGCGGCGGCGATCGCGGCGCCGCTCGCCACGGTCTCCAGGCAGCCGATGTTGCCGCAGGAGCAGGGCCGTTCGGCGGCCGCGCCGACCCGTACATGGCTGATGTCACCGGCCGAGCCGCGCGCCCCGCGGTAGAGCCGGCCGTCGCTGATGATGCCGGAGCCGATACCGCGGCCCGCCTTGACGACGACGAGATGGCGCAGCGCCGGGTGCGTGGCGCGGTGCTCGCCCAGCGCCAGCACATTGGCGTCGTTGTCGAGCAGGACCGGCAGGCCCAGCCGTTCGGCGAGCCGGTCGCGGAGGGCGAAGAGATGCCAGCCCGGCATCCGGGAGGGCGCGATGATCCGCCCGCTGACGGTGTCCACCGGGCCGGGGAAGCCGATGCCCGCACCGCGTACCGTCCGCCCGGCCGCGCGCTGCCGCTCGGCCAGCGCCGTCAGCCGCTCGGCCAGGACATCCAGGGCGGGGCCGGGCCCGGCGGTCAGGTCGAAGGCGTACTCCTCGATGTCGCAGGCGGTGCCGGTCAGTCCGACCGCGCCGGTGCGGATGTGATGGCTGCCCAGGTCTGCGGCGAGCGCCACCGCCCCGTGGTCGGCGACACGCAGCAGCCGGGGGCGCCGGCCGCCGCGCGAGGCGCCTTCGCCGGACTCGGTCAGCAGACCGGCGTCGACCAGTTCCTGGACGCGGGTGGAGACGGTGGAGGCGGCGAGGCCCAACTCCCGGACGAGATCGGCGCGGGAGGAGGCGGAGCCGTTGGCGACGAGTTCGAGGACGTGCGCGGCGGAGCCGGAATGCTCGTCCGGTGCCATGACGTGGCGCCTTTCGTGCGGGACCTGGGGAACTTTCTTCGGTAGGCGAAGTAAGCCTTACGGGCAACTCGCCGACAGTAGACCTCAGTTCGCCCGGCTTCGCCAAGGTCTTGACTTCCTTTCGTGGCCATCCGTACTTTGCTCGCATTCTTCGACCGGTCGATCCCCGGAGGCGGCATGGGCGTGCGCAGCAGACGAGTACGCGGGCCTCTGGGGCGCATGGCGGCCGTGATCCTGTCCGGCGCGCTCGCACTGGTCGGCTGCGGGCCGCGTGGCAACGTTGTCACCCGTGTGGGTCCCACCGGCGGTACCCCCGTCGAGGGCGGCACCGTCACCATGGCCCTGCCGCCCGCCTCCGCACCCAACTGGATCTTCCCGATCGGCGCCCCCGGATATCTGGCCGGCTACAACAGCGCCATCCAGAACCTGCTGTACGTGCCGCTGTTCACGCCCGAACCGAAGGGCGACGCGCTGACCACGGACTCCCCGCACGGCCTCGCCGAACCGCCCCGCTACAGCGACGGCAACAAAACCGTCACCATCACCCTGAAGAAAGGCCGCGTCTGGTCCGACGGAAAGCCCGTCACCACCCGCGATGTGAAGTTCTGGTTCGACCTGATCCGGCACAACAAGCAGGAATGGGCGGGCTATTCGCCGGGGCTGATGCCGGACGACGTCAAGGCCTTCGAGGTCGTCGACGACCGCACTTTCCGGCTTCGGCTGGACCGCGGCTACAACCCGGCGTGGTTCACCGCCAACGAACTCCAGGACGCCGTCGCGCTGCCCGTACACGCCTGGAACCCGGACCATGAGGACCCGAAGAAGGCGTTCGCCCGGCTGATGCGACACGCCAAGCGGTTCTCGGGGTTCGCGACCGATCCGCTGTGGAAAACCGTCAACGGGCCCTGGACGGTGGAGAAATGGACCACCTCGGGACAGGTGTCGCTGGTCCCCAACAAGAAATACCGCGGCCCCGACCGGCCCCATCTCGACCGTGTGATCCTCAAGCCCTTCACCACCGCCGACTCCGAATTCAACGTGCTGCGGGCCGGCGGCGTCGACTACGGCTATATCCCGCCCTCCGTCATGGCCCAGGCCGCGAAATTCACAAAGATGGGATATCGCATCGACCCTTGGGAAGGGTGGGCGATCACCTACATCGTCCTCAACTACCACCACCCCACGGCCGGACCGCTGCTGCGCCGGCCCTATCTGCGCCAGGCGCTCCAGCATCTGATCGACCAGAAGACGATTTCCCAGGTGATCTGGCACGGCAGCGCCGCCCCCACCCTCGGCCCGGTCCCCGCGAGCCTCCTGGGCGGCGACCCCTATCCGTACGACCCGGACAAGGCGCGGGCGCTGCTCGCCGGGCACGGCTGGGCCGGCCGGGGCGGGGCGCTGCGCTGCGTACGGCCGGGGGAGGGCGCGCGGCAGTGCGGCGCGGGCGTCAAGGACGGCCAGGAACTGCGGCTCTCGCTGCTCTCCCAGTCCGGCTCGACCGAGACCTCCAACACCATGCAGGCCATCAAGTCCGAGTTCGGCAAGGCGGGCGTCACCCTCGACATCCGGCAGCAGCCGCTGAACACCGTCCTGGGGACCACCGTTCCCTGCAAGACCACCGAACCCCTCTGCGCACAGTGGCAGCTCGGCTTCTTCGGCACCCAGGGCAGCTGGTACTTCCCGCCCGACCCCAGCGGAGAGAAAATCTTCGCGAGCAACGCACCCTCCAACATGGGTAATTGGTCGGACCCGCGCACCGACCGGCTCATCCGGGCCACCGAGTACTCCGACACCCCGGCCGCGCTGCGCGACTACGGCCGCGAGGTCGCCCGCCGGCTCCCGGTGCTGTGGACCCCCAACCCCGCCTACCAGGTCTCCGTCATCCGCAACGACCTGCGCGGCGTCGACCAGAACCCGACCCTCACGCTCGCCCCGCAGGACTGGTACTTCGTGAAGCAGGCTCGTGACGAAGGGCGGCGCCGGTAAATGATCCGCTTCCTGGTCAAGCGCATCGCGCAGGCCCTCGTCGTGCTGCTGCTGGTGTCCGTCATCGTCTTCGTCCTGCTGCATCTGCTCCCCGGCGGCCCGGCCCGCGCCATCCTCGGGGTCCAGGCCACTCCCCAGGCCATCGCGCACTTCAACCACCAGCAGGGATACGACCGTTCGCTGCCGCAGCAGTACGTCATGTACCTCGGGCGGCTGCTCACCGGGGACCTCGGCGAGTCGTACAAGCTCAACCAGACCGTCGCCTCGCTGCTCGCCGAGCGGCTGCCCAGGACCGCCCTGCTGGCGGGCCTCTCCCTCGTCCTGGCCGCGGCCCTTGCCATCCCGCTGGGCATCCTGCAGGCCGTACGCCGGGGCCGGGCCGCCGACTACCTGCTGACCGGCGCGGCCTTCCTCGCCTACGCCACCCCGGTGTTCTTTCTCGGCCTGGTCCTCATCCTTCTCTTCAGCCAGCAGCTTCAGCTCTTCCCCGCCGAGGCGCCCCAGGCCGACACCGTCGGCGGGATCCTCGCCGATCCGCCGGGACTCGTGCTCCCGGTCGTGACCACCGCGCTCGGAATCGTCGCCGCCTTCAGCCGCTATATGCGCTCCGCCGTCCTCGACAACCTCGGCGAGGAGTACGTCCGCACCGCACGCGCCAAGGGCCAGTCGCCCTCCCGCATCATGGCCCGGCACGTCCTGCGCAACGCCCTCATCCCGCTGGCCACCCTCCTCGGCCTCTACCTGCCCACCCTCTTCAGCGGCACCCTCGTCGTCGAGTCGATGTTCAACTACCCAGGAATGGGGCTGCTGTTCTGGAACGCGGCCCAGGGCTCGGACTTCCCCGTCCTGCTCGGCGTCACCCTCGTCGTCGGCACCGCCACCGTCCTCGGCTCCCTGATCACCGATATCGCCTACGCCGTCCTCGACCCGCGCATCAGGAGCGTGACGTGACGACCACCGCCCTCGACGCCAACCGGCCGGAGGCGGCCCTCGCCACCCCGGGCCCGGCCCGCCGTACCCTCGCCGTCTTCGCCCGCAACAAGCTCGCCCTCACCGGCGCCCTGCTGCTGCTCGCCCTGCTCGTCCTCTGCTTCCTCGGGCCGCTGATCCACCCCACCGACCAGATCCACACCGACCTCTCCCAGGCCAACCGCGCCCCCGGCGCCGGCCACCCGCTCGGCACCACCGACCTCGGCTACGACCTGCTGGGACGGCTGATGTACGGCGGCCGCACCTCCCTCGAAGTCGGCCTGGCCGCAGGCCTGCTGGCCACCCTCTTCGGGACGGTGTACGGGGCGGTCGCCGGCTACTTCGGCGGCTGGGTGGACGCCACGATGATGCGGGTGACCGATGCCGCGCTCGCCATCCCGGCCCTCTTCCTGCTCGTCGTGGTCGCCGCCATCATCACGCCCAGCAAGCCCGTCCTGATCCTCGTCATCGCCTCCGTCGCCTGGCTCTCCCCGGCCCGGCTCATCCGCGGCGAGGCGCTGGCACTGCGCGGCCGGGACTACATCCATGCGATGCGGCTGATGGGCGGCGGTGGGGTCCGGGCGGTCTTTCGGCACATCGTCCCCAACGCCATCGGCACCGTCATCGTCAACGCCACCTTCCAGATCGCCGACGCCATCCTCTACGTCGCCTATCTGTCCTTCCTCGGCCTGTCGATCCCGCCGCCCGCCGCAGACTGGGGCTCGATGCTCTCCGCCGGCCTCACCTACACCCAGGTCGGCTACTGGTGGCTGATCTTCCCGCCGGGCCTCGCGATCGTGCTGGTCGTCGCCGCGTTCAACTTCATCGGGGACGGACTGCGGGACGCCTTCGACGTACGGCTCCAGAAGCACTGACGGACCGACTCCACGAACCGACGCGAGGACCGACCCCATGACCGACTCGCTCCTGATGACCGACGCACACTCCGCGGCCGGCCCGCTCCTGCGGATCGAAGACCTGCATGTCGAGATCGCCGGCCGCGGCCGCACCGTCCACGCCCTCGACGGCATCGACCTCGACCTCGCACCCGGCGAAGCGCTCGGCATCGTCGGCGAATCCGGCTGCGGCAAGACCATGACCGCGCTGTCCGTCCTGGGCCTGCTCCCGCCCGGCGGTCGGATCACCGGCGGCCGGATCCTCCTCGACGGCCCACGCGGGGTCGCGGCCGGGCTCACGGACCTGGCCGCCGCCCCGGAACCCGTACTGCGCGACATCCGCGGCAACACCATCGGCATGGTCTTCCAGGACCCGCTGACCTCCCTCAACCCCACCCTCACCCTCGGCACCCAGGTGGCCGAACCCCTTCTGCTGCACCGGGACGTGACCAAGGCGGAGGCCTGGGCCAGGGCCGAGGAGATGCTGGGGCTGGTCGGTATGCCGCGCCCCGCCGAGCGGATGAGGACCTACCCGCACCAGCTCAGCGGCGGGATGCGGCAGCGCGTCGCGATCGCCATGGCGCTGATCTGCGAGCCCCGGCTGCTGATCGCCGACGAGCCGACCACCGCCCTCGACGTCACCACCCAGCACCAGATCCTGGAACTCATCGACGAGCTGCGCGCCCGCCTGGGCATGGCCCTGATCCTGGTCACCCACGACCTCGGCGTGATCGCCCGCCGGGTCGACCGGGTCGCGGTGATGTACGGCGGCCGGATCGCCGAACGCGCCCCCGTACGGGCCCTGTTCGCCACCCCGCGGCACCGCTACACCCAGGCCCTGCTCGCCGCCCTCCCCGAATTCCCCCGGCTGCCGCCGCGTGCGGCCGCCGGCGCCGACGCCGACCGGCCGCTCGCCACCATCCCCGGCCTGCCGCCGTCCCTGGTCACCCGCCCGGCCGGCTGCCGCTTCGCGCCGCGCTGCGGCTTCGCCACCGACGTCTGCCGCACCACCGAGCCGGCTCTCCCGGACGGCGACCATGCCTTCGCCTGCTTCCACCCCGCCGGCCCGGCCGCCGCCGGTACGGACCCGGCCGCCGAGCACCTCCCCCGGCCGCCGGCCGGGCGGACCCCCGCCGCGCCCGCCGCATCCGCGGCCCGTACCGAAGAACCCCTGCTGCGTCTCTCCGGCATCGCCAAGTCCTACCCCCTGCACGGCGGCCCCTTCGCCCGCCGCAGGCGCGCCGCCGAGATCAGCGCGGTGGCCGGCATCTCGCTCACCGTACGGCGCGGCGAGACCTTCGGCGTCGTGGGGGAGTCCGGCTCCGGCAAGTCCACCCTCGGCCGGCTGGCCGTCGGTCTCGAGGCGCCCACCGAGGGCACCGTCCGCTTCGACGGCCGCGACATCAGCACCCTGACCCCGCGCGAGCTGCGCGCCCACCGCCGCGACGTCCAGCTGATGTTCCAGGACTCGTACGCCGCCATGGACCCCCGAATGCGGGTCGGTGCCGTATTGCGGGAACCCCTGGTCATCCAGGGGATCGGCGACAGAGCGGCACAGCGGCGGCGGATCGCGGAGCTGCTGGACGACGTCGGGCTGCCGCGGGGCGCGGTGAACCGCTATCCGCACGAGTTCTCCGGCGGCCAGCGCCAGCGCCTCGGCCTGGCCCGCGCCCTCGCCCTGGCGCCGTCGCTCGTCGTCGCCGACGAACCGGTCTCCGCCCTCGACGTGTCCGTACAGGCCCAGATCCTCAACCTCATGCGCGATCTGCAGCGGGAGAAGGGGCTCACCTATCTCTTCATCTCGCACGACCTGGCGGTGGTACGGCACCTCGCGGACACGGTCGGGGTGATGTACCTCGGCAAGCTGGTCGAGACCGGCCCCGCCGACCGCGTCCTCACCCGGCCGCTGCACCCCTACACCCGAGGGCTGCTGGACACCGTCAACGCGCCGGACCCGGACGCCGTCCCGGCCGGCACCCCGGTGGGCGGCGAGGCCCCGTCGGCCGCCGCGCCGCCCTCCGGCTGCCGCTTCCGCACCCGCTGCCCGGCCGCCACCGGGCTGTGCGCCACCACCGAGCCCCCAGTGGCCGAGCCGTACACGCCCGGCCACCGGGTGGCCTGCCACTTCCCGCCGGCGTCGGAGGCGGTCAGTAGCGGGTGATCGCCGTCGGTCCGTACGCCGTCCCGATGGCGATATGCGGCTCCTCGGACGGCCGCACCCAGGCCAGGATCCGCGCCATCGCCCCGGCCGGTACGGACACACAACCGGCCGTCGCGCCCTTCCCGTTGACATGCAGGAAGATCCCGGCGCCGCGGCCGTGCACCGGGCGGCGGTAGTTGAACCCGATGACCAGCGCCCGGCTGTACTGGACCGGATAGTCCGCCAGCCGCTCCGACTCGGTGGCCGCGCAGTCCCCGGGCAGCGGCTCCACCCAGCGGTTGTAGGAGGCCGAGGCGTTGTCCTCGCACCACCAGGAGTCCGGGGTGACCCGGCGGTAGGGGGCCGCGGTGCCGGGCGGGGCCGGGTCGTTCCCGAAGCCGTACGGCAGGTCGTACAGCCCGGTGGGGGTGGTCGAGGTGCCCTGCTCGCGGGTGCTGCCCTCGGTCAGGCCGCCGGATCCGAAGCGGGCGGGCGCCGAACCGATCTCCCGCCAGCGGCCGTTGTGCCGCTGCCACCACGTCACGGTCCCGGTTGTGGCGCTCGCGGTGGGCGCGCGGGCGGTGATCAGCTGGTCACCGCCTCCGGTGTCGGCCATCAGGTAGGGGAGGGGGATGCGGCCCTCGCGGGCGGGGGCGGCCGAGGCGGGGGCGGCGAGGGCGAGCAGCAGCGTCGCGCAGACCGCCGATGCCAGGGCGATGCGCGTACGGGCACGGCTGCGGTTGCGGTTGCGGTTGCGGTTGCGGTTGCGGTTGCGGATCAGGCTACGGCTACGGGTCGTCATGGCCATGGCGGCAATGTAGGACGCGCCACGGAGACCGGGCGCCGCCCAAACAGGTCACATCCGCCCGGCCGGGGGCCCATCCGGCTCCGTCCGCGATCTCATCCGGCGGCAATCCATGGTGCGCGGGGGCCTTGAACGGGCGAAACTCGGGTACGGGGGCCAATGTGCCACTAGACGTCTCATTCTGGAGGCCCCCAGTGCAGCGGCAACCGCTTACGCGCAGTGACCGCACGCTCGACCGCGATCCCCAGCCCGTGCCGCCCCCGGACCCCGGTGGTCCCTCTCCCGGCCCCGTCCCGGATCCGCTTCCCGGGCCGCCGGCGCCGCCCCCGCCGCCCGACCCCGTACCGCCGGACCCAGGGCCGGTGCCGCGTCCGCCCGGACCGGACCCCGACCCGGTCCCGGAGCCGTCCCCCGCCCCCTCACCGCTCTCTCAAGGGAGGTGCTGATCATGGCCATCGCCACGGTCAACCCGGCCACCGGCGAAACCCTCAAGACCTTCGACGCGCTCAACCCGGGCGAGATCGAAGACCGCCTGGTCCGCGCCGAGCGGGCCTATCAGGGGCACCGGACCACGAGCTTCGCCTACCGCTGCGAGCTGCTGCTCGCGGCCGCCGACATGCTCGACGCCGACCGGGAATCCATCGCCCGCACCATGACCACCGAGATGGGCAAACCGCTCGCCCAGGCGCGCGCCGAGGCCGCGAAATGCGCCAAGACCATGCGCTGGTACGCCCACCACGCCGAGGATCTCCTCGCCGATGAGCACCCCGACCCCGCCGATGTGGCCGACTCCGGCGCGGCCCGCGCCGTGGTCCGCTACCGCCCGATCGGCACCGTGCTCGCGGTGATGCCCTGGAACTTCCCGCTCTGGCAGGTCGTACGGTTCGCCGCCCCCGCCCTGATGGCGGGCAACACCGGCCTTCTCAAGCACGCCTCGAACGTCCCGCAGACCGCGCTCTACATCGAGGAGCTCTTCCGCCGGGCGGGCTTCCCGGAAGGCTGCTTCCAGACCCTGCTGATCGGCTCCGGCGCCGTCGAGGACATCCTGCGCGACCCGCGGATCGCCGCCGCCACGCTGACCGGCAGCGAGCCCGCCGGCCGCTCGGTCGCCGCCATCGCCGGCGACGAGATCAAGAAGACCGTCCTGGAACTGGGCGGCAGCGACCCCTACGTCGTCATGCCCTCGGCCGACCTGGAGAAGGCCGCCGCCACCGCCGTCACCGCACGCGTCCAGAACAACGGGCAGTCCTGTATCGCGGCCAAGCGGTTCATCGTCCATACCGATGTCTACGACGCCTTCGCCGCCCGCTTCACCGAACGGATGGCCGCCCTGACCGTCGGCGACCCGATGGACGAGAACACCGACGTCGGCCCGCTGGCCAGCGAGCAGGGCCGCTCCGACGTGGAGGAACTGGTCGACGACGCGGTCCACCAGGGCGCCACCGCCCTGTGCGGCGGCCGCCGCCCGCCCGAGCATCCCGCGGGCTGGTTCTACGAGCCGACGGTGCTCTCCGGCATCACCCCACAGATGCGCATCCACCACGAGGAGGCGTTCGGCCCGGTCGCCACGCTCTACCGCGTCGCGGACCTGGACGAGGCGGTGGCGGTCGCCAACGACTCACCGTTCGGGCTCAGTTCCAACGCCTGGACCCGCGACCCGGACGAGCAGGAGCGCCTGGCAAGGGACTTGCAGGCCGGCGGCGTCTTCTTCAACGGCATGACCGCCTCCCACCCGGGCCTGCCCTTCGGCGGCGCCAAGCGCTCCGGCTACGGCCGGGAGCTCTCCGGCCACGGCATCCGGGAGTTCTGCAATATGACGACGTTGTGGTACGGGCCGGAAGGGTGAGCGGGAGGCCGCCCAGAGGGCTGCGAAGAGTTCGAAGGTGAGGGTGCGGGACCGGCGCCGCTGAATCGCTCTTTTACGCCCTGTGCCGCGCCCCGATGGGCGCGTGCGCCGGAGCGGTTTTCGAGGTCGGCGTCAGGGTGTACGTTGCCGGTCAGGTCGAGCTGGCCAACGGCCAGGTTGGTCGGCTCGGCTACCTTCCGATTCTCCCTCGCCCCGCAGCTGAATGCCCGTCAGCTGCACGCTCCCGTAAGGGAATTCACCGCACCCCCATCGGCGCGTCCGGCACGTCCGGCATCTCCGGCACCACGAACTCGCACCACAGTGCCTTACCGGAGCCACGCGGCTCCGCGCCCCAGCGGTCCGCCAGGGCCTCGACCAGCATCAGCCCGCGGCCGGAGGTGGCGGTCTCGCCGGGGCTGCGGCGGCGCGGCCAGGAACTGGAGCGGTCCTCGACCTCCAGGCGGATCCGCCGCGGGGCACCGGGCACCAGTTCCACGGAGACCAGCGCACCGCTCTCGGTGTGCGTCAGCGCATTGGTGATCAGCTCCGAGGCGGCGACCTCGACGTTGTGGGTGACCTCGCCCGCCCGCCACTGGCCCAGCGTGCGCCGCAGCGCAGAGCGGACCTCCGCGGTGCCCGACGGGTCGGCCTGATGGACATGCAGCCGCAGCCGCGGCGTGGCGGCGGCCCCCGGGTGCGGCAGCCGGCGCAGCAGCAGAAGGGCCATGTCGTCGTCCGAGCCCGGTTCGGCCCACAGATGGGCCGAGAGCTGGTCGGCGAGCGCCTCCAGCTCCCTGGGCCCGGCGCGGAATGCCGCGGACAGCGCGTCCATTCCCGCCGAGATGTCTCGGTCCCGCTGTTCGACCAGGCCGTCGGTGCACAGCAGCAGCGTGGAGCCCGGTTCCAGGAACAGCTGGGTCTCGGGGAAGTGGTCGTGCCCGAAGGCGGTGGCCAGGCCCAGCGGCAGCCCGCCGCGGACCTCCGGCCGGTCGATGTGCCGGGCACTGTCGCTGATCAGCGGCCCGAGGTGACCGGCCGTGGCCACATACAGCGTCCCGGACTCCAGATCGGCCTGGACGTACGTACACGTCGCGAACCGCTCGGTCTCCAGCTCGGCCAGAAAGCGGGAGGCCCGCACCAGCACGGTCTCCGGCGAGTGCCCCTCGGCGGCGTAGGCGCGCAACGCGATCCGCAACTGGCCCATCACGGCGGCCGCATGGGTGTCGTGGCCCTGCACATCACCCACCACCAGGCCGGTCCGTCCCTGGGGCAGCGCGATCACGTCGTACCAGTCGCCGCCGACGTCCCGTCCGACGCTCGCCGGGTGGTAGCGGACGGTGACCTCACCGCCGGAGATCGGCGGGACCCGGCGCGGCAGCATCGTCGCCTGCAGCCCGGTGGCGAACTCCCGCTCCTGGTCGAAGAGCGTCGCCCGCTGCAGTGACTGGGCGACGACACCGGCCAGCGCCAGCGCCAGGTTCCTGGCCTCCGTGGAGTGCACCGCAGGCTCGGTGTTGAACAGTCCCAGCGCCCCGATGACGGTGTCCTGCGCGATCAGCGGCAGGAAGGACGAACTGCCCGCCGGGAGGACTTCGCTGTACGGGCGCAGCAGGGGATAGCGGGCGACCAGCTCGCCCCGGGTGCACAGGAAACGGGGCCGCCGCGAGAACGCCGCGTCGGACAGCGGCAGGGTGTCGTCCAGGCGGGAGTTCATCATCCCGTCGGGGACCTCGCCATCGAGTCCGGCGGCGGCGATGACCTCGAACCGGTCGCTCGCGGCCAGTCCCAGGACCAGCCCGTCCGCGCCGAACCGCCGGGCGCCGCCGATGCCGGTGAGCACGCGGGTCACATCCGCGACCGACAGTGCCCGGGACAGCTCGGCGGTGACCTGCTGCACCATCACGGTCTGCCGCTGCCGCTCCTTCCGGAGCGAACGCAGCAGCGCGGAGTCCGCCAGCTCCCCGGACGCCTCCCGGACGATGCCGATGATCCGGTACGGCAGCCCGTCCTCGTCGTGCAGGATCCGGCCCTGGGAGTGCGTCCAGCGCGGCGTCCCGTCCCGGCACCGGACGCGGAAGTAGGCGCCGTAGGACGAGGTGCCCTCACGCAGCGCCTGGGAGAGCGCCGCATCCAGCCGTATGCCCTCCTCCGGCGGCACCCGCGAGACCAGTGACAGCGGCGCGCCGTCGTATTCGTCCGGGCGCAGGTCGAAGACGTCCAGCGCCCCGGGGTCCAGATCCATGAACCCGCGGTCCAGGTCCCAGTCGAAGGTGCCCATCCGGTTGAGCGCCAGCCGCCGGCGCAGACCGATCGGCTCCTGGTGGGAGACGCCGGAGGCGTGCTCGGGGACGCGCCGCGGCTCCCGGTCGGCGCGGGGGTCGTAGCCGTCGGGGGCCGGTCCGCTCTGCCTGGTCATGGTGCGCTGCGCCTCCGCGGCCGATGTCCACCGGAACGCGGCCGTGCGCTCACCTTAGGTGGCGGCCGGATACCCCGCATTTCCTGCGGTGCGGCCGCCGTCGGGCGTTACGGAGGACGGGTGACGGGAGGCCTCCGTAACGGCGGCCGGACGGCCGGACGGCCGGAAGACCCGACGACCGTCTTCAGTATGTGAAGACACGCGTTAACCCGGCATCGCTAACCCCCAGGTCGTGCATGACTCTTGACGTCACACTTTCAACTCCCGAACCATTGAGCCGAGCCGTCGGCCGTGCCCACACCGGCCGGAAGCAACAGCAGGGCCGTGCCCGCACCGGTCCGCGGGCAGACGCATGGCGTGCGCGCCTGGTCTGCCCTCCACAGGAGGGCGCTCCGCATCGTGAGAACCCGAAGATTCCGCCGCGCCCTGACCGGCGCGGCCGGGGCGGTCACCGCTGCCCTGGCACTGGCGTACACGGCCGTCGGGACACCGGCCACCCACCGACCCACCGCCCAAGAACAGGTCCAGGTCCACCTCACCACCACCTCCGACCCCGGCGGCCGCCAGGTCGTCAAAGGGCTGGAGAAACAGGATCCGCTCACCTTCACCCCCGGCGACGGGGCCCCCGGCACGGCCGATATCACCATTGATGAGTCGAAGGCGTACCAGACGTTCGAAGGCGGCGGCGCCTCCTTCACCGACACCGCCGCGTGGCTGCTGAAGAGCAGCGGCGCACTGAGCGACGCCACCCGCGACGCGACGATGAAGAAGCTCTTCGACCCCGCCGACGGCATCGGCCTCGGCTTCCTCCGCAACCCCATGGGCGCCTCCGACCTGGCCCGCTTCGGCTACACCTACGACGACATGCCGGCCGGCCAGGCCGACCCGGACCTCCAGCACTTCACCCTCGCGCACGACCTCGCCGACGTCCTGCCGCTCACCGCCCAGGCCCGCAGCCTCAACCCGGCCCTGAAGGTCATGGCCTCGCCCTGGAGCGCGCCCGCCTGGATGAAGGACAACGACCGGCTCGACCAGGGCCGGCTCCAGTCGAAGTACTACGCCGCCTACGCCCGGTACTTCGTGAGGTACCTGCGGGCCTACCAGGACCACGGCGTGCCCGTCGACTATGTCTCCGTACAGAACGAACCCACCTGCTGTGCCGGCTACCCGTCGATGCAGTGGAACGGCTCGGGCCTGGCCTACTTCACCAAGAACAACCTGCTGCCCGCGCTGCAGAACGCCGGCCTGTCCACCAAAGTCCTTGCTCTGGACTGGAATTGGGACAAGTACGCCGACTTCGCCGCGCCCACCGTCGAGGACCCGGCCATCCGCAGCCACCCCAACTTCGGCGGTATGGCCTGGCACGGCTACGGCGGCGATGTCGCCGAACAGACCCGGGTGCACGACCGGTACCCCGCACTCGTCGCGTACGACACCGAGCACTCCGGCGGCCAGTGGATCACCAACCAGCAGCGGGAGGACATGCACAACCTCATCGACTACACCCGCAACTGGGGCAGCAGCTGGATCAAATGGTCCCTCGCCGTCGACCAGAACGGCGGCCCGCACTACGGGGGCTGCGCCACCTGCACCGGCCTGGTCACCGTCCACAACGGCGACGGAGCACACGGCACCGTCGACTACACCATCGAGTACTACACGATGGGCCACCTCACCAAATTTGTCCGTCCGGGCGCCCGGCGCATCGAGTCGACGGCCTCGGCCACCGTCCCCAACGTGGCCTGGCGAAACCCCGACGGCTCCAGGGCGCTGATCGCCTACAACGACACCGGAGCAACCCAGCGCACCGTCATCAACTGGCAGGGCCAACACGTCGGTTACGACCTGCCGGCCGGCGCCTCGGCCACCTTCACCTGGTAGGAGACCGCCATGAAACCCCGCACCGTCCTCGCCGCCCTCCTCGCGGCGTGCGCCGCGGCCCTCGCCCTCCCGCAGGCCGACGCCGCCGCGGCCGATCCCGACCTCGGCCCGAACGTCCAGATCTTCGACCCCCCGACGGTGCGCTTCCACGACATGGTGACCGTCTCACTGGGCGGCACCGGCACCATCCACCACATCATCAATGGCGCCGGCGGCCCCTCGGACGCGAACAGCAATGTCGCGAACCTGGTCAACTACCCGTAGTCAACTACCCGTAAAAATCTGCCATTTGGTCGACATCGGCGGGCGTGCGCCGCGTCAGGCGTGCGCCCGCGCCGCCGCAACCGGCCCCGTCTGCCGCGTCCGGTGCGCCAAGGTGGCCGTCCGCGTCGCCACATCGACCGTGTACGCATCGATGGTCAGCCGCGCGTCCGACACCTTCAGCACCATGAACCCGTGGTCGGAGAAGTTCTGCCAGGCCGCCGGGTTCGTGAAGTGCGCCTTGCCGTCCTCCGTCTTGGCCGATGCCCCGCACACCACCTGCCGGGTACCGCCGGTACGCGCCGTCGGCTCCAGCACCTGCAGCGTGTGGTCGTGACCGGACAGAATCAGATCGGCGCGCCCGCACACCACCTTTTCGTACATGTCCTTGAGGTGGACGCCGCTGGTGTAGTTCCCGATCTGGAAACCGTCGTACGAACCGGCGCTGCCGTGCTTGCCGTTGTTCAGGTACGGGTGGTGGCTCAGCACCACCTTCCAGCGGGCCCGCGAGGCGCGCAGCGCGCCGTCCAGCCAGCTCCGCTGCTCGCGCATGTACGGGCCGTCCCAGCGGAAGTACGGGTCGAGCTGCGCGACATACGACGACCAGGGAATGGTGTCGATGGCGAAGAACTCCACCAGCGGGTCGGCGGCCGGGAGCGGCACGCTGTAGTAACGGCTCGGCATGTACCAGCGCTTCGACGTCGTGGCGTAGGCGACCTCACGGTCGCCGCGCGACGGGTCGCCGCCGCTGCCGGGGATCAGACCTGAGCAGTCGTGATTGCCCAGAACCATCAGCCACGGCACATCGATACCGCTGTTCGGCTTCTCGAACTTGTCCTGGAATTCCGAGTCGTGCGCCGACTCCGGCCCGTTCTCGTAAATATTGTCGCCGAGCCCGATCGCGAGCCCTATCTTCTCGGTCCGGCACACATCCCGGGCGGCGGCCGCCACCGCGTACTGCGCCTCATCACCCGTTCCCGCGTCGCCGGTGACCAGGACGGCGAACTCACCCTTCCCGTTGGGGTGTTCGGGGAACGGGAAGGCTCCCGGAGCCCCGAGGCGGGGCGCGGCGGACGCGGTGGCCGACTGCGCTCCCGACGCCAGCACCGTGAGCGCCGCACCGGCCATCGCGCCGCCCAGCAGCGTCCGCCGGTTCACCCACTGCGGCACCCTCCCCGTGGTGCGCATCTCGGGCCCGGCCGTCGCCTCCGAGCCGGCCCGCAGCCACTCCCGCTCGGTCATGTCCGCCTGCGGCGGGATCAGTTCGTCTTCACACATGCCTGGTTTTCTCTCACGGCCGGCAGGGGCGGTGGTGACGGAATGATGAATCAGAGGTGGACGTATGGCGATCAGCAGTGGCGCGGACTACCTGTCGGTAACTACGCGTTTCCGCACGTCATCAGGGTGTGAGCGAGGAGCGGTCGGCGGCCCGTTTCACCAGCCGGCGGAGGGTCCGGCCGAGGTGCCGGGCGTAGCAGCGCTGGAGCACAGGGACCAGCGGACCCGCGAGCCGCGTGTACCAAGCGGCGGGGCGGCTGAACGCGGTGACGGTGAACCACACCCTGTCGTCCGCCTGCCGCTCGACCAGGAATGCCTCCTCGCCGCATTCGGGGTGCCCCTCCCGGGTGCCGTACGCGAAGCCGATGCAGTCCGCGTCGGCCGCCGTCCATACCACCCGGCACGGCACCCGCAGCTGCAGCGGACCGATGCCCAGCCCCACCTCGACGGCCACGCCCGGTGCGGCCCGGGTGGCGTCGGCCTGGATGATGGCACCCGCCGAGCGGTGCATCCGGAAGGTGGTGACCGCCTCGCCCGCCGCCACCAGGGCGTCGCGCCCCATTCCGATCGGCATCTTCACATGGAGGTGGGAGTAGCCGGCGGGCAGCGGGGTGCGTCGGGTGGCGCCTGCCTCGGGGTAGTTGACGTCGCTCATGCGTGGCGCTCCTTCAGGGGGTGGTAGGGCGGGTAGTGGCGTCGGCTCCTGCCCCGGCTCACCGCGCCGCGGGGTGCCGGCGGCGCTGCGCGAGGATGGCACACAGCGCGAAGCCGAGGGCGTTTCCCAGGCCGTGGGTGGCGGCCATCCAGGCGAGGGAGGGATGCGGCAGGCCGGTCGCCTCGCCGAGCGCCCAGCTCAGCGCGAGCAGCATGGTGGCCACCAGGATCACCGCCGAGCAGCCGAGCAGCGCGCGGGTGGTCCGGTCGGGTCCGGTGGCCTTGAGGTCGCGCCAGGTGAGCAGGCCCACCAGCCACATGCCGCAGGTCAGGACCAGCGCACCGGCCAGCTCGGCCCAGTCGTCGATGAAGTAGCCGGCGAGCACGAGGAGGGTGCCGACCGGGACGCTGAGCGCCGCGAGACGGCCCGCCCGGCCGCCGCCGGTGCCGCGGCAGACAAGCCCCGCGATCAGGGCGGCGGCAAACCCGGCGAAGTGGAAGTGCGGCACGGTCAGCGCCAGGATGCCGAGGTCGAAGCCGAACAGCCGGTGCCCGGCGCGTTCGGCGACCAGTGCCAGTCCCGCGACGGCCGGGGTGGCCAGCGCGGTGAGGATCGCGATCTCGGACGGCGCGAGCGAGCGGTTGCGGGCCAGCCGCCGCGGTGCCTGTACGGCGAGCGCAACCGTGGCGGCCGCGTACCCGGCGGCGCAGACGACGGCGAGGGTCCCGCGCGGCAGCCACAGTGCGAGCGAGCCCGCGACGGCGGCGAGCGGCCAGATTCTCCGGATGCCGGTCAGGCCGGGCCCGTCGATCAGCGAGAGCCCCAGCGGGATCACCACGAACATCCCGAGCATGACGATGAGATGGACCAATACGGTCACCACGTCCCCCTTCCACAACGGTCCGGACGTTCCGGGGCCGACAGTACGCGCAGAATTGAACACGTTCAAGAAAGCCCCCGACGGGCGCTGCGTACACTGCCCTGACCAGGACGGGAACGGGAGAGAACCGGGGCGGGGACACCATGCGGATGCATGTCGACCGGCGTCACGAACGGGTGGTCGCGCTGGTGCGGGAACGCGGCAGCCTGCGGGTGGCGGACCTGGCGGCGGAGCTGGGGGTGTCCGTCGTCACGGTGCGACGGGACGTGGAAACGCTGTCGGAGCGCGGGGTGTTGGTGCGCCGGCACGGCGCCGTGCTGTGGCCCGGAGGGGCGACGGCGCCGGACTCGCCGTCGGCCGCGCCGCAACCCGCGGCGCCGGTGGTGGGCATGGTCGTCCCGACCGTCGACCGCTTTTTCGGTGACGTGGTCCGCGGCGCCCGCGAAACGGTGGAGGAGCGGGGCGGCCGACTGCTGCTCGGCCTGACAGGCTACCGGCCGGCGGAAGACGCCGCACAGATCGAGCGACTGCTCGGTGCCGGGGCCAACGGACTGCTCCTGGCGCCCAGTTGGCAGGACGGGGTGCCCTCCGCCGCACGGCAGGAGCGGCTGCTGACCGGCGCCGCGCCCGTGGTGCTCGTGGAGCGATGGGTGGCACCGGGCAGCCCCGCGGCGGAGCTGGACCGGGTGGGTACGGACCGGGCCCACGGCGCGGCGATGGCGGTCCGGCACCTGACCGGTCTGGGGCACCGGCGGATCGCCCTCGCGGTGCAGGACAGCGTGCATGCGGGCCGGATCCGGGACGGCTTCCACGCGGCGGTGCGGTCGTTGAGGCCGGCGGCGGAGCCCGTCCCGGAGCTGGTGACCCGCCCCTCGGCGAGCGGCGCCGAGCGGCTGGAGCAGACGCTGGAGCAGCTGGCCGCCGCGATCGCCGGTGACGGGGTGACCGCCGCGCTGGTGCACAGCGATGCGGACGCCCTCGCGCTGGTGGCGCGGCTGCGCGAGCGCGGGGTCCGGGTTCCGCAGGACCTGGCGGTGGTCGCGTACGACGACGAGGTGGCCTCGCTCGCGGAGGTGCCGCTGACGGCGGTGACACCCCCCAAGCGGGCGGTCGGGGCGATGGCGGCGCGGCTGCTGCTGACCCGTATCGCCGAGGCCGCGGACCCCGGAACCGAGGCGACACCCTCGATGGCGCCTCGTCAACACCTCGATCTGCTGCCCGAGTTGCGGGTGCGGGCATCCTGTGGCGGGAGCGTGGCAAGCCCGCCGGCTACGGGATCGGGCCCAGCCGCACCGTAACGTTCTGGCTGACCCCTCCGGTGGCCGTGGGATCGCCGAAGGTGAGGGCGAGGGAGGCTCCGGTGGTGGCGGAGGCGACCGTCGGCGGCCTGGACAGGACCGCCGCGACCGGCCGGTTCCACGTCAGCTTCAGTGCGGTCCGGGCGCGCATCGGGTCGCTGACGCCGATGACGGCCGTTCCATCGGACCTCTCGTGCACCGTCACGCTCGCCGGTGCGTCGGCGGTGAGCGGACCGGCCGTACCGCCGAACCAGAAGTTGACCCCGGTGAAGCCGAGCGAGGGCACGAGGACCCGCAAACGCTCAAGAGTTTCACCCAAACGCGCAAAACGATCGTTCGCTCGGCAACGGAACCGGCCCGCCCGCGCCGAAGTCTGGCCAGTCATGCGCGTAACGATGATCCTGCCTGCCCTGACCGAGGCGACCAGCCCGCTGTTCCGGCCCGTCAAGTACTCGCTCTTTCCGCCTCTGGGTCTCGCGACCCTCGCCGGTTACCTGGATCCGGATGACGAGGTGAAGCTGTACGACGAGCATGTGGAGCGGGTCGACATCGAGGCATTGGAGACCCCCGACCTGCTGGTGGTCCAGCCGTACATCACCTCGGCCCGGCGCAGCTACGAGATAGCCGACCACTTCCGGGCACGGGGCGTCCATGTGGCCATGGGGGGCCTGCATGTGACCTCACTTCCGCAGGAGGCCGAGGCGCATGCCGACACCCTCTTCACCGGGCCGGGGGAGGACACCTGGCCGCTGTTCCTCAAGGACTTCCGGGACGGTGTACCGGCCCGTCGCTACGATTCCCGGCTGCGGACCCTGGCCGGACTGCCTCCGGTGCGGCGCGATCTGATCAAACGTCAGCTGTACCTCGTGCCCAACTCGATCGTGGTGTCGCGCGGCTGCCCGCACCACTGCGACTTCTGCTACAAGGACGCCTTCTTCGAGGGCGGCAAGTCCTTCTACACCCAGGCTGTCGACGACGCCCTGGCGGAGATCGAGCGGCTTCCCGGCCGGCATCTGTACTTTCTCGATGACCATCTGCTGGGCAACCGGCGTTTCGCGGAGGCGCTGTTCGACGGGATGGCCGGGATGGGGCGGCTGTGGCAGGCGGCCGGCACGGTGAAGTCCGTGCTGGAACCGAAGCTGCTGGAGCGGGCCGTGGACGCGGGGCTGCGCAGCCTGTTCGTGGGCTTCGAGACCGTCAACGGGGAGAATCTCGCCGAGCGGCGGAAGGACCAGAACATCGGCCGGGACTACGCGGCCGTCGTACGGCGCCTGCACGACGCCGGCGTCATGGTGAATGCCAGCTTCGTCTTCGGGCTGGACCAGGACGGTCCGGACGTGTTCGACCGCACGGTGGAATGGGCCGTCGGGCAAGGCATCGAGACGGCGACGTTCCACATCATGACGCCGTACCCGACGACCGGCCTGTGGAAGCAGCTGGAGTCCGAGGACCGGATCGTCCACCGCGACTGGGACCTCTACGACACCCGCCACGTCGTCTACCGGCCCAAGGGGATGACGGCGCGCCAACTGGAGGACGGCTACTGGCGCGCCTACCGGGACTTCTACCGCTGGTCGAACATCTGGCGCGGCGCGGCGTCCCAGCCGGGGCCGCATGAACGGCTACGGCACCTCGCCTACGCCGGCGGCTGGAAGAAATGCGAGCCCGCCTGGGACGCGCTGATCCGCTCCCGCCGGGTGGTCCGGGCGATGCCGATGCTCGAACGGACGCTGGCGGCATTCGGCGGCCGGCGCCCACGGTCCTGAACGCCCGCGGTCACCGGCCGATCCGGCACACCGTTCACCGGCCGCGTCGCGGCTGCCCGGCCGTGGCGCGCGGGGACGGCGGGCATCGCGGCGCCCTCCTGAGCAGCAGATCAGCGCCGGTCCGGCTCCCCGTGCCGCCCCGCGCCCGCCGCGAACCGCGCCGCGCCCTCCAGCCCCTGCGACAGCACCTCTTGTCCGTAACGGAGTTCACCGGCCATCGCCGATTCCTCGTCCTTGCCCTCCTGATCCAGCAGGGAGGCGCGATCGCTGCGCAGGCACGCCTGCGGGAAGCGGGCGATCTCCGCCGCCAGCAGCTCCGCCTCCACGCGGGCCGTGCCGGCCGGCACCACACGGTTCGCCAGGCCGATGGCCAGCGCCTCGCCGGCCGGGACCGGGCGGCCCGTCAGGACCAGATCCAGCGCCCGGCTCGCCCCGATCAGCCGGGGCAGCCGCACCGTACCGCCGTCGATCAGCGGCACCCCCCAGCGTCGGCAGAACACCCCGAAGACCGCATCCTCCTCCGCCACCCGCAGATCGCACCAGAGCGCCAGCTCCAGACCGCCGGCCACGGCATGGCCGGCGACCGCCGCGATCACGGGCTTGCTCAGCCGCAGCCGGGTCGGCCCCATCGGGCCGTCGCCGTCCGGCGCGACGCGGTTGCCGCCTTCGGTGCCGATCGCCTTGAGGTCCGCGCCGGCGCAGAACGTGCCGCCCTCGCCCCACAGCACCGCGACGCTCGCCCCGTCATCCGCCTCGAACTCCCGGAAGGCATCGGCAAGTTGGCGAGCCGTCGCGCCGTCCACGGCATTGCGAGCGGCCGGCCGCGACAGCACCACCGTCGTGACCGGCCCCGTACGCTCCACCCGTACGGACATCAGGCCGCGCCCCGCGCCGCAGCCGGGCCCTTGAGCTGGGCGCGCTCCAGCACCGCCCCCAGATCGACGCCGGTGGGCAGCGTGCCGAAGGCATGGCCCCACTCCCCGCCGAGCCGCGAGGCACAGAACGCGTCGGCCACGGCGGGGTGGCTGTAGCGCACCAGCAGCGATCCCTGGAGTACGAGCGCCATCCGCTCCGCCAGGGTCCGTGCCATCAGCTGGGCCCGCTCCGCAACGGCCAGTCCGCCGAGCATCCCGCGGATCCCGGCCACCGCCGCGTCCAGCCGCCGGTCGGCGCCCGCGGCGGCGTCCACCTCGGCGAAGAAGGCGTCCAGCGCGGCCGGCTCCTTGCCCAGCGCCCGCAGGACGTCGAGCGCCGCGACGTTCCCCGAGCCCTCCCAGATCGACAGCAGCGGCGCCTCCCGGTACAGCCGCGGCATGCCGGACTCCTCGACATAGCCGTTGCCGCCCAGGCACTCCAGCGCCTCCGCCGCATGCGTACTGCCCCGCTTGCACACCCAGTACTTGCCCGCCGCCAGCGCCAGCCGGCGCAGCGCCGCCTCCCCGGCGTCACCGGCCTGCGCCCGGTCCACCGCCGCCGCCAGCCGCATCGCCAGCAGCGTCGCCGCCTCCGACTCGATCGCGAGATCGGCCAGCACCGAACGCATCAGCGGCTGCTGGTCCAGCGCCCGCCCGAACGCCCGCCGATGGGCGGTGTGATGCAGCGCCTGCCGCAGCCCCGCCCGCATCCCGGCCGCCGAACCGAGCACACAGTCCAGCCGGGTCATGTTCACCATCTCGACGATGGTCCGCACCCCACGGCCCGGCTCACCGACCGGCCACGCCACCGCCTCGTCGTACTCGATCTCGGAGGAGGCGTTGGAGCGGTTGCCCAGCTTGTCCTTGAGCCGCATCAGCCGCATGCCGTTGAGCGTGCCGTCCGGCAGCACCCGCGGCACCAGGAAGCAGGTCAGCCCCTCCGCCGTCTGCGCCAGCGCCAGGAACACATCGCTCATCGGCGCGGAGGTGAACCACTTGTGGCCGGTGATGCGGTAGGTGCCGTCGGCGGCGGGCACCGCACGCGTGGTGTTGGCCCGCACGTCGGAGCCGCCCTGCTTCTCCGTCATCGACATGCCCGCGATCAGGCCGGACTTGGTCAGCGGCGGCCGGAGACCGAAGTCGTAGGTACGGGCCGCGAGCAGCGGCTCGTACTGCCCGGCGAGGTCCGGGGCGGCGCGCAGCGCGGGGACGGCGGCGTAGGTCATCGAGATCGGGCAGCCGTGCCCCGGCTCGGCCTGCGACCAGACGTAGAACTTCGCGGCGCGCACCAGATGCGCCCCGGGGCGGTCGTCGGTCCAGGGCGCGCCGTGCAGACCGTGCTCCACCGCCACGGTCATCAGCTGATGCCAGGCCGGATGGAACTCGACCTCGTCGACGCGGTGCCCGTAGCGGTCGTGGGTGTGCAGGCGCGGCGGCTGCTCCTCGGCCCAGCGCGCCTGGTCCTGTACCGCCTGCGTACCGGCGAGCGCCCCCAGCGCGGTCACCTCCGGCTCGCCCCACTCGGCGCCTTCCCGGCGCAGCGCCTCCAGCAGGGCCGGTTCGTCCGCCGTGCTGAACCCGGTCAGCGGCGGGGCCTGATTCAGGACTTCGTGAGTGACGGTCATACCCTTGACGTTACAGATTCAGAACACTCGCGGGAAGAGTGTAAGACCGGAGCAAAGGGATGGCGCCGTGCCGTGGCTAGAATCCCGGGCACATATGAACGACGACTCCCTCGCGCTGCGGCCGCTCACCGCCCGCTCCATCGTGCTGAGCACCCTCCTCGGGCACCACCCGCCCCGCATGCCCGCGCGTGCCCTGGTCCGGGTCGGCGAACTCTTCGGCACCGCCGAGGGCACCATCCGGGTCGCGCTCTCGCGGATGGTGGCCGCCGGCGACCTGCGCCAGCGCGACGGTTCGTACGAGCTCACCGACCGGCTGCTGGCCCGTCAGGCCCGGCAGGACGAGAGCCGGTCGCCCAGGACCCGGCCCTGGAACGGTGACTGGGAGATCGCCGTGGTCAGCGTCGACCGCCGGCCGGCCGCCGAGCGCACCGCGCTGCGGCAGGCGATGGCGGCGCTGCGGCTGGCCGAGCTGCGGGAGGGCACCTGGCTGCGGCCCGGCAACCTCGAACGGCCCCGCCCGGCCGTCGTCACCGAGCAGTGCACCCTGCTGACCGGCACCCCGGACGACGACCCGGCGGCGCTGGCGCGCACGCTGTGGGATCTGCCCGGCTGGTCGGCGCGGGCGCGCGCCCTGCTGGCCGCTCTTGACGGGGCCGCCACTCCCGCGGAACGCTTCACGGTCTCGGCGGCGATGCTGCGCCATCTCCTGACCGACCCACTGCTCCCGGACCCCCTGCTGCCAGGTCATTGGCCGGGTGCCGAACTCCGCGTCCGCTACGACGAGTTCGAGGCGGAACTGCGCGATCTGCTACGGCAGTACGTCATGCCGGGCGACGCCGGGTGAGCGCGGCACGGCCGAAAGGGGCCGTGCGCGGTGCGTGCGGACCTGCGCCGCGCGTGTGCACCGAGTCCCACGAGTGCGCCCGGCGGACACCCCGGAGGGGAACGGGCGGTCGGTAAACCGGGGGTTCACGTGCCTCCGGCATGAAGGGTGCGCCCCTACCCGCCCTACGGGTGTGCCATGCGACGGCTCCTGTCCCCGATGTGGCGGCAAGGGGGCAAGGCCGACGGCGAAGGCGCTACCGCGCGCTCTGTCGATGCGAACTCCGGGCGTGGTTGTGTCTGACCCGTCGAATTCATGGCACCTCGCGGAATTCGCTGCACAGGGCAGTACGAGGCAACGCAAGGGCGATACGTGACAGAGTGCCACGTTTCCTGAATGGCCGCCAGGTAACTGCGCGGCGAGCGACGGGAGCAAGTAATGGAATTTACTCAGGTATCGGAACCGGCAGCGAAAAAGGCAGCGGAAAAGGCACCGGGAAAGGCAGCGGAATCCGCGGGCCGGGGTGAATACCGGGGCCGTGGGATGCGGGGTGTCACGGCGGCCGCGGTCCTCCTGGCGGCCGGCGCGCTGAACGTGGCGGCCGAGGGGTCGGCGGACGCGGTCAGCAACGGGACGTGGGACCGCCTGGCCGGGTGCGAGAGCGGCGGCAACTGGCACGCCGACACCGGGAACGGATTCTCCGGCGGACTGCAGTTCGCCCACCGCACCTGGCACTCGTTCGGCGGCGGCAGCTACGCGGCACGGGCGGCGCGGGCGAGTCGGCTGCAGCAGATCCAGGTGGCCGAACGGGTGCTGGCCCGGCAGGGGTGGGGCGCCTGGCCCGCCTGCTCGGCCTCGCTGGGCCTGCGGGGGTCGGCCACGCCGCGGACCACGACCCCACGAACGACAACCCCACGGACCACGACACCGGGCACGACCACTCCGCGCACCACGGCCCCGCACGCCGCACCGTCCCCGGAGAAGCGGTGGAAAGCGGCACGCCATCGGAGTACCGGCGATTCCGTCATCGTGAACCCGGGCGACACGGTCAGCGGCATCGCCTCCGTACACGGATGGCGCTGGCAAGAATTCTACCGGCTGAACCGTCAGGTGATCGGCGCGGACCCGGATATCATTTACCCGGGTATGCGACTTGCCGTACGGCGCTCCGGCGTCAACTGACCGACTTCCGGGAACTGACCGAAATCCGGGAACTCCGGGTTCGGACCGGAGGATTCGGCCGGGGGTAATGCGGCCGAGGGGAATGCAGGCCGTCCGTGGCGCCGCGGACGGCCTGCCCGCATTACACGTCCGCCGGCGTAGGTGCAGGCGCCGCGACCTTTATGCCCGTCGGCGCCGTATTTCGTACGCGGCCAGCACCACGGCCACCGTCAGCAGGCTCAGCCAGAACTGCGCGCGGCTGTCCGGCAGAAACGCCATCGCCCCGATCACCAGGGCCATCAGCGCGATGGTCACCCAGCTGAGCCAGGGGAACAGCCACATCCGCAGCGTCAGCCGTTCCGGCTCGGTCCGCTCCAGCTTGCGCCGCAGCCGCACCTGGGCGACGGCGATCGCCAGATAGACGAACAAGGCAATGGCGCCATAGGAGTTGATGAGGAAGGAGAAGACGACATCGGGCGAAATCCAGGCCGCGATCACCGACAGATAACCGACCGTTGTCCCCGCGAGCAGTGCCCGCCGCGGCACTCCGCTCCCGCTCACTTTGGTGAAGCCGCGCGGCGCGTCCCCGTTACGGGTGAGCGCGAACAGCATCCGGGACGAGGTGTACAGCGCGGAATTCAGGCAGGACAGCACGGCGATCAGCACCAGGGCGTTCATGACCGTTCCGGCCGCGGGCACCGCCAGCCGGTCCAGCACCGCGGCGTAGGGACTCACCTCGATCGCCTTCGAGGTCCAGGGAACCACCGCAACCACCAGAAAGATGGACAGCACGTAGAAACCCACCACACGCAGCACGATGGAGCGGATCGCGTCAGCCACCGCCCGTTCCGGCTCCACCGACTCGGCGGCCGCGATGGTCACGATCTCCGCGCCGGTGAAGAAGCCGATGCAGGGCACGACGGCGGCCAGCACCGCACCCGCCCCCTCCGGCGCGAAACCGCCGTGCGCGGTCAGATTGCCCAGCCCGCCACGGGCGTCCGGCCACAGCCCCAGTACGTACAGCGCGCCGAGGAAGAGGAACACGACGATCGCCACGACCTTGATCGACGAGAACCAGTACTCGAACTCGCCGTAGGAGCGCGCCGAGACCATGTTGCTCGCGGTCAGCAGCGTCATGAGAACCAGGCTGACCGCCCACAACGGGACACCGGGAAGCCACAGTTGAATGATCCGGCCGCCCGCCACCGCCTCGACGGCGACCACGATCACAAAGAAGTACCAGTACAGCCAGCCGACCGTGAACCCCGCCCGGAGCCCGAGGGTCTCGCGGACATGGGCGTAGAACGAGCCGAGTGCCGGGCGGGCCACGGTCATCTCGGCCAGCATCCGCATGATCAGTACGGTCAGGACACCGGCCGCCAGGAAGGACAGCACGGCGGCGGGCCCGGTGGAGCGTACGACCACACCGCTGCCGACGAACAGCCCGGCCCCGATGACCCCGCCCAGCGCGATCAGCTGCATATGGCGGCGCTTGAGGCCCTGCCGCAGACCGTCCTGGGCCGCCGCTGTCCCGTCCGCGGATGTGGCGTCGTCCTGCGCCGTTCCCGTGCTCACCGTGCTCATGGGGGCCGACGCTAACGCGCCAACCGTGCAGCGCTGTTGCGGGAGTGTTTCACCCGCGGCCGTAGTGTTTCACCCCGCCGGCCGGCCGTCCTCACCCGCTCGCCGGACGCCTCCGTTCCGGCGGGCCCGCGGCTCACAACGGCAGGACACACACCGCCATCGGTGCGGCGAACGGCTCGCCCACCCTCCCCAGTGCCCCCGTCTCTCCGTCCACCGAGAACACCGTCACCGACCCGGACTTCTGGTTCGCCGCGAACAGCAGCCGCTCGTCCGGCGAGAACGCGATCTGACGCGGAAAGTCCCCGCCCACCGGCACCGTGTCCAGCAGCCGCAACCGCGCTCCGGCCGCCTCCACGGCGTAGCGCGTGAGGCTGTTGTGCCCGCGATTGGCGAGATAGGCGAAGCGGCCGTTCCGGGTGACCAGAATCTGCGCCGGGTAGCTGGTGCCCGCGCCGGTCCCGGTCGACTGCGGTGCACCGGGCGTCAGTCGTCCGCTCCGCCGCTCGTATCCGCAGACCACCACGGTGTTGTCGACCTCGTTCGCCAGATAGGCGAACGCGCCGGAGGGGTGGAAGGTCAGGTGCCGGGGACCGGCGCCCGGCCGCAGCGCGGCATACGCCACCTGGGTGAGCCGGCCGGCGCTCTCGTCCAGCCGGTACGTGTACACCGTGTCGTTGCCGAGGTCGACGGCGAGCACATGGCGGCGGTCGGGGCTGGTGATGATCTGGTGCGCATGCGGCCCGTCCTGGCCCGGTCCGGGCGCTGGACTGGAGTGGGTGACCAGGTCCGTTCGCGCCCCCAGAGCGCCGCTCTCCGGGGCGATCGGATGCACGGCCACGCTGCCGGAGAGGTAGTTGGCGCTGAGCAGCCAGCGCCCGCTGGGATGCACCGACAGATGACAGGGCCCGGCGCCGCCGGTCGACTGTGTGCCCAGCACCTTGGGCGGCGCACCACCGGGCGGCAGCGCGAGGGCGGTGACGCCGCCCGCCTCCTGCTCATCGACCGTATAGACGGTGCGGCGGGACGGCGGGAGCGTCAGATAGGAGGGATCGGCTATGCCCGCCACCACTCCGGTCGCGGTGATGAGGCCATTGGTGGGGTCGTACGACGCCAGCCCGACGCCGGTGCCGCCGCCCTCCTTCGAGGTGTACGTCCCCAGGAAGAGCGGCCGCTCGGCACGCGGGTGGCGTCCGCTGCGGTGCCGCCGGTCCGGGGCGGGGGCCGCGTCCCTGACCACGAGCCCCGCCACCCCGACCGCGGCGATGCCCATGAATTGCCGACGGCCGACGCCTGCCCCTCTTCCGGTCCATATGCCTCGTCCTGCGCTCATGCCACACCTCGGCTTCGGTGATCGCGGATCGCGGATGTGGCAGCCAGGGTGGCCCGTGCCGTTCGTCAAGGCAAGAGTTGCAACTCGCATTGCATAGCGCGCAACGGCCGTGAGGAGTGTGGCCGGTCGCCGAACCCTGACGTCCCCGTACACCCAGGTGATGACGCTCGCCCCTGGCGTAGCACTCCAGTCGTACGGCACAAACCCCTACACGGGTTGATTCGCCGGACCCCGCACTCCTCGTAGTTTCGTGATCAATGCACGGAGATGAGCGAGAGGCCACGAATATATGTACGGCAAGGCATTCGCCCCGGAATATCAGGGCGAACTGGGCTCGGCACTGGGTGTGAACTCCTCGTACGAGGAGGTGCTGGCCACGGCGAGACGAGCACAGGCCGGCGCGGCCACGGCGCTGGAGCGGGCCCGCGCCGCGCTGGCGGTCGCCGAGGCCAACCGGCGGCTGGGCCGGGTGAGCGACGCCGGCACCGCCTGGCGGGACAGCTACCGCAGCGCACGCGACGCGGGCGACGCGGCCGCCATGTCATGGGCCCTGTGGAGCGGCGGCACCCTCGCCCGCCAGTGCGGCACGCTTCCGCTCGCCCGCCGGCTGCTCACCCATGCCGTGGAGCTGGCCGCGGGCAGCGGCGACCGCCTGGCCCACGGCTACTCCCTGGCCGGACTCGCCGAGACCGGCCGCATCCAGGGCGACTACGCCGCGGTCGCCGAACTCCACGAACGCCTCCTCGAAGAGGGCCGGGCGCACGGCGAGCCCCGCCATATGGTCTGGGCGATGTCCGGCATCGCCCAGATGCACCGCAACACCGGCGGCTACGACAAGGCCCTCGAGCTGTTCGAGGAATCCGTCCGGATAGCCACCGAGGCCGACGACGCCCGGGGCCGTGCCTGGTCGCTGCGCGGCGTGGCCGACGTCCTGTCCGTACAGGGCGACGCGGACCGCGCGCTGGACCTGCTCTCCGAGGCCGAGACCATCTGCCGCACCATGGACCTGGCGAGTGCGCTCGCCTACAACCACAAGATGCGCGCCAACGTCCACTACCGCGCCGGACATTACGAGGCGGCGCGCGACACCTACGCCCTCGCCCTGGCGGAATTCAGCGATATGCACGAGCCACGCGGCGTCGCCCTCTCCCGCCTGGGTCTGGTCAAGTCCCGCGCCCGCCTGGGAAGCGGCCGGGTCGAGACGCTCGCCGAACTCGCCAAGCTGGAAAGGGACTTCGGACGCATCGGGCTACGGCATGCCCGGGACATGGTCATCGCCTTCCGCGCCGAGATGACGGCGGCGGAGGCGTCGGCGGCAGTGGCGACAACGCCATAGGCGGCAGGAAGTCCCGCTCCTCACTCCGGTGCCACCAGGCCCCGGTCTCGCGCAACTCCCGCCATGTCG
Organism: Streptomyces sp. NPDC028368; assembly: GCF_055565615.1. Classification (NCBI taxonomy): domain Bacteria; kingdom Bacillati; phylum Actinomycetota; class Actinomycetes; order Kitasatosporales; family Streptomycetaceae; genus Streptomyces; species Streptomyces sp. NPDC028368. The sequence goes on along the minus strand of NZ_JBVHTY010000001.1, from coordinate 465,720 downwards.
TGAAGCGGTACCGGAAGATCCGGGCCCGCACCCGCGCCGGCGGGACGTCGGGGAACGGATTGGTCCGCAGCAGACGCAGCGTGTCGCGGTCGTTCTCCAGCAGCCGCTGCACGAACGGCACAAACCACGCCCGTGCATAGGCCGGGGAGAGCGCCGCGAACCACATCAGCCAGTCCAGCCGCAGGTGATACGGCGCGTACGGGCGCGGCAGCCGCCGGACATCACCCGGCTTGCCGCGGAACTCGTACGCGAGCCAGGTCGTCCCGGGTCCGGTCACCGCATCGGCCGTCCCCTCCACCACGATCTCCCGGCGCACCCGCGTGATACTGCCGAACGCGCCATAGGAATTGACCAGATGCAGCGATTCGTACGACGTGTTCATGCGCTGCTGCCGGCTCAGCAGATTGCGCGCCGGGCGGTAGCTGAGCAGGAGGACGAGCACGGTGGCCGCGATGACGAGGGCCTCGAACCACACCGGGGGCGCGGCGGGCGCCGAGGACGGGTGCCACCACGAGGGGGGGACGGCCGACAGGGCCAGTGTGATGGTGAGCCAGTTCAGCCAGGCGAAGTTGCCCGACAGCACCAGCCACAACTGGGTGACGACCATCGCGAACGCGGCCCATCCCGCCACCGGCTGAGGCGTGAACAGCAGTACCGGAAGCCCGAGTTGCGCCACATGGTTCGCGGCGACCTCCACCCGGTGCAGGGGTTTGGGCAGATGGTGGAAGAACCAGCTCAGCGGACCGGGCATCGGCTGGGTCTCGTGGTGGTAGTAGAGGCAGGTCAGGTCGCGCCAGCAGCTGTCGCCGCGGATCTTGATCAGCCCGGCCCCGAATTCCACCCGGAACAGCACCCAGCGCAGCAGGTACAGGACCGGGACCGGGGGAGCGGTAGCGGCGTTGCCCAGAAAGACGGCGAGCATGCCCGTCTCCAGCAGCAGCGACTCCCAGCCGAAGCTGTACCAGGTCTGCCCCACATTGACGATGGACAGATACATCGCCCACAGCACCAGCCACATCACCATCGACGCCCACAACGGCACGGCATCCGCCGCCCCCGCCGCCACGGCCGCCGCCAGCAGCGCCCCGCCCCATGCCCACAGCGCGAAGAACCGGTCCGAGTAGTGGAGCTGAAAGACCGAGGGCGAGGCCCGGAACGGCACCCGCGCCACGAACTCGGGCACCGGCAGCATCCCCCGCGCCCCGATCAGTGCCCGGAACTGCCGAGCCGCTGCGACAAACGCGACGACATACAGCACCGCCAGCATCCGCTGAAAGACAAGCCGTCCGAGCCAGTACCCGGGATCCGCGAACCATTCCACCCGCCATGCGTAGCACCGGCAGCCGCGCACCTGAGGGAAAGGCGCGCGGCTGCCGGTACTCGCTCACCTACCGGATGACGCCAAGCCTACGAAGCCGGACATATTCGGCAACCGGAGGGCGCCGTTTGCGCCGTCCGACGACGTCCCCGGATCGCCGGAAAATGCCGAGCGCACCGCGCGGGACGTCGATACGCTGGTGGTTGACGGACGACCCTTCTGGGAGACGCCAACACCATTGGCCCGTCGCGGGACCGCCACAAACCCTGGCCGACCTCCCGGTTTGTGAACAAGGCGCCACCGCGTCGGACCGTTACCTCAATGAAGGAGTGAGTGGTGGCACTGCACAAGGCTCAGTACAGGCAGCCCCGGTCGAAGCAAGGTGACCGGCCAGGCCGCATCAAGGAAGTCCGTAACCTCGAGGTCTGGGACCGCTGTGCCCCGGTGCGCCTCGCCGGCTGTGACGACGACCCCGCCGAGCCGTACATCTTCCGCGGCATCGACTGATGCGCGGCGTCGTCCGGCCGCATTGTCACGGCGGATGACACGAACGGACGGACGGGAGCGGCGCCAGGAGGCAGCCGCTCCTCGTCGTACCGACGGTGTCAGGCCCGGCGGCCCAGCAGGCCCAGCAGCCGGGTGAGGTCGTCGGCGTCCGCCGGGGACTCGATCGCGGGGGCGAAGAGCCCGGAGGCGCCGAGGCCCGGGGCGTACGGCTCGACCTCGCGCAGGGCCGCCGTCGCCAGATGCTCCGGCAGCTGCTCATCGGCGCCGATCGCGCGGGAGAGATCCCAGGCGTGCACCACGGCGTCGGCCATCATCTGGGCGCAGTAGGCATCGGCCGGGCTGGACCCGTAGGACAGATGGACGGTGCGGCTGAGCGCGCTCGGTTCGCTGAACGCCGCCACCGCGGCCACCGCCGCCCGGTCCCAGACCGAGGCGGGGTCGACGCCCAGCTGATCGCCGTCGAAATCCGTGCCCACCTGCGCGATCGTGGCGCCGTCCCGCACCAGGCGGGGCACCCACAGCTGCTCGGCCGTGAGGTGGTTCACCAGATCGCGCACCGACCATTCCGTGCACGGTGTGGGGTCGTCCCACTGGTCGTCACGGACGGCATGGACCCGGCTCCCGAAGAGCTCGATGGCCTGGCCATGCGTACGCAGGATCTCGTCATGGTTCATGCTCCCCGAGGATAGGAGGGGGCACTGACAGTGCGGGGTGACGGCGCACGGCGAGCGGGCGTGGACCCGTCCCGCCGTGCGCCGGTGACCCGATCGGGCCAATGGGCGAGATTTATTTCCGGAGGTTGCGGATCCTCCGCGGTCAGTCGGCGTAGAGCCGGCGTTGCGGCACGATCTGCTGAGGCCGGCTGGGGCTGGACCACAGCAGCTTCATATGGGCCTCGCCGGTGCCCTCCGTGTAGTCGATCCGGATGCTGTGGCGGTGGCCGGCCTTGAGGGTGACGGTGCCCTTGTCGACCTTCGGTCCGTGCGGCGTGGTGCTGTCGATCACGGGCTTGCCGTCGATCCACAGCCGTACGGTGTCGTCGGAGACGGTGGTGAAGGTGTACGTCTCGTCGAAGCGCGGCTGGATGGTGCCGGTCCAGCGGGTGCTGAAGTGGTCGGCGGGGATCTTGGGGTCCGGGGAACCGTCGAAGCGGTAGGACTTGTTCACGGTCGGGTCGACGGTCGTCACCGCGGGCGGACCGGTGAAGGAGTCGTTCGCCCAGCTCTGGGCCGTCAGGCCGGTGCCGGTGCCGATGGGTGCGGCCGGCGGGGGCTTGATGGTGAGGCGGATGACGCTTGCCAGGGGGCCGGTGGCTGCGCCGGACGGGGTGAGGTCGTAGCCGTCTCCGGCGGGGGTGACCTTGACCTGCTGGGGGCTGCCCAGTACCTCCGCCGCGGTGATGGTGAAGGAGCCCTTCGCGGTCAGGTGCAGGGGCCGGCCTGCCTCGGGCCAGGACGTCACGGAGGCGTACAGCTCATTGCCCCGCCGCGAGACCGTGCCCCATGACGGTTCCGCGACCAGACCGGTGTGCCCGGCCCCGTACACCGCGCCGCCCTGGCCGTGTGAGCTCAGCCACCGGCCGGCCTCGCGCAGCCGGTCCACGGACGGCTGTGGAATGCGGCCGCGTTTGTCCGGGCCGACGTTGAGCAGATAGTTGCCGCCGCGGCCGGCGACGGCCAGAAGGTTGCGGACGACGGTGGCCGACGACTTCCAGTGGGTGTCGTACTTGGCGAAGCCCCAGTGGTCGTTGAGCGTCATACAGCTCTCCCACAGCTGCCCGTCGACCGGCTCGGCGGGGATCTCCTGCTCGGGCGTGCCGAAGTCGCCGTCGACCACATCGCGCTTGCCGACGCGGTTGTTGAGGATCAGGCGGGGGTTGAGACCGTGCAGATACGCCTGCAGATCGGCGCCGTCCTGGCGGGACCAGTTATTGGTGGGGTTGTCGGCGTCCCACTCGCCGTCGAACCACAGCAGCGCCGGGTCGTAGTTGTCGACCAGTTCTTTGAGCTGGCCGTACATCCGCTTCTTGTAGCGCGGGAAGGTCGCCGGGTCGGCGAAGTCGGGGTCGTGCCAGTCCCAGATGGAGTAGTAGAAGCCGAGCTTGATGCCGGCGGCGTCGGCGGCCTTCTTCAGCTCGGCGAGGATGTCGCGGTGCGGGTCGAAGGAGGAGTGGTCGCGCAGATTCCAGGTGTTCTGTTCGGTGGGCCACATCGCATAGCCGTCGTGGTGCTTGGCGGTGATGACGATATAGCGCTGGCCGGCGTCCTTGGCGGCCCTGACGATCGCCTGGGCGTCGAAGTCGGCCGGGTCGAAGGTGGCGGCCTGCTTCTCGTACACATCGTTCGGGATCTTGCACTCGCGCTTGATCCACTCGGCGTTACGGCAGACCGTGCCGTCGGGCTGGGTGTACTCGCCCTCCAGGTGGGAGTACGCCCCGAAGTGGATGAACATCCCGAAGCGGTCCTGGCGCCACCAGGAGGTGCGCGCGGAGGTGAAGGGGTCGTCGGTGGCGTGATTGGTGCCGGGACCGGTGGCGGCGGGGCGGGGCGGGGGTTTCGGGGCGGCTGCTACGGGGGTGCCGACGGTCAGGAGCAAGGCGCTCAGTGCTCCCACAACGCCCAGTAGCCGGGCGCGTCTTGTGCGGCTGTACATGGCTCGCTCCCTCGGTCGGTGGGGCCGGCAGGCCCGGCCGGGTGTGCCTCCTGTGCCACCCCGCATGGTGCAGCGCCGGGCACCGGGATCGGAAGACCTCGGATGCGACAAACATCGGAGGAAAGGGAAAACAAGTCAGCGGAAGAGGCACGTAGTTGAGGGTCTTTCGCGGGGATGACGTGGGGAGACCTCGGATGTAAGAGGGGGAAGGGAGGCCGGGTGCGGGAATGCCGTACGTGCTGACATCACGCCGGCGGTATGGAATCCCGTCGGAGCTGCCTGTTCAATGGGCGCCGCCGACACGCATGGGAGGCACCATGGACGACACCGTCGCCCCGTCCGCCACCGCGCCCGCCATCCGCACCGCCGGTCATGAACGCGGCTATCCCGAGCTGCTCGAACGTGCCGGACGCATCGCAACAGGCTTACGCGGTATGGGAGTTGTGCCGGGCGACCGGATCGCCGTCGTGATGCGCAACGAACCGGCCTATCTCGAGATCACCGCCGCAGCCGCCCTGCTGGGTGCCTCCGCGGTGCCCGTCAACTGGCATTTCAAGCACGACGATCTACGGCATGTGCTCACCGACAGCGGCAGCAAGGTCGTGTTCGCGCACACGGACATGGTGGACGCGGTGACCGCGGTGCTTCCCGCCGGGGTACGGGTCATCGAGGCCCCGGTTCCCGCCGGAGTCGCGGCCGCCTGCGGCATCGGCGGGCCGGCCGTCACCGGCGCGCACCCCCTCCTGGACTCCTGGCTGGCCGGCTACGAGCCCCTGTCGCAGGCCGCCGCGGAACGTCCCCCCACCGTCATCTACAGCTCCGGAACCACCGGACGCCCCAAGGGAGTTCTGCGCTCACCCGTCCCGCAGGACCGGATCGCCGAGGCGGTGCAGTCCTTTCTGACGTACTTCGCCGTCGCGCCAGGTGGCCGTACGCTCATCCCCGCCCCGCTCTATCACGCCTCGCCCAGCCAGCACGCGGTGCTCGCGCTCGCCGCCGGCCTGGACATCACGTTGATGCCGCGCTTTGACGCCGAGGAGTTCCTGCGGCTGGTCGAGCGGCACCGGATCGAGCAGGTGCAGGTGGTTCCCACCATGTTCGTACGGCTGCTGCGGCTGCCCAAGGAGGTGCGCGAGCGCTACGACCTGAGCTCGCTCACCTCGGTGGTGCATGCCGCTGCGCCCTGCCCGCCGCATATCAAACACGCCATGATCGACTGGCTGGGACCGGTGCTGCGGGAGTACTACGGGGGCAGCGAGACCGGCGCCGTGACGTGGTGCGACAGTGCGGAGTGGCTGGCCCACCCCGGCACGGTCGGCCGGGCCGAGGGGACCTGCGGAGTCGCGGTCATCGGACCCGACGGAGAGCCGGTGCCGACGGGTGCCACCGGCGATATCTACCTCAAACCCTCGGACAACTGGCCACAGTTCACCTACCTCGGCGACCCGGCCGAGCGCGCCGCGATGGAAGCGCCGGGCCTCCCCGGATACGTCACCATCGGCGACATCGGGCACCTCGACGCGGACGGCTTTCTCTACCTCAGCGACCGCCGCAACGACATGGTCATCTCCGGCGGGGTCAACATCTACCCGGCGGAGATCGAGGGTTGCCTGCTCTCCCTCGACGGGGTGCGGGACGCGGCGGTGTTCGGCATCCCGGACGAGGAGTTCGGGGAGGTGCTCGCCGCCCATCTGCAGACCGAACCGGGTGTGGTGCTCGGCGCCGAGGTGGTACGGGCCCATGTCGCCGGGCGGCTGGCCGGGTACAAGGTGCCCAGGGCGGTGGTGTTCGAGGAGCGGCTGCCGCGGGACGAGTCGGGGAAGCTGTTCAAGCGGCGGCTACGGGAGCCGTACTGGGAGGGCAGGGGCGGCGCGATCTGAGCGGGGCGGCCGTCGGGTTCCGGCTTCCCGCAGACCTCTTGACACCCTTTTGACGCCTCTCGAATTATGTGACACCGGGGAGCTGAGGGACAGGAGATGCCCGTGGTGGCTGACCGGCGAGGCGCCACGACCGGGGACCTGCGCCGCGGGAACCGTTCGGTGCTGCTGTGGTCCCTCTATTTCGACGGGCCGCTGAGCAGGCAGGACCTCAGTGCCCGTACGGGGCTGAGCGTCACCACCGTCTCCACCGTCGTCGGCGAACTCCTGGGCGAGGGCGTGGTGGTGGAGGCCGGGGCGGTCGACTCCGATGGCGGGCGGCCGCGGATTTTACTGCGGGTCGATGCCGGCCGGCGCTGCGTCATCGGCGTGGAGGTGGGTGAGACCAGGGTCCGGGTCGAGCTGTACGACCTGGCGATGCGCGAGCGGGCCACGGCCGACCATCCCCTCGAGAGCGGGCGTCACGATGCCGGACCGGTGGTGGAGCGGATTCTGGCCGGACTGGACGAGGTGATCGCGGCCGCCGCCGTCGACCCGGCCGACATTCTCGGCGTCGGCGTGGCGGTCTCCGGGATCGTCGAGCGGTCGGGGGTGAGCGAGGGCGGCGCACTGGTGCACGGCCAGACCTTCGCCTGGGACGCGGTGCCGCTCGGCCGGCTGCTGCGGAAGGGCACCGCGACCCACCCCGGCACCGGCCTCCCGCTGCATATCGCGAACGGCGCCACGACGCTGGGCCAGGCCGAGATGTGGTTCGGCGCGGGCCGCGGCGCCGACCACGCCGTGATCGCGCTGATCGGCTCTGGCGTCGGCGCCGCCGTCGTCGCCAACGGCAGCTTCTACCGCGGCGCCACCAGCAGCGCGGGGGAGTGGGGGCACACCGTCATCCAGGTCGGCGGACGACGCTGCCGCTGCGGCGGCCGTGGCTGTCTGGAGGCGTACGTCGGCGCCGAGGCGATCCTGGACCGCTACCACCAGGCCCGCCGCGGCCGCCCCGCGCCCGGCGCCGACGAGGAATCCGCGCTGGCCGCCCTCATCGCCGGCGCGGACAACTCCGCAGCGGCCCGCCGCGTCCTGGAGGAGACCGCCGGCTGCCTCGGCGCCGGCATCGCCAACCTGGTCAATCTCTTCAACCCGCGGCGCATCATCCTCGGCGGCTGGGCCGGGCTGCTGCTCGGCGCCCGGCTGCTCCCGCAGATCCGCGAGGCGGTGGCGGCCCAGGCGCTGCGCCATCCGTACGAGCGCAGCACCATCGAGCTGTGCCGGCTGGGCCCGGACGCGGTGGCGCTGGGGGCGGCGACGCTGCCGGTCGAGCGGTTTCTGGCGGGTGGCGGCACGGTCTGAGGTGCGGCCCGCGGGGCACGGGTGAGCCGCTGCCGCGTACGCGGCGACAGGCCGAGGGGTGTGACCGCCGTGGTCCGACCCGTTCCTCAGCGTCTCCTCGTTCCTCGGCGCCTGTCCGCTCCTCCCCACCCGTCCGCTCCTCAACCCCCCTTCCGCGGCACCCGGTTCGCTGCCACCATGGGCCCGATCGAATCAGGCGTCAGAACGTCGTTCACATATCTGGTCGCGCTGTCGAGAGGTGTGTTCATGGAACGCCGCCAATTCCTTGCCACGGGCGCCGCATTCGCGGCAGGTACCACGCTGCCCGCCCGGCGGCCGGCCGACCGGCCGCCGGCCCGCGCCGAGATCGTCGCCGTACTGCGCCGGGTCGCCGACCACTGGATCGGCGCGCACGCCGATCCCGGCGACAACCAGTGGGCCCGCGCGACGTTCTTCAGCGGGCTGATGGCCCTGCACCGCCTCACCCGAGAGCCGCGCTATCTGGCCTATGCGAGCGGCTGGGCGCAGCGGCATGCCTACGGGCTGCACAGCGGCGTCACCACCCGGCACGCCGACGACCACTGTGCGGGGCAGGTCTACCTCGACCTGTACGCGCTGGACGCCTCGCCCGACCCGGCCAAGATCGCCGCCATCGAGGGCTCCCTGCGGCGCATGGTCGACACCTCCGCCGAGCAGCACGACGACTGGTGGTGGGCCGACGCGCTGCACATGGCGATGCCGCCGTTCGCCCGGCTCGGCGCGCTGCGTGACGACCGGGGCTACTGGGATGCGATGCACGCGCTGTACACCCACACCAAGAACGCCGAGGGCGGTCCGGGGCTGCGCGATCCGCAGCGCGGCCTGTGGTACCGGGACAAGCGGTTCCTGCCCGGTGGCATCGCGTCGCCGAGCGGCAGACCCGTTCTGTGGTCGCGCGGCAACGGATGGGTGGCGGGCGCGCACGCCAAGGTGCTCGCCGTCCTGCCGGACTCCTTCGCGCCGGCCCGTGCCTACCGCGCCACGCTCGTCAGCCAACTCCACGCGCTGCGCGCCGTCCAGCGCTCCGACGGGTTCTGGAACATGAACCTCGCCGACCCCGGACATCTGCCGGGCCCGGAGACCAGCGGCTCCGCGTTCTTCACCTACGCGATGGCGTATGCGCTGCGTGCCGGGCTCGTGCCGCGCGGCGCCTTCCGCCCCGTCGTCGCCCGCGCCTGGAACGCCATGGCCGGCACCGCCGTGCACCCTGACGGTTTCCTCGGCTATGTCCAGGGCGTCGGCGACCGGCCGGAATCGGGCCGGCCGGTCACCTATGACTCCACCGCGGACTTCGGGGTCGGGGGCTTCCTGCTCGCCGGGACGGAACTGGCGGCACTGGGCTGAGCGCCGGGCTCCGCGGCGGGGACGGTCACCGCTGTGGCAGCACCACCGCCTTGACCGATGTCGCGTCCCGGGCCCCGGGAGCGCTGACCGCGCCGCACGCCGTACGGCCTCCAGCGGCACCATCCGCCGGTGGCCTGCCTGCCCGCGATGACCTCGCGGGTAATCGACCCCTCCGGCGGCGGCTGGAAACGTGGCCATCGGCGCACCGCCCAGGTGCACCCACCGCACCACCGTGCTCACCCCACCCACCGCACCACGAGAAAGGCAACCGCCATGCCCGCATTCGGCATCGCCCACCTCCGCCCGGCGACCGCACCACACCCCGACATCGCCGTCTACCTCGAAAAAATCCAGGCCACCCTGGACCCGTTCGGCGGCCGCTTCCGCGTGCACAACGCCACGGTCGAGGTGAGGGAAGGAAACTGGCCGGGCTTTGTCATCGTCATCGAGTTCCCGGACATGGACCGGGGCCGCGCCTGGTACGACTCGCCCGCGTATCAGGAAATCCTGCCGCTGCGCACCCGGCACATCGAGGGTGATGTCGTTCTGGTGCCCGGTGTCGCCGACGACTACGACCCCTCGGCGACGGCGGCGGAGCGACGGGCTGCCGTCGCATAGCCTCCGGTGTTCGCCGTGGCGGACCTTCCGTGTCCTGGTGGACTCATGGCGTCGGTGGCGCGGGTGGCGAGTGGCGTGGCCCGCACCCATGTCGAGGAACGGCGCGATGAGCGGCGAAAAGAGCATGGCGGGCGCCGATCGTGTGGGCGACGTACTTGCCGCAGGCCGCCGGCGCCTCGCCGCTGAACGCGCGGTAGTCGGGGTGCGCGGTCTCCCGGGTTCCGTTGACGACGACCTTGGGCAGCTGGGCCTCGGCCAGTGGGCCGAGCGGGATCCGGGCGTCCCACACGGGGCGTTCGCGCATCGCGGAGCGGACCGCGCGCAGCAGATGCGGGGTCGGCTCGGGCATCGGCAGACGTGGGCTGAAGGCTCATGCGGCCTCAGCCGAGGCGTCGTCCACCCGTACGGCGCCCCCTCACCCTCACAGTCCGGCCAGTTCCGCAAGGATCTGAGCCTGCGTCAACTCCTCGGCGCCGCCCGCGACATCGTCGTGATCGGCGCTCCACAGGGCGCTCTCCACGCCGCGCGCCACCGACCAGGCGAGCAGCCGTGCCGGGTCCTCGCCCAGCGCCTCGGCGACCAGCGCATACCGCTCGCGGAGCACCGGGCGCGGATCCGGGTACGCGAAGGGGTCGTCGGTCTGCAGCAGCAGCGGCCATGGGTCGTATGCCGGGTCGCCGACCATCGGCTTGGGGTCGATGGCCAGCCACGGGCGACGCCGCGCCGCCAGCACATTGCCGGGGTTGAAGTCGCCGTGTACGACGACCTCACGGGCGGCCGTCGCCGGGAGGCGCCGCAGCAGGTCGGCGCCGAGCGCGACCAGCCCGGGGTCGTAGCCGGGGCGTAGCCGCAGCATCCGGTCCTGCAGTACGTCGGCCCACTCGGCGCAGACCGCGTCGACCCGTTCCAGGTGGCCGTCGGGCGGTGCGGGCGCCGCCCACAGGTCGTGCAGCAGTCCGGCCGCGAGGGTGAGCCGCTCGGCGGGCGGCAGCGGGGCGTCGGCGAGCGGGGTGCCGGGGTCGCACCGTTCGATCAGCAGGGCGCCGCGCTCGCGGTCCCAGCGGTGCAGCCGTACGGCGCCATGGCCGTCCCAGGCGTGCAGGCCCGGTGCCTCGCCGTCGGCCTCGCGGTGCGGCCAGGTCACCTTGAGGACCGCGGTGCCGCCGTCGGGCAGCTCGGCGGGTGCCACCCAGGAGCAACTGCCGCCGTGAACAGGCGCGCCGAGCCGTAGCTCCCAACGCTCCTCTATCTCGCGGACGATGCCCGGCAGCCGGTCGAGCCAGGCCCGCCCGGACGCGGTCCGCCCCATCTGCGCGACCACGGGCAGTCCGGCGGGGAAGCGGCCGTCGTCATGCCGGGCGTCGTACGAGGTGCCGTGCGACGTGCTGTACGAGGTGCCGCGCGAGGTGTGCGCCATCCGGGCAGCGTACGACGGAGCGGCGTGGCCGGGGGGCCGTACGGGGGAGAGCGCCGGGCGCTGCGGTGGAAGGGCCGAATTGCGGCGGAAACCGGTGGTATCTGTGTCCGGCATGAGCGCGTACACACGGTATGCGGCCGTCGCCCTGGTCGCCGCGCTGGCCATGGGCTGCGGCCGCCCGCCCAGCATCCCGCACCCAGCCCCGAACGGCACCCGGCCGCCTCTCGCCAAGGCCAAGCCGCGCGGCCACGCGGGCGCCCCCATGGCGGCGGCCGCCCGCCCGTTCACCCTGGTCGCCGCCGGGGACATCATCCCGTCCTCCCCGGATGTGCTCGGCACGGCGCAGGACGACGCACCGGACGCGGGCTACGACTACCGGCCCATGCTGGCGGGCGTGAAGCCGGTCATCTCGGATGCCGACCTGGCGCTGTGTCATCTGGGGGCGCCGCTCGGCCCGCTGACCGGTCCCTTCACCGGCTACCCCGTCTACCAGGCGCCGCCGCAGCTCGCCACCGCCCTGAAGGCGACCGGCTACGACTCCTGCTCCACCGCCTCCAATCACATGCTGGACCGGGGTGTCCCGGGCGTGGCCCGCACCCTGGAGGCCATGGACACGGTCGGGCTGCGGCATGTCGGCTCCGGGCGCAACGCCGCCGAGGGGGCGCGTCCGGCGCTGCTGCAGGCCGACGGCGGTGCGCGGGTGGCCCAGCTCGCGTACACCTACGGCACCGACCGGAAGCGCCGCCCGGCGTCCGCGCCCTGGACGGTGAACCTGCTCACCGCGAAGAAGATCACCGACGATGCGCGGGCGGCCCGCCGGGCCGGTGCGGACGTCGTGGTCGTCAGCCCGCACTGGGGCACGGAATACCGGACCGCGCCGACCGAGCAGCAACTGCAACTCGCCCGCACGCTCACCGCCTCGCAGACCAACGGCCGCCCCGATATCGACCTGATCATCGGTACCCACGCGCACACCCCCCAGCCGTACGAGAAGGTCAACGGCACCTGGGTCGCCTACGGCCTCGGTGACCAGATCTCCGGCGCCATGACGAAACCGGAGGGCAACTGGGGCACCGTCGCCCGCTTCCGGTTCGCGCCGCCCGACCGGGCCGGGCAGCGCTGGAAGGTGACCGAGGCCGAGTACATCCCGCAGCTCGCCGTGCTGGGACCACCGCTGCGGGTGCGCAATCTCGCCCGGACCTCCGGGTATACGGACGTCCGCAAGGCGATCCGCAAGGCGGTGCTCAGCCGGGGCGCCCGCGCCGAGGGGCTGACGATGGGCAGCTGACCGGCCGCCCCGCCGCACTCCGGTACGGCCTGCCCCCGCGGTATGAAACCCTGGTCACGTACCAGATCGCGCCCCGGCGGGGCATCGGCGAGTCCAAGGAGGGCCAGGGTAGTGAGCGAGAGTGCGGCCGCCCGGCCCCGTAATCCGCGCGGGCAGGGCGAGCGTCTGCGGGAGGAACTCCTGCGGGCCACCGAACGTCTGCTGGAGGAGGTCGGCAGCGAGGACGCGCTGTCGCTGCGCGCGGTGGCCCGCGAGGCGGGCGTCGCCGCCCCGAGCATCTACCGTCACTTCGCCGACAAGACCGAGCTGGTCTGGGCGACCATGGAGGTCAGCTACGAGCGGCTCGGCCACGCGATGGCCGAGGCCGCCGCGAAGGCGGACGACGACCCCGTCGCACGGCTGCGTGCCCAGCTGCGCGCCTACTGCCGCTATGCCATCGGGCACCCCGCCACCTACCGCCTGCTCTACGAGACCCGGCAGACCCCGGTCGGCCCCGAGCGGTTGGCCGGGCACCCGGCCGCGCCGCTGGTGCGCGGTTTCCACGACGCGCTGACCGCCTGCGAGGAGGCCGGCTGGCGGGTGCGCGGTTCGCGCTCCGAGGCGCCGTATGTGCTGTGGTCGGCGGTGCACGGCCGGGTCATGCTCTGGCAGGTCATGCCGAGCCGCAAGGACGCCAGCCGGCTGGACCGGTTCGTGGACGAGATGCTGCAGCTGCTCCTCGAGCGCTGAGCCACCGCCTCACCCCTCGCCCCTTATCCCTCACCCCTTATCCCTTATCCCTCTCACCCGTGCCGGGCGCACCCCGGGACGTCACCCGGGACACACTTACCTGTGTATTACACATGTAAGCTTACGGTTGTTAGGCGAACGTTCGACTCATGCCGCACGCCGCTGCCGGTGTGCGCGCACAAAGCGAGATGAGCGAGATGACACTTTCCACCGCACCCGCGCCGCTCCCCGTTCAGCCCCCGGCCGGCTGCCCCTTCGATCCTCCCGCCGAATTCGGCACCCTGCGCACCCAGGAGCCGATCTCCAAGATCTCGCTCCCGGACGGCAGTTGGGCCTGGCTGGCCACCCGCTACAGCGACATCCGGGCGATCCTCGGCGACACCCGCTTCAGCTCCGACACCACCCTCCACGGCTACCCGCTCAGCGGTATGACCGGCGGCGGCAACACCCAGAACCGCGGCTTCATCCGCATGGACCCGCCCGAGCACACCCGGCTGCGCCGGATGGTCACCCGGGAATTCATGGTCAAGCGGGTCGAGGCGCTGCGCCCGGAGATCCAGCGCGTCACCGACGAGCTGTGCGACGCGATGGAGCGCGCCGAGGGCCCGGTGGACCTCGTCGAGGCGCTGGCCCTGCCCGTCCCCTCACTCGTCATCAGTCTGCTGCTCGGCGTCCCGTACGGCGACCACGACGTCTTCCAGCGGCTCACCGGCACGCTGCTCTCCCGTACCGTCCCGGACGAGGAGCGGGAGGTGGCCCGCGTCGAACTGCGCGACTATCTCGACCAGTTGGTCACCGCCAAGGAGGCGGACCCGGGCGACGACATCCTCGGCCGGCTGATCATCGAACAGCAGCGGACCGGCGAGATCACCCACGACGAAGTCGCCGCCTTCGCCGCCCTGCTGCTCATCGCCGGGCACGAGACCACCGCCAACATGATCGGCCTCAGCGCGCTCACCCTGATGCGCGACCCCGAGACCGCCGAGCGGCTGCGCCAGGACCCCGGCCTGATCCGCGGCGCCGTCGAGGAGCTGCTGCGCTTCCACAGCATCATCCGCAACGGCCCGCGCCGGGTCGCCACCGTCGACATCGAGATCGACGGACACCTCATCCGCGCCGGCGAGGGCGTCGTTGCGGCCGTACCGTCAGCCAACCGCGACGAGAGCGTCTTCCCCGGCGCCGACCGCCTCGACATCAGCCGCCCCAACTCCCAGCACCACGTCGCCTTCGGCTACGGCATCCACCAGTGCCTCGGCCAGGCGCTGGCCCGGGTCGAACTCCAGGTCGTGATCGGCACGTTGCTGCGCCGCTTCCCCGCGATGCGGCCCGCGGTGCCGGTCGAGGAGATTCCCTTCCGTACCGACATGGCGATCTACGGCTGCCATGCGCTGCCCGTCACCTGGTGACCGGCCACACTCAACATCCCACGACCCGCTACGGAGTTACCGCCATGAAGATCACCCTTGACGCCGACAAGTGCTGCGCCGCCGGACAGTGCGTGCTGATCGCCCCCGAGGTCTTCGACCAGCGCGACGAGGACGGCATCGTCGTCCTCCTGGATGCCGAGCCGCCCGCCGGCCGGCACGACGCGGTGCGTGAAGCGGCCGCCATCTGCCCGGCCGCCGTCATCGAGCTCCACGCATGACCGCGCGGCCCCTCGCCATCGTCGGCGCCTCGGCGGCCGGGCTCGCCGCCGCCGAGGCGCTGCGCCGCTCCGGCTGGACCGGCCCGCTCACCCTGATCGGCGACGAACCGCATCTGCCCTACGACCGGCCCCCGCTGTCCAAACAGCTGCTGCACGGCGCCTGGGAGCCGGACCGCCTGCTGCTGCGCACCAAGGACCAGCTCGCGCCGCTCGAACTCGATCTGCGCCTCGGCACCCGCGCCACCGGCCTCGACGTCGCCACCCGCACCCTCACCTTGGACGGGGGAGAACAGCTCGCCTGCGCCGGAGTGATCGTCGCGACCGGCGTGACGGCCCGCACCCTGCCCGGCGCCGACCGCATCGCCGGTGTGCACACCCTGCGCACTCTCGACGACGCGCTGGCGCTGCGCACCCGGCTGACCGGCGCCGGCCGCCGCCTGGTGATTGTCGGCAACGGCGTCCTGGGCTGCGAAGCGGCCGCCGTGGCACGGGAGCTGGGGCATGACGTCACCCTCGTCGGCGCCACGGCGATACCTATGGCCGCCGCCGTCGGCCCCGAGGTCGGTGAACTGCTCGCCGAGGAGCACCGGGCGCGTGGCGTGACCCTGCGTACGGGCACGGTGGACGGCTTCGACAGCGGCGCGCAAGGGGTCACCGGCGTACGGCTGACCGATGGGGGCGTAGCCAGTGGAGGTCCCCCCGGCAATGGGGGCGTAGCCGCCGGGGGAGGGGGAGGCACCCGGCTGCCCGCCGACACCGTACTGCTGGCCATCGGCTCCACCCCCGCCGTCGGATGGCTGGGCGACGACCCGGCCCTGGACACCACCGACGGACTGCGCTGCGACGCCTACTGCGCCGTGGCGCCCGGCATCTACGCGGCGGGCGACGTGGCCCGCTGGGACCACCCGGTGCACGGCCGGCCGCTGCGCTTCGAGCACCGGACGAACGCCGGCGAGCAGGGCATCGCGGCCGCCCGCAACCTACTCGCCGAACTGACCGAGGAGGGCGTCGAAGGCGCCGCGGGCATCGAGGGCGCGGCGGCCCCGGAACGCCGCCCCTTCGCCCCCGTGCCGTACTTCTGGTCCGACCAGTACGCCATCAGGCTGCAGGCGTACGGGCTGACCGCGGGCGCCGACCGCGTCGAGACCACCGTCCTGGACCGGGCCCAGCGCCGTACCGTCGCCCTCTACGGGCGTGCCGGCAACGCCGTCGGCGTCCTGGCCACCGGCCTGCCGCCCCGCCAGGTCCGGACCCTGCGCGCGGTGATCGCCACGCCCGTCCCCTGGGAGGAGGCGCGCGAGCGGATCCGTACCGCCACGGCGACAAGCTGAGCGGTGCCGGATCACGGCGCCCGTGCCCGATCATGGAGGGATGGCCGACTCGTACGTCCGGGTGCGCGGCGCCCGTGAGCACAACCTCCGCACCATCGATGTGGACATCCCGAGGGACGCACTGGTCGCGTTCACCGGGGTGTCCGGATCGGGCAAGTCCTCCCTTGCCTTCGGCACCCTCTACGCCGAGGCGCAGCGTCGCTATTTCGAGTCGGTGGCCCCCTACGCCCGCCGCCTGATCCACCAGGTCGGCGCGCCGAAGGTGGAGGACATCACCGGCCTGCCGCCCGCCGTCGCCCTCGAGCAGCGGCGCTCCGCGCCGACCTCCCGCTCCTCCGTCGGCACCGTCACCACCCTCTCCAACACCCTGCGCATGCTCTTCTCGCGGGCCGGCGACTACCCGCGGGGCGTGACGGAACGGCTCGACTCCGATGCCTTCTCGCCCAATACGGCGGCCGGTGCCTGCCCGGAATGCCATGGACTGGGCACGGTCCACCGCGTCACCGAGGACTCCCTGGTCCCCGACCCCTCGCTGTCGATCCGCGAGGGCGCCATCGCCGCCTGGCCCGGCGCCTGGCAGGGCAAGAACCTCCGCGACATCCTGGCCGCCCTCGGCCACGACACCGACCGGCCGTGGCGCGAACTGCCGCGGGCCGAACGCGACTGGATCCTGTTCACCGAGGAGCAGCCGGTCGTCACCGTCCACCCGGTACGGGACGCCGGCCGTATCCAACGCCCCTACAAGGGCCAGTACATGAGCGCCAAACGCTATGTGCTGCACACCTTCGCCGACTCCAAGAGCGACACGCTGCGCAAGCGCGTCCAGGGCTTCATGGTCGCCGAGCCCTGCCCGGTGTGCACCGGGCGGCGGCTGCGCCCGGAGGCGCTCGCCGTCACCTTCGAGGGGCACGACATCGCCGCCCTCGCCGGTCTGCCGCTGAGCGCCCTGGCCGAGCTGCTGCGCCCCACAGCGCAGCGGCCGGACGACGAGGCCGCGCCCACGCTCGCCCGCGACCTGGTGGCCCGTATCCAGGTGCTCACCGAACTCGGCCTGGGCTACCTGAGCATGGACCGCCCCGCGCCCACCCTCTCCGCGGGCGAGCTCCAGCGCCTGCGCCTGGCCACCCAGCTGCGCTCCGGCCTCTTCGGCGTCGTCTACGTCCTGGACGAGCCGTCCGCCGGACTCCACCCGGCCGATACGGAGTCCCTGCTCACCGTGCTGGGCCGGCTCAAGGAGGCCGGGAACTCGCTGTTCGTCGTCGAGCACGACATGGACGTAGTGCGGCGCGCCGACTGGATCGTGGACATCGGCCCGCGCGCCGGGGAACACGGCGGCCAGGTGCTGCACAGCGGCCCGGTCGCCGGTCTCGCGGACGCCGCCGCATCCGCCACCCGCCGCTTCCTCTTCGCCGCCGAACCGCCCGCCGCACGCACCCCGCGCACCCCCTCCGGCGCACTGACCCTGCACGGCGTCACCCTGCACAATCTGCGCGGACTGGACGCCGCCTTCCCGCTCGGCGTCTTCACCGCCGTCACCGGTGTCTCCGGATCCGGTAAATCGACGCTGGTCACCCGGGTCCTCGCGGAGGCCGTGCGGGAGCATCTGGGCGCGGGGGACGAGCAGTCCGAGACAGCCGATACGGACACCGGACCCATGGCCCGCGCCCAGCTCACCGGCGCCGCGGGCCTGGAGGCGATCGACCGGCTGGTCCGCGTCGACCAGAAACCCATCGGGCGCACGCCGCGCTCCAACCTCGCCACCTACACCGGACTGTTCGACGCCGTACGCAAGGTCTTCGCCGCCACCGACGAGGCCCGCGCCCGTGGCTACACCGCGGGCCGGTTCTCCTTCAATGTGACCGGCGGCCGCTGCGAGACCTGTCAGGGCGAGGGCTTCGTCGCCGTCGAACTGCTCTTCCTGCCCGGCACGTACGCGCCCTGCACCGCCTGCCACGGCGCCCGCTACAACCCCGAGACGCTGCGGATCACCTACCGGGACCGCACGGTCGCCGACGTCCTGGCGATGACCGTCGACACGGCCGCCGCGTTCCTCGCCGACATCCCGGCCGCCGCCCGCAGCCTGCGCACCCTCCAGGACGTGGGCCTGGGCTATCTGCGGCTCGGCCAGCCCGCGACCGAGCTGTCCGGCGGCGAGGCCCAGCGCATCAAACTCGCCACCGAACTCCAGCGGGCCCGCCGCGGCCACACCCTCTACCTCCTCGACGAGCCCACCACCGGACTGCACCCCGCCGACACCGAGGTACTGCTGCGCCAGCTGCACGGCCTGGTGGAAGCGGGCAACACCGTGGTGGTCGTCGAGCACGACATGGGGGTGGTCGCCGGCGCCGACCACGTCATCGACCTCGGGCCCGGCGGCGGCGCGGACGGCGGCCGGATCGTCGCCGCGGGCACCCCGGCCGAGGTGGCGGCCGCCGCGGGCAGCCGTACGGCGCCGTATCTTGCCCGACGGAGGGCGCGGCCGGAGGCATCTTGACGGTCCGCTAATGTACGCAGGTCAGATCACCAGGCAACAACACCGCGCAGCACTGCGCAGCACCACGAAGGGGGCACCTCTGATGGCAGACATCGAGACGGCCAAGGCGGCGTTCGCCCGGTTCGACGCGGACGGCGACGGCCAGGTCACGCCGGACGAGTTCAAGCGGGCGATGGCCGAGATGGGCGACCCGTACGTCACCGGCCCGGTCGCCGAGGCGGTCATCAAGGCCAAGGACACCGACCGCGACGGCACCATGTCCTTCGACGAGTTCTGGCAGGCCCTCCAGGGCTGACGGCCCGCCGCACCCCCTGCCCGGCGGTCAGGCTCCCTCGCCCGCGGCCGCGCGCAGCGCCGCCGGCCCGCGGACGATCGGGGGCCGGCGGCTGCTCCTGGCCGCGAGTGGAGCCGCACCGGGCGGGACGCTGACCGGCCCACGGGGGTGGGTGGTGACCGCGCTGGTCTCCGCCGTGGTGATCTCAGCGTTGACGATCGGCCTGCTGCTGCCCGGCAGAGGTGCCGACCGGCGGCGGCGCGGCCCGGTCGCCGGTGCCCCACCGGGACGGCTTCGGCCCCACCGTGAAGGCCAGTTCACGGCCCGAGCGCAGATCGCCGGTGGTGAGGTAGGTACGGCCGCGCTCGGCGCCGTCCAGACGGACGGACTGGGTGTACCGGTCGGCGGACGACGTACCGGGCGCCCTGATGGTGAAGTGCCCGGCCGGGTAGTAGCGCCGGTCCAGCGTCAGGTCCACGCGGTCGAAGACCGGCGTGCTCAGCCCCCAGCTGTCGGTACCCGGCTGCACGGGGAACACCCCGATCGACGAGAGCACCATCCACGCCGACATCGTCCCCAGGTCGTCGTTCCCGGTCATACCGCTCGGGGTATCGGTGAACAGCGTCAGCGCCGCATGCACCACATCCGTAGTTTTGGCCGGGTGACCAGTCGAGAGGTAGGTGTACGGCGCGATCAGGTCGGGCTCGTTCTGCGGGTTGTACTTGTCCGCGTTGTAGTAGTCGTACGGGCCGTTGACCCACACCTTGCGGGCCGTTTTCTCCGGATCCTTCAGCAGTTCCTGATAGGCGAAGAACGAATCAAGACGCTCATCCGCCTTGTCCTTGCCGCCGATCAGCTTGATCATCCCCGGCAGATCCTGCGGCACCAGCCACTGGTACTGCCAGGAGGTGCCCTCGTGGAAGCCCTCGCTCTTGGCGGGATCGGCGGGCCCGGTGAACGCGCCCTTCTCGTCCCGTGCCCGGAAGAATCCCGTCGAACTGTCAAAGATCTTGCGGTAGTTCCGGGCGCGGGCCGCATACCGGTCGGCGTCCCTGCCGTGCCCGAGATCGCGCGCCATCTGGGCCAGCATCGCATCCGAGAGGGCGTATTCCAGGGTCGCCGACGCGCCGTGGTCGAAGTCGGAGTCGCCGGGCTTGGCGTGCGGCCGCCCCTTGATGTACGGGGCGAAGCCGTTCTTCAGATACGGGGCGTTGGCCTCCCGCCCGACGGCCGGCGAATCGGCCGGCGGCACCCCGTCGGCATTCTTCTTCAGCGCCGTGTACGCCTCTTCCTCATGCCCCCGCAGCAGCCCCTGCTGATAGGCGTTGGTGAGGAACGGCGTGACCGGATCGCCCGTCATGATGTTCGTTTCGACCGTTCCATAGCCCCACTTGGGCAGCCAGCCACTCTCCTTGTCGATCCGCAGCACCGACAACGCCATATCGCGGGACTCGCGCGGCGCGAGCAGGGAGAGCAGCTGCGCCTGGGTGCGGTAGGTGTCCCACAGGGACCAGTTCTGGTAGTAGGTGAAGCCGCTCGCCCGGTGGGTCTTCTGGTCCCATCCCGTATAGCGGCCGTCCACATCACTGCCGATGTTGGGCGCGAGGAAGGAGCGGTAGAGGGAGGAGTAGAAGGTGCGGCGCAGCGGCTTGTCGCCGCCCTGGGCCTTCACCAGCCCCAGCCGCCGTTCCCAGGCGGCGTTCGCCGCCGCCTTCGTACGGTCGAAGGAACGCCCGCCCTCGGCCCGCAGATTGCGGGCCGCGCCCGCCGCGTCCACATAACTGATCGCGGTGGTCGCCTCGACGGTGCGGTCCTTGCGGGTGTCGAAGCGGGCATAGGCGCCGTGCCGCCCGGAGGACGTAGAGCCCTTCGACCCGGCTGTCACCCTGTCGCCGTCCCAGGTCCCGTACGACGCGAACGGCCGGTCGAAACGGGTGATCGTGTAGACGGTGTACGGCTTGGTGTCCTGGCAGAAGCCGCGGCCGGTGAGGGCGGTGCGGATGGTTCGGGAGTCCAGGACCTCGACGCGGGTGGAGACGCTCTTGTGCAGCGACTGGCCCGTATTGAGCAGCACATTGGCCTTGTCGGTGGCCGGGAAGGTGTACCGCTGCTTGCCGGTACGGGCGGTCGCCGTCAGCTCGGCCGTGATCCCGCCGTACGACGTCAGGCCGACGCGGTAGTAGCCGGGGCGGGCCGATTCGTTGTCATGGCGGTAGGCGGCGGCGTACTTCGCATAGTCGGTCTCGGTGATGTCGCCCGTGGTCGGCAGCACCGGCAGATCACCGCCGAGCCCGCAGCCGACCCCGGAGATATGGACGGAGCTGAAGCCGCGGATGTGGTCGTCGTCGTAGCCGTAGCCGGTGGTGTGGCCGGTGTCGGGGGAGAGTTGCACCATGCCGAACGGGACGGCGGCTCCGGGATAGGTGTTGCCGTCGTTCTGGCTGCCGATGAACGGGTTGACCAGATCGGTGAGCGGGCCGCCGCGGGGCGGTTCGGCCTGAGCGGCGGGGACGGTGAGCGCGCCTCCGATGAGGGCGGCCGCCAGCACCGCGCCAGCGGTACGCAGCCGGTGACGACTGAGCCATGACATGGATTCACATACCTCCGGTTCCGACAACGTTGTCAGAGCGCGCTCATTCTTGGCGTCGATCAGGTGCACGTCAAGGGGGCGCACCGGGCGACTACGCTCACCTTGTGCAGTCACCGGACGAGCCCCGAGCCGCGCCCACCCAAGGCCCGCCGACCCAGGCCGCGCCGACCCCGCCCCGCCGCATCCCGGCCGAGTTCGTCCGGTACGCGGTGGCCCTGGACGTCTCCGAACTCGCCTGGGGCTACCTCCACGGCCGGCTGACCGCCGAGGACGCCACCGCCCTGGCGTTTTTGCGCCGCTGCGATCTCGGCCCGCCCGCGGAGGACTTCGCCTGGATCCATGCCCTGGGGCCGGACGCACCCGAGCTCGAAGCCCTCTGCCGGGAACTCGTGGACGACGGGGACGACGGGGACGACGGGGGCGGCGCGGACCGGGCCCGCCGGATCTGGGACCACCTCGCCCTCGGCCACCACTCCTCAGGCGAAGCCGACCCCCGCCAACTGGCCGCCGGACGCCAGGAGTTCCTGCTCGACCGCGCCGCCTCCGGCCGTGGCATGAACTGGCAGTACAGCTCCGCCCTGCTGGGCACCGACCGCCCGGAAGAGGTGGACGCCGCGTTCGCCCGCGGCGAGGAGCTGGTGGGCGTCGCCGTCATCGGACTCGCCCTCACCCACCCCGACGCCACGGAGATCCTCCCCAGGGTCGCGCGGGCCCTGGAAACGGCGCTGGAGACATCCAACGACGGACTCCGTCACCAGGGCACCGTCGCCCTGGCCCACACCGCCCGGCTGCACGGCACCATCGACCGCCGCTGCCTGGAACTCCTGCGCCGGTGCCCGCGCGGCACCGAGGCCGATGACGACGTGTGGGGCTATGTGCCGCACCGGCGCCTGCCGCTGTGGCTGTGGCGGGCCCGGTTCCCCAAGAGCCTGGGGTGGCGACTGCGGTGGCTGCTGTGGAGCAAGTGGTTCGGCTAGCTGCAAGGCGACGCCGGCCTCGCGGCTGTCGGTATCCACGATGCCGGTGAGGTCTTGGTGGCGGCGCGGCGCGCAGCGTGGGGCACGGGGCCTTTCGCCGGGCGTGGGCTCGCTTTGGTGCGGCCACGTCGAAAATCATGAGGTGGCTGCCTTGCTCTCTTCGGGGACGCGTGTCTCAATGGTCAGCGATTCAGGTCGCTGACCAACCGTCAGATCTGGGCGGTGGTCGGCCCGGGGGCCCGGCCGCGGGCCTCCGCGTGGCCGTCTGTCGTTCCCTCGCGCACCCCTCGACGCCGTGCCATGGGCCTGCACCCCCCTCACGAAAGCGGTACCCCCCATGAGACACCTCAGATCAGGCACGCTCGGATTCGGTACGGCGCTCGGCGTAGCCGTCGCCGCCGCAGGCACGCTCGCGATGGCGCCGGCCGCCACCGCGGTGACCCCGGACACCGCCACCGTCTCGTTCGACTGCGGCAGCTTCGGTTCCGGCACGGCGACGCTCACCGCGACCCAGGACGGCACGGCCGCGACCATCAGCCTCGCCACCTCGGCGATCACCGCACCGATAGACGTCGGCGCGAACTCGGTCACCTCCACCCTCACCCTCACCAAGAACGGTTCCGGGACCACGGAGTTCACCGGCAGCTCCAACCCGGCGATCCCGGCCGGCGGCGAGGTCTCCACCGGTCCGCTCAGCGGCACGGTCGCCCCGGGCGACAGCCTGGAGGCCAAGTCCCTGAAGGTCGTGGTCTTCGGCGTCACGGCCACCTGCAACGCCACTTCGCCGCAGTCCCCGGGACCGTTCGTCTTCTGACGCCGAGGGCAGGCGGGGACCGGCGGGCGTCGTCCGCCGGTCCCCGGTGTCCGCCGCCGCGCGGTCAGCGACCGCGGCTCACGGCCGCGCCCCGCCGCTCTCGCCGCCGGCGCTCTCCCGCTCCGCCCGTGCGAGGTTCGAGCGGTGGCGGGAGTACGAGAAGTAGATGACCATGCCGACGGCGAACCACACGACGAAGCGCACCCAGGTCTGCCACTCCAGGAAGGTGATCAGCCAGATCGAGAAGCAGACCCCGATCGCCGGAACCACCGGCATGCCCGGCGTACGGAAGGTCCGGGGCAGTTCGGGGCGCTTGTAGCGGAGCACGACCACCGCGACGCAGACCACCACGAACGCCAGCAGAATGCCGATGTTGGTCAGCTCGGCGGCCTCGCCGATCGGCAGGAAGCCGGCGATGAGTGCCGAGGCGACGCCCACGATCCAGGTCACCCGGGTCGGCACATGATGCTTGGGGCTGGTCTTGGCGAACCACTTCGGCAGCAGACCGTCGCGGCTCATCGAGAACCACACCCGGGTCACCCCGAGCATGAAGGTGAACATGACCGTCAGAATGCCGATGATCGCGCCCACCGCGATCACATCCGCCAGACTGCTCAGGCCCACCGACTTGAACGCCGACGAGAAGCCGCTCTCCGGGTCGATGGACTTGTAGTTCTGCATACCCGTCAGCACCAGGCAGGCCAGCACATACAGCACCATCGAGACCGCCAGCGAGTACATGATCGCCTTCGGCATATGGCGCTGCGCGTCCTTGGACTCCTCGGCCGCGGTGCTCATCGCGTCATAGCCGAAGACCGCGAAGAAAACGGTGGCCGCGCCGGTGAACGCGCCGCTCACCCCGAAGGGGAAGAAGGGGTTGTAGTTCGCGGTGTTGATGTGGAAGAAGCCGACGGCGATCACGACGATGACCACCAGGACCTTCAGGCCCACCACGATCGTCTCGAACCGCGCGGCGTTCTTGATGCCCAGCGTCAGCAGATAGGCGATCAGCAGACAGAGAACCGCGGCGAAGAGGTCCACCCGGTGGCCCGGTCCGGTGCCCGGCGCGCCCAGCATCCAGGAGGGCAGGTCGAGGCCCATCTCGCCGAGCAGAAAGCCGAAGTAGCCCGAGATGCCGATCGCGACCACCGCCACGATCGCGGTGTATTCCAGCAGCAGGTCCCAGCCGATGAACCAGCCCGCCAGCTCGCCGAGCACCGCATAGCCGTAGGTGTAGGCCGAACCCGCCTTCGGGATCAGCCCGGCGAATTCGGCGTACGAGAAGGCCGCCGCGGCGCTGGCGATGCCCGCGACGAGGAAGGAGATCAGGACGGCGGGCCCGGCCTTCTCGTTGGCGACGGTGCCGGCCAGTGTGAAGATGCCCGCGCCGATGATGCCCCCGACGCCGATGGCGGTCAGCTGCCACAGGCCCAGCACACGGGTGAGCTGCTGGCTCGCCGCGCCTTCCGGCTCCTCGATGTGATCGATCGGTTTGCGGCGCAATACGCCCTGTCCCGCGCGCAGGCCCATGCGTGATCCCTCCGTACGCTCCGTCGTGGTCCGACGGCCGCTCATCATGGACCGTGGGCGGCGCCCAGGAAAGGCGACTCCCTAGTACGGAGGGGACTTCCGGGCAGACGTACCCGTGCGGGGCGTCAACCGGAGGCAATCGGCGTCAAACGGTGCCATGGGGTGGTCACACGGCGTCGAGGGGCGGTCAGGCGGTGCCTACGGCGTCACTCGGCTTCCTCCAGTCGGAATCCGACCTTCAGCCCGACCTGGTAGTGGTCGATGGCACCGTCGACGATATGCCCGCGGACCTGGCTGATCTCGAACCAGTCGAGGTTGCGCAGGGTCTGCGACGCGCGCTCGATGCCGTTCTTGATCGCGGCGTCCACGCTCTGCTGGGACGTGCCCACGATCTCGGTCACGCGGTAGGTGCGGTCGGTCACGGTGGTCTCCCTCGGCCGGGGGCGGCACTCCGCCCGTCCCTGTCCACCGTGCATCAGGCAGGCCCACCCCACCAGCGGAGCGGCGACAGGCCCTACGGGACGACCGTGACCGGCCAGCGCCCGGCCTTGACCAGGCGGACCGCGACCGAACCCATGATGCGGTGCCCGGCCGACTCCGAGGCGCCGACCACCACCGCATCGGCCTTGAGCTCATCGGCCATCTGCACCATGCCGTTGTACGGGTCCCCGCGCAGAGTGTGGAACTCCCAGCGCACGTCGTAGATGCCGTACTGCCGCTCCGTCGCCTTGCGGATCTCGGCCATCAGCTCCTCGGCGACCTCGTTCGTCGCGTCCACGACCGGGGCACCCATCGCCGCACCGGCCGCCAGCACCGGCTGGACGTAGACCAGGACGAGTTTCGACCCCTGGCGCCGGGCCAGACCGGCCGCGTACGCGGCGGCGCGCCATGACGAGTCGGAGCCGTCCACGCCGACGACGATGACCTTCGGGCCGTCTGTTCCGCGCTCGAAAGGCGCGGGAGTGCTCTCGTCCACAGCAGGGAGGTTAACCGCACATGCGTGCTGCCAGGGCCCCGGGCCACGCCGCCGGACGCCGTACGGCCCCGTGGCGGTCAGGCGGGGGCCGGCGGCCAGCTGTCCGCGGCCAGCACGCCCAGCACATATGCCTTGGCGACCAGCGCGGTACGGCCCTGCACCCGCCAGCGGCGGGCCAGCCGGGTGAGGTGGTAGTTGACGCCGTCGACGGTCAGCCCCAGTGCGGTGCCGATCGACGCGGTGGTCGCGCCCCCGGCGGCCAGCGCCAGGATGCGGGCCTCGACGGGGCTGGCCGTACCGCTGGGGACCGGCGGGGGGCTGGTGTCGCGGACCCGGAGCAGCGCCAGCAGCGCGGGTGGCCGTACGGAGGGATCGCCGACCGGATCGACCGTCAGCTCCCCCTCCAGCTCGGGGCCGTCGGAGCCGATCCGCCACTGGACCGCCACCGGATAGCGCGACCGGCGGCCCAGCCGCAGCGCCTCCGCGATCCGTACGAGCTGCGCCGTGTCCCGCGGCTGGAACAGGTCGAGCAGATTGCGGCCGCGCAACTGCCCGGGGGCCGTGCCCCACTGCGTGGCCATTGCGGGATTGGCGATCAGCACCTCGCCGTCGGCGTGGCAGACCGCTATCGGGGTGGGGATACGGTCGAGCAGGATGAGGAAGTAGTTGCGCCAGGGGCCGGCGGCGTACGGGCCTGCCGGGTCGGGCGGCCTGGCCGTGCCGTACGCGCACCGATCGGCGCCGTCGTCGCCCGTCCCTTTGTCCATGGCCCCTTCTCGGTCGCTCCGCAAGACCTCGTGGCGAAAAACCACTGCACAATCATGCAGCTGCTCGGCACCGCCCCGTACACCGGGCCGGTCACGCTGGAGATATGACCGACACCATCGCGCTGCACACCGACGAACGCGCCGCCGACGACGGCATTCCGCTTGCCGACATCACGGCGGCCGGTCTCACCTCGACGCCGCTCCAGCAGGCCATGGACCTGGCCCGGGTCCACGGCCCGGTCTTCCGGCGCAGGCTGGGCGACCGCGAGACGCTGTTCGTCTCCTCGCTGGACCTGGTCACCGAACTCGCCGACGAGAACCGCTTCGCCAAGGGTGTGTCGGTGGTCCTGGAGAACGTCAGAGAGTTCGCCGGTGACGGTCTGTTCACCGCCTACAACGACGAACCGAACTGGGCCAAGGCGCACGAGGTGCTGATGCCGGCCTTCGCACTCGGCTCGATGCGTACCTACCACCCGGCGATGCTCAAGGTCGCCCGCCGGGTGATGGCGAGCTGGGACCGCCGGGTGGCCGACGGCACGGCCACCGACGTCGCCGAGGACATGACCCGGATGACCCTGGACACCATCGGGCTCGCCGGTTTCGGCTTCGACTTCGAGTCGTTCGCCCGGAACACCCCGCACCCGTTCGTGGAGTCGATGGCGCGCTGTCTGCAGTGGAGCGGGGCCAAGCTCGGCCGCAAGGCAGGCGTGGACTACGCCGCCGAGGACGCGGCCTTCCGCGCCGACGCCGACTATCTGGCGTCGGTCGTCGACGAGGTCATCGCCGCCCGGACCGCGAGCGGCGAGAACGGTGACGACGATCTGCTGGGCCTGATGCTCGGCGCCGGGGACGGGCCGGGCGAGCGGCAGGGGCCCACCCTCGACCTCGCCAACATCCGTAACCAGGTCATCACCTTCCTGATCGCCGGCCACGAAACCACCTCGGGCGCGCTCTCCTTCGCCCTCTACCACCTGCTCAAGGACCCGGTCGCGCTGCGCCTGGCCCAGCGCGAGGCGGACGAGCTGTGGGGCGACGAGGCGGACCCCGACCCGTCCTTCGAGGACATCGGCCGGCTGCCGTACACCCGGCAGGTGCTCAACGAGGCGCTCCGGCTGTGGCCGACCGCCGCCGCGTTCAGCCGCCAGGCGAGTGACGACACACTGCTCGGCGGCCGCTACCCCCTCAAGGCGGGCGACCTGGTCACGGTGCTCACGCCGATGCTGCACCGCGACCCGGCCTGGGGCGACAACCCCGATCTCTTCGACCCGTCCCGCTTCAGCCCGGAGGCCGAGGCGGCCCGCTCCCCGCACGCGTACAAGCCCTTCGGAACCGGTGAACGCGCCTGCATCGGGCGGCAGTTCGCGCTGCACGAGGCGACCATGCTGCTCGCCCTCCTGGTGCACCGCTACCGCCTGATCGACCACACCGGCTACCAGCTGCGCATCAAGGAGACGCTGACCCTCAAGCCCGAGGCGTTCACGCTCACCCTCGCCGCCCGTACGCCCGCGGACCGGGCCGCGACCCGCGCCGCGCTCGCCGTACTCCCCGGAGGCACGCCCGCCGCCGAGGAGGACACCTCGGCCGATGACGCGCTGCCCACCCGCGTCCCCCAGGGCACCGGCCTGCTCCTGCTGCACGGCACCAACTACGGCACCTGCCGCGAGTTCGCCGAGCGGCTCGCCGAGGAGGCCACCGGCCTGGGCTTTGCCGCCGACGTGGCGCCGCTCGACGCGTACGCCGGCGGGCTGCCCGCCGACCGGCCCGTAGCGATCGTCGCCGCCTCCTACAACGGGCAGCCCACCGACGACGCGGCCGCCTTCGTGGACTGGCTGCGCACCGCCCCGGAGGGCGCCGCCGAGGGCATCCCGTACGCCGTCCTGGGCGTCGGCGACCGCAACTGGGCCGCCACCTACCAGCATGTGCCGACCCTCATCGACGACCGCCTCGACGCACTCGGCGCCCACCGCCTCCTGCCCCGCGCCGAGGCCGACGCCTCCGGCAACCTCAGCGGCACCGTCAAGGAGTTCGCCGGCGCGCTGCGCACCCAGCTCCTCGCGCGGTACGGCGACCCGGCGAGCATCGGCGCGGGCGCACCGGCCGCCGAGGACACCGGCTACGCCGTCACCGAGATCACCGGCGGCCCGCTGGACGCGCTCGCCGCCCGGCACGACCTCGTCGCGATGACCGTCACCGAGGCCTACGACCTCACCGCCCAGGACTGGCCGCGCCCCAAGCGCTTCCTGCGGATCGCGCTGCCCGACGGCGTCAGCTACCGCACCGCCGACCACCTCGCCGTGCTCCCGGCCAACACCCCGGCCGCGGTCGAACGGGCCGCGCACGCGCTGGGCGCCGACCTGGACGCCGTCCTCGCCCTGCGCTCGGGCCGCCCCGCCCGCGACGCCCTCCCCGTCGACCGCCCCCTGACCGTACGCCAACTCCTCACCCACCACCTGGAGTTGGGCGCACGGCCGACCTCCGCCCAGACCGCCCTGCTCGCCGCCCACAACCCCTGCCCGCCCGAGCGGACGGCGCTGGAAGCCCTCGCCCTCGACGATCGCACCGAGGACGATCCGCGTACCCTGATCGACCTGATCGCGGCCCACCCGGCGCTGCGCGGCGCGCTGCCCTGGCCGGTCATCCTGGAGCTGCTGCCGCCGCTGCGCCCGCGGCACTACTCCCTCTCCTCCTCGCCCGCCGCCGACCCCCGCCACGGCGATCTGATGGTCTCGCTGCTGCCGGGCGGCACCGGCTCGACGTATCTCCACACCCTGCGGCCCGGCGACACCGTCCTGGCCCGTGTGCAGCCCTGCCGTGAGGCCTTCCGCCTCGACCCGGCCGATCCCACCCCCGTCATCATGATCGCGGCCGGCACCGGCCTCGCGCCCTTCCGCGGCGCCGTCGCCGACCGGGTGGCAGCCGGTCAGGCCGCACCCGCCCGGCTCTACTTCGGCTGCGACGACCCCACGGGCGATTTCCTGCACGCCGCGGAGCTCACCGCCGCGCAGGAAGCCGGTGCCCTCTCCCTCCACCCGGTCTTCAGCGCCCGCCCCGAGAACGGCCATCTCTTCGTCCAGCACCGGATCGCCGCCGAGGCCGCCGAGGTGTGGGAGCTGCTGCAGGCCGGCGCACGGGTCTACGTCTGCGGCGACGGCAGCCGGATGGCGCCCGGCGTCCGGGCCGCCTTCCGCGACCTGCACGGCGCCGCGGTGGGCGCCTCGCCGCAGGAATCCGAGGCCTGGCTGCGCGAACTGACCGCCGCCGGGCGCTACATCGAGGATGTGTACGCGGCGGGGTGAGCTCCTGCGCGTAAGGGCCTGGCTCTCCGGGCGCGGCGGGTTCAAGGTGGGGTGGTGCGGCTTTACGGAGCCGCACCACCCGCCCGCCGGTCAGCGCGGCAGGCGGACCGAACGGCGGACCGACCGGGGGGTCGACGGCATGACCACATCCCTGACCCGAGCCCTGATCATCGGCGGCGGCATCGCGGGAGCGGTGACCGCGATGGCCCTGCAGAAGGCGGGCATCGACGCGGAGATCTTCGAGGCCTATCCGGCCGGCGCCGACGATGCCGGCGCCTTTCTCATCGTCTTCGCCAACGGACTCGAGGCGCTCCGGGTGATCGACGCGCACGGCCCCGTCGTCGCGCACTCCTTCCCCGCGCAACGCGTCGCGTTCCTCGGCGAGGGCGGCGAAAACCTGGGGGAGCGGCCCCTCGCGGGCACCGGACAGGGCACGGAGCTCGGCCCGCGCACCCTGCGCCGGGCCACGCTCAACCAGGTACTGCATGCCGAGGCGGCCCGCCGCGGCATCCGCATACGGCACGGAAAGCGGCTGGTCGCCGCCGAGACCGTGGCCGGCGCACCCGGCAAGCGGGTCGTGGCGGCCTTCGCCGACGGCAGCACCGCCGAAGGCGACGTCCTCATAGGCGCGGACGGCCTGCACTCCGTCACCCGCACCCTCATCGACCCGGCCGCGCCGCGCCCCCGCTACACCGGGCGGAACACCGTATGCGGCTACACCCGCAACGCCCCCACCCCGCCCGTGCCGGACGCGTACACCATGATCTACGGCAAGCGCACGTTCTTCGGCTGCACCCGCGCCCCCGACGGCGAGGTCTGGTGGTTCGCCAACGTGCCGGGCCCGGAGCTGGACCGCACCGGTCCGACGGCCGTGACCCCCGGCGCATGGCGCCAACAACTCTGCGCCCTCCTCGCCGCGGACGACACCCCGGCCGCCGCCATCGTCGCCGCCACCGGTGACCGCATCATCGCCTCCAACGCCTACGACATCGCCACCACCCCGACCTGGCACACCGACACCATGGTCGTCATCGGCGATGCCGCCCACGCCGCCGCACCCAACGCCGCCCAGGGCGCCTCGATGGCCATCGAGGACGGCATCGTCCTCGCCACCTGCCTGCGCGACCGGCCGGATGCGCGCAGCGCGTTCGCCGCGTACGACGGGCTGCGCCGGGAACGGGTGGAGAAGGTCGTCGCCACGAGCGCGGGCATGGCCCGGCGCATCGGCTCGGGGGCGTCGGGGCGCCCGGCACACGGGCCCGCCGGCGGGCGGCCGGGTGCGGGCGCCGACAACTGGCTCACGGGGTACCGCATCGAGTGGTGAGCGGCGCGCGGTGTGAGGTGAGAGTGCGGGGGCGGGGGCCGGTCAGTCTCTGTCCCCGTGCCCGCCGCCCTTCGTCGCCCCCGGCAAGTGCAGGATGACCAGCACAATCCCGGCAACCATGAAGTTACGGGTCGCCGCCTCCAGCCCGTTCCAGTCCTTCGACTGCCACATCGCGAACCACTCCCCACCGACGGCGAGGAACCCCGCCCCGAACAGCAGCAGCAGCATCAGCAGCCCGACGGTGGCCGTTTGCCGGGCGCGGGCGAAGTCGCCGCGCCGGAGGCCGAGGGCCCACAGGACCGTCGCGGCGACCAGCACCACCGCTGCGACCGACTCCCAGGCAATGATCGCCAGATACGCGGCATCCTGCAGCGTATGTGAGGTGATGGCCCGCCACATCAGCTCGTGGTCCTTGAACGTGGTGTCCATGGCCAGGACATGGCGGACGAATTGCCTGTTGGTGTCAAAGTCGGTGATATTGCCGAACGCGACGAGCGCGATGTAGAGCGCGACCGTCCCGGTGAGCAGGGTCGCTGCGAGCGGCAGCCCCGTACGTGTCGTCGCGGTGTGCGCCGTCGCGGTCTGCGTCGTCGCGGTGGGTGTTTTCCTGGGCATGCGCCCTCCACTGGTTGGTTGGCCGGTCGGCCGGTTTGTTGATGGGTCGGTTCGTTGACTGGCCGGGTGGTCGGTCCGGTCCGTTGTCCGTCGGCTTCCCTTTCCGTTCGTTTCCTTGTCGTCCGCCCGCCTCCTGGTCCCCCTGGTCCCCGCCGTACCCAAGTCCCGTACGCTGCTGCCGGTTCGACCGGGTGACCGACCGGGCGAGGATCTAGGGGAAGCGGTGCGTATGAACGGGAAGCGGTGCGTGGGCACGGTCGCCGTCGCGGCGGCAGCGGTGATCGCGGTAACCGGGCCGGCGGGTGCCGAACCGGCCGCCACGACATACGACACCAGCACGTCGGTGGGCGTCCACAACGCCTACGAGAAAGACAAGTATCCGTACTTCGCCGATGCGTTGGACTCCGGGGCCGCTCTTGTGGAGCTCGATGTCTGGGCCAACGGGCTGGGCAGGTCCTGGCGGGTCTCGCACAGCAACCCGCTGGGGAACAACAACAACTGTGAGGGCGCCGCGAACGCCGCGGAGCTGCGCACCAAGGACCGCGACCAGGACTTCGGCGCCTGCCTCGCCGATATGAAGGCCTGGCACGACGCCAACCCCGGGCACCGGCCGATCCTGGTCAAGGTCGAGATGAAGGACGGCTTCAACGCCAAGGGCGGCCGCGGGCCCGCCGAATTCGACGCGCTGGTCCGGCAGAAGCTGGGCGACGCGGTCTACGGCCCCGGCGACCTGACGGCCGGACACGCCACCGCGGACGAGGCGGTACGGGCCAACGGCTGGCCCGACCGCTCCGCCCTGGCCGGCAAATTCCTGATCGAGCTGATACCCGGCACCGTCGAGGAGAACAACCCGCTCGACAAGCTGTGGACCGATGTGGAGTACGCCACCCACCTCAAGGACCTTGCCGCACAGGGTCACCTGGACCGGTCGACGGCCTTCCCCGCGGTGCACGGCGCGACCGCCGGCGACCCCCGCGAGCGCTACGCCGACCCGGCGCTGCGCCCCTGGTTCGTGGTCTTCGACGGCGACGCCGCGACCTATCTGAACGGCAGTATCGACACCGCCTGGTACGACACCCGCCACTATCTCCTCGTCATGACCGACGCCCACAAGGTCCCGCCGGAGATGGACGGTACCCACCCCACCGAGGCCGAGGCGCTCGCTCGCGTCAACCAACTCGCCGCCGCCCATGCGAGTTTCGCGACCGCGGACTGGTATCCGCTGCCGTCGGTGCTCAAGACGGTGGTGCGGCGGGGGGCCTGAGGCCGCCGCCGGTGAGCCCCGGCCGCGCCCCGCCTATGCCGTGGCGCGCCGGTACAGCCGCGCCATATCCGCGCCGAAGCGGCTGCTGTAGGACGTGGCGTCGTCGCCGCCCTCGTCCATGCCGCCGATGACGCCGATCAGTGAGCCGGTGCCGGTGGCCGGGTCGATATCGGTGAGCATCGGGCCGCCGCTGGTGCCGTTCGGGAATCCCGGGCAGGCGAAGCGGAGTTGGGAGGGGCTCTGGGCGTCCGCCGTATGGCGGCAGGCGAGCGGGGTGTCCTGGCCGTCGGGGTAGCCGGTCAGCTGGGCGGGGCGGCCGGCGGGCGCGTCGAAGCGGAGCCGTTCGGCGCCGGTGACCTCCTCGATCGTGCGGTCGTCGGGCGCCCGCCCGGCACGGCGCACCCGGAGGAACGCCACGTCGCGGTCCGGGTCCCGGTCGCTGATCCAGCGGGGGTCGACATCGATCCGGGTGGGCACCCACAGCCCGTACGGCGCGATGCCGTCGTGCAGGCCGGGCACGAACACCAGCCGGGTGCGGAAGCCGCCGTCGTGGACACAGTGCGCGGCGGTGACAATCAGGTCGCCCGCGGGGGAGTGCACCACGCTCGCGGTGCAGTGGTGTGTCGGGTCGCCGTCGTCGCCGGGCGAGAAGAGCGCACCCACCGGCGGTGAGGGCGCCGTCGGCGCGGCGACCAGTGGACGGGACGCGCCGGGCCGGGCCGGGGCGCCGGTGCGGCCGGCCGGCACCGGCACCGGCGGTCCCGGCCGCTCCCGGTACGGTCCTGCGAGCACCGCGGCGGCGGCCGTGTCCCCGGCGCGGCGCCCGGGGAGATACGAGCCCGTAGCGGGGTCGCCGGCCGCCAGGTACGGATCGTTCGGCCCGGACGACAGCGCCACCACCATCGCCACACCGCCCGCCACCAGCGTCGTCAGCAACAGCGCCAGCGCCACCCGCCGCAGCGGCACACCGCCCCTGCCCCGCCCGGCCGCCCCCGCAGAGCGCGGCAGCTCCTCCGTCGCCGTCCGCCCGCACTCGCCCGTCTCCACCAGCCGCCGCCTCGCCACATCAGCCGGCGCCACCCCGTCGGACGGACAGCGCGGCGCCGGAACCAGACATCCAGACATTTGGCTCAGTCTGCGGCATGGCACCCGACGGAGAGTGACGCCACGGCCGGGGCTGTCGCCCGTCCCGCAGGGTCCCGCAGGATGCGGGTTGTGCGGCGTTGCTCCATCCGGACCCGCTTGCCGGGGTGGACGAGCGAGGGCGGCTCCTCGATGGCGGTGCCGGTGGCGCCGCTGGGTGGCTACGCCGCCGGATTGTGCCCGATCAGCGTCTCCGCCAGCCCGAACTCGTTCGGGAAGTCCACCGGCACAATGCCCAGTCCCGTCCACCCGCTCGTCTCCGAGCCCGTAAGTAGGCTCTTGACCTGCGGGTTCAGGCGGTCCGCGTTGGAGCGGGGCGGCAGCAGGGCGGCGGTGCTGACGTAATTGATGTACAGCTTGCCGGGCTCGGTGGCCGCCTTGCGGAACTGGGCCTCGACCTTCGGCCATTTCCCGAACGGCTCCGCCATGTAGTCGTCCTGGATGTCGAAGAGCGCGGGATCGGCGTACCGTACGCCCGGCATCCCGTCGGAGTCCGCGAGCAGTACGACCTTGCCCCGGGCCTGGCCCAGCGACGGCAGAGCGCCGTCGAGGCGGAACAGCGGGCGATAGCCCTTGTCGTCGAGGTAGATGTCGAAGATCCGGCGGAACTCCTCGGCGGCGACCTCCGAGTACTCCTGCTTGACGCGCATCAGGACCGTCTCGGAGGGGTGCGCCTGCAAGAACGCCCGACAGGCGTTGAGCACATCGCCGAACATCAGCTCCTGGTAGAAGGCGCCGTGATGGATGGCGAAGGCGCTGTCGACGGCCCGGCAGCGGACGTCCAGGAAGCGTATTCCGGAAGCCAGTTGGGCGTCGATGGCGGTGTTCTGGCAGGCGACCCAGGGGCCGCCGACGCGGGCGCCGGAGTCATGGGTGCCCGGGATCGTCAGCCGCTGGACGGGGGTGCCGTCGGCGAGGGCCGACATCCAGTCCTGGACGGAGGCCGCGGAGAGCACCGAGGGCCGCTCCGTCGCCACGGCCGTGGACTGTGCGCCGCCGACGCCCGCCAGCAGCCCCGCCGCCGACAATCCGGCCGCGCCCCTGAGGAATCCCCGCCGGTCCAGTCCCAGCCCCATGCCGCCACCCCTGTGTTGGAGTCTGCCTGCCGCACGCCTGCCCGTGCGAACATGCGATCGGGGCATCGAACCACAACGGCCGCGGACATGACACCCGGCCGGCGCGCCATCAGGCACACCGGCCGGGAGTGGGCCCCGCCCCGGAACCGGGACGGGGCTCGCCTCAGAAGCGGACCGACAGCGACAGCGCGAAGCGTTCCGCGCTGTCCGTCCACCACTGATTCAACTCCAGCCCGACGGCGGCGAGTTCATCCTGTACGGCGTCCTCGCGGAATTTGGCGGAGACCTCGGTCCGTACCTCCTCCCCCTCCTCGAAGGACACCGCCAGGTCCACCGCGGGGATCTTGACGGTCAGCTCCTTGCGGGCCCGCAGCCGCATCTCGATCCACTCGCGCTCGGCGTTCCACAGCGCGACATGCTCGAAGTCGTCGGGGTCGAAGTCGCCGCCCAGCTCGCGGTTGATGACATGCAGCACGTTCTTGTTGAACGCGGCCGTCACACCTTGGGCGTCGTCGTAGGCGGCGACCAGCGTGGCCTCGTCCTTGACCAGGTCGGTGCCCAGGAGCAGGGCGTCGCCCGGCGAGAGGAGATCGTGGACGGAGTGGAGGAAGGCGGCCCGTTCCTCGGGCAGCAGATTGCCGATGGTGCCGCCGAGGAAGGCGAGCAGTCGCGGGCCGGGCGCCTCGGGCAGGGTGAGTCCCTGCTGGAAGTCGGCGACCAGGGCGTGCACGGTCAGGCCGGGGTGCTCGGTGAGCAGCGCCTTGCCCGCCGCGGCCAGGGCCGATTCGCTGACGTCGACCGGTACGTAGGTGTGCAGGCCGGTGAGTGCGCCGATGAGGTGACGCGTCTTGTCGGACGAGCCGGAGCCCAGCTCGATCAGCGTGCGGGCATCGGTGACCGCGGCGATCTGCGCGGCGCGGGTGAGCAGGATCTCCCGCTCCGCGCGCGTCGGGTAGTACTCGGGCAGTTTGGTGATCTCCTCGAACAACTCGCTGCCCCGCGCGTCATAGAACCACTTGGGCGGCAGCTGTTTGGGTGTACGGGTCAGCCCCTGGAGGACGTCGGCGCGCAATGCGGCCGAGGTGGCGTCGGCAGGGAGGGTGCGGGTGATGCTGAGGGGGCTCACGCGGCAGGCTCCTTGAGCGGGGTGAGATGGACGTCGGTACGGGTGGCGCGCACCAGGGTGCGGTCCGGGACCTCGGTCCACTGGGGTGCGTCGTCGTAGGGCTCGGAGGCTACGACGGTGCCGCCTCCGGGGAGGGTCAGGTGAAAGAGGGTGTCGCCCCAGGTCGTGGCGGCGATGGTGGTGCCGTCGGTGAGCAGAAGATTGAGCCGGGAGCCGGGGGCGGCCTCGGCGACGGCGGTGACGGTGCCGGCCAGCGCCTCGCCCAGCTCGTCCCCGTCCGCCAGCCGGTGCCGGACCAGCGCGAACAGGAACGCCGCGTCGCAGCGGGCAGGCAGCCGCAGCAGTTCCTCCGGGGGCAGCGCGGCGGCCAGCGGGGCGAGCGAGCCGGGCCAGCCGAGCACGGCGCCGTTGTGGCTGAACAGATACCGGTCGGCCGCGTACGGCGCCGCCGCGGCCTCCGCATCGGCCCCCGCCTCGGTGGCATCCCGTACGGCGGCGAGCAGCGCACCGGTGCGCACCACCCGCGCCAGATCGGGCAGCAGATCGTCGGCCCAGATCGGCCCGGCCCGGCGGTACCGGGCGGGTATCGGGTCGTCCGGCGCGTACCAGCCGACCCCGAACCCGTCCGCGTTGACCGTCCCGTGCATCTGGCGGCGCGGCGCCCACGACTGCCGGTAGAGCCCCTGTGGCGGGGCCAGCACCATCTGGCCGAAGGGTATCTCCGGCCCGAGGTAAGCGATATGACGGCACATCAGCTCATGCCTCCCCCTGGACGTGGCGCACTGTCTCCCGTGGTTCCGTTCGCGGCCCTCACTCGCCCGCCGCCGGGTCGGCGTCCCGGGCGGTGCGGAACCCGGAGAAGATCTGCCGCCGGACCGGCAGGTCCCAGTTGCGGAACGTCCCCCGGCAGGCGACCGGATCGACCGCGAAGGACCCACCGCGCAGCACCTTGTGCGCGCCGCCGAAGAACACCTCCGAGTACTCCCGGTAGGGGAAGGCGGCAAAGCCCGGATACGGGAGGAAGTCGCTCGCCGTCCACTCCCATACGTCGCCGATCAACTGCCGTACGCCGAGGGGGGACTGGCCCTCCGGGTAGCTGCCGACGGGGGCGGGCTGGAGATGGCGCTGGCCGAGGTTGGCGTGTGCCGGGGTCGGGTCCTCGTCGCCCCAGGGGTAGCGCATCGCCCGGCCGTCGGCCGGATCGTGCCGGGCGGCCTTCTCCCACTCGGCCTCCGACGGCAGCCGCCGGCCCGCCCAGCGCGCGTAGGCGTCCGCCTCGTACCAGCTGACATGCAGCACCGGCTCGTCCGGCGGCACCGGCTCACTCACCCCGAACCGGCGGCGCAGCCACTGGCCGCCGTCCCGCGTCCAGAACAGCGGCGCACACAGCCGGTGCTTGCGCACCTGCGCCCAGCCCTCCTCGGCCCACCAGCGCGGATCGTCATAGCCGCCGTCCTCGATGAAGCGCTGATACGCGGCGTTGCTGACCGGTGTGGTGTCGATCAGGAAGGAGGGCAGCAGCCGGCGGTGCGCGGGGCGTTCGTTGTCCAGCGCCCAGGGCTCGGTGGAGGTGCCCATGGTGAACGGCCCGCCGGGGACGAGGACTTCGGCCGGCAGGATGCCGTCGGAGGTGACCGGAGGCGCGGGCGCGGTGAGTGCGGCGGGACCGCGCCGCAGCTGATGGGTGATCAGCATGGTCTCGTCGTGCTGCTGTTCATGCTGCGCGATCATGCCGAAGGCGAAGCCGGAGTCGAGCAGCGGACCGCCGCGCAGCGGGCTGGTCTCCAAAATGTCCAGCACCCGGCCGCGCACCTCGGCCGCATAGCCGTGCGCCTCGGCGGGCGCCAGCAGCGGCAGCGAGGGACGCGCGGCGCGCGGATGCTCGAAGGCGTCGTAGACCGAGTCGATGTCCGGGCGCAGCGCCTCCCGGCCGCCGACCGTGCGCAGCAGCCACTGCTCCTCCTGGTTGCCTATGTGCGCCAGGTCCCAGACCAGCGGTGACATGAGCGGGGAGTGCTGGGCGATGAGATCGGGTTCCTCCACACAGGTGGTCAGCAGGCGGGTGCGGTCGCGGGCGGCGAGCAGCGCCGAGGCCGCGCGCTCGCGAAGCGACTCGGGATCGGTGGTCACGGGCTGTCCTTCCCAAGAGTGAGGCCGCCGGCCGGGGGCTCGGTGATGTCCGCGGCGTCGGAGGCGTACGCACGGTCTGCGTCCTCGGCGTACAGCGCGTCGAGATGGTCGTCGGCGGGGCAGCGGCCGCGGGCCACATAGCGTTCGGCGAACTCCGCGACGGCCGAGAGCACACCGGGGGAGGCGCCGAGCCGGGGCAGCGCGTCCTGCGCGGCCGCGAAGCAGGCCACCGCCGCGCCATGCAGCTCGGGGTCGGTCAGCGCGCCGCGGGCCGCGTGCCGCCACAGCGGATTGCGCGGCGCCGGACGCGAACCGGCCGTCTCTGCAAGGGGTTTGACGATGCGATAAGCCGTCTCGGTCGCCTCCGGATCGTCGAACAGCGCGGCCGTCACGGCCAGCGGCACGATCCAGCCGCCGTCACCCGCCTGCGCATCGATCATGCGCAGTTCCAGGTGGCCGCGCGGGCGGACCGGCGGGAAGAGGGTGGTGACGTGATAGTCGAGGTCCTCCCGTGTCGGGGGCCTGGGCGCGCCCGTACGGACCCATTCGCGGAAGGTCAGTCCCTGCGGCGCGTCCCAGGGGCCGTCCTCGGACCGTACGCACATCACCGGGGCGTCCAGGACATAGCGCGTCCAGGCGGCCCGCGGATCCGCCTCCTGGGGCGGGGCGAGGGTACGGTCCGGATCCATCTGGGACCAGATGACCTGGCGAGTGGTGCGATAGCCCGTGGGGCAGCCTTCGCTGGTCGGCGAATTGGCGAAGGCCGCGGCCAGCACCGCGCCCAGCAGATGCGCCAGCAGCCAGCGGCGGCCGTAGCCGAGCGGCCCCGGCTCCTCGTATCCGGCGTCCACACAGACCTGTACGGACGCGGTGCCGCACATCATGGACCGGCCGGCGCCGCCCCAGCGGTCGAAATAGGCCTCCATCGCGTTGTAACGGGGATCGGTCAGCACGCGGTGCGGGGCGTGCCACGGGTTGTGGCCGTGTCCCGCCATGCCCAGACCCAGGGCACGCATCGCGGGACGGACCAGGGCCAGATCGGCCGAGACGGCCTCGATGCAGGCGCTGAGGGAGGTGGCGGGGAGCGAGCTGAGCTCCAGCTGGCCGCCGGGTTCGAAGGTCAGAAGGGAATGCAGGGGGAGCGCGCGCAGAGTGGTGGCCGCGCTGTGCAGCCGGGACGGTTCGACCGGACATCGGGGATTGCGTGCGTCATGGACCAGAAACTCGATCTCGACGCCGATGCGCCGTGGCGGACCCGTCTTGAAACATATTCCGCGCAGGTGAGCCTCGAGATCCGCTTCCGTTACCGCTGGTCGTACGGGCATCGCGTCCTTCTCCTCCGGGGCGGCAGGATTACCGCCCTCCACCTAAGCGGCTCCACGCCCTGCGCTCAAGGGCGCATGGGCCGGGCGGGCGGTGTGGGCCGGTCGCGGGCCGTGGAAGGAGGCGGGCGGCAACAATTCGTGAGCGGCGCGCCCGTTAGGGTGAGCCATGGACATCGTCGGCTTCACCACCCCGCACACGGAGTGGCCGCCCAGGCCGGTCCCCGTCGACTGGCCGGCGGTCGAGAGGTGGCTGGGGACGGCGCTGCCGGACGACTACAAGCGGCTGGCCGACACCCACGGCCCGCTGGACTTCGGCGCATATGTCTGGATCCACGTCCCGTGTGCCCAGGAGCAGCGCTTCGACTACGGGGAATGGCTCCGTGACACCCACCGTGCGGCCCGAATCGAGGCCCGTGCGCTGCCGGAGGACCGGCGGCCGGCCATTCACCCCGACCCTGGCGGACTGCTCGCCTGGGGCACCACCCGCGGCGGCGACGTCCTGTTCTGGGACACCTCGGTCTCCGCGGACCCCAACGCGTGGACGGTCGTCGTACGCCACCAAGAGGCCGTCCCCGGCAGCGGACTGCGGCGCTGGCACCGCTACGACCTCACTCTCACCGCCTACCTCCGCCATACCGTCCGTACCGGTTGGGAACTTCCCGCCCCGCCCGGCCCCTTGCTCGGCCCCCTCCCCGGCAGCGTCGCCCGCACCGCCTTCCTGGGGACCGCCGGCCCCTGGACCCCGCCCGAGCCCACCGTCCCGCGGCTGACCGAGGCGGAGCGCCGATTCGCCCTGGAGACCGGCACCGGCCTGGACGCGCTGTGCGTGCTGTCCCCGCCGCCCGCGACCCCGTACCTGGGAGACGGCACCTGGCACGGCCTCTTCGCCGAGCTGGGCACGCGGCTGCCGGGCGAGTACGTGAGGCTCATGGAGCGGTACGGCGCCGGCTGCTGGAGCGGTTGGCTGCGCTTCCTCACCCCGCTGCGTACGGGAGAGCATCGCTTCCTGCACCACGTGACGGAGACGACGGGGGCCTACCGGAGCCTCAAGGAGGACTTCCCGGAGTACTACCCGCTGACCATGTGGCCCGAGCACGGCGGCTTCCTGCCCTTCGCCAACTCCATCGACGGCGACCAGATCGGCTGGCTCACCGAGGGCGACGACCCGGACGCCTGGCTCTTGATCGTCTGGCCCCGCCACGCCGACCAGGGAAAACCCTGGGACCACGGCCTGATCGACGGCCTTCTGGCCTGGCAGCGCGGCACCTTCGCGACCGAGGGCCTGGCCGGGCCGGACGAGGACGACGACCCGGTCGAGTCGGCGGGGTTCGAGGCGTGGACCGACGATGCGTACTGGTGACGGCGCGGCGGACGCGGAGCGGCTCATGGCTGCGCGGCCCCCGGCTTCCGCCCGTCACCGCCGGTGTCACCGCCGGGCCGGTGTCACTGCCGGTATCCCGCCAGGAAACGGCCGATCCGGCTGATCGCCGCGTCGAGATCGTCGGCGTGCGGGAGGGTGAGGATGCGGAAGTGGTCCGGGCGGGGCCAGTTGAAGCCGGTGCCCTGGACGACCTGGATCTTTTCCCGGAGCAGGAGGTCGAGCACGAACTTCTCGT
Organism: Streptomyces sp. NPDC028368; assembly: GCF_055565615.1. Taxonomy (NCBI): domain Bacteria; kingdom Bacillati; phylum Actinomycetota; class Actinomycetes; order Kitasatosporales; family Streptomycetaceae; genus Streptomyces; species Streptomyces sp. NPDC028368. The sequence goes on along the minus strand of NZ_JBVHTY010000001.1, from coordinate 424,298 downwards.
CGTCGTGGATCTTGTGTACGGCGGGGTCGAGGCGGGGGAACGCGTACAGCGCGCCCTTGGGTTTGACGCAGGAGACGCCGGGGATCTCGTTCAGCCGCTGCCAGGCCGTGTCGCGTTGTTCGCGCAGCCGGCCGCCCGGCAGCACGAGGTCCTGGATGCTCTGGCGTCCGCCGAGGGCGGCCTGGATGGCGTACTGCGCGGGGGCGTTGGGGCACAGCCGCATCGAGGCGAGGGTGTTCAGGCCCTCCAGATAGTCGGCGGCGTGTTCCTTGGGGCCGGAGACGACCACCCAGCCGGAGCGGAATCCGGCCACGCGGTAGGCCTTGGACAGGCCGCTGAATGTCAGGCACACCAGGTCGGGGGCGAGCACCGCGGCGTGGTGGTGGACCTCGTCGTCGTACAGGATCCGGTCGTAGATCTCGTCGGCGAAGACCATCAGCTGATGGCGGCGGGCGAGATCGAGCATGCCCTCGAGCAGCTCGCGCGGATAGACCGCGCCGGTGGGGTTGTTGGGGTTGATGATGACCATCGCCCGGGTCCGGTCGGTGATCTTCGAGGCGAGGTCGTCGAGATCCGGCAGCCAGTCCGCGGACTCGTCGCACAGATAGTGCACGGCCTTGCCGCCGGCGAGCGTGGTGACCGCCGTCCAGAGCGGGAAGTCCGGGGCGGGGATCAGGACCTCGTCGCCGTCGTCCAGGAGGGCCTGCACCGACATCGAGACCAGCTCGGAGACGCCGTTGCCGAGGTAGATGTCGTCGACGTCGACCTCGGGCAGGCCGACCTGCTGGTAGTGCTGGGCCACCGCCCGGCGGGCGGAGAGGATGCCGCGGGATTCCGTGTAGCCGTGTGCGCGGGAGAGATTGCGGATCACGTCCTGGAGGATCTCTTCGGGGCACTCGAAGCCGAACAGCGCCGGATTGCCGGTGTTCAGCCGCAGCACGCTGTGCCCCGCCTCCTCCAGCGTGTTGGCGTGCTCGATCACCGGCCCGCGGATCTCGTAGCAGACGTCGGCCATCTTGCTGGACTGCTTGAACTGCATGCGGCGGCCTCCCGGTCCCTCGCTCACCGCGCGGTGCGGCAGCACTCGGCACTGTCACTCGGACAACACCGTACATCCGTACTTGGTTTTACCAAGCGGCGACTTGGAAAGTCCAACTGTATGTCTATGCTGGTGTCATGCCGCGCCGAAGCTATGACCAGTACTGCGCCCTTGCCCGAGCCCTGGACGCCGTGGGCGACCGCTGGACGCTCCTGATCGTCCGGGAACTGCTCGGCGGTGCCCGGCGCTACACCGATCTGCACGCGGACCTGCCCGGCGTCAGCACCGACATGCTCGCCTCCCGCCTCAAGGACATGGAGCGCGACGGTCTGCTCTCCCGCCGCCGGCTCGCCCCTCCCGGTGCGGCCTTCGTCTACGAACTCACCGCCCGCGGCCGCGCCCTGCTGCCCGCGCTCACCGCCCTCGCCGACTGGGGCGCCCCCGCCCTGGACGAAAAGCGCCCCACGGACGCGGTGCGCGCCCACTGGTTCGCCCTCCCGCTCGTCACCCGGCTCGGCCGCCACTTCGCGGACGGCGCCGGGGTGGTGGACATCGCCCTCGACGAGGGGGAATTCCATGTCACCCTCGACGACCCGGACGGCCCCCACTACGCCGACGGCCCCGCCGAACACCCCGACCTCCGGCTCCGGATGGACACCGCGACCTGCGCCGACATCGCGTACGATCGCCTCTCCCTCGCACAGGGAATCGAATCCGGCCGGATCGCGGTCACACTGCCCGACGGGCCCGACGACCGGCCGCGACGAAAGAGGACGACAACGGCATGAGGACGGCCACGGCATGACGATGCGAGCCCTGGCGGTCTTCGACCTGGACGGTACGCTCGCCGACTCCGGTCATCGCCAGCATCTGCTGCAGTGCACCCCGCGTGACTGGAAGGCCTTCTTCGCGGCGGCAACCGAGGACCCTCCCCCATGCCTTAAGGGCACGGGAGGTACCCCCACGCCGCCGAGGGCGTGGCCCTCCCATGCGGACCGGCGCCCCGCCCGGCAGACCAAGCTGGAGATCCTGCGCCGGATGGCCCGCGATCGGGAGGTCCGGTATGTCGTCGATGACGATGGGCTGGTGTGCGATGCCTGTGAGAAGGCGGGGTTCCCGGTCATCCGGGCACGGTGGGCCGATCCGTCCGACGTCCTGAAGGAAGCTCAGGAGCGCGCCGGACGTACGTAGTTGCCGATCGTGTCGGTGATCGGTGATCGGTGATCGGTGATCGGTGATCGGTGTCGGCGATCAGTGAAGGCGTAGCGGTCGGCTACGCGCCCGCGTGCAGGTACGCCGCCCAGAGGGACGGTGTGCGGGGGAAGCGGTCGCGCAGGGTCCGTACGGTGTGGTGGAGGGCCAGGGCCGAGCGGAGGGTGTCCAGGGGATGGCCCTCGGTGCGCAGGTGGGAGTAGAAGGTGTCGGCGACGGTGACGGAGACCTTGTCGTCGACCGCCCACAGGGTGCCGATGACGTTCGGGTAGCCGGCCAGCTGGAATGCCGAGGTCAAGTGGATCGCCTCGGCGGCCGGTCCGGTGGCGTCGCTGACGGTCGTGTGGCACGCCGAGAGATAGGCGAGCTGCGCCCCCGCAGGCCGTACGGCGGCCAGGCCGGCGACGGTGAGTGGCGCGGCGTCGTGGTCGTGCAGCAGAAGGCGGCTCTTCGACGGGTCGTCGGGGTGGCTGACGCAGTGGCAGGCGAAGTGGGCGATGGGGCAGGCGGGCAGGTGTTCCAGGACCTGCGCCCGGGTGGGCGGGAGGGAAACGGGTGTGTTCCGGCGGCCCTTGGCGTCATCGGCGCCCAGGAGCAGGACCACCTCGTCCAGCCGGTCGTGGAGCGCGCCCGCCTCGGCGGCGGCATGGTCCAGCCGCCCGCCGCCCGCCAGACCGGGCGTCGTGGGCATCGCCACGACCAGCGCGCGGGGCGGGGCGGCGGTCGCTGCCGGAGCCTGCTGCCGGGCGTGACGCAGGGCGCGCACCGTAGGGGTGTAGGAGGAGACGACGCGGTCGAGGACGGTACGCCGGTCCGGGCCCGGATCGGCGTGGTGGCCCGCGGCGTGCAGCGGCAGCAGCCCCAGCAGCCCGCCGGGCACCCACCACACCCGCGGCCACGCCGTCCCGGCCGGCGGCGCACCGTGATGCCCCAGCGCCCGTAGCACCGGCTCCGCCGCGACGTCCCACAGCCAGCCGAGCACGGAGTTCAGCGCCGGCTGGGCGGCCCTGCGGCGCCTGCGGTGCCGGTGCCCGGCCGCGACGGCCAGCTGCTGGTGGAAGGCGGTGACCGTCCGGGTGAGGGTGTCGTGCCGCAGCGCGGGCAGCGGGACGGCACGGATGCCGTCCCGGGTCAGCAGCAGTGCATCGCTGCGATGGGGGCTGATGTTGAAGACCACGACCGGGCCGTCCGCCGCCTCGGTGAGCAGCTCGGCGGAGGTGGGCGGCCGCCCGAACGACGCGAGCCCCTCGAGCGACCGGATCGTGGCCAGCAGCTCGGCGAACTCGGCCGTCAGATGCTGTCGTTGCGCCACGAGACGGTGCCGGTCCACCGCCGTCAGCTCCAGCTCCGCGCTCGGCAGCCCGCGACCGTGCCCGTCGTCCACGGGCCGGTCGAGCCGGTCGCGGAGGGCGTGGAACCGCGCCGCTGTCTCCGGGTGCGCGAGCCGAAGCTCCGTCAGATCACCGCGGGTGTCCAGCGCCGGGCCGAGCAGTACGGCCCGGCCCGCCTCCAGCAGCCGCAGCGCGCGGGCCGCCCGTTCGCCGGGCGTACCGCGCGGGTCGGAGAGCGCCAGCGCGGCCGCGTCCCCGGCCAGTCCGGCGAACGCGTCCGGCACCGTCTGCCGGCCGCCACGCGCCGGCCGCCGCGGCGCCATCTCGGGCAGCGCCCGTACGGCCATCTCCAGCAGATCCGCGGCCCGGCCGGGCGCGGCGGCGGCCGACAGCCGGCCCGCGGAGCACGCCGCGGCGGCCCGTACGGAGGGCGCCGTCGCCGCGCCGTCCGCCGCCTTGGTGTACGCCGCCACCGCCGCGTCCCGGTCCGCCGCATCCCGGGTACGGCGGTACCGGTCGGCCAGCGCGTCCCCGAGAGACGCGGCGAACGCCGCGGTGCCGGGCAGCCCGGCCGGAGCGGCGGCGACGGCGGTGCGGAGGGCGGCGATCGACTCGTCGAGATCGGCCCGGTCGTCGGTGGTGGCGAAGCGCAGCCGCAGGGCGTTGCCGAGGTTGGCCAGATACTGCGTGCGCGCCGGGTCGGCGGAGGCCGTGGCCTCGGCCGCGGACCGGAACTCGCGGGCCGCGGCGGCCAGATCCGTGGTGTCCCGGGTACGCAGGAACCGTGACCACAGCGCGAGCCCGAGGTGGTTGAGCACGCCCGGACGGATGGGCAGGCCGGCCGGCATGGCGGCCAGCGCGGACCGGGTCAGGTCTATGGCGGTGTAGAGATCGGCGGCGCCGGCTCGGAGGTCGAAGCGGAGCAGGAGGGCCAGGCCCAGGTTCGACAGCCGTGCCGCGCGCTGCGGGTGGTGGGCCGGAGTGGCGGCCAGCACTTCCTGCCCCGCTGCGACGGCCGCGTCCAAGTCGGCGGACCGTTCCGTCTGTTGATAGCGGGTGCGCAGTGCGCTGCCGAGGTTGGCGAGCGCGGAGAGCCGGCTGGGGTCGGTCGCCGGGAAGCCGTGCACGGCGGACTGCAGGAGTTCGATGGCCTGGTCCAGGTCGGCCGCCTCGCCGGTGCGTTGGGCCCGGCTCTGCAGTGCGATGGCAACATTGCTCACCGCCACCGGCCGCTCCGCGAAGCCCGTCGGGGCCTTCTCGACGACCTCCGAGCCCGCCGCGATCGCCGCGTCCAGATCCGTCACCTCGTGGAAGTGCGCGAACCTCATCCGGAGCAGCGTGCACAGCCGGCCGAGGTAGGTGTAGCGCAGTGGGTCGTCCGCCGCCGTGGAGTCGGCCGCGGCCCGTCCGACGGCGACCGCCTCGTCCAGATCCGCCGCGTCACCCAGCCGCTCGAACCGGGCCAGCAGAGCGGTGCCCAGACCGCCCAGGTGCCTCGCCCGCCCGGGATGGCCGCCCGGCGCCTCGGCGGTAGCGTCGCCGATCCGCCGCCACAGCTCGACGGCCCGGGTCAGCGCCGCCGGATCGGCGGCGGCCGTCGCTTCGTGGAGCACCCGGGCCGCCTCGGCGGCGGCCGCGTCGGCGAGCTCCGGCAGCAACGGCGCGGGCAGGTCCGCCGTACCGGCCAGGAAGCACGGACGCAGCAGCTCCACCGCCCGCTGCCGCTCCCGGCGCCCGTCCGCCGCGGGCAGCGCCCCGGACCTGATCCAGTACAGCCGGCCCAGGCACTCCCGCGCCTTCAAGTCCGCGTCCATGTCATCGTCCTGGGCGAGGAGTTGGCCGACGTGCTCGGCCTCCGTCAGCGCCTCCGGCTCCAACGCAGGTGCCGTGTCGCCGGTTTCGTCGATCCGTCGCAGCCGCAGCCGTACCGCGGCGAGGTGTGCCTCGCTCATGCTCACCCAACGTAGTCCCAACTGCCGGGCGGCCGACCGGATCACCCGATGGCCCGCCTTCCCCGCGGCGGCTGTGATAGGGGCGGCGGCACGGGAACGGCCGACGGCGGGCCACCGACCGGCTACGGCGTCCGGTACGGCGGCGTCGCGTCATCCAGCGGGTCCGGGATCCGGATCAGCGGGACGGGCTTGTTGTGCGGCCAGCCGTCGGAGGCATCGTCGAAGCTGAGCCGGCCACTGGCGGCCGGCACGGTGGTGGTGTGGTTGAGGTTGGTGATCTCGTGGTAGACGTCCTCGATGTCCGGCGTGGCCTTGCCGGTCTGGCCGGTGACGCCGCGGGCGGCCCACACCGCGGTCAGTACGGCGTCGTGATGCATGATCGCGTAGCCGTCGTCGAGAACGGATGCGGAAAAGCCCAGGTCTTTCATGCTGTCGTGGAACGGCGCGAACCCGGGCGGTGCGTACCGTCCCTTGAGCCAGAGCGTGGGGTTCGACGAGGACACGTCCAGGACGGTGATCCGGTGTTTGACGAGCAGGCCCCTGCGGTCCTGGGCCTGCTGAAAGGCGCCGGTCGCGCCGGTCAGAATGGTGAGCGGTTTCTTCTGGTCGCACTGGCCGTCGGCGAGGGCGGTGATGAGCGGGCCGAGGTCGCGGTCGCGGCCGGCGTACAGCACCATGTCGGCCTTCGTCTGGCAGATGTTGTTGAAAACATTGGTGAAGAGCCGGGGAGTTCCGGCCGGGGTGTTTCCGGTGGCACCGACGAATGAGGTACGGCGATTTCCGAGATAGCTCCGGAACGTCGTGTCGAAGGCCTGGCGCATGGTGCGCACGTAGTTGTCCGGGCGGCTGTCGAAGACGAGATAACCGCGGCTGTGGGCGAGCGGCGAATGGTCGACGTACCGGCGGAGCGCCTTGGCGTATTCGGTATTGGAGGGAGACACCTTGAACAGCCGGTCGGCATGGACATCGGTCGCGGTCAGAACGGCGCCGATGGACGGGATGTGGTGCCGGGAGAGTTCGACGGCGGCCTTCCGCGTTTCCTCGATGCTGATGCCCATGCCGGTGACGGCGACCAGCGGGTGCGCGCCGCCGGTCAGGTCCTTCAGCTGGTCGACGGCCGGTTTCCAGTGGGCTTCGCCGCGTCCTTCGTCGGCGATGACGAGCTGGATCTGCGGAGTGGTGGTGCCGCGAATTCCGGTCGCCTGGTCCGGCGCCAGTCCGGGGCAGGCATTCGCCCGGCACTGGGCGATATAGGCGCCTTCCAGGCTGCTCCTGATCTCCCCGATGGGCAGCGCGCTGGTGTCGCTCTCGGTCATCGGGGTCAGCAGGCCGACCCTGACGTAATCGACCCGGCTCTTTCCCTTTCTCGGATGGTCCCACTGGTCGCGTACCCGGCGGTTCTCGCGGGCGATCTTCTCGGTGATGTCGCGCAGTCGCGGATCGGCGGCGTAGGCCGTCTCGTTCGTCAGGCCCACACATTCCCGGTCCGCTCCCGAACCGGCCCAGTGCAGGCCCGGCGCGCCATTTCCGCAGGAATTGTCCGGCGGCGCAGGGCGGACGAGATACGTGATTCCGGCGGCGCACAGCAGCACGGCCGCGACGATGAGGGACATTCCTTTCCGGGTCCGGTGCCAGGGGGTTATCGGGTCGAGGGGGCCATCGGGGTCGAGCATGATCCGGCTCCTATCGGTAGGGGCGGGCCGCGGCGTGCTCCGCATATCTGGCCGCTTCGTGGCGCAGGCCCACCCTGGCCGGATCCGTATGCATGGCCAGCTCGCGGAACATCGAGCCGATGGTCGAGTGGAGTTCGGGCTGCGCGCGGGGCAGCCGGTTGCGGGGGTCGGAGGCCAGCCACAGCGCCACCACCAGCACGGTCAGTGCCCGGTGGGTACCGAACGCGTCCCGGCCCAGCCGCGCCGCGAGGTTGTCCGCCCGCCGCGACGCGGGCAGGCCGGTGTCCACCGGCTCGCGCAGCGGCGCGGCGGTGATCGCGTACAGCTCGTACAACCAGGCGTCGGTGTCCTCGAGTTGGGTCAGCCGGCGGGCCAGGTGGGCGACGACCGCGTCCAGTTCGCCGAGGGCGAGGGAGTGATAGAGCTCGTCGATCCGGTGCGGGTCGCGCCCGCCGCCCTGATGCCGGCTCTTGAGATGGCCGTGCACCTGGTCCCAGGGATATTCCGGCCGGTGGGCGAGTTTCTGCAGCAGCAGCAGGCGCAGCCAGGGGTGCAGTACCGGCCGGGAGCTGAGGGGCTGCGGATGGCGGCCCGCGAGGTAGCCGGCGCCATGGCCGCCGCGGGCTGCCGCGTCCTGCGGGACCGGCTCGGTCAGCCACCACCGGGTGCCGAAGCTGTCCGCCAGTGTGTCGTAGACGCGCATGTCGACGAGACGGGCGTCGAAGGCCGTGTGGAACTCCCGGGCGGCGCTGCAGGTGGTCAGCACGTTCAGCTGGTTCTCGGTCAGGCCGGCCAGCAGCTGCGGCAGTAGCTCGGCGTCCAGGCGTGACGGCCGGGTCAGGATGTCGCGCAGCCGGGACAGGGAGCCGTCGTGGTCGGGGGACGCGGCGGCGGCCTTGAGCAGCGTGGTCACGCTTCCTCGATGACCCTGCGTCAGATCCTGGACTAGGGGCGGTGCTTCGGGCAGCGAGGGCGCCAAGTGGGCGCCGAGTTGCGCAGTTTCGGGCGCGGTCAGGTCAGGAAGCCGTACGTGGTACCAGCGCCACTGCTGGTTGTGCCATGGCCGGGGAATCCCCTCTTCCCAGTCGGCACGGCCGGCGAGCTCCGGCGGCCGGATGCGCACGCCCCGGGCGTCCGACGCTGTGGCGACGACCAGCAGTGGATCGGGCCGGCCGCTCGCGTGCCGCAGCTCCACCAGGAGTTCCAGGAAGTCCCGGCCGCCCGCGGCATCGATGTTGTCCAGCAGCACCAGGCAGTTACGGTCATGCTGCCGGCGCGCGTATGCGCCCCGCAGATCCGCCAGAAACGCCTCGCACAACAGCCGGTCCACCGCGTCCCGGCTCGCCCCGTCCCGGCTCTTGGCCTGGCGGTTCAGGTCGATCAGCGCCTCCAGGGCCGACCGCCCCTGGTCCGCGTACCAGCCGAACTCGGTGTGCCGGGTGAGGCCGGCCGGCAGCCGTGGCGGCTGCCGGATCAGGGCGGCCAGCAGGCCGATGCCCGGAATCGGCACATTGAGGTTGGTGAGCAGCTCGGCGGCGCCGGTGACGAAATCGGCCATCGGGCGCGGCTGCTCCGCGGGCCCCCGCAGCGCCCGGCGCAGCTGCTGCCGGGCCCGCTTGCGGTCCGTCCCGTCCAGGGACAGCCCGGGATCGACGACGAACAGGCCCAGGGTCAGCCGGGGGAACAGCAGTGCGGGCTGATGCCGGATGCGCCGGGAGAGGCCGTACGCCAGGAGACCGGCCACCTCGTGCGGGCGGTGCGGCGTGGAACCGAAGCCGTAGAAGGCGTGCGGGCGGTTGGCGGCCTGCCGGCCGAGCCGCCGCAGCAAGGTCGTCTTCCCGCTGCCCCGTGGCCCCAGCGCGACGATCACCGGGAGGCCGGGCCCGTCGGGGGCCGCGCCGTCCTGCACCCGCGCCCGGCACTCGTGACACAGTGCCTCGATCCCCTGAAATCCCACCGTGCGTTCCGGCAATCCGCTCCGCCCCCGTACCGTCAGTGGCGCCCGTCGGCGCCTCACCGTGCCGCCCCGAAGATGCTGCCATGCGCCTGGATTGGCGCGCGAGATCCTTGCGGCAGATTGGCGGGGCAGTGGCGGCTGCGACGGGCGGCGTTTTCTCATACCCCGTCAGGAGCGCTCACCCGTACGGCACGAGCGCACCGCCGCCGGCCCTCCGTTCGGCCGAACTGACAAAGCGCGGACGGCAACACCGGGTGAAGCTCGAGGAATGGACCATGCATCAGCTACCCGGGCCCGCCCCGGGCTCGCGCTTCTGCTGACCGCGGTGGCGCTCGCCGGACCACTCGCCCCGGCGGCCGTGGCCGCGGCGTCACCGGGGACCGAAGCCGCCGTCGAGCTGGCCGCCGACCGGCGCACCGGCTCGGCCTGGCTGCCGTACTGGGGCGACACCGAGGCCGCCTACCAGGACGCACTGGAACACGCCGACCAGCTGCACACCGTCAGCCCCTTCTGGTACGAGGCCTCGGCCGACGGCATCAAGGGACAGGACGGAGCGGGGAACGTCACCATCATCGACGGGCTGCACCGCGCCGGGATCAATGTCGTGCCCACCGTGACCGAGACCCCGGGCGCCGCCGAGATGGCCGATCTCATAAACGATCCGAGGCGCCGGGCGGCGCATGTCGACGCCCTGCTGCAGATGGCGCAGAGCCGCTCGTACGACGGGGTCGACCTGGACTACGAAACGATGGCCGTCACCGGTGACCGCGCCGCCCGTGAGCGCGTCCGGACCGGATTCAACCTGCTCACCCGCGACCTGTGCGCGCGGCTGCACGTACGCGGCAAACAGTGCGTGGTCACCGTCCTGGCCCGGGTCCGCGGCTCCGGCCAGGCATACGACTACCAGCACCTGGGCAAGGTCGCCGACCGGGTCCGGATCATGGGCTACGACCTGCACTGGTCCGGCGGCCAGGCGGGCCCGCTGTCCTCCAAGCAGTGGTACGAGGAGATTCTGCGCTACGCCACCGGCACCATCCCGCGGAACAAGATCGAGATGGCCTTCCCCGGCTACGGCTGGGACTGGGCCAAGGGAACCGAGGGCCGGGCCGGTCATCTGACCTGGAAGGAAGCCGAGTCGCTGCGCCGGCAGACGGGCGCCGGCTACCACTTCGACGCCCGGTCGGGCACCCCGCACTTCAGCTACCAGAGCGAGGGCGCGGAGCACGAGGTCTGGTACCAGGACGCACGCGGCGTCGCGGAGCAGCTGCCGCTGCTGCGGAAGTACGGCGTGCGGGGCACCGGCCTATGGGCGCTCGGGTTCGAGGACCCGGACGTCTGGTCCGCGCTCCGCGGTCAGTAGCCGCAGCGCCGCCTCGGAGGGCGAACCGTCCGCCGCGGTGTACATCAGCACGCCCTGCCCGGACCCGTCCGGCGTCTGCATCATCTCGAATTCCAGCTCCAGGTCGCCCACCAGCGGATGGTGGAAGCGCTTGGTGCCGAAGGTGCAGTTGCTCACGCCGTGCCGCGACCACAGGGCGGCGAACTCGGTGCTCTTCATCGACAACTCACCGATCAGTTCCGCGAGTTGCGGGTCGTCCGGGCGCTGTCCCGCGGCGACCCGCAGCGCGGAGACGGCGCGGCGGATCTCCGCGTCGCGGTCCGGGTAGAGCTCGCGGGTGTGGGGGTCGAGGAAGAGCAGGCGCTGGGTGTTGGGGCGGTCCAGGGGGCGGCCGGGGCTGTCGAAGTCCAGATGCCCGGCTATCAGGGCGTGCCCGAGCCGGTTCCACGCCAGCACCTCGAAGCGCGGCCCGAGCGCGACGGCCGGTACGCCCTCCAGGGCGCGGAACAGCTGCAGCACCCCGGGGCGGGCCTTGTCATGGCGGACCGCCGGCCGGCGGCGGGTCTGCGTGGGCCGCGCCAGATCGAGCAGATGCGCCCGCTCGTCGGCGGTCAGCCGCAGCGCGCGGGCCAGCGCGTCCAGCACCCCTTCCGAAGCGTTGTGGCTCTGCCCCTGTTCGAGCCGGGTGTAATACGCGACGCTGACCCCGGCCAGCTGGGCGAGTTCCTCGCGGCGCAGTCCGGGGACGCGGCGGCGTGCCCCGTAGGAGACCAGCCCGACGTCCTCCGGCTGCAGCCGGGCGCGGCGGGTGCGCAGAAAGTTCCCCAGCTCGGCGGGGGTGTCGATGCCTGGTGAGTCCATGCCGCCAGTCTCGGTCATCCGACGGCGGCGAGCCTGACCCTGTCAGTACCAGGCTCGGCAGTGCCAGGAGACTGTTCCCTCAGCGATACCGACCGCTTAGTATGTCGTTCGACGATGAGGGGAAGGGGGCCGGTGCGCCGTCCCTCCGCCCGCATATCCGAGGTCTGTGGAGGCACCAGGTGAAGGCATGGCGCGTACACGCGAACGGCGAGCCGCACGAGGTGATGCGGCTGGAAGAGGTGCCGGACCCGCAGGCAGGTCCCGGGCAGCTGCTGCTGCGGGTACGGGCCGCCAACATCAACTTCCCGGATGCGCTGCTGTGCCGCGGCCAGTACCAGGTGCGGCCGCCGCTGCCGTTCACCCCGGGCGTGGAGATCTGCGGCGAGGTGCTGGCCGTGGGGGAGGGCGCGGCCGGTGAGATCGGACAGCGGGTGCTCGCCCAGCCGCCGCTGCCCGACGGCGGGTTCGCCGAGCTCGCGGTCGTCGACGCCGCCACCGTACGGCCGGCTCCCGAATCCCTGGACGACGCCGAGGCCGCGGCCCTGCACATCGGCTACCAGACGGGCTGGTTCGGGCTGCACCGCCGGGCGCGGCTGCAGGCGGGGGAGACCCTGCTGGTGCACGCCGCGGCCGGTGGCGTCGGCAGCGCCGCCGTACAGCTCGGCAAGGCCGCGGGCGCGCAGGTCATCGGTGTGGTGGGCGGCGAGGACAAGGCCCGCATCGCCCGCGAACTGGGCTGCGACCTCGTCCTCGACCGGCGCGCGGACGACATCATCGCCGAGGTCAAAAAGGCCACCGGCGGCCGCGGTGCCGATGTGGTCTACGACCCGGTCGGCGGCGATGCGTACGCCAAGTCCGTCAAGTGCATCGCCTTCGAGGGCCGGATCGTCGTCGTCGGTTTCGCCAGTGGCGCCATTCCCACGCCCGCCCTCAACCACGCCCTGGTGAAGAACTACTCCGTCCTGGGCCTGCACTGGGGCCTCTACAACACCAAGGACCCGGGCGCCATCGACGCCTGCCACGAGGAACTCACCAAGCTCGCCGCACAGGGCGTCATCAACCCCCTGATCGGCGGACGGGTCCCGCTGGCGGGCGCCGCCGAGGCCGTACAGCGGGTCGCCGACGGCACCTCCACCGGCCGCCTGGTCGTCATCCCCGGACTGGAGGAGGCACGATGACCGACGCCTCCGACCTGCGCCGCCGCACCGCCGACCTGCTCGCCGCGCACCCGCCCGCCACCACCGGGCGGCTGGACTTCCTGCGCGCCCGGTTCGACGCCGGCCTCGCCTGGATCCACTTCCCCCAGGGACTCGGCGGGCTGGACGCACCGCGCGCCCTGCAAGTGGTGGTGGACGCCGAACTGGAAGCCGCCGGCGCCCCCGGCAACGACCCGGGCCGGATCGGCATCGGCCTCGGGATGGCCGCGCCCACCCTCCTCCGCTACGGCACTGACGAGCAGAAGCAGCGCTTTCTGCGCCCCTTGTGGACCGGCGAGGAGGTGTGGTGCCAGCTGTTCAGCGAGCCCGGCGCGGGCTCCGACCTGGCGGCGCTGGCGACCCGCGCCGTACGGGAGGGTGGGGGAGACTGGGTGGTCGACGGCCAGAAGGTCTGGACGTCCGGCGCCCACCAGGCCCGGTGGGCGATCCTCATCGCGCGCACCGACCCCGACCTGCCCAAACACCGCGGCATCAGCTACTTCGTCTGCGATATGACCGACCCCGGTGTCGAGGTACGGCCGCTGCGCCAGATCACCGGTGAGGCGGAGTTCAACGAGGTGTTCCTGACCGGGGTGCGGATCCCGGACGCGCATCGCCTCGGCGAGGTCGGCGAGGGCTGGCGGGTCGCCCAGACCACGCTGATGAACGAGCGGGTCGCCATCGGCGGCGCCCGGATCCCCCGCGAAGGCGGCATGATCGGCGTCGCCGCCGACGACTGGCGCGAGCGCCCCGAACTGCGCACCCACGACCTGCACCAGCGGCTGCTGAAACTGTGGGTGGACGCCGAGGTCGCCCGGCTGACCGGCGAACGGCTGCGCCAGCAGCTCACCAAGGGCCAGCCCGGCCCCGAAGGCAGCGGCATGAAACTGGCCTTCGCCCGGCTCGCCCAGGAAATCAGCGGCTGGGAGGTGGAGTTCCTCGCCGAGGACGGACTGACCTACGACGACTGGACCCTGCGCCGCCCCGAAGGCGTCGACTTCACCGGACGCCAGGCCGGCTACCGCTATCTGCGCGCCAAGGGGAACTCCATCGAGGGAGGCACCTCCGAAGTGCTGCTCAACATCGTCGCCGAACGCGTGCTGGGGCTGCCGCCCGAGCCGCGCACCGACAAGGACGTCGCGTGGAAGGACCTCCCCCGATGACCGCCCCTCTGCCGAGCGCCCCCGACCCCGACCTCCTCTACTCCGAGGACGAGGAGGCGCTGCGCGACGCCGTACGGTCCCTGCTCACCGACCGCAGCGATCCGGCCACCGTGCTGGCCGGCCTGGAATCGGACCTCCCCACCCCTGGTGGACTGTGGCGGTCGCTCGCCACGGAGATCGGCACCGCCGGACTGCTGGTCCCGGAGAAGCTCGGCGGACAGGGCGCGAGCGCCCGCGAGGCCGCCGTCGTGCTGGAGGAGCTGGGCCGCTCCGTCGCCCCCGTGCCCTATCTGACCAGCGCCGTCATCGCGGTGACCGCGCTCCTCGGCTGCGATACGGACCACGAGGACGTCGCCGGGCCGCTCGCCGCGCTCGCGGACGGCCGGACGGTCGGCGTGCTCGCGCTCCCGCTGCCGACCGCGCCCGGCGGGGCGGCGGAACCCGTCGTACGGGCCGACCCGGGCGGCGCGCTGACCGGCCGGGTGACCTCGGTCGCCGACGCCCCGGCAGCCGGGCTGCTGCTGGTGTGGGCCGCGCGCCCGGACGGCCCGGCCCTCTACGCGGTCGACGCCGCGGCCGACGGCGTACGCACCGAAGCCGTCACCCCGCTCGACCTCACCCGGCCGCTCGGCCATCTCACCTTCGACGGCGCCCGGGGCCGCCTCCTGGCCACCGGGGACCGTGCCCGCGCCGCCGTCGAGCGCGCCCTGCTCACCGGCGCCGGGCTGCTCGCCTCCGAACAGCTCGGTGTCGCCGAATGGTGCCTGGCCGAAACCGTCCGCTACACCGCGGAACGCACCCAGTTCGGCCGCCCCGTCGGCTCGTTCCAGGCACTCAAGCACCGGATGGCCGCCCTGTGGCTCGAGGTCGCCTCGGCCCGCGCCGCCGCCCGCAACGCCGCCGACGCGCTGGCCACCGGCAGCCCCGACGCCCCGGTGGCGGTGGCCGTCGCCCAGGCGTACTGCGCCCCGGTGGCCGTACGTGCCGCCGAGGAATGCGTTCAGCTGCACGGCGGCATCGGGATGACCTGGGAACACCCGGCCCATCTCTATCTCAAGCGGGCCAAGAGCGACGAAATCGCGCTGGGCGCACCGGGGCGGCACCGGGACGCGCTGGCGTCACTGGTGGGGCTGAGCGCGCCGTAGGGAGGGGGCGGTCAGCCGGTGACGGCGAAGCCCGTGCTGAAGGCGCGGGCCGCGCCGTCGCCGGCCGCCACCTCCAGCGAGTACGCGCGGCCCGGCGCCACCCGCGGGAGCGTCACCAGCGCCTCGCCGGTCGGCCCGGCACCCGCCCGCGGCGCCACCAGCGCCAGCCGCTGCGTCTTCTTGCCGTGGGTGCGCACATTCAGCCAGACGTCCACCTCGCGGCCGGTGTTGTTCGTCCAGGCCACGCTGAAACTGCCGTTCACCCGGAAGCTCAGACCGGCCTGCAGCGCCGTCACCGCGATCCGCCCCGTCCGCGGTGCGCGCCGGGGCTGCCGGGCGGCCGTGCTCAGGCCGGAGGTGGCCGCGCGCGCCGCGGAGCCGCCGTGGCCCGCGACGCCCGCATGGCTGGGCGCGGCGGCGGGGGCACTGGTGGTCATCGGTTCCGTCGGCCAGGGGCGGGCGTGCGACGGCAGCAGCGTCAGTACCAGCAGACAGGCCACGGCGGTGGCGGCGACGGCAACGGCCACGGAGATGAGCAGCGAGGCGGCCCGGCGCATCCTGATCTCGTTTCCTCGGGGGAGGGGCGAGCCGGTACATCCCCGGTCATTTCATCATCAAAAACGCCACGCTGAGCGATCACCTGGATGGACATGCCCGGCGCGACAGGCGCCGCCGGACGCGGGACACTCACCGGCGGTGGGCGTTTTCCGGTCACCCCAATGGCTCCCGTGACCGCCCTGCGCCGGACCCGTCGCCGGTGATGTCCTGAAAGTGCTGTTCGGGTAGCGTCATATGCATGAAGACCGCAACCCGTCATGCGCTGTTCGGCCCGGTGCTCCTGCTGGTGGCCGCCCTCCTGGCGGTGGTCACGGCGCTGGCGCCCGGTGCCCGTGCCGTCGGCGGACTCGACGCGGCCGCGGCAGCCCTCAAACAGGGCCCCGTCTACGTCGATCCCCGCGCCTCCGGCCAGTTCTCCTCCGCGGACGCGGACGCGCTGGCCAAGAAGATCAAGAACTCCGGCAAGCCGATCTTCGTCGCGGTCCTGCCGAAGGCCGCCGAATACCCGGCCAAGACACTGCTCCAGGACCTGCGGACCAAGGTCGGCATCAGCGGGGTCTACGCCGTCGAGCTCGGGAACCGCTTCAACGCCGGCGCCGACCCGCGGGTGATGCCGCACAGCTCGGTCCAGAACCTGGTCGGCGCCGTCAAACGCTCCGACTACCCCACGGTCTCCCAGCGTCTGAACGGCTTCGTGGACATCGCCGACCAGCAGGCCAACGGCCACGCCCCCGCCTCCTGGGGCGGCGCGGACAACTCCGGCCTCGGCACCGGCACGGCCATCGGGCTCGGCGCGCTGGTGGTCATCGGAGGCGGTGGCGCGTACGCCATCGCCCGCCGCAACCGCCGCAAGCGGGCCGAGGAGGAGCGGGCCGCGCTCGAGGACCTGCGGGTCGTCGTCGACGAGGACATCACGGCCTTCGGCGAAGAGCTCGACCGGCTCGACTTCAGCCCCGGTGAGCCCGGCGCCGACGACGCGATGCGCGCGGACTACAGCCATGCGCTGGACGCGTACGAGAGCGCCAAGTCGGCGATGGCACGGGCCGTGCACCCCGGCGACGTCCAGTCCGTGACCGCCGCCCTGGAGGACGGCCGGTTCTCGCTCGCCACCCTCGCCGCCCGGCGCACCGGCGAGCCGCTGCCCGAACGCCGGGTGCCCTGCTTCTTCGACCCCCGGCACGGCCCGTCGGTGGTCGACGTCCAGTGGGCGCCGGCCGACGGCGCCCAGCGCACCGTACCGGTCTGCGCGGCGGACAAGGCCCGCCTGGACGACGGCCGGGAACCGCTGTCCCGTACGGTCCGCACCGCGCACGGCGACCGCCCCTACTGGGACGCGGGCCCGGCCTACGCCCCCTGGGCCGGCGGCTACTTCGGCGGTGGCCTGCTGCCCGGCCTCCTGGTGGGCACCGTACTCGGCAACATGATGATGTCGTCGAACGCCTACGGCGCCGACTTCGGCGGCCCGACAGGCGCCGAGGGCGGCGACTTCTCCGGATCCGACTTCAACGCGGACGACTTCGGCGGCGGCTTCGGTGACGGGGGCGGCTTCGGTGACGGCGGCGGCGGGGGATTCGACGGCGGCGGCTTCTGAGCGCCTGGCTGTCACCGACCGGCTGTGAGCGTCTGGCTGTGAGCGCCCAGCTGTGAACGACCGGCTGTGAGCGTCCGGCCCGCTCACGGCCCCGCGGCGGCGATGCCCCGGCCCGCCCGCGATCCCTCAACGCCGCACCCAATCCAGTGGAGTTGGCCGGTGACGCACGGGCACCGGCCTCGCTTTCGCACCGATCAACAGGCGCCCGGCCCCGGCCCCGAGCCCGGCCCCGCGACCGCCCGCTTGGCGCCCAGGAACCGGGCATAGCGCGGCCGCGCCGCGAAGTCCGCGTACGTCCATACGGCGGGCCGGCCCACCTCCTTGCACAGGTGCAGGACCTGACCGGGCGCCAGATGGACACCCACATGCGCGCCGTACCCGGCGGGCCGGCCCTCGACCGGCCCGCCGTCGAAGAGCACCAGGTCCAGCGGCCGCGGATGCTCGGCGCGTACGGTCGCCAGCTCGTCCGCCCACAGCTCCGCCGAGCGCAGGGGCGGGACCGGCAGGCCGAAATGGCGCAGTACGGCATAGGCGTAGCGCTGGCAGTTCGCGCCCCCGGTGAGAGCGGGGGCCGCGTCCCCGGTGGATGACGGGCATTCAGGTGTCCCCGCTCCCGGATGGCGGGCGCCCGAGTAGTTGACGTTGCGAAAGGCCTCCGGCAGGCGGGCCAGGGCGTCCGGGCCGCAGGGGACGGGGATTTGGGGGCCGGGAGGTGAGGTCACCAGGCAATGATGCAAGGGATCTCCCCGATGCCGTATGCCGTGCGGTCGACAAGGCTCGGCAGACCGGCACCGACGTGTACGCGAACCCGCGAGGAGATCCCCGATGCACCGCCGCTTCCGCAAGGCCGCTCTATGGGGCGCGACCATGGCCGCCGTCATGGCAGCCGCAGGCCCGCTCAGTCCGGCGCACGCCGCGCCGCACGCCGACCCCACGCCCCAGCCCTCACCCCGCGGCATGCTCGACGCGATGCGCCGCGACCTCGGGCTGACCCCCGATCAGGCCCGCACCCGCCTCGCGCAGGAGGCCGAGGCGCAGCGGGCCGCCACCGCGGTGCGCCGGGTGCTCACCGCGCCGCCCGCCGGCATGTGGTTCGACAAGGCGGTCGGCAAGCTGATCGTCGCGGTCACCGTCGCCACCGACGCCGAGCGCGTACGGGCCGCCGGCGCGCTGCCCAAGACCGTCTCGCACAGCCGCGCCGCGCTCACCGAACTGGTCCGGCAGATCGCCACCAGGGCCGGCAACGGCGTGCCCGGCGTCACCGGCTGGGGCGTGGACGAGCGCGCCAACGGCGTCGTGGTCCGCATCGACCGCCGGGCCGGCACCGCGGCGACCAACTCCTTCGAGAACGCCGTACGCTCGCTCGCCGCCCCCTCGCGCATCCCGGTGACCATCGAGCGCAGCGCCCAGGCGCCGCGCCAGCAGGCCGGCACGGTCATCGGCGGCGAGCGCTGGATGCCCGGCCAGGAGGGCATCTGCTCCATCGGCTTCTCGGTGACCGGCGCGGCCGGCTTCCAGGGCTTTCTGACGGCCGGTCACTGCACCGACAACACCGATCAGCCCGCCTACGGCAAGGACGGCAGCCTCCTGGGCACCTCCAACGAGGGCGGGGGCCACAGCGTGATCGGACGCGAGGGTGACTTCGGCCTGGTCACCGTGGACGGGCCGGGCTGGAAGCTGTCCCCGAACGTGGCCGGGCAGGGCGGCCAGCCGGTCGCCGTCACCGGCTCGCAGGAGGGCGTGGCGGGCATGTCCATCTGCCACTCCGGGGAGGCCACCGGCTGGCACTGCGGCGAGATCACCCGGACCGACCAGACGGTGGACTACGGCACCGCCATCGTCGACGGGCTGTCGTTCACCAACGCCTGCTCGGCGCCCGGGGATTCGGGCGGCTCCTATGTCACCCAGCCCGGCGCCCCGAAGGCGGTCGGGCTGCACTCCGGCGGCGGTACGGCCACCTGCAGCGATGGCGGCGGCGACACCATCACCATCTTCCAGCCGGTCGACGAGGCGCTGGCCAAGTGGAATCTGACGCTGAAGACGGGCGGTTCCTGACGGGCGCCCGCCCCGGGCGGCTCCCGCCCGCCGGACCCCGGCGCCTACCATGTGACGCGCGTGACCACTGAGGTCCGCGCCGCGTCCGCCCAACGGGTCGGCGCCAACGGGGAGCGGGAGAGAACGTGACAGAGGCAATGGGCACGGCAGCAACGGCAGAGGGCGCGACGGCGTTCACCGTAGGGATCACCGTCCGCGGCTATGAGACGGACACCCAGGGCCATCTCAACCAGGCCGTCTACCTCCAGTACGCCGAGCACGCCCGCTGGTCGCTGCTGCAGGCGAGCGGCATCCGGCAGAGCGCGATGGTGGACCGGCGCGTCGGCCCGGTGACGGTCGAGACGACCATCCGCTACCGGCGCGAGCTGCGCGCCGGTGACGAGATCGAGGTCAGCTGTGCGTTCGTCTGGGGCGAGGGCAAGACGTTCACCATCAAGCAGAGGGTCACCAAGACCGACGGGACGGTGGCCGCGGAGGTGAGCGCCGTATGCGGTCTGCTCGACCTCGACAAGCGCAAGCTGCTCCCCGACCCGCGAGAGGCCTTCCGCGAGCTGGCCGCCGACCCCTCGGTGCTGGGCCTGGGCTGAATCCCTTAGGGCGGGGGCGAACAGATCCCGTAGGGGATGCGAGCGCCCCCTTCGGGGCCACAACGCGCAGGTGCCGGGGCGGCATTCCCGTGGGGCGGCATTCCCGTGCGGGGCGGTGTTCCCGTAGCGGGCCGGCATTCCCGTGGCTCACCACGCGCTGCCTACGGCCGCTGCGGCACCACCATCACCTCGGTGCCGCCCGCCCGCACCGCCCGTACCTGCTCCGCCGCCAGCCCGTCGTCCACGATCAGCAGCTCGAAGTCGGTCAGCGGCGCGAGCGCGTACAGCCCGTCCTTGGTGAACTTCGTGTGGTCGGCGACCAGCACGCGCCGCGCCGCGCTCTCCATCATCGCCCGCTTGACCTGCACCGTCTCCGGCGAGGTGTGATAGCAGCGGCCGTTGGTGACGGCCGTGGTGGACATGAACAGCGCATCGGCGCGAAAGGCCCGGACCGCGTCCGCGGTGTGCAGCCCCATGAAGGCGTCGTACGCCGGGAAGTAGGCGCCGCCCAGCGTGATCAGCGAGATGCCGGGCTCCTTGGCGAGGGTGGTGATCGCCGGGAGCGAATTGGTGATCACGGTCAGCGGGGTGTGCTCGGCGGCCTGGTGTGCCAGCAGCAGACAGGTGGTGCTGTCGTCCAGCAGCACCGTCTGCCCGGGGACCAGCAGTGTCGCCGCGGCCCGCGCCAGCAGCTGCTTGGTCGCCGCCATGGTGGCCATCCGCTCCGCGACGCTGCCGTGGAACTGCGCCGACGGCAGCCCCGTCGCCCCGCCGCGCACCTTGCGCAGCCAGCCCTGCGCCTGCAGCGCGTCCAGATCGCGGTGCGCGGTCATCAGGCTCACGTCGAACTCCTCGGCGAGGTCCGAGGTGCGGACGAAGCCGCCCGCGATGACGCGCTCGCGCATCCGCCGCCGCCGCTCCTCCTGGGCCTCGACCCGGTCCATCGGCCCTCCTACGTCCCCGTCGAGTGAATTCGCCGCGTTATGTTCGCACGGAATTAACACTGCACGCCCGGCGGCAGCGGTGTCCACATGCGGTTCCGCTACGAGGCAACACGGCTGGTCGCGGCCCCGATGCGAAGATTCCGGCGGCCATTGACGCCCGATTCCGCGCGGCGGTTCCATCACTCCGTCCACCCCCTGCGCTCACCCCTCCCGCCCCGCCGCCGCAGAAAGGGAGATTCGATGACGAACTCTCCGCCGCGTTCGCTGATCACCCGCCTCGGCATCCCGCCGACCCTCGTCTGGGGATACCTCGGGCTCCTCCTCTTCATGGTCGGAGACGGGGTCGAGTCCGGCTACCTCTCGCCGTACCTGACCGACCAGGGCTTCTCCGAGTCCCGCGTCGCACTGCTCTTCACCGTCTACGGGATCGCCGCCGGCCTCGCCGCCTGGCTCTCCGGAGTGCTCTCCGACCTGTGGGGCCCGCGCCGCGTCATGTGGATGGGCCTGGGCATCTGGGCCGTCTTCCAGCTCCTCTTCCTCGCCCTGGCCATCCCGATGACCAGCTATCCGCTGATGCTGCTCGCCTACGGCCTGCGCGGCCTGGGCTACCCGCTCTTCGCCTACGGGTTCCTGGTCTGGATCGCCGCCGTGGCGCCCCGCGCCCGGCTCGGTACGGCCATGGGCTGGTTCTGGTTCGCCTTCACCGGCGGCCTGCCCACGCTCGGCTCCCTGGTCGCCAGCGGACTCATCCCGGGCATCGGCGCCTACGCCACGCTGTGGGCCGCGCTCGCCCTGGTGGCCGTCGGCGGGCTGATCGCCCTGCTGCTGGTACGGGACGACCGGGGCGGCAGGCGGCCCCGGAGCGAGAGTCCGCTCGGCACGCTCGTCGGCAGCGTCACCATCCTGTGGCGCAATCCCCGCGTCGGCATGGGCTCGGTGGTGCGGGTCATCAACACGGCCTCGCAGTTCGGCTTCTTCGTGATCATGCCGATCCACTTCACCAGGACGGTCGGCTTCAGCCTCACCCAGTGGCTGCATCTGCTCAGCGCGATGTTCGCCACCAATATCTTCGCCAACCTGCTGTTCGGCGTGCTCGGCGACCGCATCGGCTGGCGCCGCACCATCGCCTGGTTCGGCGGCGCCGGCTGCACCGTGAGCACCCTGCTGCTCTTCTACGTACCGAACGCGGCGGGTGCCAACTTCCCGCTCGCCCTGGTGGTGGCCGCCTTCTACGGCGCTACGCTGGCGGGATATGTACCCCTTTCGGCGCTTGTGCCCTCCATGGAACCGCAGCACAAGGGACAGGCGCTGGCCGCGCTCAACCTGGGCGCCGGTGCCAGCACCTTCGTCGGTCCCGCCGTGGTCGCGGTCTTCGTGGGACCGCTCGGCGTCGAAGGGGTTGTCTGGATCTTCGCGGGGATGTACGCGGTGAGCACCGTGCTCGCCCTCTTCCTGAAGCTGCCGGACGAGCCGGGTACCACGGACGGCGCACCGCAGGCCGGTGCCCCGGCCGCCGCCTCGGCCCCGGCGTGAAAGGACCCCACTGATGTCCGTACTGACCATCGACGTCGGCACCACGGTGATCAAGTCCGTCGTCTTCGACGACCAGGGCACCGAGATCGCCGTCGCCCGCCAGGCCACCGAGGTCCTGCGCCCGCACCCCGGCTGGGCCGAACAGGACATGGATGCCGTCTGGAGCGCCGTCGTCCGCACCGTCCGCGAAGTCCTCGACGATCTGGCCGACCCCGTCTGGCTGGTGTCCTTCACCGCCCAGGGCGACGGCGCCTGGCTCGTCGACGACCGCGGCCGCCCCACCGGACCCGCCATCCTGTGGTCCGACGGGCGCGCCGGGGACCTGCTCACCGCCTGGCAGCGCGACGGCGTCCTGGAGGCGGCCTTCCGCCGTAACGGCTCGCTGACCTGCACCGGCATGCCCAACGCCCTCTTCAGCTGGCTCGCCGCACACGACCCGGACCGCCTCGCCCGCTCCGCCACCTCGCTCACCGCCGCCGGCTGGCTCTTCCTGCGCCTCACCGGCGTCCGCGCCAGCGACGAGTCCGACGCCTCGGCCCCGTTCCTCGACCACACCACCGGCGACTACGACCCGCAGATCCTCGACCTGTTCGGCCTGAGCGACTGCCGACGGCTGCTGCCCACCGTGCTGGGCGAGTCGGAGCGCATCGCCGAGCTCACCACCGAAGCCGCGGACCTGCTGGGCCTGCCCGCCGGGCTGCCCGTCGTGATGTCCCCCTACGACATCGCCGCCACCGCCCGCGGCGTCGGCGTGGTCAACCCCGGCCAGGCGTGCAGCATCCTCGGCACCACCCTGTGCACCGAGATCGTCCGCACCGGCATCGACACCAGCGGCGAACCCTCCGGTATCAACATCGCCTACCGTGGCCGCGAACGGGTGCTGCGCGCCTTCCCCACCCTCAACGGCGCCGAGGTGCTCGGCTGGGCGGCGCGGCTGCTGCAACTGTCCGGCCCGCCGGAGCTGGCGCAGCTGGCCTTCGCCTCGGAGCCCGGCGCCCGCGGGCTGACGTTCCTGCCGTACCTCTCCCCGGCCGGTGAGCGCGCCCCCTTCCTGGACCCGCGCGCCCGCGGCTCCTTCTGGGGCATGTCCCTCGACCACACCCCCGCAGACCTGGCCCGCGCCGTCTTCGACGGCCTCTCCCTGGTCCTGCGCGACTCACTGGCCGCCGCCCGTACGGACATCAGCGAGCTGCGGCTGTGCGGCGGCGGCGCCAACAGCGACGCGTGGTGCGCGCTGATCGCCGATGCGACGGGCGTGCCGACCGCCCGCTCCGGCGATACCGAACTCGGCGCCAAGGGTGCCTTCCTGACCGGACTGGTGCGCTCCGGGGCCGAGAGCAGCATGCACCGCGCGGCCGCCAAGTACGTCCGAATGAGCCGGAGTTGGGAACCCGATCCGGAACGTGCGGAGTTCTACAGCGCGCTCTACGAGGACTTCCTCACCTGGCGCCGCCTCGCCCGGGAGGCCGGCTGGCGCAGCGGCGCGGTGTGGCGGGGGAGCGCCTCCCGGGGGACCGGAGTCCTCTCCCTCACCCCCTCGCTCGGAGGCACCCGTGTCTGATCCCCACGCCCCCACGCTCGACGGCATCTGGCTCGGCCTCGACCTCGGCACTCAGAGCGCCCGCTGCGTCGCCGTCGACGGCACCGGCCAGGTCCTCGCCACCGCCGCCCGCCCGCTGGCCGGCCGACGCGAGGGCAGATGCCATGAGCAGGACCCGGAGGAATGGTGGACGGCTCTCGCCGACGCCTGCCGGGAAGCCCTGAGCGCCCTCGACCCGCGGCGCATCCGCGGTCTCGCCCTCGACGGCACGTCCGGCACGATCCTGCTCGCCGACGCCCACGGCACCCCGCTCACCCCGGGCCTGATGTACGACGACGGGCGCGCCGACACCCAGGCCGCGGCCGTCAACGAGGCGGGCGCGGAGGTCTGGCAGGAGCTGGGCTACCGCAGCATGCAGCCGTCCTGGGCGCTGCCCAAGCTCCGCTGGCTGCTGGACCACCTGCCGGCCGCGGCCGCCGAGGGAACCCGGCTGCTGCATCAAGTCGACCTGGTGAACTGGAAGCTGGCCGGACACCAGGTGGCCGCCGACGCCAGCCACGCCCTCAAGACCGGCTACCACCTGATCGAGGAACGGTGGCCGGAGAGGGTGATGGCCGAACTCGGCGTCCCCAGAGGTCTGTTGCCCGACGTCGTACGCCCCGGCACCGTGCTCGGCACGGTATGCGCCGAGGCCGCCGCCGCCACCGGAATTCCCCAGGGCACCGCCATCGTCGCCGGAATGACCGACGGCTGTGCCGCCCAGATCGGCGCCGGAGCCCTCGCGCCGGGCGCCTGGAACTCGGTGCTCGGCACCACCCTCGTCCTCAAGGGCAGCAGCCCGCACCTGGTCAGGGACCCGGCGGGCGTCGTCTACTGCCACCGCGGACCGGGCGGGAACTGGCTGCCGGGCGGCGCCTCCAGCAGCGGCGCGGGCGTCATCTCCCAGTACTTCCACAGCGGGAACCTGGACGTGCTCACCGCGCAGGCCGCCGCCCTCGATCCGGACGCGGTCGCCTACCCCCTCGTCTCCACCGGCGGCGAGCGCTTCCCCTTCCGCGCCCCCGACGCCGAACCCTTCATCATCGGCGAAGTCCCCAACCGGGCGGTCGAGTTCCACGCCTACCTCCTCGGCGTCGCCTGTCTCGAACGCCTCTGCTTCGACTACCTCGACCGGCTCGGCGCCCCCGTCGACGGACCGCTCACCTTCACCGGAGGCGCCACCCGCAACCGCTACTGGTGCGGGCTGCGCGCCGATGTCCTCGGCCGCCCCGTAAGCCTGCCCGAACAGGCCGAGGGCGCCATCGGGATGGCCGTCCTCGCCGCCACCGCCTCCGGAGCCGGCCTCGAGGAAGCGGCCACGGCCATGGTCCGGGTCGGCGCCGAAATCCAGCCGACCCCCGCCCGCACCGCCCGCTATCTCCCCGTCTACCTCCGCTTCCTCGACGAACTCACCCGCCGTGGCTGGCTCGACCACGCCGTGGCCGAACACGCCCGCAGGAGGGCCGCCCCGTGACCGACTTCATCCTCGTACGCCACGGCGAGACCGTCTGGCATGCGGAGAACCGTTACGCCGGCCGCACCGACGTCCCCCTCACCGACCACGGCCGCGAACAGGCCGCGGCCCTCGCCACCTGGGCCGCCACCGCCCAACTCACCGCCGTCTGGAGTTCCCCGCTCGCCCGCGCCCGCCTCACCGCCGCCCCCGCCGCCGACGCCTGCGGCCTCACCCCGTCCATCGACGAGCGGCTCTACGAACTCGACTTCGGCCAGGGCGAGGGCCTGACCCGGGACGAGATGCGGCAGCTCTTCCCGCAGCAGCTGGCGGCGTTCCTCGCCGACCCGGTCGAGAGCCACCTGCCCGGCGGCGAACACCCGCGCCGGGCCGCCGAGCGCGCCGGTGCCGCTCTGGCCGACCTCGCCCGCAAAGAGCCCGACGGCCGGATCCTCGTCGTCGCCCACTCCACCCTCCTCCGGCTGCTGCTCTGCCATCTCCTCGGCATCCCGCTCGCCGACTACCGCCGGGTCTTCCCCCAGCTGCACAACGGCGCCCTCACCGAGATCCGCATCGAGCACGGCCACACCGCCCTGCTCGCCTTCAACGCCCCGGCCCTGACCCAGGCCCCCGCCCTCAGCTGACCGCACGGCCACCAGCCCGCACCACCCTTCAGGAGAAGCCCCGTCATGACCACCACGGTCCTCGCCGCCGGCAACCACTTCATCCGCCCGAGCCTGTTCGCCGAGGCGGTGCGCGCCGCGGCCGGGGACACGCCGCTGGAGATACGCGAGCTTCAATTCGGCTGGCCGCACACCCCCTTCGGCCCGGTCGCCGAGGTCATCGAGGCCTCCGGCACCGAGGACGAGATGATCGAGGCGCTCCGGGACGTCGAGATCTGTGTCACCGAACACGGCCCGCTCACCGAGCGCATCCTCGCCCACTGCCCCGATCTGAAGCTCTTCTGCACCAGCCGGGGCGGGCCGGTCAACGCCAATCTTGAAGCCGCCACCCGGCACGGCGTCGCGGTCTGCTACGCCCCCGGCCGGAACGCCACCGCCACCGCGGAACACACCCTCACCCTGCTGCTCGCCGCCGCCCGCGGCGTCGGCGACACCCACACCGACCTGCGCCGCGGCGTCTGGCGCGGCGACTACTACGACTACGACACCTGCGGCATCGAGATCGAGGGCGCCACCGTCGGCCTGATCGGCTACGGCGCCATCGGCAGCCGCGTCGCCAAGGTCCTCGCCGCCATGGGTGCCCAGGTCCTCGTCCACGACCCCTACGTTCCTCCCGAGGCGCTGGCCGGCATCGCCGAACAGGTCTCCCTGGACGAGCTGTTGACCCGCTCCCGCATCGTCTCCCTGCATGCCCGGGTCACCGAGGAGACCAAGGGCATGATCGGCCGCGACCAGATCGCCGCCATGCCGCGCGGTGCCGTCCTGGTCAACTGCGCCCGCGGCGCGCTCCTCGACTACGACGCGGTCTGCGACGCACTGGACTCCGGCCACCTCTCCGGCGCGGGCTTCGACGTCTTCCCCGAAGAGCCCCTCCCCGCCGGATCGCGGCTGCTGACCGCCCGCGGTGCCGTCCTCACCCCGCATATCGCGGGCGGCAGCCGGCAGGTCGCGCACAAGGCCGCGGGGATCGTCGCCGGGGACGTCGGCCGGTATCTGCGCGGCGAGCCACTGGTCCACTGCGCCAACCCCGAGGTGATGAAGGGGAGTTGACGGGAAGGGAGCGGGAGCTGACGGATCAGCAGCCGGGTGCGGCCTCGGGCGGGAGCGGTACCCGCCAGATTTGACTGTCGTTCTCCGAGCCCACCAGCAGGGTCTTGCAGTCGGCGTAGGTCACCGCCTCGCCCTGCGGCTGGGCCGGCAGCGCGACCTCGGCGAGCTTCGTGCCGGCCGCGTCGTAGACATAGCCGGTGTTCGGCCCGAACGGGCCCCCGCTGCGCAGCACATACGACGTTCCGCTGGGGGACCAGGCGCCGTCGGTCGTCCAGACCGGGGCGTCGCGCACCGGGGTGAGGGTGTTGACCTGGCCGGACTGTGGCGGCAGCGGCGCCTTGTAGAGCTTGCCGGCGGCCCCCAGCACCTTGCCGGCCACGTACAGCTGACGGGTCGTCGGGTCGATCAGCAGGGATTCGGCGTCATGCTTCCCGTCGGCGTAGGTGAAGCGGAAGGTGGTCGGTGACACCGTCGCATCCGCCAGGGTGTCGGGCTCGGCGAAGCGGTACACCGAGATCTCGGCGCGGCCCGCGAGGTTGTCGCCGATGTCGCCGACATGGATCGAGGGGCGCCCGCTCTCGTCGGGGCCGACGGCCAGCGCCTCCCAGTCGGTGTTGGTCGCACCGTTCAGCGTGAAGGTGGCCTTGAGCTGCCCGGTGGCGCCGGAGCAGTCGACGGCGAACACCTGGTTGGTGTTGCCGCTGTCATTGAGCGCGTAGATCACGCCCGGGTGCTTCGTGCTCACGCTCAGGCCGCTGAGCTCCTTGAGCCCGGCCGGCAGGGTGCAGGCGCGCTCGGGAGCGGCGGCCCGGTGGTGCGCCCGGTGTGCCGGGGGCGGCGGTGCGGACGGTGCGGACGCGGGGTCCGCGGCGAGGGGGACGGCGAGCGCGGCGGTGGCCAGGAACACGGCGGGGAGTGAGGACATGGGCCCAATGTGACGGTGGACGGTCAAAGCGCCAAGCGGTTGCCGGTCACCCGTTGAGCATGGGAGCGATAACGCGCCGGTATGGTACGCCGCCGCCGGCAGCCCGGACGGTCAACGCGACGGCTCGCGAACCGGCGCGTTGTGCTGGGCATGGGCGAGGAACGCGCGGGCCGGGCGGCTCAGCGGGTTGCGCGCATGCACAATGCCCACCGGGCGCAGCAGCGCGGGGGTGAAGGACCGGACCTCGGCGCGCGAGCCGAAGGCCCGTAACGCCATATCGCGGTACCAGATCAGCGAACCGTGCCCGCCCAGCACGCTCGCCACCCACGCCAGCCGCTCGTCCACCTCCAACGCTGCCACCGGGCGCACGCCCAGCCGGCTGAACATGGACTCCAGCTCCGTCCGCCGGCCGGTGCCCCGGGTCGGCAGCACCAGCCGCAGACCGTTCAGCCGCCGGAACGGCAGCGGGTCGGGCAGCGCGGAACCGGGCGGCGAGATCAGCACCACCTCGCGCTCCTGGAGGTGGTGCGAGGGCAGCTCCTGGTCCACCGGCAGGTCCACCAGGCCCAGCTCCGCCGAACCGTTGCCCAGACACTGCACCAGCGCCTCACGGCTGTCGTGCTGAAGCAGCTGGATATCGACCTCGGGGTGGCGCGCGGTGAAGGCGGGCAGCAGATCCGCCGCGAGATCGATGGCGAGGGTGGGGGTGGCGACGACGCACAGCGTCTCGCGGGACCGGCCGCAGTGGGCCGCGCCGATGTCCTCGATCGCGTCCACGGCGGCCAGGACCGTGCGGGCCAGGCGCACCACACGGGCCCCCTCGGGCGTCAGCTCCACGCCCCGGCCCTTACGGGTCACCAGCTCCACGCCGAGGTCGCGTTCCAGTGCCTGGACGGCCCGGGAGAGCGCGGGCTGGGCGACATAGACGGCGGCGGCCGCGGCGGTGATGGACCGGCAGTCCGCGACCGCGACGAGGTAACGCAGTTGCTGCAGGGTGAGGGCCATGGGCGGACGGTAGCCGTAGCGGGGTGAACCCGTAAGACAAACGGAGCTTCGGCGGGGTGGCGGTGTGATGTCCGCGGCTGGTCGCGGCAAGACCCGGTCGGCACCGAACCATGCCGTTAGGGCATGGCCCGCGGCCGGTACGGGCCGGTGCGGCGGCACCCGGACACGGCCCGTACGGGGACAGCGGCGCAGGTCGGGGACGGGATGCCGGGCCGAGAGGCGGGCGGGCCCCTTGCCCTATAACCGTCGCGTTCTCAACTTCGTTATCCCGTACCGGCGTTGACAGTGCACGGGGGCGGCCCCACGATGCAACGCGGCATCAGCGGGCTACCGCTGGTTACCGCAGGTGGCAGTGGTGCATGTGTCCGCCCCCAGGCAGCAGAAGGAGCGCCCGTGGTCCCCCGGCCCCCTCTCCCCCCAACTCCCCGCCCCGGTCCGCCTCCCGTCGTGGAGCGCGATCTCGTCGTGGCGCTCTCACCGTTGGAGGAGCCCAACGAGCGGATCGTCGCGGCGGCCGAACGCGCCGACGCGCTCGGCCTGCTGGACCTCGGCCGGGCCGCCGGCCCGGCGCGCGCGGCGCTCGCCCGGCTCGGGCGGCGGCTTCGGCGGGCGTACGGCGTGCGCATACCGGTGGGCTGCCCGCTCACCCCCGCCGACCTGCCCGACGCCGTCGACACCGTGCTGCTCGCCGACCCCGAAGCGTTCGCCACACCGGCCGACTGGGCCGACGGCGGCCGGCGCCGCGTCTGGGCCGAGGCCACCACCCCCGAGGAGGCCGCGGCCGCGAACGCCGCCGGAGCCACCGCGCTGGTCGTCCGCGGCCATGAATCCGGCGGCCGGGTGGGCGACCTCACCACCTGCGTCCTGCTCCAGCGCGTACTGGCCGACCCGAACATCACCGTCCCCGTCCTCGCCGCCGGGGGCATCGGCCCGCACACCGCCGCCGCGGCCGTCGCCGGCGGCGCGGCCGGCGTGCTGCTCGACTCCCAGCTCGTGCTCACCACCGAGGGCGAGGACCGGCTGCCCCGGGCGGTCGCCGCCGCGATCCGGACGATGGACGGCAGCGAACCCACGGTCGTCGACGGCCGCCGGGTCCTCACCCGCCCGCAGGTGCCCGCCCTCCCCATCGGCCAGGACGGCGCCTTCGCTGCCCGGCTCGCCGCACGCCACCGCACCACCGGCGGCATCGTCCAGGCCGTACGGGCCGCCATCCCCCATCACCTCGCGGCGGCGGCCCGCAGCCGCCCCCTCGCGCCCCGCCCCGAGGCCCGCCATCTCCCCGTCGTCCAGGGGCCGATGACCCGGGTCAGCGACGGCGCCGACTTCGCCGCCGCGGTGGCCGACGAGGGCGGGCTGCCCTTTCTCGCCCTCGCCGTCATGGACGGCGAACAGGTGCGCCGCCTGCTGACCGAGACCGCCGCGCGGCTGGGCGACCGGCCGTGGGGCGTCGGCCTGCTCGGCTTCGCGCCGCCCGAGCTGCGGCGCGAACAGCTCGCCGCGGTCGCCGAGTTCGCTCCCGAATACGCGATCATCGCCGGCGGCCGGCCCGCCCAGGCCGCGCCCCTCGAAGCGGCCGGAACCCGCACCTACCTCCATGTCCCCTCGCCCGGCCTGCTGGAGCGCTACCTCGACGAAGGCGCCCGCAGATTCGTCTTCGAAGGGCAGGAGTGCGGCGGCCATATCGGCCCCCGGGCCGGCTTCCCGCTGTGGGAGGAACAGATCGAGCGGCTGCTCGACCACGACCGGGCGCACCGCGGGACCGCCGAGGACCTGGACGTACTCTTCGCGGGCGGCATCCACGACGCCCGCTCGGCCGCCATGGCCGCGGCCGCCGCCGCCCCGCTCGCCGAACGCGGCGCCCGGATCGGCGTCCTGATGGGCACCGCCTACCTCTTCACCGAGGAGGCCGTCGCCACCGGCGCCGTCCGCCCGGCCTTCCAGGACACGGCGCTGGCCTGCGACCGGACCGTACTGCTGCACACCGCGCCGGGCCATGCCACCCGCTGCGCCGAGACCGCCTACGCCGAGGAGTTCGCGGCCGCCGAGCGACGCCTGGTGGCGGACGGCGTCGACCTGCGCGCCCGATGGGAGGAGCTGGAGCGGCGCAACCTGGGACGGCTGCGGATCGCCAGCAAGGGCCTGCGGCACACGGACGACGGACCGGCGCCGGTGGGGGAGCGGGAGCAGCTGCGCGACGGCCTGTACATGCTGGGCCAGGCCGCCACCGTCCGCGGCGCCACCACCACCGTCGCGGCGCTGCACACCGCGGTGACCGACGAGGCGACCGCGCTGCTCGCCGCGCGCGCGGAGCGCTACCGTCCGCCCAGCGAGCGCACCGGGCGCCAGGACGCGGACCCGCTGGACATCGCCATCGTCGGCATGGCCTGCGTGTATCCGGGCGCGCCGGACACCGCCCGCTTCTGGTCCAACGTCGTCGCCGGGGTCGACTCCGTCACCGAGGTGCCCGCCGAACGCTGGGACGCCGGCACGTACCACGACCCGGATCCCGCGCGGGCGGGCGAGCGCACCCCGTCACGCTGGGGCGGCTTCCTGCCCACCGTCCCCTTCGACGCCCTCGCCCACGGCATCCCCCCGGCCTCCCTCACCGGCATCGAACCCGTCCAGCTGCTCGCCCTCGAAACGGCGGCCCGCGCCCTGGCCGACGCCGGATACGCCGACCGCGACTTCGACCGCGCCCGCACCAGCGTCGTCTTCGGTGCCGAGGCCGGCACCGAACTGGCCGGCGCCTACGGCCTGCGCGCACTGCACCCCGCCTACCTGGGAGACCTGCCGCCCGCCCTCGACGCCGAACTGCCCCGCCTGACCGAGGACTCCTTCCCCGGCGTGCTCGCCAACGTCATCGCCGGACGGATCGCGAGCCGCCTGGACCTGGGCGGAGCCAACTGCACCGTGGACGCCGCCTGCGCCTCCTCGCTCGCCGCGCTCGACCTGGCATGCCGTCAATTACGCGACCACGACAGCGACATGGTCCTGTGCGGCGGCGCCGATGTCCACAACGGCATCAACGACTACCTGATGTTCGCCTCCGTCCGGGCCCTGTCGCCCACCGGCCGCTGCCGCCCCTTCGACGCGGCCGCCGACGGCATCGCGCTCGGCGAGGGCGTCGGCTGCCTGGTCCTCAAGCGGCTCGCGGACGCCGAGCGGGACGGCGACCGGATCTACGCGGTCGTCAAAGCGGTCGGCACCTCCAGCGACGGGCGCTCCCTCGGCCTGACCGCGCCCCGCCCCGAGGGCCAGCGACGCGCCCTGGAACGCGCCTACCGGCGCGCCGGGATCAGCCCCGCCGAGGTGGGGCTCCTCGAAGCCCACGGCACCGGAACGGTCGTCGGCGACACCACCGAACTCGCCGTCCTCACCGACCTGTTCGAGGACGCCGGAGCCGCTCCCGGCACCTGCACGCTCGGCTCGGTCAAATCCGGGATCGGCCACACCAAATGCGCGGCCGGTCTGGCCGGACTCATCAAGGCCGCGCGCGCCGTGCACACCGGGATACGGCCGCCGACCCTGCATCTGACCCGGCCGGCGGCGGACTCCGGGCCGTTCCGCTTCGAGGCCGACGGCGCCCGGCCCTGGCCGGTCCCCGCCGGGCGGCGCATCGCCGGGGTGAGCGCCTTCGGCTTCGGCGGCACCAACTACCATGCCGTGCTTGCCGGTTACGCCGACGCGCCGGAGCCCGCCCACGCCCTGGAGGACTGGCCCGCCGAACTCTTCTGCTTCCGCGCGGCCGACCGCCCCGCGGCCGTACGGGCCATGGAGCGGCTCGCCGCGCGGCTGGCGGAGAACGACGAGGCGGGACGGCCCTGGCCGCTGCGCGATCTGGCCGCCGAGACCGCGTCCACGGCCGAGGGGCCGGTCCAGGTCTGTGTCGTCGCCGAGGACCTCGACGACCTCGCCGCCAAGCTGGACGCGGCCCGGCGGTTCGCCGCCGCCGACGGTGTGTACGTACCCGAGGAGGACGCCGACCCCGGCCTGATCGCCTTCCTCTTCCCCGGCCAGGGCAGCCAGCGCACCGGAATGCTGGGCGAGTTGTTCTCCGCCTTCCCCGCGCTGCGCGGCCTCCTGGACGACGCCGACCCGGACCGGGTCGCGGCGATGTATCCGCCCACCGCCTTCACCCCCGAACAGCGCGCCGCCCAGCACACCGCCCTGACCGACACCCGCGTCGCCCAGCCGGCCCTCGGCCTCGCCTCGGCCGCCGCCCACCGGCTGCTCACCACGCTCGGCGTGCGCCCCGACTGCACGGCGGGCCACTCCTACGGCGAGCTGACCGCGCTGTGGGCGGCCGGCGCCTACGACACCGAGGCGCTGCTCAGGCTCAGCACCCGCCGCGCCGAGGCGATCCTCGGGGCCGCCGGAGACGACCCCGGAGCGATGGCCGCCGCCGTGGCCACCCCGGACCGCGTACGCGAGCTGACCGACGGCACCGGGGTCGTCGTCGCCAATCACAACGCGCCCGAACAGAGCGTGCTCTCCGGCCCCACGGACGCCGTGGAAACGGCCGTCGAGGCATTGCGTACCGCCGGTGTCGACGCGCGGCGCCTGCCGGTCGCCTGCGCCTTCCACAGTCCCCAACTGGCCACCGCATGCGCGGAATTGGCGGAAGAGCTGGCCGCTGTCCCGGTCTCGTCCCCCGCGCTGCCGGTCTGGTCCGGCGCCACCGCCCGCCCGTACCACCCCGAAGCGTCCGCGATACGGGACACCCTGGCGGCCCAGGTCGCCGAGCCGGTGCGCTTCGTGGACCAGATCGAGGACATGTACGCCGCGGGGGTGCGCACGTTCGTTGAGGCCGGACCCGGCCGCGTGCTCACCGGCCTGGTCGGCCACATCCTGGGCGAACGCCCCCACACCGTCGTGGCGTTGGACGTACCGGGCGAGAACGGGCTGGCCCGGCTGCCGCACGTACTGGCCCGGCTGGCCGCGGCCGGCGTCCCGATCGAGCCCGAGGCGCTGTTCCACGGGCGGACGCGGCCGCTGCCCGCCGCCGCGCCGCGCCGGCCGGGATGGCTGGTCGACGGGCATCTGGTGCGTACCGCCGACGGCGCCTATCTGCCGGGCGGGCTGCGGCCCGCGCGACGGGTGGCGGCGCCGGCCGGGGGCGGCGCCGGTTCCGGACGCGATGACGCGGTCCTGGAGTATCTGCGTGGGGCGCGCGAGCTCGTGGAGGCCCAACGGGACGTCGTACTGCGGTACTTGGGGAGCACTCCGGCGTCGCCGTCCGCGCCCGAATGGGAGCGGTCCATCGCGTCGTACCAGGAAACGGCCGAGGCCGAGGCCGAATCCGGAGCCGAGCCGTCCGCCGCGGAAGGGCGCCTCGACGCCGGCCAACTCCTCGACGCCGTACGGGAGATCATCCACACCCGGACCGGATATCCGCGCGAGATGCTGGACGCCGGGCTCGACCTGGAGGCCGATCTCTCGGTGGACTCCATCAAACGCGTGGAGATCATCGGAGCGCTGGCCGACCGCATCGGACTGCCGAAGGACGCCGACGGCGCCATGGAGTCGGCGGTGGAGCAGCTTTCCCGGGTGAAGACCATCAGCGGCATCGTGGAGTGGATCTCCGCCACCCGGCCCGAGCCGGAGCCGGTCACCCATGAACCCGCCGCCCCGGAGCCCACTCCCGTACGGCCCGCCGCTTCCGCCCCCGGCCGGCCCCCCACCCGCTATCTGGTCGAGGTCGCCCCCCTCGGCCCGCCCGCGAGCCGGCCGCCCGCCGAGGTCGTGGCGGACAGCGACTTCGCCGTGGTGGAGGACGGGCAGGGCGTGGCGCTCGCGCTCACCGCGCTCCTGGAGAGCCATGGCGCGCGGGTGCGGACCGTCCCCGCCGAGCGGCTGGCCGAGACCACCGCGCAGGGCGTGGTGGACCTCAGCGCGCTACGGGCGGGCCGCGGTGCCGTACTGCCCGGACAGTACGCGGGGCTGCGCACCGCCCTGACCGGCGGGGCCCGGTGGCTGCTGCTGGCCACCGCGGCCGGCGGTGCCTTCGGGCGGGACGCCACCGAGGACTCGCCGGACCCTTCCCCAAGCTCTCAACTCCTCCCCCAAGTTCTCGACTCCGCTCGAGCAGGGGGGACCCCCATGCGCAGGGGAGACCCCTGTCCGGGTGCCGGGCTGCGCGGCTTCGCCCGTACGGCCGCTCTCGAATACCCCGACGCGCTGATCCGCGCCGTGGACATCGACCCCAAGGACCGCCCCGAACGCATCGCCGCCCACCTCCTGGCGGAACTGTGCGCCCCCGGCGAGCCGGTCGTGGTGGGCCGCACCAACGGCACCCGCACCACCCTGCGCACCGTCCCCGCACCACTGACCGCCGACCGGAGCGCCACCGCACCACTCGGCCCCGGCTCCGTGGTGCTGCTGACCGGCGGCGCACGCGGAATCACCGCCCGCACGGCCCTCGCCCTCGCCCGCACGCACGGCTGCCATATCGAACTCCTCGGACGCACCTCCTTGACCGAGACCCCCGAGGACCCGGAGCTCGCGCACGCCCAGGACCGCATCGCCCTGCGCGCCGCGCTGATCGCCCAAGGGCTGCGCAGACCGGCCGAGATCGAGGCGGCGGCCACCGGGACCCTGGCCCGGCGCGAGATCGCCGGCACGCTCGCCGCCCTGGAACCGCTCGCCGCCTCGGTGCGCTACCACGCGGCCGATGTCAGCGACGAGGCCGCCGTACGGGCCGTCGTGGCGGACATCAGAGCCCGGTACGGCCGCCTCGACGGGATCGTGCACGGCGCGGGCACCCTGGAGGACAAGCTGCTGCGGGACAAGGACCCGGAATCGTTCGCCCGGGTCTTCGCCGCCAAGGCCGACGGCGCCCGCCATCTGCTCTCCGCGGCCGGCGACGACACCGGCTTCGTCGTCCTCTTCGGCAGCGTCGCCGGAGTCTTCGGCAACCGCGGCCAGGCCGACTACGCCGCCGCCAACGACGCCCTGGACACTCTCGCGCACGCCTGGTCGGCCCGTACCGGCCACCGGGTGCTCGCCGTCGACTGGGGGCCGTGGGCGGCCACCGGCGGCGGCATGGTCACCCCGGAACTGGAACGCGCCTACGCACGCCGGGGTATCCCGCTCCTGGACCCCGATGCTGCGACCGCCGCCCTCCTGGACGAGCTGGACCGCGGCACCGCGGCGCAGGTCGTGCTGATGGCGGCCGAGGGGGCACCGGACGATGAGTGAGACCGGCCCGCGGCCCACGGACGCCGCCATCGTCGGCATGGGCGCGGTCTTCCCCGGCGCCGACGGCCTCGCCGCGTACTGGCACAACCTGCTGACCGGTACGGACTGCATCACCGACGTGCCGCCCGGCCGCTGGGACCCGGACGTCTACTACGACCCCCAGGGCGCCGTAGGGCCCGCCCGCAGCGACCGCTTCTACTGCCGACGGGGCGGCTTCCTGAGCGAACCGGCCGCCTTCGACCCGACCCGCTTCGGCATCATGCCCGCCGCCGTCGCCGGAGCCGAGCCCGATCAGCTGCTCGCCCTGCGCGCCGTCTCCGACGCCATCGCCGACGCGGGCGGCCAGGACCGGCTGCCCGCCGACCGCTCCCGTATCGGCGTCGTCCTCGGCCGCGGCGGCTTCATGGGCGTGGCCACCGCCCGGCTCGACCAGCGGGTCCGGACGGCCCATCAGCTCGCCGTCACCCTGCGCGAACTCGCCCCTGAATTGGGCGAGTCGAGAATCACGGCCGTTCGGGAGGCGTTCCAGACGAGCCTCGGCCCCGAACGGCCGGACGCCTCCATCGGCCTGGTGCCCAGCTTCACCGCCGCCAGAACCGCCAACCGGCTGGACTTCCGCGGCCCCGCCTACACCCTCGACGCCGCCTGTGCCTCCTCGCTGTTGGCCGTGGAACAGGCCGTCGATCTGCTGACCGCCGGCCGCTGCGACCTCGTCGCCGCCGGTGCCGTGCACCACTGCCATATCGCCACCCTGTGGAGCGTCTTCACCCAGCTGCGTGCGCTCAGCCCCACCCAGCACATCCGCCCCTTCGACCGCCGTGCCGACGGCACCCTGCTCTCCGAAGGCACCGGCGTCGTCCTCCTCAAGCGCCTGGCCGACGCCGAGCGCGACGGGGACCGGGTGTATGCGGTGCTGCGGGGGGTGGGGGTGGCCGGCGACGGCCGCGCGTCGAGCCTGATGAGCCCTCAGGTGGACGGCCAGGTCCGGGCATTGGAACGGGCCTGGCAGGGCGCCGGCCTCGACCCCGCGCACCCCTCCGCGCTCGGGCTGCTGGAAGCGCACGGCACCGGCACCCCGGTCGGCGATACCGCCGAACTTGCCACGCTGGCCCGGGTGTTCGGGCCGGCGGGCGCGGACCGTACACCCATCGGCCTGGGCTCGGTGAAGTCGATACTCGGCCACACCATGCAGGCCGCCGGCATCGCCGGGCTGATCAAGGCCGCCCTCGCCGTGCACCACCGGACCCTGCCGCCGACCCTGCATCTGGACGAGCCGCACGAGGCCCTGGCGCACACCCGGATGCGACCGGTCACCGAGGCCGAGCCCTGGGACGGCGGGCGGGCGCCGCTGCGGGCGGGCGTCAATGCGTTCGGGTTCGGCGGGATCAACGCCCACGCGATCCTGGAAGAGGCCCCGGGTCGGCGGGGCGGCCCGGCGGCGCCGCCCCCGCCCCGGGTGACGGAGCCGGAGCGGACCGTACTGCTGGCCGCGCCCACCCCCGGCCAACTGGCCGATGCCCTACGCGATATGACCGAGGACGCGCCCGCGCCCGACGACGCCCCCTGCCGCCTCGCCCTCATTGACCCCACCCCGCGGCGCCGCGCCCTGGCAGCCAAGATCCTCGCCCGCGGACTGCCCTGGCGCGGTCGCGGCGAGGTGTGGTTCACCCCGAGCCCCCTCTTCGGGCCGCACGCCAAGGAGCCCGGAGCGCGGCTGGCCTTCGTCTTCCCGGGGCTGGAGGCGGAGGCGGCGCCCCGCGTGGACGACATCGCCGACCACCTGGCCCTGCCCCGCCCACGGGTCACCGGCGGCAGCGGCCTGGTCGAAAGGGCCGTCGACACCCTCGCCGTCGGCCGGCTCCTCGCCCGCGCACTGGCCGAACTCGGCATTGAACCGGACCTGTTGACCGGCCACAGCCTCGGCGAATGGACCGCCATGGTGGTCGCCGGAATGTACCCGCCGCAGGCCGTCGACACCTTCCTCGACTCGCTGCGGCCCGGCTCCCTCGCCGTACCCGACCTGGTCTACGCGGCCCTGGGCTGCGGCGCCGAACAGGCGGCCGCGGCGCTCGACGGTCTGGAACGGATCGCCGTCAGCCACGACAACTGCCCCCACCAGTCCGTGATCTGCGGCGAACCGCCGCAGCTGGCCGAGGCCGTGCGCAGGCTCGCCGCCCAGGGAGTGCGGGCCCAGGAGATGCCCTTCCGCTCCGGCTTCCACACCCCGATGTGGGCGCCCTACCTCGACCAGGTCGGCGCCGCCTTCGACGCCCTCCCGCTACGGGATCCGGAGCGCCCCGTATGGTCGGCCACCACGGCCACCCCCTTCCCCCAAGAAGCTTCTTCCGTGCGGCAGTTGGTGCTGCGACACCTCCTGGAACCGGTCCGCTTCCAGGAGCTGACCGGGCGGCTGTACCACACGGGCGTACGCGGCTTCGTCCAGGTCGGCGGGGGCAGCCTCACCGGCTTCGTCGCCGACACCCTCCACGGCCGGGACCACCTCGCCGTCGCGGCGGCAGACCCCCGCCGCCAGGGAATGGCCCAACTGCGCCGCCTGGCCGCCGCGTTGTGGACCGAGGGGCTGAACCCCCGCTGGGACCGGATCCTGCCACCCGCCCCGACCGGCCGGCCCATGGTCCGCCTCGACCTCGGCTCCCCACTGGTCCGCCTCGGCGACACCGCCCCGTCCCTTTCGCTCCCCCCGACCGCCGAACGGCCGCTTCCCCCTCCCCACCCGCCCGCCGCGGATCCGATCCGCCAAGCCCTGGACGAGGTCCTCGCCGCGACCACCGACGCGACACGCCAGGTCACCGCCGCGGCCGCCCCGGCCGTACGGCACCCCGGCCCCCGCCGCACCACCCGCCACCTCTCCCTCGACACCCTCCCGTACGTCCGCGACCACTGCGTCTACCTCCAGCCCGACGACTGGCCCGAGCCCGCCGACCGGTTCCCCGTCGTCCCCATGACCACCCTGCTGGAACTCGCCGCCGAAGCGGCCCATGAGGCCCGGCCCGGCCACACCGTCACCGGCTATTCCGACGTACGGGCGCTGCGCTGGCTGCCCGTCGCCCCGCCCGTGGACCTAGCGATCACCGCCGACCCCTTCGAGGACGGCCGCGTACGGGTGAGCCTCGGCGACTACGCCGTCGTCACCGTCCACCTCGCGGCCCGTCATCCGGCCCCGCCGCCCCCCGACGCCTCGGCGCTGACGTCCGGCGGCCCTGCGCCCGTCAGCGCCGAGGCCCTCTACCGGGACCGGTGGATGTTCCACGGCCCGGCCTTCGCCGGCGTCCACGAGGTCACCACGCTCGCGGCCGACGGCATCCGCGGCACGCTGCGCGCCCTGCCCGCGCCCGGCGCCCTCCTGGACGCCGCCGGGCAGCTCCTCGGCCACTGGATGCAGCGGAAACTCGCCGGCGACCGACTGGTCTTCCCCGCGACCCTGGACCGGGTACGGCTCTACGGGCCCCCGCCCCACGCGGGCGCGCTGCTGACGGCCACCGCCCGGATCCGCGAGGTACGGCCCGGTTCGGTACGCGGCGATGTGGAGCTGCGCGGCGCCGACGGCCGGGTCCGGGCGCGGCTGGAGGGCTGGACATACCGGCGGTTCGGGGCCGATGAGCGGGTGTGGCCGATGAAGTTCACCCCGGAGGTGTGCGGCATCGGCGAACCCCGGCCGGGCGGCTGGTGCCTGGCCCGGCGCCGCTGGTCGGACCCGGCCTCGCAGGAGCTGGTCATGCGCCGCTATCTGGGCGCGGCCGAACGCGAGGCTTATGAGCTCCGCGCGCCGCACGCCCGCGCGGCCTGGCTGCTCGGCCGGATCGCGGCCAAGGACGCGGTGCGCGAACTGCTGTGGGAGTCGGGCGCAGGACCCGTCTTCCCGGCGGAGGTCACCATCGGCGACGACCGCGAAGGCCGCCCCCGTCCGGAGGGCCCGCTCGCCGACGGCATCCACCTCTCCCTCGCGCACCGGGACCGGATCGCCGTCGCCCTCGCCCACCGGGCGGGCCCCGTCGGCATCGCCATCGAGACCGTCACCGACGATCCTCAGGCCCTGGAACGGCTCGCCCTCACCCCGGCCGAACACCGCCTGGCGGACGCACTCGGCGCACACCACGACGGCGCCGACGGTACGTACTGGCGCACCGCATTCCGGTGCGCCAAGGAGGCCGCGGCCCAGGCGGCGGGCGGCGGCCCGGCCGGCTGGGCCGTGACGCCCGCACCGGGCGGCGCGCTGCACGTGACCGCCCCCGACGGACGGGCCCACCGCGTCCACCTCGACACCGTCGACGACCACTTGACGCGCCACGTCATCGCCTGGACCGGCCCTCGGCCCCAGGACCGTACGGACACCCCCACCCTCACGGAGGCCACCCATGGCAGCTGACCCCCGACCCGAACGCATCCGGCGGATCCTGGCCGAGATCACCGACATGCTGGTGAACGTCGCCGGCGAGGAACTCCTCGTCGTCGGCGAGATCACCCCCGCCACCACCTTCAACGACGATCTGGCGCTGGAGAGCATCGAGTTCGTCGCCCTGGCCGAGCTGCTGCAGCAGCGCTACGGCACCGCCGTGGACCTCCTCGGCTTCCTCGCGGAGAAGGACATCGACCAGATCCTGGCCATGACCGTCGGCGAACTCGCCGACCGTATCGACCGGGTCACCGTCGCCGACCCGGCCCACGCGGGCTGAGCGCACCATGGCCCTCACCCGCGCAGGCCGACTGCGCCTGCACACCCAGCGGCTGCCGGGACGGCCCGACGGCCCCCGCCCCGACACCCCCACCGTCGTCTTCCTCCACGGGCTCGTGATGGACAACCTCTCGAGCTTCTACTGCACCCTCGCGGGCCCCCTCGCCCAGGCCGGACACGATGTGCTCCTCTACGACCAGCGCGGACACGGCCGCAGCGACCGCCCGCCCACCGGCTACGACATGGGCACCGCGACCACCGACCTCGCCGCCCTGCTCGCCTCCCTCGGACTCGACCGCGGCCCCGTCCATCTGATCGGCAACAGCTACGGCGGCGCCCTCGCCCTGCACACCGCGCTGGTCAGGCCCCAGCTGGTCGCCTCGCTCGTGCTGATCGACGCCCATCTGACCGGCGACTGGGTCGAGGACATGACCGACACCCTCACCGTGGCGGCCCTCGGCCTCGAACACAGCCGGCTGCCCGAGCAGCTCGCCGCGCTCGGCCGGCGCAAGGAGGCCAAGCTGACCGCCGGCGCCGACGCCCTGCTCAACCGCACCACCCTCATCGAGGACATCGCCGCGGCCACCGCCTTCACCGCCAGCGACTTCACCAGACTCCGCCGCCCGGTCCTCGCCGTCTACGGCGAACACTCCGAACTCCTCCCAGGAGCAAGAGAGTTGGCGTCGAATGCACCCGACTGCGAACTGTGTGTACTGCCCGGCGTGGGACACACCGTGCTCAAGGAGGCCACCGAAGGACTCCGCGGCGCGGTACTGGCACGGCTCGGCGCACCGGCCGGGGCGGTGACCGGATGAGAGTCCTGTTCGTCGTCCCGCCGCTGGCCGGACACGTCAACCCCACCCTCGCGGTCGCCGCCGAACTCACCGCCCGCGGCCACCATGTCGCCTGGACCGGCCCCGCCGCGGCCCTCGCGCCGCTGCTCCCCCCGGGCGCCCCGCTGTACCCGGCCGGAGACCGGGGCGCGGCCGACGGCCATGACGTCCTGCACCAGCGGTGGCGCGACCTGCGCGGTGTCGCGGCCCTGCGCTTCCTGTGGGCGGAGGCCCTCGTCCCGCTCGCCCACGCGATGCTGCCCGGCGTGCACACCGCCGTCGAGGCCTTCGGCCCCGATGTGCTGGTGGCCGACCAACAGGCCCTCGCCGGGCCCCTGGTGGCGCGGCGGCTCGGCCTGCCCTGGGTGACCTCGGCGACCACCTCGGCGGAGTTCACCCGGCCCTTCGAGGGCTTCCCGAAGGTGGGGGAGTGGGTGGCCGGGCGCATCGCGGCGCTGCTCGCCGACTGCGGTGCGCCCGGCGGCTGGGACCCGCGCTTCTCCCCACATCTGGTGCTGGTCTTCTCCACCCCCGAACTCATCGGGGGTGGAGGACCGGACCACCCGCCCCACCACGCCTTCGTCGGGCCCGCCTTCGGCCACCGCCCGCCCGCCGCCGACTTCCCCTGGCGCCGCCTGGATCCCGCCCGCGCCCGGGTACTCGTCTCCCTGGGCACCCTCAACCGCGAGGCGGGCGCCCGCTTCTACCCCGCCGTACTCCGCGCCGCCGAGGCCCTCGCGGACCGGGCACAGCTGATCCTCGCCGCCCCCGAAGGCGTCGCCGCCACCCTCCCTCCCAATGTGCTGCACCAGGAGTACGTCCCCCAGCTCCAGCTGCTGCCACACCTCGACGCCGTGCTGTGCCACGGCGGCCACAACACCGTCTGCGAGGCGCTCGCCCACGGGCTGCCGCTGGTCGTGGCGCCGGTCCGCGACGATCAGCCGATCGTGGCCCGCCAGGTGGCCGACGCCGGCGCGGGGGTGCGGGTCCGCTTCGGCCGGGCCCGTACCGACGAGCTGCGCCACGCCCTGACCGCCGTGCTGGACGACCCGGCCCACCGCAGCGCGGCCCGCCGCATCCAGGCGTCCTTCGCCGCGGCGGGCGGTGCCACCACAGCGGCCGACCGCCTGGAGAAGCTGCCCACCACGGCCGGCACCCGCACCGAGAAGGGATCGTGAAGCAGATGACACGAGCGCACCGCTCCGGAACACGGACACGATGGGCGGCCGCCGCCGCGGCGACGGCCCTGGCCGCGGGCACCGTACGCGCCCGCCGCAGGCTCGCCGCGCTGCCCGTGCTCGACCCCACCGCACCGAACGACACCTCCGCCTCCCCACCCCCGCTCACCGGCTGGCACCTGATCACCGCGCCCGGCGTCGCGGTCGACGAGGCGACGCTGCGCGCCGCGGCCGCCCACGCCGCGCGCGAAGGGCTGTGCCTGCTCGACCTCATCCCGCCGCGGCTCGACACCGACAGCACCCTCGGCCTGCTCCGGCTGCTCGACCCCGCGGCCCACGGCGCCGACCGCTGCGCCCCGGGCCACGGCGCGGGCCATGCCCTGCTGGTCGCCGACGACCTCCACCGGCGCGCCGGGCTCGACGCCGCGCCGCCACCGAGTTCCGTAGCCGGCCTCCTCCGCCTCCTCGCCACCCTCAAGGAGTACGCCCCCGACACCACCGGCTGGGCCATCGCCCCTGGCCTGACGGCCCCGCCGCCCGACGCCGCGCGGCGCGCCGAGGAGCTGAGCGCCCGCGGCCTGCCACCGGGCCTGATGTCCGCCGCCCAGCTCGCCGGTCTCGCGCTGCTGCTCAAGTGCCTTGTTTCGGCGCCACGTTGGGGCGCAGCGGCGGCCGCCCTGTACTGGCTCCAGCCCGCCGCGGTACTCGCCACCACCCGCCGACTGCACCCCGCCGACCTCTCCCGCGCCACGGCGGCCCGCCCGCTGCGCTCCCTGTCCGCCGCGCTACGGACCCTGCGCACACCGCCCGCCGAGCCGACCGGCGCCGCCGACGCACCGGACTGCCGGGCCGCATACACCGCCGAACTCGCCCATGGCACCGACCACTTCTTCGAACCACGCCGCCCGGAATGCCCCTGGTGCGCGGCACCCGACCCCGTCGTCCGGGTCCGCATGCCCGACCTGCTCCAGGGCAAGCCCGGCCGCTTCACCCTCGAAGAGTGCCGCCACTGCGGCCACATCTTCCAGAACCCCCGGCTCACCCGGGACGGACTCGACTTCTACTACCGCGACTTCTACGACGGCCTCGGCGGCGAGGGCGCGGCCCTGGTCCTGGGCCGGATGAACGGCACCTACCGCGCCCGCGCCGAACTGCTCAAGCCCTTCACCACCCCCAGGGCCTGGCTGGACGTCGGTACGGCCGGCGGACACTTCTGCAACGCCGCGCGCACCGTATGGCCCGACACCCGCTTCGACGGCCTGGACATGGGCGAGAGCGTGCACGCGGCCGAGCGCCGGGGGTGGATCGCCACCGGCTACCGGGGCCAGTTCCCCGACCTCGCCGACCGGCTCGCCGGCCGCTACGACACGGTGAGCATGCACCACTACCTCGAACACACCCGGGACCCGTTCGCCGAGCTCGACGCGGCCGGCAAGGTCCTGGCCCCCGGCGGCCATCTGCTCATCGAACTCCCCGACCCCGAGGCCCGGATCGCCCGGCTGCTCGGCCCGCACTGGCTGCCCTGGTTCCAGCCCCAGCACCAGCACCTCATGCCCGTCGGCAACCTCAAACAGGCCCTGGCCGAACGGGGGTTCACCGTCCTCGTCGAACAGCACGGAGCGGCCCACCAGACCAACGCCGACTTCATCGGTGCCGTCGCCCTCACCGCCAACCGGCTCGCCCCCGACCCGGCCGCGCCCTGGGCCACCGTCCCCGCCACCCCGGCCCGCCGCGCCGCCCGAAGCGCCGTACAGGCCCTGGCACTTCCCTGCTACGGCGCCGCGATCGCCCTCGACACCGTACGCACCGCGGTGGCCCGCGCCACCGGCGGCGGCAACGCCTACCGGCTGCTCGCCCGCAAGGATCCGGGGTGACCGCCGTGGACCTGGCCCAGACCCCGACGGCGGACCCGCTGCTGCGGCTGCTCGCCCATGGCTTCGCGACGACCTACGGCCGCCGCCCCGCGGCGGTGTGGCGCGCCCCGTACGCCTTCCCGCTCCCGGCGCGGGCCATCCCGCCGGGGACCGCGCCACGCACCGACCGGGTCGCGGCGGCCAACTGGTACGTCGGCGTGGCCGTCGCCCCGCGCGCCGACGGAA
Source organism: Streptomyces sp. NPDC028368 (assembly GCF_055565615.1). Lineage (NCBI taxonomy): Bacteria > Bacillati > Actinomycetota > Actinomycetes > Kitasatosporales > Streptomycetaceae > Streptomyces > Streptomyces sp. NPDC028368. The sequence continues at coordinate 379,467 of NZ_JBVHTY010000001.1, read as the reverse complement.
TGCTGCGCTGCGGCTCCCTCAACCACCCGGCCGACGGCGCCGAACTCCCCCTCACCGGACCCGCCGCCCCCGCACCCGGCTGGGCGGCCCGCCCCTACGCCGCGCTGCGCGCCCTCGCCGCCGCCGGAATCGGCCGGGGCGGCGCCGATCTCCAGCTGAACGCCGCGCTCCCCGACGCCGTGGGGCTGCCCGTCGCCGAACCCCTGGAGTGCGCGGCCGCGCTGGCCGTCGCGGACACCCACGCCGACCGGGGCGGCCACCCGCCCACCCGGGCAGAGCTGGCACGTCTCCTGTGCGCCGCCGTACCCGGCGATGACGCCCTGCGCCGAGCCGTGCTGTTCGCCCGCGCCGGGCAGCTGCTCGCGGCCGACGGCAGCGCACACCGGCCGCTGCGCGCCCGCGACGGCGCCCCCGCACCGTGCCTGCTGCTTCTCACGGTCCGCGGCAGCGACGAACCCACCGCCACCGCCCTCGCCATCCGCGAAGCCCGCCGCGCCGGCGCCTGGTGCGCCTGGTGGCCCGGCCGGCGCCCCGGCCGCAGCGTGCTGCTGCTGGCGCCCCGGGACCGGCGGGCGGCGATCCGTACCGCGGTGGCCGAGGCCTTCGCCCACCGCGACCTGCCCGTACCCCGCCTGCTGCGGATCGCCGCCGCCGACGCGGCCCACCGCGCCGACCGACCGGACCATCCCGCCGGACCGACAAGGAATGAGGACCGATGAAACCCGCAACGATCCCACTGCGCAGGGCGCTCGCCGCGACCCTCGGCGCGCTCGGCCTGATCGTCACGGCCACCACCGCCCAGGCCCACGGCACCCACGTCCAGGGCACCGGGCCGCACGGCCCGAAGGCCGCGGTGCCGGCCTATGACCACGTCGTCATCGTCGTCTTCGAGAACAAGCAGTACAACGAGATCATCGGCAGCTCCAAGGCGCCCTACATCAACCAACTCGCCCAGGGCGGCGCAAGCCTGACCGGCATGAAGGCGCTCACCCACCCCAGCCAGCCGAACTACTTCAACCTCTTCTCCGGCGCCACCCAGGGCATCACCGGCGACGGCTGCTACGCCGTCCAGTCGATGAACGCCCCCAACCTCGGCCAGGAGCTGATCGCCGCCGGCAAGACCTTCGGCAGCTACAACGAGGGTCTGCCCAACGAGGGTTCCACGGCCTGCTCCAGCGGCAAGTACGCGCAGAAGCACAACCCCTGGTTCGCCTTCAACAACGTCCCGGTCAACACCGGCAAGACCTTCGCGCAGTTCCCCAAGGACGACTTCGGCAAGCTGCCGACGCTGTCGTTCGTCATCCCTGACCTGTGCAACGACATGCACGACTGCGCCGTCGGCAGCGGCGACACCTGGATCAAGAACAACCTCGACTCCTACGCCCAGTGGGCCAAGGCCAACAACAGCCTGCTGATGCTCACGTGGGACGAGGACAACTACCTCGGCTCCAACCAGATCGCATCCGTCTTCTACGGCACCCATGTCAAACAGGGCAACCTCGCCGGCGCGTACAACCACTACAGCCTGCTGCGGACCTTCGAGGACATGTACGGCACCGGGCACGCGGGCAACGCCGCCACGGCAACCCCCGTGACCGGAGTGTTCGACACCAACCGCCGCTGACCCCTCGCCCGAGGAGACGTCCGTGTATCTCTCGTCCAGCCGCGCCGCCGACGCCTCGGCCGGCGTCGCCCGCGACCGGCCCTCCGTCCGCCGCGCCGTCGCCGGCAATGTCGTCGCCCTCGGTCTGGTCAGCATGGTCACGGATGTCTCCTCGGAGATGGTCTCCGCGGTGCTGCCGCTGTATCTGGTCGCCGGCCTCGGCATGACCCCGCTCGCCTACGGCCTGCTCGACGGCGTCTACCAGGGCGTTACCGCGCTGGTCCGGCTCATCGGCTCGTACGCCGCGGACCGCACCCGGCGCCGCAAACTCGTCGCGGGCACCGGCTACGCCCTCTCCGCGGTCTGCAAACCCGTCCTGCTCGCCGTCACCACCCCCTGGGCGATCGGCGCCGTCCTGGCCGCCGACCGCACCGGCAAGGGCCTGCGCAGCGCCCCGCGCGACGCCCTGATCTCGCTGTCCACCACCCCCGAGGAACAGGGCCGCGCCTTCGGCGTGCACCGCACCCTGGACACCGCCGGCGCCCTGCTCGGCCCGCTCGCCGCCTTCGGCGTCCTCCGGGTCGCCCAGGACGGCTATGACGCGGTCTTCCAGGTCAGCTTCTGCGCCGCGGCGTTCGGGGTTGTGCTGCTCGTCCTCTACGTCCGCGAACCGCGCCTGGCCCCCGCCGAACACCGTACGAGGCCACGCCTTCCGGGACTACCGCGAACGCTGCGCACCCTGGCCCGTACCCCCGGCGTGCCCCGGCTGACCCTCGCCGCCGTCCTCCTGGGCGCCGCGACCATCAGCGACGCCTTCCTCTACCTCGTCCTCCAGCAGCGCCACCACCTCGACGCCCGGTGGTTCCCGCTGCTGCCGGTCGGCACCGCGGCGGCCTTCCTGCTGCTGGCGCTCCCGATCGGCCGCCTCGCGGACCGCGTGGGACGCCTGAGGGTCTTCCTCGCCGGCCATGGGGCCCTGCTCGCCGCCTACCTCCTGCTGCTCGCCCCGACCGGCGCCCAACTCCCTTCCATGGCCGTCCTGTTCGTCCTCCTGGGAGTCTTCTACGCCGCCACCGACGGGGTGCTGATGGCCGCCGCCGCTCCGCCGCTGCCACCCGCCCTGCGGGCCAGCGGCCTCGCCCTGGTGCAGACCGGCCAGGCCGTGGGCCGCTTCGCCGCCGCGGTCCTCTTCGGCGCGGCCTGGACCGCCCTCGGCCCCACCACCGCCCTGGCCGCGGCGGCCGGCTGCCTGGCCGCCGCCGTCGCGCTCTGCGCCCCGATCCTCGCTCGCAGAAAGGCAACGCCATGACGCCGGCGCCCGCCCGTCACCGCCTCCTGGTGCTCCTCGTGGCCACGGTCCTGCTCGTCGTGGGCGCCGTCGTCGCCGTCGGCCGCGCCGCCGGCCGGGCCGCCGAGCGCGACCACCGCCAGGCGGGCCAACCCGGCGTGAAACAGGGACAGTTGGACCTCCGTCGGCCGGGCCGCCTGATCTTCCGCAACCTGGCGTGGGGGCCGCAGCGCGACCACCTCGCCGCCGTCCCCCTGACCGCCCCCGGCGCCGCCCGTACCGCCGCGCCCAGAGACTGCCTGCGCTTCCACGCCGCCGCCGGCACCGGAATCTGCCTGCGGTCCGAAGGGGGAGTGGTGCCCGAGCACGAGGCCGTGGTCCTGAACTCCCGCATGCAGCCCGTACGCCGCTTCCCGGCGCCCGGCATCCCCACCCGCGCCAGGGTCTCGCCCAGCGGCCGGCTCGTCGCCTGGACGGTCTTCGTCAGCGGCGACTCGTACGCCGGCGGTGCCTTCTCCACCCGTACCGCGATCTACGACACCCGCACCGGCACCCTCCACGACAACCTGGAGGACTTCACCGTCCTGGTCGGCGGCCGCCGCCACGAAGCCGTCGACCACAACTTCTGGGGCGTGACCTTCGCCGCCGACGACACCACCTTCTACGCCACCCTCGGCACCCAGGGCCGCACCTATCTGGTCCGCGGCAATCTGACCCGCCGCACTCTGACCGCCGTCCACGAGAACGTCGAGTGCCCCTCCCTCTCCCCGGACGGCACCCGAATCGCCTTCAAGAAGCGGGTACGGCCCAAGGGGGCGGACGCGCCCTGGCGGCTGTACGTCCTGGATCTGCGCAGCGGGCGCGAGACGCCGCTCGCCGAGCGGGCGAGCGTCGACGACCAGGCCCTGTGGCTGGACCGCGGCACCCTCCTCTACGCCCTGCCCGGGGACTACGGCGCCGACCTGTGGGAGGTGCCGGCCAACGGCAAAGGCCACCCCCGCAAGGTGGTGGCCTCCGCCGTGTCGCCCGCCGTCACCGGGCCCTGAGAGCCGGCCTCAGCGCCGCCGCACCAGCGGGAACGGCAGCGTCTCGCGGATCGACAGCCCGGTCAGGAACATCACCAGCCGGTCCACGCCGATCCCCAGGCCGCCCGTCGGCGGCATCGCGTACTCGAGGGCCTGCAGGAAGTCCTCGTCCAGCTCCATCGCCTCCGGGTTACCGCCGGCCGCCAGCAGCGACTGGGCGGTGAGCCGCCGCCGCTGCTCGACCGGGTCGGTCAGCTCCGAGTAGGCGGTGCCCAGTTCGGTGCCGAACGCGACCAGGTCCCAGCGCTCGGCGAGCCGCGGGTCCTTGCGGTGCTGACGGGTCAGCGGCGAGACATCGGTGGGGAAGTCCTTGTAGAACGTGGGGAGCTGGGTCTTCTCCTCCACCAGCCGCTCATACATCTCCAGGACGATGTCACCGCGCCCCATCTCCGGCTTCACCGGCACCGCGGCCCGCAGACACAGCCGCCGCAGCACATCCGGCTCGGTATCCGCGTCGACCTCCTCGCCGAGCGCCTCCGAGATCGCGCCGTAGACGGTCTTGACCGGCCACAGCCCCGAGATGTCGTGCTCCACCAGCCGGCCGTTCGCATCCGCCTTACGGGCGGTGGCGCTGCCGAACGCCGCGATCGCCGCGCCCTGGATCAGCTCCCGGGTCAGGTCGAGCATCACGTCGTAGTCGGCGAACGCCTGGTACGCCTCCAGCATCGTGAACTCGGGGTTGTGCTTGTACGAGATGCCCTCGTTACGGAACGTCCGCCCCATCTCGAAGACCTTCTCCATACCGCCCACGCACAGCCGCTTGAGATACAGCTCCGGCGCGATACGCAGGTACAGGTCCAGGTCGTAGGCGTTGATGTGGGTCTGGAACGGGCGGGCGTTGGCGCCGCCGTGGATCTGCTGCAGCATCGGCGTCTCGACCTCGAGATAGCCGCGGTCGATCAGCCCCTGACGCAGCGCCTGCACGGCCGTGCTGCGCGCCCGTACGGTCTCCCGCGCATCCGGCGAGACGACCAGATCCACATACCGCTGACGGACCTTGGCCTCCGGGTCGGACAGCCCGCGCCGCTTGTCGGGCAGCGGCCGCAGACACTTGGCGGTCAGCCGCCACTGCGTCACGAACACCGTCAGCTCACCGCGGTCGCTCGCGCCGATCTCGCCCTCGGCCTCGACATGGTCACCCAGGTCGATGTCCGCGCCGAACCGCTCCAGCAGCTCCGCGCCGGTGCCGTCCCGGGTCAGCGCGATCTGCAGATCGCCCGACCAGTCCCGCAGCACCGCGAAGAGCACCCCGCCGTGGTCACGGGTGAGCAGCACCCGCCCGGCGACGCTGACCGACTTGCCGGTACGGCTCCCCGGTGCGAGGTCGCGATGCTCGGCCCGTACCTCGCCGAGCGTATGCGTCCGCTGCACCCCCACCGGATACGGATCCGTGCCCGCCTCCCGCAGCCGCTCCAGCTTCCGGTGGCGCACCCGCACCTGCTCGGGCAGCGCGGCCAGCTCCTGCTCGCGCTGCTCCTCCTCGGTGGCCGGGGTGTGCACCAGCCCGAGCTCGTGCAGCGACGGCAGACCCGCGGTGCTCGCCGGGGCCAGCACCCGCTTCTTGTGCCCCTTGCCCCACAGCTTGCCCAGGCTCGGTACGGCCACGAAGCCCTCGGCGATACCGGACGCGAGCCCGATCCGGGCCAGCGCACCGGCATCGGCGTAGCACAGGAACCGCGGGTACCACTCGGGGTTGTACTTGGCATTGGAACGGTAGAGGGCCTCCAGCTGCCACCACTTGGAGAAGAACAGCAGCAGGTTGCGCCAGAACTTCAGCACCGGCCCGGCGCCGATCCGGCCGCCCTCCTCGAAGGCCGACCGGAACACCGCGAAGTTCAGCGAGATCCGGCGCACCCCGAGCTGCCCGGACTGGGCGCACAGCTGGGCGACCATGTACTCCATGACGCCGTTGGGGGCGGCCCGGTCGCGGCGCATCACATCCAGCGAGATGCCGTCCGTGCCCCAGGGGACGAAGGACAGCAGCGCCATCATCTTGCCGTCGCCGTCGAACGCCTCCGCCAGCAGACAGTCCCCGTCCGCCCCGTCGCCGAGCCGGTCCAGCGCCATCGAGAAGCCGCGCTCGGTCTCGGTGTCACGCCAGGCGTCCGCCCGGTGGATGACTTCCTGCATCTCCTCGTCGGAGAGCGCGGAGTGGCGGCGCAGCCGGAAGGTGGCGCCGGTGCGCTCGACGCGGTTGACGGCCTGCCGGGTCACCCGCATCTCGCGGCCGTCCAGGTCGAAGTCCTTGACGTGCAGGATCGCCTCGTCGCCCAGCTGCAGCGCGCCCAGCCCGGCGCGTGCGAACGCCTTGGCGCCGTCCTCGCTCGCGCCCATGACGGCGGGCTGCCAGCCGTACCGTCCGGCGACCTCCAGCCAGGCCTCGATGGCCGGGCCCCAGGCTTCCCGGTCGCCGACCGGGTCGCCACTGGCCAGGCAGACGCCGGTCTCCACGCGATAGGTGACGGCGGCCTTGCCGCTGGGGGAGAAGACGACGGCCTTGTCGCGGCGGGTGGCGAAGTAGCCCAGCGAGTCCTGGCTGCCGTAGCGGGCGAGCAGCGCCCGGATACGGGCCTCCTCGTCGCCGTGCAGCGCGGCCTCCATCCGCTGCGAACGGAACAGCGCGGCGGCGGCGTTCAGCAGCGCCAGCGCGCCCAGCAGACCCACTACCGTGCCGACCCAGTGCGGCGGATGTCCGGTGAAGGGATGGCCGAATGCCAGTTCGCCGCTGACGCGGTTGGCGGTCCACAGCAGCCGGTTCCCGCCGCCGGACGCCAGCGTGCCGGGGAGCAGCGAGACCAGGCCCCACCCGATCAGCACCGCCACCACCAGCCCGCCGGCCAGCACGCCGATGGCCCGCAGGAACGCCCCGCGCCGGGTGATCGCGTAGAACTCGCGGTGCGCGGCGAGCAGCAGCACCAGCACGCCGACGCACAGCACGACGGAGATGCCGTACTCCCAGTAGCCCGCGGCGACGAACAGGGCACCCCCCAGGGTGACCATCACCATGTACGCGACCAGGAACCACAGCGCCACCCGTTTACGGGCGGCCAGCGCGGCGCCGAGCAGAAGAAGAAACGCGGCATAGGCGAAGTTCGGCGTCACCGGGATCGTGAGCGTGTCCAGCCAGTAGATCACCGGCTGGAGTCCGCGCCGCAAGGGCCCGATCAGTGCTGTCAGGGCGCAGAAGAGCCCCAGCACGCTGAAGGTGATGGCGAAGCCGTTGGGCACACGGCGCCGAAAACGTCGCCACGCCGTAAGTTGATCCTGGTCCTGCACGGTGCTCATTCCGTCAGATTAGGCTGGGAAAGGGGTCTGCTGCTGTGGGGCCGGGGGACCATCCAGTCTCCGGTCCGTCGGCCGTGTCGGCTTTCCCCCGTACGGACGATCCGGTGGCCCGTCCGGAGTTGTCCGCCCGGGGCTCGCCTCCGGCATGCCGAGGCTGCCGGTCTTGGCGGTGGTCACCGACTCCTTGACCTCTCCGGTCGCCCCTCGGACGTTCTTCGTGCGGGCGACGACGGAGTATTTGGTGGCCGGGCCGGTTCGCGTACGCGAGGTCCAGACCGTGTCGCCCCTCCCGAGCCCGCCGGCCAGCTGCTCGCCCCGGGGGTCGGTGACCGTCACCTCGGTCAGCACACCGCCGCTCGCGGTCACCCGGAGCTGGTCTCCGGCCTGCACCGTCCGTGACCCGCTCGCCGCTCCCAGCCCCACCTTCACCGCAGCGCCCTCGCTCGCCGACGCCGTACTTACCCCGCACCCGCTGAGCGCGCCGATACCGATCAGCGACAGCAGTACGAGCGCGCCGCGCGACGACCGGCGGGGCCGGGCGCGGCGGGGGGCGGGGGGATGGCTCATGAGCGGGCTTTCTTCGGTGGTGCGGGTCCGACGGGGACGTCGGCCGCTAAGACGCTCGATCGCGATGCTCCGTTGCGCGGAGTGATGTGACGCGCGCCACATCACTGGGGGGTGAAGGGTGAGGCCGGTCGGTGACGTGCAGTGATCACCCGGTTGGCGCACCGGGCCGCGAACCGGACATACCCCGAAATACGCCAAACTGGCCACTCATTGCCGTCCGTTCGGGCGGCGGTCGAGGAGGTGCACCATGGCAATTTCCATTTCGGTCGTGCTACTGCTGGTGATCTTGACCGTCATCTTTCTGCGCAGCGGAAAGCTCAAGTTCTCGCACGCCCTGGTGTGCGCACTGCTCGGCTTCTACCTGGCGAGCAGCAGCCTCGCACCCGACATCCACCAAGGGCTCGCCGGCGCCGCCGACGTGGTGAGCAGCGTGCGTCCGTGACAGTAGCGGCCTACCGGAACCTCATCCTCGCCACCCTCGGCTTCACCATCACCTTCTGGGCGTGGAGCCTGATCTCCCCGCTCGGCCACGCCTTCAAGGTCAGTCTCCACCTGACCGACTTCGAGGTCGCGGTGCTGGTGGCGGTGCCGGTACTGGTCGGCTCGCTGGGCCGGGTGCCGGTCGGTGCGCTCACCGACCGCTATGGCGCCCGGGTGATGTTCCCCCTGGTCTCCGCGCTCACCATCGCGCCGGTGCTGCTGCTCATCCCCGTCAAGACCTCCTACGGCGCGCTGCTCGCCGTCGGCTTCTTCCTCGGCCTGGGCGGCACCACCTTCGCCATCGGCATCCCCCTCGTCAACGGCTGGTTCCCGCCCGCCCAACGCGGGCTGGCCCTGGGCATCTTCGGCATGGGCATGGGCGGCGTGGCGCTCTCGGACTATCTCACCCCGCGCATCCACGCATACGACGAGAACCTCCCCTACCTCGTCGTCGCCATCGCGCTCGCGGGATTCGCCCTGCTCGCCGCACTCCTGATCACCGACCACCCGGACCGGGCCGTCCCGCAGACCTCGCTCGCCAGCCGGCTGGGCAAGGCCGGCCGGCGCCGGGTCACCTGGGAGCTTGCCGCGCTGTACGCGATCGGCTTCGGCGGAATCCTCGCACTCGGCGTCTATCTGCCCACCTATCTGCAGACCTGGTACCACCTCGACGCCGCCGACGCGGGCACCAAGGCGGCCGGGTTCGTGCTGGTCGGCGTGGTCTTCCGGCCCATCGGCGGCTGGTGCTCGGACCGTGTGCACCCGGCCGTCGTCGCCGCCGCCGCGCTCGGTGCGGTCGCCCTGTCCGCCATCGTCCAGGCCTTCGACCCGGTGCTGGACCCGGCCGGCACCCTCGTCTTCCTGATCATGGCGGCGGGCCTCGGCGCGGTCGGCGGTGCGGTCTTCGCCCTGGTCTCCCGGGTCACCCCGCAGGCCCGGGTCGGCAGCGTCAGCGGCGTCGTCGGCGCGGTGGGCGGCCTCGGCGGCTTCGTGCCCCCGCTCGTCATGGGGGCGGTCTACCGCAGCAAGGGCTCCTACTCCATCGGCTTCATGCTGCTCGCCGATCTGGCCCTGGCCGGCTGCGCCTACGCCGTCGGCCGGATGCGCACCGCGGGCGCCGGCCGCGCCCAGGAGGCCTGACCCGCCCGCTCACCCGAAGCCCTTCAGCGAAGCCCCTCGCCCGAAGCCCGTCACCCGAACGAAAAGACCCCGATCGCATTCGGCACCGGCCGCTCCGCCCCGCCCGACGGATGATTCCGTACCGTCACATCCCGGCCGAACGGATCGCGGGTGACCAGCGTCGAGGACCCGCCGCCGTCGAGATTGACCGCATCCTGCGACCCCAGCCGGCTCATCAGCTCGCCCAGCTCCCGCACCGTCATGCCGGCCTCCCCGCGCGTCCCGTCCAGCGACATCAGATACAGCACCCGGCCGCCGCCCCCGGTTCCCGCCGCGGTACGCACCGTCGCCGCACCGGAGTCGAGACCGTCCACCGGCTGCGCGTCGCGCACGATCGGGAAGCCGCCGACCGCGAACCGCAGCGGAACGGGCCCCCGGCCGATCAGGCGGTGGCTGATCTGCACCGGATCGCCCAGATGCAGCTTGCGCAGCTGCCGCGCCCCTTCCTCCCGTCCCAACAGCACCACATCCCCCTCGGCGACCCCGCCCGCGCCCGGCCGCTCGGCCAGCTCCGCCACCCGGCCGTGCCGGACCGTCACCTCCGCGGTCTCCGCACTGCACGGGGCGGCGCGTTCGGTGTCCGTACCGCAGGTGGCGCGCACCCGGGAGACCGGACCCCACAGCTCGGTGTACGCGCCGATACCGTCCACCGGGAGCGCGTACTGATTGAGTCCGCGCAGCGGCAGCGGCCCGTCGGCGGTCCATACCGTGCCGCGCAGCGTCAGCCGGTCCAGCCGCGCCCGGTGGTCGTAGCCGATGCCGATGACGTCCTCGGTAGTCGCGCCGGGCGACATGACCGGCCCGAACCGCTGCCCGTCCGGCACCGCGGCCTTCAGCCGCCGCCCGGACGAGATCGCCGGCCCGACCGAGGATCCCGTCGGCTCCACGCCAGGGTGCTGGCCCTCGGAGATATTGAAGAAATCGCCGTTGACGGCCCCCACCGCGCCCCGAGCGGCGGCCAGTTGGGAGACCGGCGACCGCGCCCCCACCGCCCCCGGGTACAGCAGATCCACCGTCACCCGCGGATCGTCCAGATCGATCGTCAGCAGATGGCCGTGCGCGGTGCCACGCGGCACCGGCGTCCAGAACTCTCCGTACTCCACACCGGGCGCCACCGGCACGACGGCCGACTGGCGCGGGGCATCGCCCGCGGCGGCCGCCCGCACCCCGCCGGCCACCCCTCCACCGGCCAGTGCGGCCCAGGCGACCAGCACCGTCAGTACGACGCGCATCCGACCGAATCGCTGCTTCACGAGCCCCCCTGACGTGGCGCCAACTGTCCCAGGTGCCGAAGACGCGCACCGTGGCCCGCAGATGTCCGGAATCTGCACACCCGCTGTACGGCCGTCATGTCGCCCCAGGCCGCCGGTCAGCGGCCCGCCTCGGTGACCAGCTGCATATAGTGCGCCCAGTCCCAGTACTGCCCCGGGTCGGTGTGATCGGTCCCGGGGACCTCGACATGGCCGATGATGTGTTCGCGGTCCTTGGGGATCCGATAGCGGTCGCAGACCGCGGCGGTCAGCAGGGCCGACTGCGCGTACAGCGCGTCCGTGAACCACTTCGGGTCGTCGATCCAGCCCTCGTGCTCGATGCCGATCGCGCGGGTGTTGTAGTCCCAGTTCCCGGCGTGCCAGGCGACATCCTTCTCGAGTACGCACTGGGCGACATAGCCGTCGGCGGACCGGACGACATAGTGCGCGGCCGCTTTGTGGGCCGGGTCCTGGAAGAGATCGATGGTGTCGTCGAACGTCTCCTGCGTCACATGCACGACGACCAGGTCGACCGCGTACTGGGTCGGCCGGTCGGCGGCGGTGAAGTTGGCGGCGTCGGCCGGCATCCAGTGGATGGGGGGATAGCCGTCGGTCCCGGTGGGGCCGGCCGGTTCAGCGGAGTCGGTCGGGCCGTCGGGGAGCGGGGTCGCGCGTGCGGCGGCCGCGGTCAGCGGTCCGAGGGCTGCCGCCGTGGCGATCGCGGCGGCACCGGTGAGCAGCCGCCTGCGGGCCGGGGAGTGGGGGGCTGACTCCATGTGAACTCCTGACAAGGACCGAGGTCGCGGACATGTCATGCACATGCGATGTGCTCATGATGCGCAACAGCTCACGCCCTGCCAAGGGAATGGCCGTTCCGTCAATGGGCTTTACCAGTGACGGAACCCCGCGGGTCAGGATTAGCTCAATATCATCTGAACGGCCGTCACCCGGGTGCCGCGCCCCCACTCCTGGCGGAGCGACAGGGCAGCCGACTACCCGGGTGACGGAGACCGCCGCCTTGCTCAGTGACCGATCTCCACGTCCTCCAGGATGCCCAGCGCATCCGGCACCAGCACCGCCGCCGAGTAGTACGCGCTGACCAGGTACTTGATGACCGCCTGCTCATTGATGCCCATGAAGCGCACCGACAGCCCCGGCTGGTACTCGTCCGGAATGCCGGTCTGGTGCAGCCCGACCACGCCCTGGTTCTCCTCGCCGACCCGCAGCGCGAGAATCGAGCTGGTCTGGTCCGGGTTCACCGGAATCTTGTTGCACGGCAGCAGCGGAATGCCTCGCCAGGCACGGACCGCGGTGCCCTCCACCTCCGCCCCGGTGGGATAGATCCCCCGCGCGTTCCACTCACGCCCGATGGCTGCGATGGTGCGCGGATGCGCCAGCAGGAACTGGGTCTTACGGCGCCGCGAGATCAGCTCGTCCAGATCGTCGGGGGTGGGCCGGCCGTTGCGGGGGTGAATGCGCTGCTTGAGATCGGCGTTGTGCAGCAGCCCGAAATCGCGGTTGTTGATCATTTCGTGTTCCTGGCGCTCGCGCAGCGCCTCCACGGTCAGCCGCAGCTGCTGGTCCAGCTGGTTCATCGGGTCGTTGTAGAGGTCCGCGACCCGTGAGTGGATCTTCAGAACGGTCTGCGCGACGCTGAGCTCGTACTCCCGTGGCGTCTGGTCGTAGTCGGCGAACGTGCCGGGCAGGGACGGCTCGCCGACATGGCCCGCCGCAACCTCGATGGCCGCCTCACCGTGCTTGTTCTGCGCCGGCACCAGCGCGGCCCGGAAGTTCTCGACATGCTCGCGCAGCGACGCCGACCGTCCCAGCACCTCCTCGTAGTCGGCGCGCGACAGCGTCAGGGCGGTCACCCGGGTCACCGCCCGTACGGTGTGCTGCCATGTCGCGTCCGATCCCAGCAGCGCCGCATCGCCCAGGTGGTCGCCGCCGGCCAGCGTCCCCAGCACCGTTTCGTCGCCGTACTTGCCGGTGCCGAGGCGGTCCAGCCTGCCGTGTGCGATCAGGATGATCCGGTCCGCCGCCTGGTCCTCCTGGGCAAGCACATCGCCGGGTGCGAACTCCTGCTGGGCGAACCGGTCGGCGAGCGCCTCCAGCGTCGCGGTGTCCGTGTAGCCGCGCAGCGGCGCCATCTCCCGCAACTCGACCGGAATCACCCGGATTTCGGCGCCGGTCGTGATGAACTCCACCCGGCCGTCGCCGAGCGTGTGGGTAAGGCGGCGGTTGACGCGGTACGTGCCGCCCGAGACCTGCGTCCACGGCAGGACGCGCAGCAGCCAGCGGGAGGAGATCCCCTGCATCTGCGGCACGGTCTTGGTCGTGGTCGCCAGCTTGCGCGCGGCCGCGGTGTCCAGGCTGGAACGGTTCTGCTCGCTGCCGGACGCCTGCGGGCCGGAGGTCGGGTCCACGGATGTGGTCATGGAGAAAGCTCACCTGTTCTGTCGGTGCGGTGGGTACTGCGAAGCGCTGAGGGGGAGTTCTGGCCATTCAACGTCCGGTCATTCAATGACCGATTTCCACGTCCTCGAGGACGCCCAGCGCGTCCGGAACGAGAATGGCCGCCGAATAGTAGGCACTGACCAGATAGTTGATGACGGCCCGGTCATCGATTCCCATGAAGCGCACCGAGAGGCTCGGCTCGTATTCGTCGGGAATTCCACTGCGATGCAGGCCGACGACGCCCTGCTGTTCCTCGCCGGTACGCAGCAGCAGAACCGAACTCGTTCCCTCCTTCGTCACCGGGATCTTGTTGCACGGGAAGATCGGCACCCCGCGCCACGACGGCAGCGAATGCCCCATGTAGTCCACCGCCGTCGGATACAGCCCACGGGCGCTGGCCTCCCGGCCGATCGCGGCGATCGCCTTGGGGTGCGCGAGCAGAAAGCCCGGGTCCTTCCAGACCGTCGCGAGCAGTTCATCGAGGTCGTCGGGGGTGGGCGGGCCGCTGCGGGTGCGGATGCGCTGCTTGAGGTCGGCGTTGTGCAGCAGCCCGAACGCGGGGTTGTTGATCATTTCGTTTTCCTGACGCTCACGCAGCGCCTGGATGGTCAGCTTGAGCTGTTCCTCGACCTGGTTCATCGGGTCGTTGTAGAGGTCGCCGACCCGGGTGTGGGTGCGCAGCACCGTCTGCGCGACGCTGAGTTCGTACTCCCGCGGCGCCAGGTCGTAGTCGACGAAGGCGCTGGGCAGCGACGGTTCGCCGTGGTGACCGGAGGCGACGGAGACCGCCGATTCCCCGCTGGAGTTCGTCGGCTGTACGGGCCCCTGCCCGGCCGTCGCGAGATGCTCGCGCAGCTCGGGTGAGCGGTCGATGATCTCCAGCGCGGCCTGCCGGGGCAGCGTCATGACCGTGACGCGCGTCACCGCGCGATAGCTGAACTCCCAGGCCGCCTCGTCGGTGGTGAGCGGTGCGTCGCCGAGGTGATCGCCGCCGGCCAGCGCGGCCAGCACGGTCGCCTCCCCGTACTTGCCGGTGCCGATGCGGTCCACCCGGCCGTGTGCGATCAGCACCAGCCGGTCCCTGGGCCCGCCGGCCTCGGCGATCAGCTCCCCTGGTGCGTATTCCCGCTGGGTGAATCGTTCCCCCAGCGCGGCCAGCACCTCGGTGTCGGTGAAGTCCCGCAGGGCGGGCAGCTCGCGCAGCTCCTCGGGAATGATCGCGACATCGGTGCCGGAAATGTCGAAATCGATACGCCCGTCGCCGACGGTGTGCGACAGCCGGCGGTTGACGCGATACGTACCACCGGAGACCTGCACCCAGGGCAGCAGCCGCAGCAGCCACCGGGAAGTGATTCCCTGCATTTGCGGAGCGGTTTTGGTGGTGGTCGCCAAATTCCGGGCCGCGGTGGTACTCAGACTCGAATGCGAGGAATCCTCGGTGCCTTCGATGAGCGTCTCGTCGGCAATCGTCACAACTCCGCCTATCTCTTGAAGGGTGCGACACAGCTGGAACGCCCTCCCCATTCAGGGGAGTTCGGCTCGTCAGCGGCTCACCGCACCGAAGATAGTGGTGCTGATTAAATCAGCACAATCGCTCGAATGGGTGGCATGGAAAACCTCTTCCATGGAAAGGTTTAGCCGGTTCAGTAATGGGGAGAGTGTGCCGGGGTACCGGTGTGGACCGGATCGTCGAGGACGGCCCGCAATGCGTCATACGCCGCCCCGAGCAGCGGACCGTCGGCACCCAGCCGGGACACCGTCACCGGACATCCGTCGGGCCACGCGGGGGCCGGGGCGACGGCCGTCCGCAGCCGCAACTCCCGCTCCAGCGAGGGCACGATCCAGGGCGCGAGCCGCGCCAGCGCGCCGCCGAGGATCACCGCCCGGGGGTCGAGCAGATTCACCGTCCCGGCGAGCGCGATGCCCAGCGCGGTTCCCGCCTCGTGCAGCGCTCTGGTGGTGGCCTCGTCCCCGTCGGCGGCCCGGCGCGCGAGCAGTGCGATACGGGCGCCGGGGCCCGGATGCGCGGCGGCCTGTTCCGGTGTGAGCCCGCCCCCGCGCAGTACGGCCCGTTCCCCCGCGTACTGCTCCAGGCAGCCCCGGCCCCCGCAGTCGCACGGATGCCCGTCCGGATACACCGGGACATGTCCCAGCTCGCCCGCGAAACCCCGTGCGCCACGAAGGAGTTGACCGTCCACGACGACCGCGGCGCCGATCCCGATCTCCGCCGAGACATGGACAAAGTCCGTCGGCGGCGCGATCCCGTCGGCGCCGGCGCCCAGTTGGAGTTCGGCCAGCGCGCCGAGGTTGGCCTCGTTGTCGACGGTGAGCGGAAGGGGGGCGTCGCAGGCCGTGGCGTCCTCCGGGCCGACGGTGAGCGCGGTGGCCAGTCCCGGGGCGAGATCCGCCGCCCGCCAGCCGAGGTTGGGGGCGTGCACCACGGTCGTCGAGCCGCGGGCCACCAGCCCGGGGACCGCCACCGTCAGCCCGGCGGGCCGCAGCCCCTCGGCGGCGATCCGGGCCGCCACCTCCGCCAGCAGCGCGGACAGCCGCCGGAGCACGGGCCCGGGTGCGCTGTGCCGGTTCGCCGCGTCCGTCGCCACCCGGGCCCGGACCCGGCCGCGCAGATCCACCGCGCATACGGCCAGATGGTCGATGCCTATCTCGGCCCCGATCCCCGCCGGGCCCCGGTCGCTGACCGCCAGCTCGCTCCCCGGCCGCCCCCGCCCGCTGGGCGCCGCCCGCCCGGCCTCGACCAGCAGCCCGGCCCGCAACAACTCCTCCACCAGCGGCGCAACCCCCGCCCGCGTCAGCCCGATCCGCGCCGCAACCCCTGCCCGGGACATCGTCCCTGCGGCGGCCACTGCCCGCAGCACCCGGGACAGGTTGCGGCGGCGCAGCGCTTGCTGGGTGTCGGGGGTGGGCATGGGGCGTCCTTGGGATGGTGTGGGTGGGGGAGCGGAGACCGCCGCCGCGGCCTGCGGCCTTATCCGCGGAGCAGCGCCTGCCCGCCCGCCAGCGTCGCCGCCAGCCGCTCCCGGGCCGCCTCGTCCCGTTCCCGCGCCTCGTACGACGCGCCGCGGGCCGTACCCCACCGCCGGGCCACCGCCGCCGGGTCCTCGCCCAGCAGGAGCCCGGCCGCCTGGGCCGCCGCGCCGAGGGCCACGAGTTCCTGGGCCTCGGGTACCACCACCGGGCGGCCGGACAGGCGCCGTACGGTCTCCCGCCAGGCCAGGCCCTTTGCGCCGCCGCCGATCAGCAGCAGGGGGGTATCGGGCGCGGCATCCGCGTCCAGCACCTGGTCCAGGGCCTGCAGCAGGGTGAACACCGCGCCGTCGTACGCCGCTTGGAGCACCTGGCCCGCCGTGGTGTCATGCCGTAGCCCGTGCAGCAGGCCCGAGGCGGCCGGCAGGTTCGGGGTCCGCTCGCCGTCCAGGAAGGGCAGCACCACCGCGCTGCCACCTGGCTCGACGGCCTCGCGGTCCCGGCCCAGCAGCGCCGCGATCCGGTCCACGGCGAGCGTGCAGTTCAGGGTGCAGGCGAGCGGCAGCCAGTCGCCGCGGGCGTCGGCGAAGCCCGCGACGGTGCCGCTCGGGTCGGCGGGCCGGTGCGTGGAGACGGCGTAGACCGTCCCGGAGGTGCCCAGGCTCAGCACCGGCTGTCCGGGGCGCAGGCCCAGGCCGAGCGCCGCCGCCATGTTGTCCCCGGTGCCGGCCGCCACCAACGCGCCGTGCGGCAGTGGCAGATCGTCGGCGTGGACCGTCCCGGCGGCTTCGCCCGGCGAGGCGACCCGCGGCAGTGCGTCGACGGGCAGGCCGACATGGTCCAGGATCTGCGCGTCGTACGACTCGGTGGCCGCCGCCCACCAGCCCGTCCCCGAGGCGTCACCGCGGTCGGTGACGCCCTGGCCGGTCAGCCGCTGATTGAGGTAGTCGTGCGGCAGCCGCACCGCGGCCGTGGCGGCCGCCGCCTCGGGCTCGTTCGCCCGCAACCAGGCCCATTTGGCGACCGTGAACGCCGGCCCCGGCACGCTCCCGACCCGGTCCGCCCAGGCCTTCGCGCCGCCCAACTCCTCGATCAGCCGCTCGCTTTGGTGCGCGGGCCGCACGTCGTTCCACAGCATCGCCGGGCGCACGGGCTCTCCGGCCGCGTCCAGCGCCACCAGGCCGTGCTGCTGGCCGCCGACGGACACCGCGGAGGCCTGCCGCGCCGCGTCGCCGCACTGCCGCAGCGCCTCGCCCAGCGCCCGCCACCACTGCCGCGGGTCGGTCTCCTTGCCGTCGCCGCCGCTGACGGTGTGCGGCGCATGCCCCCGGGCGACGACCGCGCCGGTCGCGGCGTCCACGACCAGCGTCTTGGTGGACTGGGTGGAGCTGTCCACCCCGACGACGAGCGGTCCGGCTGCCTGTGCGCCCATCGTGCATTCTCCTCAGCGGCTCGGTGTGCGGCCTGGCTGCCAGGGGGTTCCCCGGCGTGCTGCCGCATATTAGTTTGGCCGCGGCAGAATTTGTAAGGCCCGTTGACGAAATGACCGAGGGAGTCGCGATGAACTATCAGGCCGTGCCCGAGGACAAGTTCAGTTTCGGCCTGTGGACGGTCGGCTGGCAGGGCCGAGACCCCTTCGGGGACGCCACCCGCCGCGCGCTGGACCCCGTCGAATCGGTCCACCGGCTCGCCGGGCTGGGCGCGTACGGCGTCACCTTCCACGACGACGACCTGATCCCGTTCGGCTCCGGCGACATCGCGCGGGAAGCGGCCGTCAAACGCTTCCGGCAGGCCCTGGACGCCACCGGCATGGTCGTCCCCATGGCCACGACCAACCTCTTCACCCACCCCGTCTTCAAGGACGGCGCCTTCACCGCCAACGACCGCGATGTCCGCCGCTACGCCCTGCGCAAGACGCTCCGCAACCTCGACCTCGCCGCCGAGCTGGGCGCCCGTACCTACGTGGCGTGGGGCGGGCGCGAGGGCGCGGAGTCCGGCGCCGCCAAGGACGTACGCGCCGCGCTGGACCGGATGAAGGAAGCGTTCGACCTGCTTGGCCAGTACGTCGTCGAGCAGGGCTACGACCTGCGGTTCGCCATCGAACCCAAGCCCAACGAGCCACGCGGCGACATCCTGCTGCCCACCGTGGGCCACGCCCTGGCCTTCATCGAGCGGCTGGAGCGTCCCGAGCTCTACGGCGTCAACCCGGAGGTCGGGCACGAGCAGATGGCCGGGCTCAACTTCCCGCACGGCATCGCCCAGGCGCTGTGGGCCGGCAAGCTCTTCCACATCGACCTCAACGGCCAGAGCGGGATCAAGTACGACCAGGACCTGCGGTTCGGCGCGGGGGATCTGCGCTCCGCGTTCTGGCTGGTCGACCTGCTGGAGACGGCCGGCTACGAGGGGCCGCGGCACTTCGACTTCAAGCCGCCGCGCACCGAGGACCTGGACGGCGTCTGGTCCTCGGCGGCGGGCTGTATGCGCAACTACCTGATCCTCAAGGAGCGCGCGGCGGCCTTCCGCGCCGACCCCGCCGTACGGGACGCGCTGCACGCCGCGCGCCTGGACCAGCTGGCCCGGCCCACCGCGCAGGACGGTCTGGCCGGGCTGCTGGCGGACCGCACCGCCTACGAGTCCTTCGACGCCGAGGCGGCGGCCGCGCGCGGAATGGGCTTCGAGCATCTGGACCAGCTGGCCCTCGACCACCTTCTGGGCGCCGCCTGAGCGCACACAGCCGGGCGGCTCAGCCGAACAGCTCCCGGACGAACGCCAGCTCCGCGGCCCGCTGCTCCCCGCCGCCGCCCTCATGTCCGTTGAACCGCCACACCTTGAGCTCCTTCTCGCCCGCGTAGTGGTGGTACGCGGCGAAGCCCGTGGACGGCGGCACGACCTCGTCGCGCAGCGCCGTACCGAAGAGCGCCGGGGCGGTGGCGCGGACCGCGAAGTTCAGGCCGTCGAAGTGGTCCAGGGTGTTCAGGGCGGTGTCGATGTGCCCCCGCTCGCCCGCGAAGTAGCGGGTGATTTCGCCGTAGGGGTCCGCGTCCGTGATGTCGAGCGCGCGCCGGATGTGGGTCAGGAACGGCACATGGATCAGCGCGCCCGCCAGACCGGATACCAGCCCGGTCACCGCCAGGGCGGCGCCGCCGCCCTGGCTGCCCCCGGCGACCACGATCCGGTCGGCGTCGACCGCGTCGTGTCCGCGCGCCGCCTCCACGGCCCGTACCGCATCGGTGAACAGCCGCCGGTAGTAGTAGTCGTCGGGGTCGAGCAGCCCCTGGGTCATTTTTCCTGGTACGCCCGGATTGGTGGCGGCGACCGGATCGGGCGTGCCGCCGGGACGGTTGGGGCCGCTCTGCCCGCGGGAGTCCATGACCAGCGTCGCGTATCCGGCGGACGGCCACAGCAGCCAGTCGTGCGGCATCATCCGGCCGCCGCCGTAACCGATGTACTGCACGACGCACGGCAACGGGCCGTCGGCCGCGCGCGGCGTCAGGAACCAGCCGCGGATACGGTGCCCGCCGAAGCCGGAGAACTCCACGTCGTAGGTGCGCAGCAGCGCGAGGCCCGTATCCAACTCCGTGAAGCGTGCGTCCAGGTCGTGGCGGCAAGTTTCCTTGAGGGTGCGCTGCCAGAAGGCGTCGAACCCGGGCGGCTCGGGCAGCGGCGGGCGGTAGGTGCTCAGCTCATCCAGGGGTAGGTCGGTGAACACGGATCTCCTCCGGGCCATAGGGTGATGTTGCCGGACGTCGCGACATGTGCCCATCGCCGGGATGTTTCAGCCATGCAATGTTCCAGGTTGGTCACCGTGTCTCCCGAAGCCCCGTAAAGAAGCGATCATTTCTGCCATGAGCTTTCCTCCGCCTCCGTCGAATCAGCCGCCGAACGATGCCCCGGGTGGCTTCGGTCCACCCGCCGGTGGCCATGGCCAGGGCGGATACGGCCAGGGCGGCTACGGGCCGCCGGCCGGTAACCAGCCTCCCGCCGGCTACGGTCCGCCGGCGGGCGGCGGCTACGGACCCGATGGCCCCGCGGGACCCGGTGGCTGGCAGCAGCCGTCCGGCCCGCCGCCCGGTGGCGGCGGCAACGGCAAGGTGATCGCGGCGATCATCGCCGGCGGCGCCCTGGTGGTGGCCGCCGTCATCACCGTCGTGGTGCTCAACGGCGACGGCGACGACAGCAAGCACCGCGCGCAGCCCGCCAGTTCCAGCTCCAGCGCCACACCGTCCGACTCCGCCTCCGCGACGCCTTCCGACGACGCCTCGCCCTCGGATTACGCCTCGCCGTCCGCGACGCCGACCGGTACGGACCTGGAGAGCATGATGCCGACGCCTACCGACGGCACCATCCCCTTCTTCCAGCTGAAGGTGGGGGACTGCTTCAACCGTCCGCCGGGCGGCGGCGGAAACAACGAGGCGGCCTCCTGCAACGGCCCGCACGACGCCGAGGTCGTCACCACCCACCGCCTGGGCTCCGGCCTCACGTCCGACACCGCCATCAAGTCGAAGGCGGCCTCGCTGTGCCAGAACGAGCTGGAGAGCAAGGCGGCCCGGCAGCCCTCCGGTACCGCCGAGGGCACGTACGTCCAGTTCCCCAACATCAACGGCTACAAGATCGGCATCAAGGCCGTCAGCTGCAGTCTGATGGGGAACCGCACCAACACCAAGAAGCTCACCAAGCCGCTGTCCTGAGCCGGACGCTCGTCACCGTCGTCGGCACCCCGCTGTCCACGAGACGGCCCTGATCGTCGAACGCGTCAGGGCCGTCCGTCATGCCGAAGTCGTTGTCGTTGATGAGCGCGAGGGTGCGCGGCCCGGTGACCGCGATGCCCTCGATCTTGTCCGGTACGCCCTTGACCTTGCGCAGGTCGACGACCAGCTCCTTGGGCAGCACCGGGGCGTGGCTCCCGGACTGCTCCAGCGACGGGCTGGTGGCCGGATCGTCCCAGCGCGAGCCGAGGATGTCCGACCGCTTCGTCAGCTCGACCCGCTGCAGCCGCGCGGCCTTGTCGGTGCGCTCCTCCACCAGCAGCCGGTCGCGGCCCACCGCCACCACCGAGGAGATCTTCAGCTCCGAGGTGTCGTCCTCGCCCGGGTCCACGTCGCCGACCGGGTCGAAGCGGTACGCGTACTCGGCGGTCACCGCGCCCCGGACGGGCGAGAAGCGCAGCAGCCGGGCGGTACGGGACGCTTCACCGGCCGCCGTGTCCGGGTTGGACAGCGGGCTCTGTACGGCCGCCACCAAATCGCCGTCCGGCAGCAGGGCAAGCCCCTCGAAGCCGCGATTGACCTTGCGCATGCGCAGCACGCCCGGCAGCGACTCGATCACCGGATAGCCGGTGCCCGTCAGCCGCAGCCCCTTGGGGACATGGCGGGCCAGCACCCGGCCGGACGCGGACACATGGACCAGCGACGGCCCGTACTCGTCGGCCAGCCAGAAGCTGCCGTCGGCGGCCCGCACGATGCCCTCGGTGTCCAGACCGTTCGGGTCGTACGCCAGGGGACGGCCGGCGTCATACGTGTACGGGGCCTCATCGCGGGACCGCTGATTGGGCAGCCCGGTGACGGCCTTGCCGGAACGGGTGGTCAGGGCCAGGGACTTCAGGACGGTGACCCGGTCGCCGCGCACCTTGATCTTGACGATGGCGGGATCGAAGCCGGGCACCGGGAAGGTCCGCCGCTTGGTGCCGTCCACCTTGATCTGGCCGTTGGGCCCGCGGTCGGTGACGGTCCAGAATTCGCCCGCCCGTCCGGCGGGGAAGATGTCGCTGCCGATCCCGCCGAGCTTCACCCCGCGGTCGTTGTCGACGCTGCCCGGCAGCAGCGCATTGCTGAACGCACCCAGCGGGACGGCAGGCAGCTGCGCCCGCGCGGTGACGGTGGCCGGCGGCGGACCGGCCTGGGCCGTGGTCCCGCCGAGCACCACGGCCGTGGCGACCACCGCAACCGGCAGTACCACCGCGAGCGGACGTAGGGACATCGGACCTCCAGGAGCCGGGATGATCGGGACCCTTCCAGCGTCCCCTCGGCACCCCAACGGCGGGTGAACTGCCGTCAATCAGCGATCGACGCGCTTGCCCGTCGCCCCGGAATCCGCGACCTCGCCCACCTCCGCCGCCGCTGGATCCAGCACCCGTGCCAGAAACGTCCTGGTCCGCTCGTGCCGCGGCGCGCCCACCACCTGCTCCGGAGTGCCCTCCTCGACGATCACCCCGCCGTCCATGAAGACCACCCGGTCGGCGACCTCCCGCGCGAAACTCATCTCATGGGTGACGACCAACATCGTCATACCGTCCTGCGCCAGCGACCGCATCACCGCCAGCACATCGCCGACCAGCTCCGGATCCAGCGCCGAGGTCGGCTCGTCGAAGAGCATCAGCTCCGGGTCCATGGACAACGCGCGGGCGATCGCCACCCGCTGCTGCTGACCGCCCGACAGCTGCGCCGGGTAGGCCGCCGCCTTGTCGCTCAGCCCGACCCGGTCGAGGTTGGCGCGGGCGATCCGCTCCGCCTCGGCCCGGTCGCGCCGCAGCACCCGCCGCTGGGCGATCATCAGATTCTCCAGCGCGGTCAGATGCGGGAAGAGGTGGAAGGCCTGGAAGACCATCCCGATCCGGCGCCGGACCAGATCGATGTCCACATCCGGATCGGTGACCTCGGTACCCGCCACCGTGACCCGGCCCGCACTCGGCTCCTCCAGCAGATTCACACAGCGCAGGAGCGTCGACTTGCCCGACCCCGAGGGCCCGATGACACACACCACCTCGCCGCGCGCCACCGAGAAGTCGATACCGCACAGCACCTCCAGCTCACCGAACGACTTGTGCAGCCCCTGAACGTCGATGGCCTTGGCGGCCGCTGGGGTGGGGTCCGTACTCATACCGTCCGTACTCACAGGGTCACCTGGCCTTCGCCGTACGGGCTTCCAGCCGCCGGACCAACTGGCCGAGCGGAAGGGTGATCACGAGATAGAGCAGCCCGGCAATCAGGATCGGGGTCAGGCTCTTGTGCTCATTGAGCGCATCCCGGCCGAAATTGGCCAGCTCGAACTGGGTGAGGGAGAGCCCCAGCAGATACACCAGCGACGAATCCTTGGTCAGCAGGATCAACTCATTGGTCAGCGGCGGAAGCACGATCCGGAACGCCTGCGGGATGACGATGGAGACCATGGCCCGCCCGTGCGACATCCCCAGCGAACGAGCCGCCTCCGTCTGGCCCTTGGGCACCGACTGAATGCCCGCCCGGATGGTCTCCGCCATATATGCGGCACCCACCAGACCGAGCGACAGCATCACCGTGACATGCATATCGATCGCCACCTCGAACGCCAGCGGCACACCGAATCCGAGCGCGATGAACACCAGCAGCGCCGGAATTCCGCGGAAGAACTCGATATAGCCGACGGCGATCCAGCGGTACGGCGGCACCGACGACAGCCGCATCAGCGCCAGTACCAGTCCCAGCCCGAGCCCGAAACCGAAGCCCAGCAGGGTGTAGATGACGGTATTGACCAGGGCGGTGGTGATGATCTCCGGGAACAGGGCCTTGGCGACCTCGATGTCGAAAAACGCCACCCGCAGCTGGTGCCAGTCGGCGACCAGCGCGAAGACCACTACGGCGACGGCCAGCACGCCGTACTGCGCGCCACGGACGATCCGCGCGCGCCGTCTCTTGGACAGGGGCATCGGTACCGGCCTCAGCTCTGCCGGCTCTTCCGGCTTCCCTGGCTCTTCGGCGCGGTGCCGAACCATTTCTTGTAGATCCGGTCATAACTTCCGTCGGACCGGGCTTTCTTGATGGCGGCGTTGATCTTCTGGCGCAGTGCGTCGTTGCCCGTGCGGACGCCGATGCCGTAGTGCTCGCCGGTGTTGAATTCCGCGGTCACCTCGGTGTCCGGATTCTTCTTCACATAGTCGAAGAGCACGCCGTTGTCATTGATGCCGGCGTCGACCTGGCCGGACTTCACGGCGGTCAGCAGCAGCCCCAGGTCCTCGAACTCCACCAGTTCGACGCCCTTGCCGTGTTCCTTGGCGTAGATTCCGCCGGTCGTCGCCTTCTGATAGCCGAGCTTCTTGCCCTTGAGGTCCTCGACCTTCTTGAAGGGCTTGCCCTGCTTGGTGAGCAGCGCCTGGGTGGCGTTGAAGTAGGGGTCGGAGAAATCCATGACCTTGTCGCGGGCGGGGGTGATCGTCATGCCCGCGGCGGCCAGGTCGCATTTGCGGATGGTGAAGTCCTGGCCGGTCTCGATGCCTTCGAAGGGCGTATTGACGATCTCCTGTTTGACGCCCATTTCCTTGGCCACCAGATCCACCAGGTCCACATCGAACCCGACGATGGTGCCGCCCTTGTTCACCTGGAACGGGGCGTAGGGAAGGTGCGTGCAGGTCGTCAGTTTTCCGGCGGAGACCAGCTCCGGCCCGGAACCTTTCTTCCCGTCGGACTTGGTGCTGGTGCACCCCGCCACGAGGGCGACGGCCGCGGCAACGGCTATGACGGGCAACGCGGAGCGAGCGGACACGGGTCCTCCAGGGCGCGGGTGAAATCAACCAAGCCGTGCGTGCTGCGAGTTGGCCTGAATCCTGCCATTGGCCAGGACTTTTGTCGCCGTTGCAGTGTTGCGGCTGGGTAACGCCGCCGACCCGCGCCCCCGGGCCCGTACGCCCGCCGCCCGCTCGGCGGCCGCGGTGAACGTCCCGCTCAGCGGCCCAGGTCCGCCGCCAGCTCGGCGATGGCATCGGGGCCGACCCGGCAGCAGCCCCCGATGAGCCGGGCCCCGGCCGCGGCCCATCCGGCGACCCGGTCGGTGGGGAACGCCGGGCTGCCGCACCACGCCCGCGCCTCGGCATCCCAGCGCTCCCCGCTGTTGGGATAGACCACCACCGGCTTACCGGTGATCCGCGCCGCGAGCTCCACCGCACGGTCCGCGTCATCCGGCGCGCAGCAGTTCACCCCGACCGCGATCACCTCGTCCGCCTCCGCGGCCAGGGCGAACGCCTCCGCCAGCGGCTGCCCGGCCCGGGTGCGGTCACCCGCCACGCTGTACGACAGATAGGCCGGAACCCCCAGCCCGCGCACCGCCCGCAGCAGCGCACGGGCCTCATCGGCGTCCGGCACCGTCTCCAGCGCCAGCACATCCGGCCGCGCCGCCGCCAGCACCTCCAGCCGCGGGCGGTGGAAACGCTCGAGCGCATCCCCCGACAGGCCGTAGCGGCCGCGGTATTCGGAGCCGTCCGCCAGCATCGCCCCGTACGGCCCGGCCGACGCGGCGACATACAGCGGACCGGTGACACCGCCCGCCTGCGCCCGCGCCGCCGCCTCGCGCGCCAGCTCCACGCTCCGGCCGATCAGCCCGGCGGCTTCCGTGGCGCCGATGCCGCGCCGCGCGAACCCCTCGAACGTCGCCTGATAGCTGGCAGTGATCGCGACCTGCGCCCCCGCCTCGTAGTACGCCAGATGCGCCCGTACGACGGCCTCCGGCTCCTCGGCGAGCAGCCGGGCCGACCACAGCGCATCGCTGAGGTCGTGCCCGGCGGACTCCAGCTGGTTGGACAGCCCGCCGTCGAGCACCACCGGCCCCGCGGCGAGGGCTTCGACGAACGACGGGGACGTGCTGACCATGGTGCGTAGCCTCTCGTGCTGCCGGGCGCGGGGATTGCGGCCGCTCTTCGGATCGTAACGCCGACAGTTCACGGGCCATTCCGGCGGGCGGAGAAGGTCATTCCAGCGAGGAGAACACGAAGGAGAAGCGCGCCGGCGCCACCTCCAACCGGTGCTCCGGCAGCACCCCCGGCCCGCACGACTCGCTGCCGATGCCGTGCTGCGCGTGGTCGAGATACAGCCACAGCCGGTCGCCCGGGATGAGATCGGTGGTGTGCCGCGCCGCGTCCAGCTCCGCCACGGACCAGCGCCGGGCGGTGAAGGAGAAGTTCGGGTCACCCGCGATCCGCAGGCCGGAGCCATTGCCGCGGGTCAGCTGCGCCCAGCGCACATCGGGCCGGGCGCCGTTCTCCTGCGGCCGGACGTACGGCGTCTGCAGCGCGTCCACCGGCATCGACCAGCGGCCCACCCGCGCCGCGGCCCGGGTGTCCGGATAACCCTCGCCGGGCCCGCCGCCGAACCACTCGGCCAGCCCCAGGCTCGCGCACACCGCCATCCGCACCCCGAGCCGAGGCAGCGGAGCGGGCCAGTCGCCCTCCGGATCGACGGCCACCTCCAGCCGCAGCAGATCGCCGTCTGCCGTCCAGCGGTAGACGGTACGCAGCGCGAGATCCGTGCCTGCGGGGGCGACCCGGGTGCGTACCACCAGGGCGTCCGGCCCGGCCTCGACGGCGTCGACGCGATGCCGCATCCGGTGCAGTCCGATCCGCCGCCACTCGGTGGCCGGACGCGGCCCCGGCTGCCAGGGCGCGGCCTCGTCGTTATCGGTCGGCGCCCGCCACACATCGAGGCGGGGACCGACGAGCTGTACGGCGTCCAGATAGCGGAGCGCTCCCGTGGTGGCGTCGAAGGCCCCCGGGCCGAGGAGGATCACATTGCCCTCGCCGCGGCGCGGGGCCGCCCGCACGCCGTCCGCAGGAGCGGGAGCCGGGAGCGCAGGGGCCGGCAGCTGGCCCCAGCCGACCTCGTGGCCCGCGTCCGCCCACGGGGTGTCCTCGGCGAGCACCGCCTGCACCGTCCACCAGGCCTCCCCGGTGTCGTCCTCCTCCACCGGTGGCGCCGTCAGCTCCACTTCGGCCGACTCGCCGGGCGCCAGCGGCGGCACCTCGAGCCACCCGTGTCCGCGTGCCTGGCCCGCCACCTCGTACCGCCAGCGGAACTCCAGATGTCCCAGATCGGCGAAGTCATGGAGGTTGGTGATCCGCACCGCGCCCGCCGCGCCGTCTTCGCCGGGCACCCCCTCGATCCGTACCGGCTCGATGACCTTCTTGAACTCCAGCAGGCCGGGCGAGGGCACCCGGTCGGGAAAGACCAGCCCGTCGCAGACGAAATTGCCGTCGTGCAGCTCCTCGCCGAAGTCGCCGCCGTAGGCATGGAACACCTCGCCGTCGGGCGTCAGCTGCCGCAGCCCGTGGTCGATCCACTCCCAGACGAACCCGCCCTGACAGCGCTCATATCTCTCGAACAGCCGCTGATACTCGCTCAGCCCGCCCGGACCGTTGCCCATCGCATGCGCGTACTCGCAGAGAACGAACGGCAGTTGGCGGCGCCGGGCGTCCAGCTCCGCATCGGGCAGCGGCTCCTCGGTGCGCCGCCCGATGCGCTCCACCTCGGCATGATCGGCGTACATCCGGGAGTACACATCGGTGTCGGCACAGCTGCGGTCGCCCTCGTAGTGCAGCGGCCGGGACGGATCGCGCTCGCGCATCCAGGCGGCCATGGCGGACAGCCCGCGGCCCGTACCGCACTCGTTGCCGAGCGACCACAGCACGATGCCGGGGTGGTTCTTGTCCCGTTCGACCATCCGGCGGGCACGGTCCAGCAGCGCCGGCTCCCAGCGCTCGTCGTCGACCGGATTGCCCCGCCAGCCCTGCTGTGCGAAACCGTGCGTCTCCAGATCGCATTCGTCGATGACCCACAGGCCCAGCTCGTCACAGAGGTCGAGGAAGGCGGGGTGCGGGGGATAGTGGCTGGTGCGGACCGCGTTGATGTTGTGACGCTTCATCAGTACGAGATCGCGGCGCATCGCCTCCGGGCCGATGGTGCGTCCGTAGCGCGGATGGAATTCATGGCGGTTGACGCCGCGCAGCAGGATGCGGCGGCCGTTGACCTTGAGCAGACCGTCCTCGACCCGGACCGTACGGAACCCGATCCGCAGCGGGATCCGCTCGCCCGGGGTGACCAGCTCCCCGTCATAGAGGTGCGGCCGCTCGGCCGTCCAGGGGCGCACCGGCAGCGTCGCGCTCTGTCCGGTCGCCAGATCGAGCCCGAGCGCCGGGACACGCACCCGGCCCGCCGGCTCACACTCCACGCGCAGCGTGCCCTCGCCCGTTACGTGATCGAACCCGGCGTGCACAAAGTGATCGACGACCGAGCCCCGGGGGCGGCGGTGCACCGATACATTCCGGAAAATACCGGGCAGCCACCACTGGTCCTGGTCCTCCAGATAGCTGCCCGAGGACCACTGGTGGACGCGCACCGCCAGCACATTGCCGCGCGGCCGCAGCAGATGCCCGATCTCGAACTCGTGCGGCAGCCTGCTGCCCTTGAAGTTCCCCAGCTCCTGTCCGTTGAGCCAGACGCGGGCGCAGGACTCGACCCCGCCGAAGTGCAGCACCGCGGGCCCATCGCCCCACCCCTCGGGCAGATCGAAGACATGCCGGTGGTCGCCGGTCGGGTTCTCGTCCGGCACCCGGGGCGGGTCGACCGGGAAGGGGTAGGCGGTGTTGGTGTACGCGGGCGCACCATGCCCCTTGAGCGCCCAGTGGCCGGGCACCCGCAGGTCCTGCCACTGGGCGTCGTCGAAGTCCGGCCGGGCGAACGACGCGTCGTGCGCCGCGGCGGTCGCAGCGAGCCGGAACCGCCAGGTGCCGTGCAGCGAGATCCGGGGCGCGTCCGACGCCGCGAACCAGGCGCGCGGCGGCAGGCTCCCGGCGCCCGGCGAGCGGTCCTCGTAGTACGGGAGCGGATCCGGGTCCTGCGATGGGCCCGGGTCCTGCCACGGCCGTTCGTACGGCAGGTGCTGCGGTGCGCGGTGCGAAGTGCCGGTCACTGGTCCTCCTCGCTGCGGGGCGACGGCCTTGGCGTCCGGAGATCGGCTCAGCGAATCACGACGCGACGCACGGCGCAGCCGGATTCGGGAGGTCCGGCCCGTCAGCCCTCCATTCGGTCCTCCTCCAGGCGGTCTTCCGACACCCCGGCCAGCGCGCCCGCCGGATCGTCCGTGGCCGGTCCCGCCGGGGCCCACTGGCCGCGTTCCCTGCGGTACGGCCACCAGCGCCCGTCCCGGCCGTAGCGCAGCTGGGCGTCGCCGCCGACCACCGTCCAGCGGTTGCGGGTGGCCCGCAGCCGCGGCCGGGTCTCGCCCTCCGGCCAGGCCGCCGCGAGCCGGTCGTGCGCGCGGGCCAGCGTCTCCGGCTCCGGCGTCCAGTCCTCCTCCAGGACCGCGAGCCCGGCCGTACCGCCCAGCTCCCAGGCCCGTACGGCCAGCGCCAGACCCCGCGGATCGCGCCCGGAGCCGGCCGCCAGCCGGGCCGATATCGCCGCCCCCGGGCCGGCGGCCGCCAGTCGTACCGCGTCCTGGGCGGGAGTCAGGGCGGGCGGCGGCGGATTGTCCGGATGCCAGGTGGCGAGCGCATCGGCCAGCAGCTGCTGGGCGCGTGCCGCCGCGTCCGCGGCCAGGAATTCCAGCGCGGCCACCGCCACGCCGGGCGCGGGTGGGGTGCCGCCGCCGAGCACCGCAGCGGCACCCGGGGCCTCGACGGCCGGCGGCGGTGCGGGCAGTGGCGGCAGGATGTCGCGCGCCGCGTATGCCTCGGCGGCCGGCACCCCCGTCACGGGCCGCGTACCCTCGCCCGCCGGCACCTCGGCCCGCGACGCGCTGCGCGCCTGCAGCTCGTCCAGCAGCTCCTGCTCGCCCCGCCCGCGCAACAGCAGCAGCACAAAGGGATCCTGGTCCAGCAACCGCGCCAACTGGTAGCAGAGCGCGGCGGAATGGGCGCAGTGATCCCATGCCCCGCAACTGCACTCCGACTCCAGGTCGCCTATTCCCGGCAGGAGTTCCATGCCGGCTGCGGCAGCGTCCTCGACCAGGACCGGCGGCATGTCACGGTCCAGGAGGGCCGCGATATGCCCGGCGCGGTCCGCGACCATGTCCAGGAAGCGGTCCCAGTCCGCCAGGCTCAGCTGCTGCAGCAGCACATCGGCACGGTGGCGGGTGTGGTCGCGGTCCTGGACGATGGCGGTGATCCGGCCGGGCCGTACCGACACCGCGCCCACCGCACCGCCGCGCGCATGCTGCCGCCCCAGCTTCAGCTGCCCGCCGTCCAGTGCGGTGTCCTCCAGCGCCTTGAGCCACGCCTGGCCCCACCAACTCCGCGCGAACGCCTGGCCGTGTGGCGTGGGCAGCGCGGCGAAGGTCCGCTCGGGTCCGTATGTCTCGCCCTGTGTTCTCATCGCTCGCTCCCTCGCAAGGTGACCAGGTCTGCCAGCTCGGCGTCGCTGAGCTCGGTCAGCGCCGCCTCGCCCGAGCCCAGCACCGCATCCGCCAACTGCTGCTTACGGGAGAGCATTTCGGCGATCCGGTCCTCGATCGTGCCCTCCGTGATCATCCGGTGGACCTGCACCGGCTGGGTCTGCCCGATCCGGTACGCACGATCGGTGGCCTGGGCCTCGACGGCCGGATTCCACCACCGGTCGAAGTGCACCACATGCGCCGCCCGGGTGAGATTCAGGCCCGTACCGGCCGCCTTCAACGACAGCAGGAACACCGGCGCCGCACCCTCCTGGAACCGCCGCACCATCTCCTCGCGCCGCGCGACCGGTGTCCCGCCGTGCAGGAACTGGGTGGGCACCCCGCGCGCCGCCAGATGCCGCTCCAGCAGCCGGGCCATCTGCACGTACTGAGTGAACACCAGCACACTCGCGCCCTCCGCGAGGATGGTGTCCAGCAGTTCGTCCAGCAGTTCCACCTTCCCTGAACGACCGGCGATCCGCGGGGAGTTCCCGCCCCCGTCGCGTTCCGGAACCCGCCCCTGATCCGCTCCTTGCTCCTTCAGATACTGCGCCGGGTGGTTGCAGATCTGCTTGAGAGAGGTGAGCAGTTTGACCACCAGCCCGCGCCGCGCGAACCCGTCCGCCTCGGCGATGTCGCTGAGCCCCTCGCGCACCACGGCCTCATACAGCCCCGCCTGCTCCTTGGTCAGCGCCACCGCACGGTCGGTCTCCGTCTTGGGCGGCAGCTCCGGCGCGATCCCCGGGTCCGACTTGCGGCGGCGCAGCAGGAACGGCCGCACCAGCCTGGCCAGCCGCTCGGCCGCCGCACCCGCTTCGGGTGACGTCGCCGCGCCCCCCTCGATGACCTGCGCATAACGCTTACGGAACCGGCCCAGCGGCCCCAGCAGGCCGGGTGTCGTCCAGTCCAGGATCGCCCACAGCTCCGACAGGTTGTTCTCCACCGGCGTGCCGCTCAGCGCCACCCGGGCCTGGCCGGGGAGGGTGCGCAGTGCCCTGGCGGTCGCGGAGAAGGGGTTCTTGACATGCTGCGCCTCGTCGGCGACTACCAGCCCCCAGCCCACCTCCGCCAGCTTCCCGGCATCGAGCCGCATCGTCCCGTAGGTGGTGAGCACGAACTCGCCGTCGGCCAGGTCCGCCAGGCTGCGCCGCCCGGCGTGAAAGCGGCGCACCGGCGTCCCCGGCGCGAACTTCTCGATCTCCCGCTGCCAGTTGCCCATCAGGGAGGTGGGGCAGACGACGAGCGTGGGGCCTGCCGAGCCGGGCTGCGTCTGCCGGTGCAGATGGAGCGCGATGAGGGTGATGGTCTTGCCCAGCCCCATGTCGTCGGCGAGCGTGCAGCCCAGCCCCAGCGAGGTCATCCGGTGCAGCCAGCCGAGCCCGCGCAGCTGGTAGTCGCGCAGCGTCGCGGCAAGCGCGGCGGGCTGCTGGACGGGCGCGGCATCCGTACGCTCCGGGTCGGCGATCCGGTCGCGCACCTCGGCCGGCCAGCCGGATGCCGCCACGCTCACCTGGCGGCCGTCGTCGTCCTCGATGGTGCCGGTGAGCGCGGCGCCGAGCGCATCCAGCGGCGTGATCTTACGGTCCTGGCGGTCGCGGGCCGCACGTACCGCCTCCGGGTCGATCAGTACCCATTGGTCGCGCAGCCGCACCAGGGGGCGGCCGGCCTCGGCGAGCCGCTCCAGGTCCGCCTTGTCGATGTCCTGTCCGCCCACCGCGAACCGCCAGCTGAACGAGAGCAACGCGTCGGCAGACAGCAGCGAGGGCAGCCCGGACCCGGTCGCGTCCAGCGGGTCGGGCGCTCCCACCACCGCGCGGCCGGTCAGCTTGCGGGCCAGCTCCTTGGGCCAGTGGACCTGCACCCCGGCGGCGGCCAGCGCACGGCCGGCGGGGCCGAGCAGCTCGGCGATCTCCTCATCGGCGAGCGGCAGCGCGTCCGGCACCGCCGCGGACAGCAGCGGGGTGAGCGGCGGCCAGGTGCCGGCGGCACGGCGGAGCGTGAGCAGGGTGTCCATCCGGGCCCGCGGCCCGAAGGCCTGCCCCGCCGGTGACACCCCGGCCCACACCTCTGAGGCATCCGCGACCAGCGTCGGATCGGTCAGGCTGTGCAGCTGGAGAACGGCGGTGAAGGCCGCTCCGTCCGCCGTGTCCATCCCGTGGACCTCCACCCGCAGCGAGATCCGTACGCCCGTGTCATGCCCCGCCGCGACATCCGCCGCCCAGGCGCGCTGCTCGGGGATGTGCTGCGGTGCGGGCGCCGCGAAGGCCGGACCGCCGGCGGCCGACGCGGCGGCGGGGGAGCGTGGCAGGCCGTCGGCGACCGCGTCCAGGAAGGCCCGTAGGTGGCGTTCGGGATCGGGCAGTTCGAGCGGGTCGGTGCCGGGGAGGGGCGTGGCATGCGCGTACGGGGGCATGGCGGCGGCGAGGTCGCGCAGCCGCTCGACATCGGCCGGGTCGAGCGGGCCCAGCCGCCAGGCGTCGTGATCGGCGGGGCTCAGACCGGGCAGCAGCCGGCCACGGGCGGCCAGCTGGAGCGCCAGCACGGTCGCGGCGCCCCAGAAGGCGGCGGCCGGATCCGCGCCCCGGGCGGCACGGGCGCGGGTGAGAACGGGCACCGCGGCGGCTACCGGCCAGATCACGGCGGGGACGGCGGACACATACACCTCGCCGTTCTCGTCCGGCAGGACCAGGGAGAGCCGGTCCGCCGCCGGCTCACCGTCGTCGTCGGCGATCGCGATCGGCTCGCCATCGGGGCGCCAGAACGCGACCCGTCCGGCGCGGGGCGGGTCCGACGGCAGGAATACCGCTGCGCAGCGGGCGAGCTCGGTGAAATGTGCGGCCGGGACCGCGGGGAGGAAAGCCACTGGGCCGAGAACTCCTCAAGTTTGACTACTGGCGCCTGGAGCGCCCGAGGGTACAGGACCCGGCGGCGTTCGAGGGAACCTGTGAAGCGAAAACGGCGTTCAATGGAATACACAGAGCGCGGCACGGGCCGCGGAAGGGGCGTGAAGGATGTCCACACAGGCGAAGGTCGCGGTCGGCGGTATCGCGGTGGGAGTGATCCTGCTGTGGCTGCTGCCTTTCTGGGCGGCCCTCTTGGTGATGATCGGGGTCCCGGCCATCGCGTATCTGACGCTCGACCCTTCACAGCGACGCAGGCTGCGCCGGGTCACCCGTAAGGAGATAGGGCGCTGAGTGATGGGGCCGGAGTGACGGCGACCCGCGCAAGGCCGGTCAGGCCTCGCGCCGGTGGCGGTCATCGCTCCGGGGCGGCCCGGCCCCAGGCCTCAGGAAGGCCGCACCGCCAGCTCGTCCAACGACGCCAGCAGCCCCGGTAGTTCCGGCCCCCGGCCCACCGGATGCACCTCACCGGGCTCCTCGTCCAGCAGGACGAACGCGATGTCGTCGGTGCGGGCCACCATGCTCCAGCCCGGCCCGTCGACCCGCAGCGTGCGCGCGTCGCCCGCCGCGAACGACGACCGCACCCGGCCCGGCGGCGGCGGTTGCCTCACATACCCGCGCGCCTCCTCCAGTACCCGCCGCACGCCCTGGTGCGTCCCCTCACCCGGCTCGGCGAAGGCCTCCCCGTCATCCACCTGCTCGCGCCACGCCGCCCACTGCAGCGCGATCTCGTCCGCGCCGAGCCGCCGTTGGGCGGGCCCCCACCCCTCGGCGTCCGGCGGGGTGAGCGGCGCCGGATCGTCGTCCAGCAGCTCCGGGTCATGTGGCTCGGGCACCCCGGGCGCCGACACGGCGAGGGCGAGCGGCCAGCCGGGCAGCGCCCCGATGATGCTGTCCTCCCCGGGCGAGAGGTCGTACTCCATGCCGCAGTCCCAGGCCGCGATCGCGCAGGCCACCAGCGACACATCCTCCGTCGCCACTGTCCAGCGCGCACCGCTGCCGTCCTGCCCGAGGACCAGCCCGTAGCCCTCGACGTACGGTTCGAGGCCGAGGCCGGCGCACACCTCGGGATAGTCGTCGCCGAGCACGCTCGGAAACTGCGCGGGCGTCAACAGCACCGCCGTCAGCACGAACAACTGGTCGCTGTCGGTGCTCTCGGTCGTGGGCACGCGGGGCCTCCCCATCCGATCCATCCGGAGTACGTCGGCGCACCTTAATTGGCTGGGTACGGCCTTGTCACCCGCCGTACGCTGCACACATGTGTTTCTACAGCAGTGGGACGCACTTCGTGTGCCTGGACTGCCGGGTCGCGTTCAAGAGGCCGGCCACCTCGCGGGGACCGGGCAGCTGCCCGCAGTGCCGCGGCGAGCTGATCAACGCCGGTGCCGACCTGGAGGTCCCCAAGAAGCGCGACACCGCGGGCTGGCGCGCGCTGACGGCCGTACTGCGCTCCGGGCTGACCTTCCACGGCGGCTGCTGCGGTACGGGACCCGGCTATCGCCCGCGCACCCCGCGCGAGGTCCGGGAGCGGCTGGCCCTCGCCGCGCGCACGGGTCTGCCCGTCGAGCAGGCGCTGGCCGTACCGGACCCCACGTCGACGGACTGCTACGGCGCCACCGGCGGGCCGAGCGGCTCGCGGGCGGCCACCAGCGGCGGCTGACGCTCCCGGGCCGGCGCCATCACCACCCGGCAGGCCGGGGGATCTCGTGTAGGAATCCGGGCATTCCCACTCCCGCTGCGCCGCCCGCAACCCTCGTTGAAGTGTGCCCGAAGCGCATAAAGTCGGAGCTTCGGGCACACGAAGGGACGGACACCAGGTGCGGCGCTACGACTGGCTGAAAGAGATCCGGCGGCTCGATCCGGAACGCGATTTCCTGCGGATCTTCCGCATCACCGCGACCCATGAATTCCCCTGGGACATCACCAGGGCCCTGGAGTTAGCGCTCTACCGCACCTATGCCGTGCCCAGCATCGGCCGACTGCTCGCCGAGACCGCGGAGCTGACGGACCGTACGCAAAAGCGCTACGACGACACCGCCCTTCTCCTGGACGCCGTCCTCGAGCACGGCTTCGACGGTACGGACGGCCGGACGGCGATCCGCCGGATGAACCAGATGCACCGCAGCTACGACATCAGCAACGACGACATGCGCTATGTCCTGTGCACCTTCGTGGTGGTGCCCAAGCGCTGGATCGACCAGTACGGCTGGCGCCGGCTGAGCGAGCACGAGACGCGCGCCATAGCGGCCTACTACCGCACTCTCGGGCGCCATATGGGCATCACCGAACTCCCTGAGACCTTCCAGGACTTCGAACGCTGCCTGGACGCCTACGAGGACGCCCACTTCGGCTGGGACGAGAGCGCCCGACGGGTCTCGGACGCCACGTTGGACCTGATGGCGGGCTGGTACGGCCCGCTCGCCCCGGTGGTACGCGGCGCGAGCATGGCCCTCCTGGATGACGCGCTGCTGGACACCTTCCGCTACGAGCGGCCCAAACCGGCCGTCCAGAAGGCGGTCCGCGGCGCCCTGAAGCTGCGCGCCAAGGCCGTACGGCTGCTCCCGCCCCGCCGCAAGCCGCACTTCGCCCGCCAGAACCCCGAGATCAAGGGCTATCCCGACGGCTTCCGGGTCGCCGATCTCGGCACCTTCCCCGCCCCGCGCCGGGGCGGCGGCTGCCCCGTCCCGCACGCGGAGGACCCGGCGCCCCAGTGAGAGGCGGGCCGCCCCGGTAAGAGGCGGGCCCGTCACCCCTGGCGGACCGCCAGCGCCAGGTAGCGGGCGTCCTCGTCCACGTACCGGACCAGTTCCCAGCCGCTGCCCGCCAGGAGGGGCCGCAGATTCGGCTCCGCCCTCAGGTCATCGGGGGTGAGCGGGCGGCCCTTGCGTGCGGCGAGCGCCGCCCGGCCGATGGGATGGAAGAGGGCCAGCCGGCCACCGGGGCGTACGGTCCTGGCCAGTTCGGCGAGGCCGCCGGCGGAGTCCGGCAGGTGGGAGACGAGTCCGGCGGCGAAGACGGAGTCCAGCGCGGCGTCGGGCAGCGGAAGCCGGGTGACGTCGGCGAGCAGCAGTTCCGCGTAACGGTCGCGTCCGGCCCGTACGGCCTCCTGCAGCATCTCCGGGGTGAGATCCACGCCCAGCACCGTCCCGCGCGGCCCCACGGCCTCCCGTAGCGCCGGCAGCGCGCGGCCCGTACCGCAGCCCGCGTCCAGGACCCGGTCGCCCTCCTTGAGCCCCAGGTCGGCGACGCCCGCGGCGTAGGCGGGGCCGTCGTCGGGGAACTTGGTGTCCCAGTCCGCGGCACGTGGCCCGAAGAAAGCGCGGACGTCGTGCGGCTGGTCGGCGTGATGGTCGGTCATCGGTCTCCTTGGGGGGCGGGACGGTCGGCCAGAGGGGCGGTCGCGGCGTACAGGACGGCCGCGACGATCAAGGCCACCACGACGCCGAGGTTCATCGCCCCCAGGGTGCCGTGCGCGGCGCTGTCACTGAGCAGAAAGCCCACAGCCTTGGCGATGTGGGGATCGGCGGAGGTGATCAGGCCCAGCCCGAGGGCGGTGGCGAGGGCGAGCGAGAGCACCGCGGGCCAGCCCAGGGCCCGTACGGTCGTCAGGCCGAAGCCCGACCGGCGGCGGCGCCACTGCTCCACCAGGAAGACCGCCGTCCAGGCGGCCATCGCCACCCCGATGATGGACAGGAACGCCTGGAACGTGGCGAAGAAACTGGGCGAGACGAACAGCACGTACCAGCCGCCGAGGGCCATCAGCACACCGTCCACCAGGACCGCGAGGTGCCGCCGGATCGGGATGCCCAGGGCCAGCATCGACATACCGGAGCTGTAGATATCCATGATCGCCCCGGAGGCGAAGCCCCCGATGGCGGTGAGCAGATACGGCACCAGGAACCAGGTCGGCAGCTCGGCGGCGAGCGCGCCCACCGGGTCGGCGGCCGCGGCCTCGGCGAGCCGGGGATCACCGGCGTTCAGCAGCACCCCGAAGACCAGCAGCACCAGAGGGGCCAGCACGCCGCCCAGCGTCGTCCAGCCGGTGATGGCCCGCCCGCTGCTCGCACGCGGAAGGTAACGGCTGTAGTCGGCGCCGCAGTTGACCCAGCCCAGGCCCAGCAGCGTCATCGCGAACACAATGCCCCCGATGAACGTGCCGAGATCGCCCGAGGCTCCGCCGCCCAGTGCGGCGGGATCGACGCGGTCGGCCATCAGCACCATGTACACCACGGTCATCAACGTGATCGCCGCGGTCAGATACTTCTGCACCTTCATGATCAGCGCGTGCCCGAAGATCCCCACGACCACCACCGAAACCGCCGTCACCCCGAAGCACAGCGCCTGTGCCGTCGTGGTCGGCGTCGTCCCGTCGGCCCGCGCGAAGGCGCCGGGCGAGACGCGCGCCAGAATGGCGGCTCCGCCCAGCGAGGAGAGCGCGACCAGCACCGTCTCCCAGCCGACGTTGGAGACGTAACTGAACAGCGTGGGCAGCTTGTTGCCCTGCCTGCCGAAGGCGGCCCGGCCGATGGCCATGGTGGGCGCGCCGGTGCGCGCCCCGGCTATCGAGATCAGGCCGACCAGGACGAACGACAGCACATAGCCGATGGCCCCGGTGACGATCGCCTGCCACGCGTTGAGCCCGAGGCCCATGAGGTAGCTGCCGTAGGCGATGCACAGCAGGGACAACCCGGATGCGGCCCAGGGCCAGAACAAGGACCGGGGCGCGCCGTGCCGTTCGGACTCGGGTACCGGGTTGATGCCGTTGCGCTCGACGGCACGTGCCGAGGCGGTCGCGCCGGCGCGTACGCCGATCTGCTCCGGGGCCTGCTGCTGCGTCATGAGCTCATGATCCCCCACGGCGGGGAACCGGGCGCGGGCGCCGGACGTTTCGCGATCAGAACCCGGGCAGGAACACGCGGCGATCAGAACTTCGCGGCTTTGTTGAAAATGACGGTAATCGCGATCAGGCAGAGGTACGGTCCTCGCCATGGATTTCCGGACGGCACTCTGCCGCCGGGGGCTCCGACTGCCGAGCCCTGCATCCGAACACCCCCGTGACGTGCGCGACCCGCATCCTGGAGGAGACGTCCGATGAACGCTGTACAAGGGGCCCAGGAGGGCGCAACCCTGGGCCCTGACTCCGAGTTGGGCCTGAAGGTCTTAGTCGCGGGCGGTTTCGGAGTCGGCAAGACGACCTTGGTGGGGTCGGTCAGCGAGATCCGTCCGCTGCGCACCGAGGAACGGCTCAGCGAAGTGGGCGAGGCGCTGGACGACACCGGAGGCGTGGACGACAAGAGCACCACCACGGTGGCCATGGACTTCGGCCGGATCACCATCCGACAGGGCCTGTCCCTCTACCTTTTCGGTACCCCGGGCCAGGACCGCTTCTGGTTTCTGTGGGACGACCTGTCGGTAGGCGCGCTGGGCGCCGTGGTGCTGGCCGATACCCGCCGGCTGGCGGACTGCTTCCCGGCGGTGGACTACTTCGAGCGCCAGTCGATCCCGTTCCTGGTGGCCGTCAACTGCTTTGCCCAGTCGCGGTCCTACGGCGCGAACGAGGTGGCCCGCGCCCTCGACCTGGACCGCGGGACCCCGGTGGTGCTGTGTGACGCACGGGACCGTGATTCGGGCAAGGAGGTGCTGATACGCCTGGTCGAACACGCCGGGCGGCGGCATACCGCCCGGCATCTGGATTCGGTGGGGTAGCAAGGGCCGTCGCGCCGGTCAGTCCGCGAGGTCCGCGATGGCGACGACTTTGCTGATCCGCACCCGCACCACCAGTTCGCCCGGCACGCCGTTGCGGGCGCCGAACTCCTCCGCACGGTCCTCGCCCATGTAGCGGGCCGCGATCCGGGTCGCCCAGTGCCGCACGTCAGTGAGATCCTCACTGATCTCCGCCGCCCCCTGAACCACCGCGAAGGAGAACGGCGGCCGGTCGTCGTCCACGCACAGGGCAACTCTGTTGTCACGGGCGAGATTGCGGCCCTTGACCGTCTCCTTCCCGGTGTTGAACACCAGCTCATCGCCGTCCATGAGGAACCACACCGGCGCGATGTGCGGGCTGCCGTCGGCCCGTACGGTTGACAGCTTGCCGGTGCGGGTGCCCTCGGAAAGGAACTTCCGCCACTCGTCCTTGGTCATCTTGTGTGCCATGCCGACATCCTCCCGCCCGCCGCGATACCGCGCGGAGTGGCACGCCGGGCTGCAGACCCGCTTGCCCAGACGCCGGAGGTGGGACAGGCTGGCACGGCAGTCGCGCACTGACTGCGCACTGCCGTCCGGTCAAGGAAGCGGACGGGGATACGGGGAGGAAGCGGCATGGCACTGAGCAGCGGACTCGACTGGCTGCTGGACGACCTGACCAAGCGGGTGGAGAGGGTACGGCATGCAATGGTGCTCTCCAACGACGGGTTGGTGACCGGCTCGAGCCAGGCGCTGGAAAAGGCGGACGCCGAACATCTGGCGGCGGTCGCGTCGGGGCTGCACAGCCTCGCGAAGGGCTCCGGGCTGCACTTCCGGGCCGGGCGGGTGCGCCAGACCATGGTCGAGTTCGACGACGGAATGCTGTTCGTGACGGCGGCGGGGGACGGCAGCTGCCTGTGCGTACTGGCCGGGGCCGACGCCGATATGGGGCAGATCGCCTACGAAATGACGCTGTTGGTCAACCGCGTGGGCGAGCATCTGGCCGTCGCCGCCCGTCGGCCGGAGAGTTATCCACAGGGCTGAGGCGGGGATTGACTCGCTGTCACAGCCTGCCGCTACAGTCGTGACTGTCAGTAATCGACTTCAGTGATCGACTGAGTGCGGGGGATTCGACATGACAGTGATGTGCGACGGGCAGCAGACACTCGCCGTGGGGCGAGCCGCCCAAGAACTGGAGCTGAGGAGCGGTGAGTTCGAGCTCGCCACCCAGCTCGGAGAAGTACGGACGGTCCCGGCCGGGGCGGAAGACCGGCCGGGGGCCGCCGGGCCGCTGGGGCGGCGCCGGGTGCCGGCGCAGGAGATCGCCCGGCTGCAAGCCGAACCCGGATTCCCGGAAGCGCTCCGCGAGCGTATCCGCACGGTCGGCACGAACGAAGCGGCCGAGCTGATGCGGATTGGACCCGGGCGGTTCCAGCGCCTGACCCGCGCAGGCTGCTTCGGTCCGGTCAGGTTCTATGTGAACCGCTACGGCGCGGTGGTCTGGCTCTATCTCGCCGCCGAGATCGCCGAATTCGCCGACCGTGAGCCGGAATTGCTGGCGGGCAACACCCCCGCCGCGATGCGCGTGATGCTCGACGGCGGACAGGACTGGCGGCCACGGCAGTGGCGCGCCCGCCGGGTGGCGCAGCTCATGGGACAGACCAACGACCCGTGGGAGTCGGCGGCGGTGCTCGCTGCCGTACTGCCACCGGAGGAGATGGCCTCGGTCGTCGAGGACCCCAGGGAGCGATCCCTGCTGCGCAGGCTCAAGCCCGTCTTCGTATCGGTGATCACGGCGACCGTCGCCGCCCGGGAATCCCTCGAGCGTGTGCTGACGGCGGAAGAGTTCGACGAGGTGATGTGGTACCGCGTCAATCTCTCCCGGGCCCTCGAAGCCGCCCGCCAGGAAGACCCGGGGAGGCTTCGCAGCCCAGCGGCGCGCTCGTCGGCGGCCCTGCGGAATCAGCCGCCGAGCTTCCTGAACAGCCCCTCCTGCACGACCGAGACCAGCAGCCTGCCCTCCCGGTCGTAAATCCGTCCGCGGGCCAGGCCCCGGCCGCCGGTGGCGATCGGCGACTCCTGGTCGTAGAGAAACCACTCGTCCGCGCGGAACGGGCGGTGGAACCACATCGCATGGTCGAGCGAGGCCATGTCGAAGCCCCGAGGCCCCCACAGCGGCTCGATCGGGATGCGGACGGCGTCCAGCAGGGTCATATCGCTGGCGTAGGTCAGCGCGCAGGTATGCACCAGCGGATCATCACCCAACGGCCCCACCGCGCGCATCCACACCGCGCTGCGAG
This sequence comes from Streptomyces sp. NPDC028368, assembly GCF_055565615.1. Lineage (NCBI taxonomy): Bacteria > Bacillati > Actinomycetota > Actinomycetes > Kitasatosporales > Streptomycetaceae > Streptomyces > Streptomyces sp. NPDC028368. The sequence goes on along the minus strand of NZ_JBVHTY010000001.1, from coordinate 338,240 downwards.
GCTCCGCATCGTCGATCTCGTCCGGCGTCCAGCGCAGCCGGTCGACATACCGGATGTCGAACGGCTGCCTTCGGGCGAATCTCTCGAGTGCCTCGGGCAGATCACCCAGATGTTCGCGGACCTCGTCCGCGACCGTGGGCAGCTCCTCCGGGCCGGGCACCTCCCGGCGCGTCGGCAATTGATGATCGAAGCCGGGTTCCGGCTTGTGAAAGGAGGCGGTCAGATTGAAGATCGTGCGTCCCTGCTGGACGGCGACAACCCGCCGGGTGGTGAAGGACCGCCCGTCGCGGACCCGCTCGACCTGGTACACGATCGGCACCCCGGGCCGGCCCGGCCGCAAGAAGTACGCGTGCAACGAGTGGACCGGGCGGTCACCTTCGGTGGTCCGCCCGGCCGCCACCAGCGCCTGGCCGGCGACCTGCCCGCCGAAGACCCGCTGGATGCTCTCCTGCGGACTTCGGCCCCGGAAGATGTTCACCTCGATCTGCTCGAGATCCAGCAGATCCACCAGCTTCTCGGCGGGATTGGTCATGACCGGTGGCCCTCCGTCGCAACCCTCGACGGCCTCGGTCGAAGCCGTCGCCTCACAGCTGACCCACATCGGTGACGCGCACCACCGCACGCCCCTCCTCGTCGGAGGCGGCCAGGTCCACCTCCGCGGAGATGCCCCAGTCGTGATCACCGTTCGGGTCGGCGAAAGTCTGCCGCACCTTCCACAGCCCGTGCGCGGCATCCTCCTGAATCTGCAGCAGCTTCGGGCCGCGGGCATCCGGTCCGGTGCCCAGCTCGTCGTATTCGTCCCAGTAGGCGTCCATCGCATCGCCCCAGGCGTCCACGTCCCAGCCGGAGTCGGCATCCATCTCGCCGAGCTCCTCGACCTTGTCCAGCGCCGCCAGCTCCACCCGCCGGAACATCGCATTACGCACCAGCACCCGGAAGGCACGGGCATTGGCCGTGACCGGCCGGACCTGATCCGCCCGCTCCGCGGCCTCTTCCGCCGTCTCCACCTCGGGATTGGCGAGCTGCTCCCACTCGTCCAGCAGACTGGAATCCACCTGCCGCACCATCTCGCCCAGCCAGGCGATGATGTCCTGGAAGTCCTCGGACTTCAGATCGTCCGGGACGGTGTGATCCAGCGCCTTGAACGCACTCGCCAGGTAGCGCAGCACGATCCCCTCGGTGCGCGCCAGCTCGTAGAACGACGTGAATTCCGTGAAGGTCATGGCGCGTTCGTACATATCGCGGATGACCGACTTCGGGGACAGCGGATGGTCGCCGACCCAAGGATGGCTCTTGCGGTACAGGCCATAGGCGTGCGAGAGCAGCTCGTCCAGCGGCTTGGGGTACTCGACGTCCATGAGCCGCTCCATGCGGTCCTCGTACTCGACGCCGTCGGCCTTCATCTGGGCGACCGCCTCGCCCCGGGCCTTGTTCTGCTGCGCGGCCAGGATCTGCCGCGGATCATCCAGCGTCGACTCCACCACCGAGACCATGTCCAGCGCGTACGAAGGCGACTCGGGGTCGAGCAGATCGAAGGCGGCCAGCGCGAAGGTGGACAGCGGCTGATTGAGGGCGAAGTCCTGCTGGAGATCGACGGTCAGCCGGACGATCCGGCCCTCCGCGTCCGGCTCCGCCAGCCGCTCCACGATCCCGCCGTCCACCAGCGACCGATAGATCGCGATGGCGCGACGGATGTGGCGCAGCTGGTTCCGGCGCGGCTCGTGGTTGTCCTCCAGCAGCCGGCGCATCGCATCGAAGGCATTGCCCGGCCGCGCGATCACGGACAGCAGCATCGCGTGCGTCACGCGGAAGCGCGAGGTCAGCGGCTCGGGATCGGAGGCGATGAGCTTCTCGAAGGTGTTCTCGCCCCAATTGACGAAGCCCTCCGGCGCCTTCTTGCGCACGACCTTGCGGCGCTTCTTCGGGTCATCGCCCGCCTTCGCCAGCGCCTTCTCGTTCTCCACCACATGCTCGGGGGCCTGCGCGACAACAAACCCCGCCGTATCGAAGCCGGCCCGGCCCGCGCGGCCCGCGATCTGGTGGAACTCCCGCGCCCGCAGCGTCCGCACCCGGGTCCCGTCGTACTTCGTCAGCGCGGTGAACAGCACCGTCCGAATCGGCACATTCACGCCGACACCCAGCGTGTCCGTACCGCAGATGACCTTCAGCAAGCCGGCCTGGGCCAGTTTCTCCACGAGCCGGCGGTACTTCGGCAGCATGCCGGCGTGATGCACGCCGATACCGTGCCGCACATAACGCGACAGATTCCGCCCGAATTTGGTGGTGAACCGGAAATTCCCGATGAGCTGCGCGATCTCGTCCTTCTCGGCGCGCGTACACATATTGATGCTCATCAGCGCCTGCGCCCGCTCCACGGCGGCGGCCTGCGTGAAGTGCACGATATAGACCGGGGACTGCCGGGTCTCCAGCAGCTCGGTGAGGGTCTCCGTCATCGGAGTCGTGCGGTATTCGTACGACAGCGGCACGGGCCGGGTCGCGGAGCGGACCATCGACGTCGGCTTGCCGGTACGCCGGGTCAGGTCCCCCTCGAACCGCGACATGTCGCCGAGCGTCGCCGACATCAGGATGAACTGTGCCTGCGGCAGTTCCAGCAGCGGAATCTGCCAGGCCCAGCCGCGGTCCGCCTCGGCATAGAAGTGGAACTCGTCCATCACGACCTGGCCGATGTCGGCGTGCTTGCCGTCACGCAGCGCGATGGAGGCGAGCACCTCGGCGGTGCAGCAGATAACCGGCGCATCGGAGTTGACCGACGCGTCACCGGTCAGCATCCCGACGTTCTCGGTGCCGAACAGCTTGCACAGATCGAAGAACTTCTCCGACACCAGGGCCTTGATCGGCGCGGTGTAGAAGGTGACCTGGTCATTGGCGAGAGCGGTGAAGTGCGCGCCGGCCGCCACCAGGCTCTTCCCGGAGCCGGTGGGGGTGGACAGGATGACGTTCGCACCCGAGACCACCTCGATCAGCGCCTCCTCCTGGGCAGGGTAGAGCGTGATGCCCTGCTGCTCGGCCCAGCCCGAAAAGGCTTCGAAGAGGGCATCGGGGTCGGCGTCGTTCGGCAGATGATCGATGAGGGTCACGCCCCCATACTGCCTGTCCCGGGCCCGGATCAGGGAACCGGCCGGAGATATGAAGATCATGTGACCCTTCGGACGGGGTCCCGGCCGGTGGCGACGGCCGCCCGGCGAGGCCTGAGCTGCGGCGATGTCGACGGGGCGCGAGCGATATTTTCTCGGGGCGTGCCCGTGCGGCGCCCTGTCCGCCCGCGATATTGAATGGAATTCTGGAATCGCTCGGACATTCAGCCGTGCAGCCGGGAGAACCGGGAGAACCGGCGTATTTTCCGCATTCCTCTCCGGGGCATCAATATTGCGCGTCACACCGGAAATTCGGGCAGCCTGCCCGTGGATCCGTGGACGTGTAACAGTGGAATATGCGTCGAGTGGCACGGAATTATCCGGTCGCACAATCCGGTGAAGATCAGCCGGCCGGTCCAGGGACCCCTCTCCCGGTCCGCCGACTGCTCGGCTTACCGTAAGGCGCTGCAATGCAAGCCTGGGAGAGTCATGACCATCGAGCAGTCCACCTTCGGCGGGCGAATGCCCGCGAGAGCCGGCGACCTGGGAGTCGAACGGCACGGTATCCAGCCGGTGCCGGAAAGTAACCGCTATGGGAAGCCTCGTCGGCTCTTTACGGTGTGGTTTGCGCCGAATCTCACCATGAGCGGTGTTTTCACCGGCACCGTGGGCATTTCCCTGGGGCTGGACTTCTGGACCGCGCTCATCGCCATGGTGCTCGGCACGGTCGTCGGCGCACTGCCGGCCGCCTACCTCTGCACCTGGGGCAGCCAGACCGGCACCGGCCAGCTGCCGCTGTCGCGGCTGGCCTTCGGCCGCGGTGTGGCGCTGCCCGGAATCATGCAGTGGCTTTCCTCCATCGCCTGGGACGCGCTCATCGGCCTCTTCGGCGGCGAGGCGCTCGCCCAGTTGCTCGGATGGCCGTTCTGGCTGGGTGCGCTGGTGGTCCTGCTCCTCCAAGGGGCCGTCGGCGTCTTCGGCTACGAGGCCCTGCACCAGCTCCAGACCTGGATGACCTTTGTGCTGGGCGCCGCCTTCCTGCTGCTCAGCGTCAAGCTGCTGTCCGGCGTGCCGCTCCCCGTATCGGGCTCCGCCCAGGGCGCCGACCGCGTCGGGGCCTTCGTTCTGACCAGCACCATCGCTCTGAGCCTGGCGATCTCGTGGGCGCCGTACGCCTCCGACTTCAGCCGCTATCTGCCGCGTACGACCGCCCGGCCCCGGATGTTCTGGTACTCCGTGCTCGGCATGGTGCTCTCGTTCGTCTGGGTACAGGCGCTGGGCCTGTGGGGCGCCAAGCTGTTCACCGACCAGACCGCTGCCGGAGTCCACGGCCTCCTGGGCGGCGGTGCCCTCGGCGCCTTCGGCCTGCTGGCCATCGCGGCCGCCGCCGTGTGCAGCAACGCCATGAACGACTACAGCGGCTCCCTGGCTCTCCAGACGGCCGGCGTACGGGTACCCAGGCCCCTCGCCGCCGGTGCGGCCGCCGTGCTCGGCTTTCTTCTGGTGCTGTGGATGCATTCCGCGGACACCACGGCCCGCTTTCAGAATGTGCTGCTGTTCGTGGGCTATTGGATACCCGGCTTCATCGGCGTGGTGATCGTCGACGCGAGGGCGCGGGCCAAGGCCAGGAAGGGCGCGCCGATCGATGTCGCGGCCGAGTTCGCCCGCCCTCAGCCGTGGTGGCCCGCGATCGTCGCTTTTGTGGCCGCATTCGCCGCCGCCGTGCCGTTCATGGACACGACGCTGTTCGTCGGCCCGATAGCGGCCGCGCTGCATGGCGCCGATCTCGCGTACTACGTCGCCTTCGTGGTCGCCGTAGCCGTGTATACGCCGTTGCGGCTGATAGTGGGGCCTCGTGCTGCCGAGGCGAGCGAAGCGGCGGGGACGGCGGGGGCGTAACGCGCCGCGGTGCTCGACCGTTCGGTGGGGATACCGATCTGCGTGCGCCCGCGGCCGCCCGGCGAGGGTAAAGGTGAGGCGACCATTGCCGTCCTCGCCAAGGAGCCCGCGCCCGTGCCTCGTCTCTGCAGCGATCCGCTGTTCCAGTCGTTCGCCGAGCGGGCGCTTGCCGTAAGCACCCGCGGGGGGTCGGAGTACGGCGAGTGCGAGAAAACGCTGGGGCGGATCCTCCCGGGAGACTTCGCCGGGTGGTACCGGGAGTGGACGGCCACCGCCGCCACGGTCGAGTCCTGGGCGCGGGAGAGCGATGAGCGGGGGCATCGGGTCAGCGCTCGCGAGGCGTATCTGCGCGCGGCCACCTACTACCGCGTCTCCTACCTCCCTCTGTTCGGCGCCCCCGTCGACCCCCGGCTGGTCGAAGCGTTCGACCACGAGGGCCGTTGCTTCGACCGCTTCGCCGAGCTCGCGGCGCACCCGATGCGGCCCGTGGAGATCCCCTTCGAGGGCGGCAGCCTGCCCGGATACCTGTGCGCGCCGGAGGACGGGGGCACCCGCCGGCCGGCGCTCATCGGCGTCAACGGCTATGACTCCAACATCCACGAGATGTACTGGTCGCACGCCGTTCCCGCGCTGCGCCGGGGCTACGCCTGTCTGCTCGTCGACGGCCCCGGCCAGGGCAGATCCCTGGTCAAGGACGGCCTGACGCTGCGCCCGGACTGGGAGACGGTGCTGCGTCCCGTCGTCGATCACGCCTTGAAGCTTCCGGAGATCGACGCCGGGCGGATCGCCGTCATGGGATGGAGCTTCGGCGGCTGTCTGGCACCGCGCGGGGTCAGCGGCGAGCCGCGGGTCGCGGCGCTGATCGCCGACCCCGGACAGTGGGACCCTGGGGCGTTCGCCAGACAGCTGCCGTTGCCGGAGGATCTCAAGGAGCGGCTGCCCGAGGTGGACCCGGCGGAACTGGATCCGTATCTTGCCGGGCTCGCGGCCGATCCGACCCTGAACTGGAAACTGGTCCAGCGCGGCCTGTGGGCGCACGGGCTGAGCTCGCTCGGCGAGTACGTGGTGGAGATGAACCGCTACCGGCTCGCGGAGGTGGCCGGATCGATCGCCTGTCCCACGCTCGTCGCGGCCGCCGAGAACGATCCGGTCTCGGCGCAGGCGGAGCAGCTCTATGAGGCCCTGCACTGCCCCAAGAGCCTGGTCCGCTTCACTGCTGATGAGGGATCGGCCGGGCACTGCGAGAGCTGGAACCGCTCCCGCTTCGACCAGCGGGTGTTCGACTGGCTCGATGATGTGCTGGGGGTGTGAGGCCGCACCCGCGCGACCTGGGGAGATCATCTGACGCTACGCTGAGTCGCCGGGCCGACCAGGCGTCAGAAGCGCGGCTTCAGAGGCGTGAGAGCCGACAAGCTGCCGGCACGGCAGCCGACACGACAAAGGTGGGGGAACGACCATGATGGGACCGGCGCACTCGCTGTCCGGGGCCGCGGCCTGGCTGGGGGTGGGCGCGGCGGCCGATGCCGCCGGGCATCCGATGCCCTGGCCGGTGCTGGTCTGCGGAGCTCTGATCTGTGCCGGGGCGGCGCTCGCACCCGACCTCGACCACAAGTCGGCCACCATCTCCCGGGCGTTCGGGCCGCTTTCGCGGATCGTGTGCGAGGTGGTCGACTCCCTCTCGCACGCGGTCTACAAGGCGACCAAGATGCGCGGCGACTCGAACCGCAACGGCGGGCACCGCACGCTCACCCACACCTGGCTCTGGGCCGTGCTGGTCGGCGGCGGGATGGCGCTGCTGGCGATGCAGGGCGGCCGCTGGGCGGTCCTCGGCATTCTCTTCGTCCATATGGTCCTGGCCATCGAGGGCCTGCTATGGCGGGCGGCTCGGGTCTCCAGCGATGTGCTGGTGTGGCTGCTCGGCGCGGCCGCGGCCTGGATCCTGGGTGGCATTCTCGACCAGCCGGGCAACGGCGCCCACTGGCTGTTCACCGAACCGGGCCAGCAGTACCTCTGGTTGGGCCTGCCGATCGTGCTCGGTGCGCTGGTCCACGACATCGGTGACGCGCTCACCGTCTCCGGCTGCCCGGTTCTGTGGCCCATCCCGATAGGCCGCAAGCGCTGGTATCCGCTCGGCCCGCCCAAGGGCATGCGCTTCAAGGCGGGCAGCTGGGTGGAGCTCAAGGTGCTGATGCCGGTCTTCATGGTGCTGGGCGGACTCGGCGGCCTGGGCGCCCTCGGATACATCTGACAGACGTGCACCGCGGCCGGCCGGCCGCGGTGCACGGCAGGGTCCGCGGATCTTGGAGCGGTGGCCCGGGAGCAGCGGCTCGCGGCCAGTGGCTCGGGAGCAATGGCCCCTGAAAGAACACGAAATCCGCGCCCTTTTCCTTGGCCTTCCGGCGAGCCCTGCCGGGGACCAAGACGGCCGTGTCGCCGAGCCGATACCCGGACGATTCGGTGCGTGACGTTCCCGCCGAGCGCTTGAGGTGTGTGGCGGCGAGGGACGCCTCGGGGCCAGGCTCAGTGGGGCGTGGTGAGGCCGAGGCGCAGATGTCCTCCGCGCCGCCGACGCTCTGCGCGATCCACGTGGTAGCGGCATCCGCGTGGTAGCGGCATCCAGTGGCAGCGGCATCGCGTCTTCGCGGATGCCTGGGCCGATGGGCGGGACCGGGGCGCCCGTACGCGTCCGTCCTACTCCGCCGGAATGGGTGGCAGCACGGCGCCGATAACCTCCCGGACCCCCAAGGCCGGTGAAGCCGATCGCTCCGGAATCCGGGGCATCGCCCCGGTGACCTCGGCGACCGGCCTCCTCCGCGGAGGGGTGCCGGCCGGGCCCCCGCCCACCCCTCAGCCGTGCCAGGACCGCCACAGCGCCGCGTACGCACCGTCCGCGGCGACCAGCTCATGATGGCTGCCCAGCTCGCTGATCCGGCCCTCCTCGACCACCGCGATCAGGTCCGCGTCATGCGCGGTGTGCAGTCGGTGCGCGATGGCCACGACCGTACGGCCGTCCAGCACTTTGCCCAGTGACCGTTCCAGGTGCCGGGCCGCCCGCGGATCCAGCAACGACGTCGCCTCGTCCAGTACCAGCGTGTGCGGGTCGGCGAGCACCAGCCGTGCCAGCGCGATCTGTTGGGCCTGCGCCGGGGTGAGCGTATGGCCGCCCGAGCCGACCTCGGTGTCCAGGCCCTCGTCCAGCGCCCGTGCCCAGTCCTCGGCGTCCACCGCGCTCAGCGCCGACCACAGCTCGGTATCTGCCGCGTTCGTGCGGGCGAGCAGCAGATTGTCGCGGAGCGAGCCCACGAAGACGTGATGCTCCTGGTTGACCAGGGCCACATGCGCGCGGATCCGTTCGGCGGGCATCGCGGACAGCTCGGCCCCGCCCAGGGTGACGGTGCCCTTGCGCGGGCCGTAGATACCGGCGAGCAGCCGGCCCAGCGTCGACTTGCCGGCGCCGGACGGGCCGACCAGAGCCAGCCTGCTGCCGGGGCGGACCCGCAGCGAGACCTCGTGCAGGACGTCGGCGCCCGCGCGGTAGCCGAAGCGCACCTTGTCGGCGCGGACGTCCCGGCCGACGGGCGAGACCGTCTCGTCCGCGGCCTCCGGCTCGATCTCCCGGACGCCGACCAGCCGCGCGATGGACACCTGGGCCACCTGCAGCTCGTCGTACCAGCGCAGGATCGTGTCGATCGGCTCGCTCATCATCTGCGCCAGCAGCGCACCCGTCGTCAGCTGACCAGGCGTCAGATATCCCTCCATGACGAACGCTCCGCCGATCAGCAGCACCGCACCGAGGAGCAGCACATGCGTCACATTGATCACGGGGAAGAGCACCGACCGCAGGAACAACGTGTACCGCTCCCACTGCGTCCACTCGCGGATCCGGCGCTCCGACTGCGCGATACGGCGGGCGCCCAGCCGGTGCGCCTCGATGGTGCGGCCCGCGTCCACGCTTTCGGTGAGCGCGGCGGAGACGGCGGCGTAACCGGCGGCCTCGGAACGATAGGCGCCCGGCGCCCGTTTGAAGTACCAGCGGCAGCCGGCGATCAGAAGGGGCAGCGCTATGAGGACGGACAGTGCGAGCGGCGGCGCGGTCACGGTGAGCCCGCCGAGCAGCAGCGCGATCCACACCACGCCGATGGACAGCTGCGGAACGGCCTCACGCATCGCCTCGGAGAGCCGGTCGATGTCGGTGGTGATACGGGACAGCAGATCGCCGGTCCCGGCCCGCTCCAGGACGCTCGGCGGCAGCGCCACGGACCGTACGAGAAAGTCCTCGCGCAGATCGGCCAGCATCTGCTCGCCGAGCATCGCCCCGCGCAGCCGTACCAGCCGTACGAACAGGGTCTGCGCGGTCAGCGCGAGGGCGAACAGCGTGATGGTGCGGGCCAGTTGGATATCCCGGCTGCCTGCGGAGAGGTCCTCGACCAGTCCGCCGAGCAGATAGGGCCCGACCATCGAGGCGATGACCGCCGCGGCGTTCACGCCGACCAGCAGGGCGAAGGCGCGCCGGTGGCGGCGGATCAGACCGGCGACGTAGGCGCGCACGGTGGCCGGGGAGCCGACGGGCAGGGTCGTGGTGGTCTGCGGGGTATCCGGATCGTGCTCCGGTGGCGCCAGGCCGATCATGCGGGCTCCTCGAGCTGCGCGGGGGCTTGTCCAGGTGGGGCGAGTGCCGGGCCGGCCGGGGTGCCGTCGGTTTCGCGGGTGACGACGGCGCGGTAGTCGGGGTGGGTGCGCAGCAGTTCGCGGTGGGTGGCCGCGGCGGCGACCTTGCCGGACGGGAGGAAGACCACGTAGTCGGCGCGGTCCAGCAGAAGGGGGCTGGAGGTGAGGACCACCGTCGTACGGCCGGTGCGGATCTCCCGGAGGCCGTCGGCGATACGGGCCTCGGTGTGTGAGTCGACGGCGCTGGTCGGCTCGTCCAGCACCAGAACTCCGGGGTCGGTCACCAGCGACCGGGCCAGGGCGAGGCGCTGGCGTTGGCCGCCGGAGAGCGACCGGCCGCGTTCGGTGATCCGGGTGCGCATCGGGTCGCCGGAGTCGTCGACGGACGCCTGCGCCAGCGCGGTCAGCACATCGCCGCACTGCGCCGCGGCCAGCGCCTGTTCCATGCCCACCCGTCCGGAGGCCGGTACGTCGAGGAGTTCGCCGAGGGTGCCGGAGAGCAGGACGGGGTCCTTGTCCTGGACGAGTACGGCCCTGCGGGCGGTGTCGCGCGGCAGGTCGTCCAGAGGGGTGCCGCCGAGGAGGACCGACGGCAGCCGGTCCGCACCCTCGCCCGGATCAGGGGGATGCCCGCCGAGGCGTTCGGCGAGCCGGCCCGCGGCGTCGGGGTCGCCGCAGACCACCGCGGTCAGCCGGCCGGCCGCGACGGTCAGGCCGCTGGCCGGGTCGCACAGCTCACCGTCCGGCGTCCCGTCGCCGGCGATCCGGCCCTCCGCCGGGCGGGTCAGCGCCAGTACCCGCGCCGCGCGCTTCGCCGACGGCTTGGAGAAGGAGTACGCCATCGCGATCTCTTCGAAATGACGGAGGGGGTAGAGGAGAAAGGCGACCGCGCTGTAAATGGTGACGAGTTCGCCGATCGCGATCCGGCCGTCGAGGGCGAGCCGGACGCCGTACCAGACCACCGCGATCAGCAGCAGGCCCGGCAGTACGACCTGTACGGCGGAGATCAGGGACCACATCCGGGCGCTGCTGACGGCGGCCTTGCGTACCTCCTGGGAGGCGCTGCGGTAGCGGCTGAGGAAGAGTTCCTCGCCGCCGATGCCGCGCAGCACGCGCAGCCCCGCGACGGTGTCGGAGGCCAGCTCGGTGGCCTTGCCCGCCTTCTCGCGCTGGGTGTCGGCGCGCCGGGTGGCATGCGGCAGCAGCGGCAGGACGGCCAGCGCCAGGACGGGTACGCCGAGGGCCACCACGATGCCGAGGGCGGGCTGGTAGAGGACCAGGGCCACACAGACCCCGACCGAGGTCAGCGCCGCCGCCCCGAACCGGGAGATCCGCTCGACGAACCCGCCGATCTTCTCCAGGTCGCCGGTGCTGACGGCGACGATCTCGCCGGCCGCCACCCGCCGGGTCATGCCCGAGCCGAGCTCGGTGGTCTTGCGGGCCAGCAGTTGCTGCACCCGGGCGACGGCGGTGATCCAGTTGGTGACCGCCGAGCGGTGCAGCATGACGTCGCCGAGGGAGACCAGCACCCCCAGTAACACCATGAGGCCGCCGGAGAGGGCCAGTTGGCCGCCGTCGCGGTCGACCGCGGCCTGGACGGCCACGCCCACCGGAAGCGGGAAGGAGGCCACGGCGCCGGTGTGCACCAGCCCCCACAGGAAGGCCTTGATCTGCCCTCCGAGCTGCTGTTTGTAGAGCCAGAGGAGGAAGCTGCCGCCGGTCCGAACGTCGGGATCGCCGGGGTCGGGATGCGGAAGGTCGCGAATGTGCATGATGTCCAAGGCATGTCGTGGGTGGGTGTTCGTGCCGACGGGAGTGGTGCGGCGAGCGGGAACGCGTGGGGGTGCGAGAGCCGGGGCGGGAGAAGGGAAGGTTGGCGCGCCGGGCGTGCCGATTTCAAACGGTTTTCCGCGGCCGGCGCCGATATCGGGCCAATCGTGTGGGACGCGTACGCACAGGGCGGGTGCTGAAGGTTCGTCGGACATCCGGTGCGACGATGTGTCCATGCGAATTGCGGGCAGTGCGATGCGGACGGCGGCGGTGGCCGCAGCGGGTCTGATTCTTCTGGCGGGCTGCGGGGGCGGCGCGAGCGGCGGCGACGGCAAGGACGACGGCGCGGGGAAGAGCAAGCGTCCCCTCGGCCCGGCGCGCGGCGCGTCGGCGAGCACGCATCTCAAGAACATTCCCGAGGTCGGAGGCGCTCTGCGGTCGCGGATCCCGGCCGATTCCCGGCAGGTCGTGGCGGTCTACGGCGAGGGCATGGACTCCGCCGAATCCACCGTCGTGCTCTACGAAAAGGGCCCCAAGGGCTGGGATCGCAAGGCGACTTGGGCCGCGCACAACGGCCGCAACGGCTGGACGGAGAGCCACCATGAGGGCGACAAGCGCAGCCCCATCGGGGTGTTCTCGCTGACCGACGCGGGCGGCGTCCTCGCGGATCCGGGTGCCCATCTGCCGTATACGCATTCGCGGGAGTTCACGCCGCCCTCGTACTGGGACAAGGGTACCCGGCACGACTTCGACTATGTCGTGGCCATCAACTACAACCGCGTCAAGGGAACCTCCCCGCTGGACCCGACGCGCCCCCAGGGGCAGTCCAAGGGGGGCGGGATCTGGATGCACCTGGACCACGGCAGCGGAACGTCCGGCTGCGTCAGCGTCCCCAAATCCGGTATGGCGGCATTGCTGCGCACCCTCGATCCGGCGCGGCACCCCGTTGTGGTGATGGGGGACAAGGCGCATCTCTCGGCCTAAGTGTGCAGGTGGCGGGGCGAAGGGGGTCTAGCGGGACAGCCGGGCCGATGCGGCTTGGACCAAGCTCCAAGATTTCCCGGGAAGTTACACGGATCTCTTTCGTGCGGAACGCCAAGCGGCAATAGTGACGGACCGCGGAAGTCCACTTCCGCATTACAGAATCCGTCCATGTAGGAGTGCCCGTGCCGCACGCCAACGGAACTCTCATACGCCGCGCAGGCCGTCTGCTGCGTACCAGCCTGTTCGCGCAGGTCCTCATCGCCCTTGTCCTCGGCGTTCTCGTCGGACGCCTGTGGCCCGGGGCGGGCTCATCGCTCCAGCCGCTCGGCGACGGCTTCGTCCGGCTGATCAAGGCGATGATCGCCCCGCTGGTCTTCTGCGTCGTCGTCGCCGGCATCACCAAGGCCGGCGACCTCAAGGCCTTCGGCCGGATCGGAGTGAAGGCCCTGATCTGGTTCGAGGTCGCCACCAGCATCGCGCTGGTCATCGGCCTGCTGGCCGGCAATGTCTTCGCCCCCGGCGCCGGGATGCACATCGACCCGGCGTCCCTCGACAAGGGCGCGGTCGACGCCAAGACGGGCGGCGGGCAGCTCCCCTCCGCCGCCCAGTTCGCCCTGGAATCGCTGCCCAACAGCGCGGTCGGCGCCTTCGCCGAGAACTCGCTGCTCCAGGTCCTGGTGCTGGCCTGTCTGGTGGGCGCGGCGCTGCTGCACCTCGGACAGCAGCGGGTGCCGCAGATCCTGCCGCTCATCGAGCAGGCCCAGGACGTGGTGTTCACCATCGTCGGCTACATCATGAAGCTCGCCCCGCTCGCGGTCTTCGGTGCCACCGCCCATCTCGTCGGGGAGTACGGGCTGGGCGCGATGTCGACGTACGGCAAGCTGATCGCGGTCTGCTACGGTGTCGCGCTGGCCTTCCTCGTCCTGCTCGGACTCGCCCTCAAGGCCGTCACCGGGCTGAGCCTGTGGAAGTTCGTCCGTTACACCCGGGAGGAACTGCTCCTCGCGCTCGGCACCGGATCCAGCGAGACGGTGATGCCGCGGATGATGCAGAAGCTGCGGGCCGCGGGCTGCCGGGACGACGCGGTGGGCCTGGTGCTGCCGACCGGCTACTCCTTCAACCTCGACGGCGCCTCCATCTATCTCTCCATCGGCACGCTCTTCATCGCGCAGGCCATCGGCGTCGATCTCTCGCTCGGCCAGCAGATCACCGTCGTCCTGGTGCTGATGCTGACCAGCAAGGGCATGGCGGGCGTACCGGGTTCGGCGTTCCTCGCGCTGTCCGCGACCGCCTCGGCGCTGGGCGTCATCCCGGCCGCCGCGGTCGCCCTGCTGCTCGGCGTCGACCGGATCATGGACTCGATGCGGGTGGCGACCAATCTGCTCGGCAACTGTGTCGCGGTGTTCGCGGTGTCCCGCTGGGAGGGGGCGCTGGACCGGGTGACGGCGAAGCGGGTCATGAACGGCGAGCCGGTTGCGGACGGGCCGGCGGAGAAGGCGGACGGGCCGGCGGGGACGGCCGCCGAGCCGGCCGGCACCTCCGCCGGCTGCGAAAAGTGACGCGCGCGGCCCGGCGGACAACACCGTCCGCCGAGCCGCTGCCTCGTGGCGCCGCCGGCTGATCCTCCCCTGCTCCTCCGCCTGCTCCTTCGGCTTACTCCTTCGGCTGACTCTTCCGGCTTACTCCTCCGGCTTCTGCGAATCCATCCCGGGCCGCGCCTTCTTCCACAGCCCCCGGGTGAAGTCGGGAATCTCCTGGGGCGCGCCCTTCGCCTTGATCGAGAGATCGCTCAGCGGCACCGGCGCGGTCCAGGTCGCCGCGTCATAGACGTCGAAGTCCGGTACGAGGCCCAGCCGGATGCACTGCATCAGCCGGAAGACCAGCATGTAGTCCATTCCGCCGTGTCCGCCGGGCGGGTTGGCGTGCTCCTTCCAGAGCCAGTGGTCCCACTCCGCGTACTTCGCGAAGTCGCCCCACTCGTCGTTGCTCTGGTCGGGCTCGATGTAGATCCGCTCGGGGTAGTCCTCGAAGACGCCCTTGGTGCCGCCGAGACTGTTGATCCGGCTGTAGGGGTGCGGGGTGGAGACATCGTGCTCCAGTCGGATCACCCGGCCCCGGGCGGTCTGGACAAGGCTGATCGTCCGGTCGCTCTCGATGTACGACTCCTTCCAGCTCGGGTCGTTCGCCGGCATGTGCTCCTTGCGGTACGCCGCCAGTCCCAGCGCGGGGGTGCCGAAGCTGGAGATGCGTACGGCCCGGTCGCCGCGGTTGATGTCCATGTAGTTGGCGACCGGGCCGAAGCCGTGGTTGGGGTAGAGGTCGCCGCGCAGCCGGGTGTGCCAGAGGCGGCGCCACGGCCCCTCGTAGTACGCGGGGTCGAACATCAGGCCGCGCAGATCGTGGTTGTAGGCGCCCGCACCGTGCAGCAGGTCGCCGAACAGGCCCGCATGGGCCATCCGCAGGACCCGCATCTCGTTTCTGCCGTAACAGCAGTTCTCCAGCTGCATGCAGTGTCTGCGGGTTCTTTCGGAAAGATCCACCAACTCCCACAGCTGGTCCAGGCGCAGGGAGAGGGGGCATTCCACCCCGACATGCTTGCCGTTGAGCAGGGCGGTCTTCGCCATGTCGAAGTGCCAGTCCCAGGGGGTGGCCGCGTAGACGAAATCGATGTCGCCGCGCTTGCAGAGATTTTCGAAGTCGTGGTCGCCGTTGGTGTAGACGGCCGGCGCGGGCTGCCCGGCGTCGGTGACCTTCTTGGCGGCCTTCGCGGCCTTCTCCTTGACCGGGTCGCACAGCGCGACCACCCGCACGCCGGGCACCGCGAGAAAGAGGTCGATCATGCTGCCGCCGCGGTTGCCGAGGCCGATGAGGCCGACGCGTACGGTGCTGCGCCGCTCGAACGGCACCCCGACCATGGTCTTGCCCTTGGCCTCGGGGACCGCGGCGGCGGCAGTCCCGGTCCCCGGGGCCCCAGGAGCGGCCGCCGCGGCGCTGCCCGCCGTGAGCCCGCCGAGCCCCAGCCCGGCACCCGCCGCGCCGGCGGTCCACAGGACCGAGCGCCGGCTCGGCCCCGCCTCGTCGTCGTGGCCATAGCCGTGGTCGTGGTTCTGCTGTGGTGCCTCGTTCATCGGTCCTCCAGGGAGCGGATGGCGCGCGGGGCATACGTGAACCTCGGTCAGGACCTTGGCGGTTGAGCCACCTGAGGCACAAGAGGGCAAGTTGGACTCTTGGGGCGGCGTGCTTGGACTCTTTTGTTCCGTTCTTTCGTTGCGTTGCCGCAACCGCCTTACGCGGCATCTTTCGCAAGGCGCTGAAATGCCTTGCGCTCGAACCTTGACGTGTCCACGAACGAAACGGCAGGCTCCGTTACGGAATCCCCCCATGGCGGCCTGGCGCGTGGCTGCTCTCGAGGGCGCGGTGTGCCCTGCCGTGCCCGATGACGAAGGAGCCGCAAGATGCAGCATCGTTCCCGTGTGCTGGGCGGGGCGTTGGCCGGTGTGCTGGCCGCGGCCGGCCTGGCCACCCTCGCGCCATGGCCCTCGCAAGCCACCCCACCTGGTGAAAAGACCGTCACGGCCACCCTGTTCGAGTGGCGGTACGCCGACGTGGCCAAGGCCTGCACCGATCAGCTGGGCCCGGCCGGTTACGGCTATGTCGAGGTCTCACCCGCCTCCGAGCACATCCAGGGCGGCCAGTGGTGGACCTCGTACCAGCCCGTCAGCTACAAGATCGCCGGGCGGCTGGGGGACCGGGACACCTTCGCCGCGATGGTGAAAACCTGTCATGGCGCGGGCGTGAAAGTTATTGCGGATGCCGTCATCAACCACATGGCGGCCGGATCCGGTACGGGCACCGGCGGCACGCAGTACACCAAGTACAACTACCCCGGCTACTACCAGGACCAGGACTTCCACGGCTGCCGGAAGAACATCTCCAACTACGGTGACCGCAACGACGTCCAGACCTGCGAACTGGTCGGCCTGGCCGACCTCGACACCGGCAGCGACTACGTCCGTACCACCATCGCCAAGTACCTGGACGATCTGCGGTCACTGGGCGTCGACGGCTTCCGGGTGGACGCCGCCAAGCACATCTCCGCCACCGACCTCGCCGCCATCAAGGCAAAGATGAGCGACCCCGGTTACTGGGTGCAGGAGGTCATCTACGGCTCCGGCGAGGCGGTCCAGCCCGACGAGTACACCGGCATCGGCGACGTCGATGAATTCCGTTACGGCGCCCACCTCAAGAGCGCCTTCCAGGGCGGCAACCTCGCCCAGCTCAAGTCGGTCGCGGACGGCAAGCTCGGCGGCGACAAGGCCCGTACCTTCGTCGACAACTGGGACACCGAACGCAACGGTTCGACGCTCACCTACAAGGACGGCGCGTCCTACACCCTCGCCAATGTCTTCATGCTCGCCTCGCCCTACGGCTCCCCGAACGTCTACTCCGGCTACGAGTGGTCCGACAAGGACGCGGGCCCGCCCAGCGGCACCGACGGCTGGACCGACGAGCACGCCAAGCGGGAGATCACCGGCCTGGTCGGATTCCGCAACGCGGTGGGCTCCGCCGAACTGACCGACTGGTGGGACAACGGCGGCAGCGCCCTCGCCTTCGGCCGGGGAAACAAGGGATTCGTGGCCCTCAACAACGGCGACGGCGAACTCCGCCAGACCTTCGCCACGTCGCTGCCCGCCGGCACCTACTGCAATGTCGCCAAGGCCGCGCCGGACAGCTGCGACGGCAACACCGTCACCGTCGGCGACGACGGCAAGGCGCAGCTGACCGTCCCGGCCAAGAGCGCCGTCGCCCTGCACATCGGCGCCAAGAGCTGACCCCGGTCCGCCCTCCCCGCGGCGGGCCACTCACGCCGAGGCCACATCCGGCCGAGTGGCCCGCTCCAGCTCCATCAGCACCGAGTAGTACCCCCGCCCACCGGTCGCATGATCCATTCCCACCTCGCACATCCGGTTCGCCGACAGATGCGCATCGAAATGCCGCGCCGTGACCTCGGCGGCCTCCTTCGCGGTGGCCGATTCCGTCAGCTCCTTGTGCAGCATCCCGCGGTCGCCCGCGAACGCACAGCAGCCCGCGTCGTCCGGCACCACGACCTCCCGCGCACACGCCTCCGCGACCTCCCGCAGCTGCGCCTCGTCCCCCAGATGCCGCATGGAGCAGGTGGGATGGAGCACGGCGGAACCGACCGTGCGCAGGATCTCCAGATGCGGCAGCAACTCCTCCGCGGCCCAGACGACGGAGTCGACGATGCTCAGCTCGGCGTGCAGCGCGCGGTTGTCCGGCGTCAGATACGGCACGACCTCATGGGCGAGGCCGAGCGTGCAGGAGGACGCGTCCACTACCAGCGGCAGCCGCCCGCCGGCCGTCCAGCCCCAGGCCCCCTCCACAATACGGTTGGCCATCACCCGGTTGCCCTCGTCGTACCCCTTGGAGTGCCAGATGGTGGCGCAGCACGTACCGGTCACATCCGACGGAATCCATACCGGGCGGCCCGCCCGCCGGGACACGGCCACCACCGCCTCGGGGAGCGACGGGCCGCGATATCCGGCCGGTTCGCCGAAGATGCGGTTCACGCAGGCGGGGTAGTAGACGGCGGCCGCCCCCACCTTCGGGGTGACGGGCAGCGTACGGCCGGCGGCGCCCGGGATCTGCGGCAGCCACTCGGGCAGCAGATCCGGGCGTACGGCCCTGCGGGCGGCGCCGGTCACCGATGCGAGCAGCCGGTCGCCGATCCGGTCCGCGGCCGCCACCGCCAGCCGCGCGGACCGCTCCACGGCCTTGAACTGCCGGGCGAACCGCGCGGCCGTCCACTCCTCGCGCGCCGAATGCCGCCGGTGGCGGAAGTCCCGCATCAGCGCGCCGGTGTCGATGCCCACCGGGCAGGCCAGTTTGCAGGTCGAGTCGCCGGCGCAGGTGTCCACCGCGTCATAGCCGTACGACTCCAGCAACTGGGCAGTCACCGGGGATCCGGGCGGCTGGCGCATCATCTCGCGGCGCAGCACGATCCGTTGGCGGGGCGTGGTGGTCAAGTCCTCGCTGGGACAGGTCGGTTCGCAGAAGCCGCATTCGATGCAGGGGTCGGCGACCGCCTCGACCTCGGGAATGGTCTTCAGCCCGCGCAGATGCCCTTTCGGGTCGCGGTCGAGCAGGATGCGGGGCGCGAGAATGCCGTGCGGATCGACGAGCTCCTTGATCCGCCACATCAACTCCGTTGCCCGCGCACCCCATTCGAGCTCCAGGAAGGGAGCGATGTTCCGCCCGGTCGCATGCTCCGCCTTGAGTGAACCGTCGAACCGCTGGACGGTCAGCCGGCAGAACTCGTCCATGAACGAGGCATAGCGCTCCACATCCCCGGGCTGCGCGGCGTCGAAGGCGAGCAGGAAGTGCAGATTGCCGTGCGCGGCGTGCCCGGCGACCGCCGCGTCGAAGCCGTGCCGGGCCTGCAGCTCCAGCAGACAGGCACAGGCGTCCGCGAGCCGGGACGGCGGCACCGCGAAGTCCTCGGTGATCAGCGTCGTCCCGGCCGGCCGGGAGCCGCCCACCGCCGTCACAAATGCCTTACGGGCCTTCCAGTAGCCGCTGAGGGTGCCCGCGTCCCGGGTGAAGGCGTTGGTCACGGACGCCACCGGCGCGACCGGCTCCAGCCCCTCGAGCACCCGCGCGGCGGCCTCCTCGTACGCCCGCTGAGCGGCCTCGTCCGGCGCCCGGAACTCCACCAGCAGCGCGGTGGTCTCCTTCGGCAGCTCCGCCCAGTCGGCCGGGACCCCGGCCACCCGTACGGAGGCCCGTAGCGTATTGCCGTCCATCAATTCCACTGCCCGCGCGCCCGCTTCGTTGAACCCCGGTACGGCCGCGGCCGCGGCGTGCAGCGTCGGGAAGAACAGCAGCGCGCCGGTGGTGTGCCGGTCCAGCGGCAGCGTGTCGAAGACGGTCTCGGCGATGAACCCGAGGGTGCCCTCGGAGCCGACCATGAGTCCGCGCAGAATCTCCGCCGGCGTCGCCCCGTCGAGGAAGGCGTCCAGCCGGTAGCCGTTGGTGTTCTTGATCGCGTACTTGGCGCGGATCCTGGCCACCAGCGCCGGGTCCGCCTCGATCTCCGCCTTCAGCCCCAGCAGCCCGGCGCACAGGGCGGGTTCGGCGTGCGCCAGCTCCGCGTCGGCTTCCGGTTCCGCGGTGTCCACGATCGTGCCCGAGGGGAGGACGACGGTGACCGAGGACATCGTCCGGTAGGAATTGCGGGTGGTGCCGGCCGTCATCCCCGAGGCGTTGTTGGCGACCACCCCGCCCAGGGTGCAGGCGATCGCGCTGGCCGGATCGGGGCCGAGCAGCCGGCCGTGCCGGGCGAGGGCGGTATTGGCCCGCAGGACCGTCGTACCCGGCCGGATCCGGGCGCGGGCGCCGTCGTCCAGCACCTCGATCCCGGCCCAGTGGCGGCGTACGTCCACCAGGATGTCCTCGCCCTGCGCCTGCCCGTTGAGCGAGGTGCCGGCGGCCCGGAAGACGACATTGCGGCCCTTGCCGTGCGCGTACGAGAAGACCGCGGAGATGTCGTCGACGTCCTCGGCCAGCACCACGACCTGCGGCACGAAACGGTACGGGCTGGCGTCGGAGGCGTAGCGGACCAGATCGGAGATCTTGTGGAGCACCTTGTCCGGGCCGAGCAGGGCGATGAGGTCGCCGCGCAGCGGCTCGGGGGTGCCGGATGCCCGCCCGTCGGCCACCCTGTCGTGGGCGGGGCCGGCGGTGGCGGTGGGCCGCAGGGCTCCGGGCTTCGGCTCCAGCAGGGGCATGACGGCACTCCTCCGGGTCGGCCGGGCGCCCTCTAGTGCTGCCTACCCGGCCCGTCCACCAGGGTGGACAGCAGGCCCCCGAGCACCTCGCACTGTTCGGCGGTCAATGGAGCCAGGATCTCCTCTGCCGCGGCCCGCCGCGCGCTGCGCAACGCGCGCAGCGTGGACCGGCCGGTGTCGGTGAGCTCGATCCGAATCACCCTGCGGTTGGCCGGATCCGGCACCCGCCGCACCGCCCCGTTCGCCTCCAGCGCGTCGACCAGCGTCGTCACCGCCCGCGGTACGACCTCCAGCCGCTCGGCGAGGTCGGCCATCCGGGGCGGGGTATCGCGGCAGTGGTCCACGATCCGCAGCAGCCGGGACTGCGCCGGGGTGAAGGCGATGTCCAGGTCCTCCAGGTGGTGCTTCTGGGCGCGGTGCATCCGCCGGGTCAGCCGCATCAGCTGTTCGGCGACGTTGGAGGTGCTGCTCGTCGGCTCGGGGGAGGGCATGTCGCGAGGATAGCGGATAGCAGGACCTTGTTCATTGTGAGCTTAGGTAACAATGAGCTAAGCTCCACGATGCTTGCCCGTGCCCGTCCCCTCTCACCTCTCCCGAAGGAGCCCATGCGCCGCGACGAACCCGACTGGACCCCGCCGCCCAAGGACCCCGAAGCGCCGGTCCCACTGCGGCGGATCCTCACGCTCTTCCGCCCCTACCGCGCCCGGCTGGCCTTCGTCGGCCTGCTCGTCGGCGCCTCCTCCCTCGTCTCCGTGGCCTCGCCGTTCCTCCTCCGCGAGATCCTGGACGTCGCGATCCCCGGCAGGCGTACCGGACTGCTCACCCTCCTCGCCCTCGGCATGATCGCCACGGCCGTCACCACCAGCGTCTTCGGCGTCCTGCAGACCCTGGTGTCCACCACGGTCGGCCAGCGCGTCATGCACGACCTGCGCACCGCCGTCTACGCCAAGCTCCAGCGGATGCCGCTGGCCTTCTTCACCCGCACCCGCACCGGCGAGGTCCAGTCCCGGATCGCCAATGACATCGGCGGCATGCAGGCGACCGTCACCTCCACCGCGACCTCCCTGGTCTCCAACCTGACCTCCGTGGTCGCCACCATGGTCGCCATGGTCGCCCTCGACTGGCGCCTGACCGTCGTCTCCCTGCTCCTGCTCCCGCTCTTCGTCTGGATCAGCCGCCGGGTCGGCAACGAACGCAAGAAGATCACCACGCAGCGGCAGAAGCAGATGGCGTCGATGTCCGCGATGGTCACCGAATCGCTGTCCGTCAGCGGCATCCTGCTCGGCCGCACGATGGGCCGCGCGGACTCCCTCACCAAGAGCTTCGCCGACGAGTCCGAGCGCCTGGTCGGCCTCGAAGTCCGCGCCAACATGGCCGGCCGCTGGCGGATGGCCACCATCGGCATCGTCATGGCCGCCATGCCCGCGCTGATCTACTGGGCGGCCGGCCTGGTACTCCAGCTCGGCGGCCCGAACTTCTCGATAGGCACCCTGGTCGCCTTCGTATCGCTCCAGCAGGGCCTGCTCCGCCCGACCGTCTCGCTGCTGTCCACCGGCGTGCAGATGCAGACCTCCCTCGCGCTCTTCCAGCGCATCTTCGAATACCTCGATCTGCCGGTCGCCATCACCGAGTCCGCCCAGCCGGTCAGCCTCTCCTCGCCACGCGGCGAGGTCCGCTTCGAGAACGTGACGTTCGCCTACGACCCCGAGGCCGCACCGACCCTCGACGGCATCGACCTGACCCTCCCCGCCGGCGGCAGCCTCGCCGTCGTCGGCCCGACGGGCAGCGGCAAGAGCACCCTGAGCTATCTGGTGCCACGGCTCTACGACGTCACCGCGGGCCGGGTCACCCTGGACGGGGAGGACGTCCGCGACCTCACCTTCGACTCCCTCGCGCGCTCGGTGGGCGTCGTCTCCCAGGAGACCTACCTCTTCCACGCCTCGGTCGCCGACAACCTGCGCTTCGCCAAACCGGACGCCACCGACGACGAGATCGAACGCGCCGCCAAGGCCGCCCAGATCCACGACCACATCGCGTCCCTCCCCGACGGGTACGACACCCTCGTCGGCGAGCGCGGCTACCGCTTCTCCGGAGGCGAGAAGCAGCGCCTGGCCATTGCCCGTACGATCCTGCGCGACCCGCCCGTCCTCGTCCTGGACGAGGCCACCAGCGCCCTGGACACCCGCACCGAACACGCCGTCCAGCGGGCCATCGACACGCTGTCCGAGGGCCGCACCACCCTCACCATCGCGCACCGCCTCTCCACCGTCCGCGACGCCGACCAGATCGTCGTCCTGGACGCCGGCCGGATCGCCGAACGCGGCACCCACGACGAACTCCTCGCCGCCGACGGACGTTATGCGGCCCTGGTGCGCCGCGACACCCACCGGCCCCCGGCCGATGCCCCGGCCGAATCCCCTGCAGGCCGGCGTGACGCACACCTCACCGCTGGCGACGATCAGGTGATGACCGCTAAGTAACCCACGGGTAAGGTCATTCTCGCGGCGGCCAGTTCAGTGGTCGGGGCGGCCGCCGCACCCACTCGTCGATCCGGGAGATCTCCGTGGCAGCCAGCGACCGTTCGGCCCGCCTCCTGGCCACGCTCCTCGCGGGCGCAGGCGCCGCCCATTTCGTCGCCCCGAAGCCGTTCGACGCGATGGTGCCCCGGCGGCTGCCCGGCACCCCGCGCACCTGGACCTACGCCAGCGGTGCCGTCGAACTGGCCGTGGCCGCCGCCATCGCCCTGCCCCGCACCCGCCGGGCCGGAGCGCTGGCCGCCGCGGGCCTGTTCGCCGCAGTCTTCCCGGCCAACATCAAGATGGCCCACGACTGGCGCCACCGCCCCGCGCCGCTGAAAGCCCTGGCCTACGGCCGTCTCCCCGCCCAGGCGCCGCTCATCGGCTGGGCCCTGCACACGGCACGGGCGGCTTCCCGCGACGCCGGGCCCGCACCGCAGCCCCGGCGCCCGTAGCCTCCTGGCGTGACCGCGCCACCATCCACCGCCCACTTCGCCCCCCGGTCGTCTGCCCGGCCGATGGCGTAAGTCCCCTGTGTGAGGCCGGATGTGGCGGCGTGGTCAGAGAGTGGCGAGGTCCACGGCCGCGGCCATCACCCGGTACCCCTCGTCGCTCGGGTGTTTGTGGTCGCCGCTGTCGTACCCGGGCGCGAGCGCATCCGTATCGGCCGGGTCCGCGAGCGCCGTGGCGAAGTCGACGACCGCGTCGAACTCTCCCGACTCCCGCATCCAGGCGTTGATCTCCCGCCGCTTCGCCTCGGCGACCGGTGTGTGGTACTCGGCCCCCTTGAACGGCAGGATCGTGCCCCCGATGATCCTGACTCCCGCCGCCCGCGCCTGGACGATCAGCTCCCGGTAACCCGCGATCACCTCGGCGACGGAGTTGTCCGGATCGGGCTTGAACATCGGGTGGTCGATCTCGCTGAACCCGAGGTCGTTCAGCCCCACCAGCACGACCACGGAACGCACCCCCGGCTGGTCCAGCACATCGCGCCGGAACCGGTCACCGGCCCGGTCCCCGAACCACGCCGAGTCGTTGAGCAGCAGATTCCCGCCGATGCCCTGATTGAGTACGGGCCGCGGCGTCCCCTCGGCGGCGAGGCGCTCGGCCAGCGCGTCCGGGTAGCGCCGGTTGCCGTCGATGGTCGAGCCGAACCCGTCGGTGATGGAGTCGCCGAGGAGCACCACCGTGTCCCGTCGCGCCGGCCCACCGTCCGCCAGCTCGACGGCGGCGAGGAAGTACCAGGACACCGTCGTTTCGCCGAACACGGCCGGGTCCGCGTCCGCCAGTTGCTCGCCGGCCGCCCGGTAGGTGGTGGCGTAGGCCTGGGCGTGGAAGGAGGCGGGACCGGTCGGCCGGGCGAAGTACAGCGACACCGTCAGCGACTCGAACGGTGCCACGCTCACCCCCGCGGCGTCGCTGTAGACCTCACCGCCCGCCGGGATCACCACGGCCGGCGCGCCCTCGAAAGTGAGCGTACGGACCGTCCCCGCCTCGACGGCCGCACCCTTGTCCGTACGCGCGATCGTGGCGCCGGCCACCTCCAGCGGGGCGGCCCCGTAGCGGTTGGAGAGCTTGATCCGCGCCGAGGTGCCGGAGCCGGTGACCCGCACGATCTGCCGTACGGTCTGGTCCGCGAAGCCCTCCTCGGCCCAGTTCTTGTGGAATCCGATGCTGGGGAGCTGTACCGCCGCGGCCCAACCCGCTTGCCAGTCAGGGGAGTTGCTGTGGCTGTTGCGGTTCATGATGGCTGTTGCCTCTCTCTGTCCGGCTGCTGCTCGGTGGCGATGACAGAGAGTCTGCCGACGGGCGCGAGGGCTACCCAGACCTCTGGGCTTGGTACGCAGCGGGTGCCTACCAACGGGAGGGTCACCCTCCCATCGGCCCGCACGGATGCCGCTGCGGACACGCCCTACGCGGGCGAGTGCCGATACCCGTAGTGGTACGTCCGAACGCAAGGCAACAGGAATCAGCAGGGCCGAACATCCCTCATGCCTACGGCAAGACCGCCGCACGCCACTGCCGTGCCACCCGTACGCCACATTGCCGCCCCTCGCACTCCACTGCATCCCCCGCGGGGTGCCGCGGCCGGTCCGTCTGAGGGGCATCGCCGGTACGGTGGACGTCCGCTCGGGCCCAGGAGCCCGTCCCCTCGGATCGCGAGATATCTGATGAATCAGCCCGCAGCCCACACCTACCTGGCCGCGGCCGTGGTGGTGCACAACGCGCGCGTGTTGATCGTGCGCCGTAGCTACAGCGAACGCTTTCTGCCCGGCGCGTGGGGCGTGCCGTGCGGCAAGCTGGACCGTGGGGAGACCGCCGAGAGCGGCGCCTTGCGGGAGCTCAAGGAGGAGGCCGGAATCCTTGGCACCATCGTCGCGCACACCGGCTCGTCGATGTTCCTGAGTGACTATCAGGGTCGTCGAGTCCGCAACCACCAGGAGAACTTCGCCGTCCGTCCGCTGACCCTGGACGTCGTGCTACCCAGCGCGGACCAGGCCTACCTCTGGGCCCGGCCCGCCGAGCTGGCCGGGATCGGCGTGGACGCCTACAACCTCGATGTCATCCGGCAGGCCCTCGGCGGGCGGCTGGACGCCTCCGGTTTCCGCACCCCGACGACGCTCGGTCCCCTGCGCTTCGCACCGGCCGGGATCAGTAGCCCAAAGACGTGGCCAGAGCGTCGAGTTCGGCGAGATAGAGGGCCGGCGCCAGTGGAGTCTTGGGCGGCGGAACCGGTCGCGCGCCGCCGGCGCCGCTCCTGACGTAGACATCGGTCACGGACCGCAGCGCCGCGGTCTCCAGGAACAGCGTCACGGTCGGCTCCTCGCTCACCACTCGGTGCAGCGCCTGGGCCTCGAGGCCGTAGCTGCTCCCGGCGCCATAGTGCTCCTCGCGCACCAGCCGCAGCCGCGCGTCCCCGACCCGCCGGAGTCGCCACGCCCCGCCGGGACCGTCGATGGACTCCCGGTAGGCGATCGCCGGCATGCCCTCCGCCGGCGTGCGTTCCGCGGGCGCACCGTCCCGTGACGCGGCATCCGCGACCGGGCCGGCCGGCGGTGCGCACGCAAGCGGCTCGTAGCACTCCATACGGACCCGGCCGCGCACCACCGCCGAGGCGATCGCGCACCGGTGGTTGTGGATGTCCTCGGGAACCGGTCCGGTCCCGCCGTGCCAGAAATGGACCCGCAGCATGTAGCGCGGGGCGCCGCCGAGCAGCAACAGCTTGTCGAACCCGAGCACATGGCGGTACGAGAGCCGGGTGCAGCCGGGCAGATCCTGATCGCCCGCGGATAATCGGCGCGCCAACGGACCGAGCGTGTCCGGGCGCGCCAGCCGGGAGACCGCCTCCCGCGCCGCCTCGGGCGACGGCGGCAGCGGCCCGCCGCCCAGCCGGTCCGACAGCAGCCGCCGGGCTTCCTCGACCTGCATGCCTGCCTCCCGTTCACCCGCGCCGCCGACCGCCGGCGGGCCGCGTGCACCCGAATCCGGCCGCCCTTTACGGCCGGTAGACCATCAGCGCATGCCGGCGCAGCACCGACAGGCCCTGATACGTCATCCACACCGGGTGTCCCATGGGCCCGTCGTCCCACCGCCACACCCCGCCTTGCTGCATGCCGTGGACCCGCGCCACGGCAGTGGTCAGCTGCGCCTCCCACACGGCCACCCCGACGCCGTCCGCCGCTATCCGCCGCGCCCCGTCCGTCATCAGCGCACGGGCCACCCACGCGGCCGCGAAATGCCGTACCGACAGCAGCTCTTGATGCAGCGGATCCTCCTGGCCCGGCCGCCGTACCTCCTCCTGACAGCTCTCCAGATCGCCCGCGCCGCCCGCCAGCAGCCAGCGCAGCCCCTCCTCGCGCACCGCATGCTGCCGCGCATCCTCACCCAGCACCCGCGCCGCCCGGTCCAGCGTCACCACAGCCCGCGCGGTGTGCGCCGCGGACGGCGCGGGATTGCCGCGCCCCGTGGTCAGCGCCGCTCCCCAGCAGCGGTGGTTGCCGCGTACGGGATCGCTCGTGGCGCCGTTCACCAGCACATTGCGCAGCCCGCCCAGCGCGGCCGAACCGGGCGCGGCCCGCAGCAGCCCACGCAGCACATTCGTCACCACATAGGTGTTGGCCAGCCCCGGCGCGTCATGCTCCGGGTCCAACAGCACCTCACAGGAGCGGACTTCGGACTCCAGCAGCCGGGGATCGGCCCCGGCCCGCGCCAGTGCGCCCAGCACGATCGCGGTCACCTCGGGGCGCGCCCCGCCGCCCTGCGAGCGCGCGGCCCAGCCGCCGCCGGGCAGCCGCAGCCGCCACAGCGTCTCGGCGACCTCACCGGCCCGTATTCGGCCGTCGAGCGGCGCGATGTCCAGGAGGAGATGCAGGCCGTAGGCCGTACCGAACGCCGTCGGATGCACCGGCGGATCGTTCTCCGCCAGGGAGTGCGGCCAGCCGCTGAGCGGCCCCCGGCCGGGCACCTCGATCACCGAGAGGCCGCGCCGCAGCGTCTCGTACGCGCCGTCCATCAGCTCCGGCAGCGAACCCGCCGGCGACGGGGTGAGAGCGGGCGCCGGCGGCCGCGCACCGGCCGCGGCGCGGGCCTGCACCAGGGCGGCCGCGAGCCAGACCGCCACGCCCGCCCCGACGCCGGCCGTCGCCGCCACGCCATACCGCGCCACCTCGCCCGCCAGATTCTCCGGCAGGACCCCCAACAGCGCCTGGAACACCGCGAACGCGGCGGCCGGCGCGCCCAGCCGCCCGAGCCAGGTGAGCACCCGGGAGGGAGCGGAGGCGGGCGCATCCGACGGCGATCGCGAGGGCGCTCCGGGACCCGGAGCGGGCCTCCCGCCGCCCGCGCGGGACACCTGTGGTCGTACGCGCTGCCGCAGCATCCTCTGCTCCCTCCCCCCGGACGGCGCAACCCCGCACCTGATGCGCGGATATGGCATCCCGATCAGTCTAAAAGTCCCCACTGACAACGGGGTCGCACACCTGTCGGAGCCCGCGGACGCGCCCCGCGCCCGTCCCGAGAACTCAGCCCGCCCCCTCGTCGGCCGCCAGCAAAATCACCTCCAGCGTCCGCGGCCCGTGCACCCCCTCGACCCGGTCGAGCTCGATATCGCTGGTCGCGGAGGGGCCGGAGATCCACGTCAGCGGCCGGCCCGGCGACAGCCGCGGCAGCGCCTCGGGCACCGAGCCGACGACCTGATCCGGGACGCGTACGACACAGATGTGATGGTCGGGCACCAGCGTGATCCGGCGTCTGCCCTGGTCGGGCCCCGCATCCAGCACAAGGGTGCCGGTCTCGGCGATGGCCACCGCGCAGCCCGTCACCACACTGTCCACGGCATCGAGTTCATAGGGCGTGGTGGACGTACGGTCCTCGACGGCGGTGACATCGGAGCCCGCCAGCCATGTCGCCTCCAGTCCCGGCGGCACCACCACCGTCCGGGCCCCGCGCTCCGTCAGAAGCCGGCCGATCAGCGCCGCCGGCCCCTCCGCGCCACAGCGATGCACGATCGCCCGGTAGTCCGCGAGGTTCTCGGCGAGCAGATCGACCGTCTCCGCGGTCGTCCGCGAGCCGTGCACCCGCCGGTAGTCGCGGGCCACCGGCGGATCGCCCGGCCGCTCACCGCCCGGCACATCCGCCAAGGCCCGCCGCACCCGCCCCAACACCACGTCCCGGCCGCTCACTTGGCGCCTCCCTGCTGCTCCGGTGCGGTCTCGCCGCGGGTGCGCTGCCACCAGTCGCGGAACGACTCGGCCGGCACCGCCGGCAGATCACGGGTGTCCGACCAGGCCCGCCCCGGCCCCGGCAGCCGCCGTGGGTGGAGCCGCCTCGTGCGGGCTGCCAGGCGCATCCCGGCGCGGAGCACCCCCGGACGGTCGAAAACCCAGCCCGCCGCGCGCATCGCGGCCCGCTCCGCGGCGTGCCCCTTGGCCGGTTTGAGGACCGTACGGGCCCCGCCCCGGGCCACCGGACCGCCCTGCACCACCCGCTCCCGCAGATGCACCAGCACCTCGGGGATGTCGATGGCCACCGGGCACACCTCGTAACAGGCCCCGCACAGCGACGAGGCATAGGGCAAAGAGGCCTCCAACGGGCCTGCCATACCGCGTAGTTGAGGGGTGAGGATGGCGCCGATCGGGCCGGGGTAGGGCGAGCCGTACGCATGCCCGCCGGCTCGCTCGTACACCGGGCAGACGTTCAGGCATGCCGAGCAGCGGATGCAGCGCAGCGCCTGCCGTCCGACGGTGTCGGCGAGGGTGTCGGTGCGCCCGTTGTCGAGGAGGACCAGATGGAAGGTCTCCGGGCCGTCGCCGTCCGTGGTCCCCGTCCAGGTGGAGGTGTACGGGTTCATCCGCTCGGCGGTGGACGAGCGGGGCAGCAGCTGGAGGAAGATCTCCAGGTCCTGCCAGGTGGGCACGACCTTCTCGATGCCGACGACGGAGATCAGCGTCTCGGGCAGGGTCAGACACATCCGGCCGTTGCCCTCGGACTCGACGACCACCAGCGTGCCGGTCTCGGCCACCATGAAGTTGGCGCCGGAGATCCCGACCTTCGCCGACAGGAATTTCTCCCGCAGATGCAGCCGCGCCGCCTCCGCCAGATCGGCGGGCGTGTCGGTCAGCCCCTCGGGCGCCGGACGGCCCCAACTACCCATCTCCCGGCGGAAGATGTCCCGGATCTCGGAACGGTTGCGGTGGATCGCCGGCACCAGAATGTGCGACGGCAGATCATTGCCGAGCTGCACGATCAGCTCCGCCAGATCCGTCTCGTACGCGCGGATACCGGCCTCGGCCAGCGCCTCGTTCAGCCCGATCTCCTGCGTCGCCATCGATTTGACCTTGACGACCTCCCGCTCGCCGGTCTCCCGCACCAGCCGGGTGACGATCCGGTTGGCCTCGTCGGCGTCCGCCGCCCAGTGGACCTGCCCGCCCGCTTCGGTGACCGCCGTCTCCAGCTGCTCCAGATAGTGATCGAGATGGCGCAGCGTACGGTCCTTGACGGCGGCGCCCGCGGCCCGCAGCTGCGCCCAGTCGTCCAGCTCGGCGACGGCCTTGGCCCGCTTGTCGCGGATGGTGTGGGTGGCGTGGGTGAGATTGGCGCGCAGCTGCGTGTCACGGGTGGAGGCGGCCGCGGCCTTGGGGAAGGCGGGCATGCCCAGATAGGTGCCGCTCACCGCGCGCTCCCTTCCGTACCGGCAGGCGTACGGCGCCCGGCGCGGTCCTCGGTGCCGTTCCCGGCACTGTCCTCGGTGCCGGCCAGGATTTCGGCGATGTGGACCGGGCGGACCGCGGCGCCCTGCCGGGCGAGGGTGCCGCCGATGTGCAGCAGACAGGAGTTGTCGACCGTACAGACCGCCTCGGCGCCGGTCTCGAGGACATGGCGGACCTTGTCGGCGCCCATCGCCGCCGAGACCGCCGGATTCTTCACCGCGAAGGTGCCGCCGAACCCGCAGCACTCCTCGGCGCCCGGCAGCTCGCGCAGCTCCAGCCCCTTGACGTGCGAAAGGAGCCGCCGGGGGCGGTCGCCCAGGCCCAGCATCCGCAGCCCGTGGCAGGTGGGGTGATAGGTGACGGTATGCGGGTAGTAGGCGCCTACGTCCTCCACCTTCAGCACATCCACCAGGAACTCCGTCAGCTCGTACGTCTTGGGCACCGCGAGCGCCGCCGCGTCGGCGAGCTCCCGGCCACGGCCCTCGGCGGCCGCCTTCGCCCCGATCCGCGGGTAGTTGTCCCGCACCATGGCCGCGCACGAGCCGGACGGGGTGACGACGTACTCGTAGTCCTTGAACGCCCGGTCGAAGCGGCGTACCAGCGGCTCGGTGGCGTGCCGGTAGCCGGTGTTGAACTGGGGCTGGCCGCAGCAGGACTGCTCGGCCGGAAAGTCGACCTTCACCCCCAGCCGTTCCAGGAGGGTGACCACCGCCTGCCCTGTCCGCGGATGGAGCGCGTCATTGATACAGGTGACGAACAGTGCGACACGCACGTTGCCATCTCCTTTCGGCCGCCGCGTGCTCTGGCGGCCACCCGCCTCGCCGGTACATGATCACCTGTCGGATCATCCTGCCCCAGCAGCAGGCGCAGGAGAAGGACCGGGAAGGACCGGGAGCGGAGGACCATGCCGAGCGCACAGGACATAACCGAGGACCGGGCACCCAAGGAAGCCCGCCCGCCGTCGCGGCTACGCCAGCTGGCCGCCGCCTCCGTGGGCAATGCCGTCGAGTGGTACGACTGGTACGCGTACTCCTTCCTGGCGGCCTACTTCGCCGAGCAGGTCTTCCCCAAGGCCAGCGGCAACTCCCTGGTGCCGCTGCTGTCCTCCTTCGCCGTCTTCGCGGTCGGCTTCTTCATGCGGCCGGTCGGCGGACTGCTGATGGGCGCGGTCGCCGACCGCCGCGGCCGGCGGACCGCGCTGACCCTCACGATCCTGATGATGGGCGGCGGCAGCCTGCTGGTCGCGGTCACCCCTACCTACGCGAGCGCCGGCGTGCTGGCCCCCGTGGTCCTGGTGATCGCCCGCCTGGTGCAGGGCCTGTCGGTGGGCGGCGAGTTCGCGGCCTCCACGACCTTCCTCGTCGAATCGGCCGGACCCGGCAGGCGCGGGCTGTTCTCCAGCTTCCAGTACGTCTCGACCAGCATCGGCCAGCTGTTGGCCTCGGGGACCGCGGCGCTGCTCGCCGGGCAGCTCACCGAGGGGCAGATGGGGCAGTGGGGCTGGCGGGTGGCGTTCCTGGGGGGCGCGCTGCTGAGCCTGCTCGGGCTGTGGATCCGGCGGGGCGCCCAGGAGACCCTTCCCCAAGCTCTTGACTCAGCGGGGGAGACCCCGACCGCGGAGCAGCGGAAAGCCGAGCGGCCCGGCCTCTTCGAGGCGCTGCGCAGCTATCCCCGCCAGTCCCTGCTGATCTGCGGCGTCACCGTGGGCGGCACCATCGCCTACTACACCTGGACCACCTACCTGCCCACCTATGCGCAGGTCAACGCGGGTTTCGACAAGGGCGATTCGCTCACCGTCGGCACCATCTCGCTGGCGTTCTTCGCCCTGCTGCAGCCGCTGGGCGGGCTGCTCTCGGACCGCATCGGCCGCAAACCGCTGCTGCTCGGCTTCTCCCTGGGCTTCGCGCTTCTGGCGGTCCCGCTGCTGCACCTGGTCTCCGACGCATGGGTCTCGCTCCTGCTGGTGCAGTGCGCGGGCATGGTGCTGCTGACGGGATATACGGCGATCGCCGCGGCCGTGAACGCCGAGCTGTTCCCCGCGAGGGTGCGGGCGGCCGGAATCGGCTTCCCGTACTCCCTCACCGTGGCCCTCTTCGGCGGCACCGCCCCGTACGTCGGCACCTGGTTCAAGCAGGCCGGGCACGCCGGGCTGTTCCCCTGGTATGTGGCCGTGCTGTGCCTGGTGTCGTT
This sequence comes from Streptomyces sp. NPDC028368, assembly GCF_055565615.1. Classification (NCBI taxonomy): domain Bacteria; kingdom Bacillati; phylum Actinomycetota; class Actinomycetes; order Kitasatosporales; family Streptomycetaceae; genus Streptomyces; species Streptomyces sp. NPDC028368. The sequence continues at coordinate 306,105 of NZ_JBVHTY010000001.1, read as the reverse complement.
CGGTGTCTATCTGACGCTGCCGGAGACGTCGCGGCAGAAGCTGGACAAGTAGGCCCGCCGTACGACAGCCCCGTCAGCACCGTCTACGGAAAGCGCCGCCCCTCCCGGGACAGGGAGGGGCGGCGCCGTGTTACGAGGTCTGTCAGACGAGCCAACCCAGGAAGTGGACGACGCCGGCGAGCAGGTTGGTGACGATGTTCATCTGGCTACTTCTCCTTGAGCAAGTTGAGCAAGTTTGTGTTGTGGGACCAACTCTCCGGCCCAGCAAGGGATGTCGACCGGAGGCGCCGTAACGGTCTGCAGCCCGTCGCTTGCGCCCCGTAAGCATCACCCGACGCGACGCACCCCGGGAACCCCTCCCGAGTTCGATCACACTTTCTAGCGAACATTCGATCCCGCGTTCGTTTGTTCCCGCCGGGGTTACAGGGGGAAGTGTCCCGTATGCCATACCTCTTCCCCTTCGTGGGCCGGTGGTTGGGCATATCCGGGCATGCCTGTCGCGATTGCCGTGACCTTTCTCATTGCCGATCTTTGTTGCCGAATGGGCGGCCGACTGCCAAGGGCCCGAAATTGACGCGCAATCAGGAGTGCCGGTGCCGGGCAATGGCGGACATTTACCCAGCGTGGCCTGCACGGAACTCACCGGTAGTGCAACGCTGCGTGAAAAGGTCCGTATTCCTGCGCGAATTGATCTCCGGATGCGCACGAGTTTCACAAGACGATCACGTGTTAGCGTCCGTCGCCGCGAACCAAAAACGCGAAAGGAAACTCCGTGGGCCACATGCACCACTTCAGCGCGGGCTGGGTATCTCCCGTCCTCGCCTATGCGATGGCGTGCGTAGGATCCGCTCTCGGACTGCGCTGCACCGTAAGGGCGCTGGCCGCCGAAGGCCGCTCGCGCCGTAATTGGCTGCTGACCGCCTCCGTCGCCATCGGCTCCGGCATCTGGACCATGCATTTCATCGCGATGCTCGGATTCGGCGTCACCGGCACCCCGATCCGCTACGACGTCCCGCTGACCGTGCTCAGCCTGCTCGTCGCCATGGCGGTCGTCGGCGCCGGCGTCTTCACGGTCGGCTACGGCTCCGCCCGGCTGCGCTCGCTGCTGCTCGGCGGCCTGGGCACCGGCGTTGGCGTCGCCACCATGCACTACCTGGGCATGGCCGCGATGCGCCTGCACGGGCACGTCGGCTACGACCCCGTCCTGGTCGCGCTTTCCGTCGGCATCGCCGTCGCCGCCGCAACGGCCGCGCTGTGGGCCGCGCTCAGCGTGCGCGGCGCGGCCGGTGCGGCCCTCGCCTCCCTGGTGATGGGCGTCGCCGTCACCAGCATGCATTACACCGGAATGGCCGCCGTACGCATCGATCTGGCGCCTTCCCGCGCGCCGCTTGCCGGTGCCACACCAATGGAATTCATCTTTCCCCTGACCGTCGTACTCGGGTCATTTCTCTTCCTCACGGTGGCCTTTGTCGCATTGTCGCCGACTGCTCGCGAGCGCGCCGCCTCCGCTTCCGCCTCCGCCTCCGCACAATCGTGGCGCGATACCGAACTCCCCCTTTCTTCCTGACCTCTTGAGGAATTCATGCACGTGCGAGAGAACCTGGGCCCATCCGGGTCCGATGGGGGCACGCCGCCGCCTGGCCGTCCCAAGTCCAGGGAATCAAGAGGGAATTACCGCCGTCGTCGGCACAGGTCGCTGCCCCGTTTGATGCCCCGATCCGTACGTTCGAAGATCGTCGCGCTGCTGATGGTGCCCGTCGTCTCGCTGATCGCCCTGTGGGCCTTCGCCACGGTCACCTCCGCGCGGAATGTCTCCGACATCGACCGGCTCAAGGAGATCAACACCACGCTGCTGGCGCCGGTCGGAGACTTCGTTGCCGCCGTCCAGGACGAGCGCAGCGCCGCGGCGCGCGCCGTCGCCGCCCCGAGCGCCGGACGTCAGCAGGCGCTGCGCGACCGGCAGCGGGCCACCGACGCCGCCGCGACCGCGCTCCGGGACGGCGTCAACGGGGGCAGCGCCGACGCGGAGGGCATCGACCCCGATCTGCCCGGCCGGATCGACCGCCTGATGCGCGACGCCGACGCACTCTCCACGCTGCGCGCCCGGAACGACACCGGCAGCACCTCTCCGGACCGTACGGTCGGCGGCTATACCGACGTCGTCGACCACGGTCTGGCCACCGTCGGCGCCCTGACCGGTCTGCAGAACCCGGCCGGCTCCTCGGAGCTGCGCGTCGTCCTGGAGCTCGCCCGCGCCCGGGAGGCCATCGCCCGCGAGGACGCGGTGCTCGGCGCCGCCCAGGCGGCCGGACGGATGTCGGCCGCGCAGTTCGACTCCTTCACCGGGGCCGTGCACACCCAGCGCGAACTGTTCGCCGGCGCGGTCGACGACCTGCGGCCCGCCGACGCCGCCGCGTATCACCGGATCCTGAACGGGGCGGCGTACCGCGACCTCCGGTCCGCCGAGGACGCCGTACGGGACGCCGGCGCGGGCACACCCGCCGCCACCGCCGGCCCCGCCACCCACTGGAGCGAGACGAACGGCACGGTCCTGCGCGCACTGCGCACGGCACAGCGGTCGGCGAGCACCGGCGCGGCCCACGACGCCGATCCGCTGTCCCTCGACACCCTCGGTGGCCCCGGCATCGCGGTGATCCTGGGACTGGCCGGTGTGCTGCTGTCCCTCCTCATCTCCGTGAAGATCGGCCGCCGGCTCGTCATCGAGCTGGAGGAGCTACGCAACTCCGCTCTCCGCGTCGCGGGCCGCGAGCTGCCCGAGTCGCTGCGCCGGCTGTACGCCGGCAAGCCCGTCGACATCGATGCGGTCGCCCCGCTCGGCGGCGACCACAGCACTGGCCACGACGAAGTGGGGCAGGTGGGCGAGGCCCTGGTGGCAGTGCACCGCACCGCGCTCAAGGCGGCCGCCGACCGTGCCGCGGCGCTCAGCGGCATCTCCGGCGTGTATGTCAGCCTCGCCCGGCGCAGCCAGCTGCTGCTGCACCGTCAGCTCGCCCTGCTGGACACCATGGAACGCCGTACCGAAGACCCGGTGGAACTGGAAGACCTCTTCCGGCTCGACCACCTCACCACCCGCATGCGGCGGCACGCCGAGAGCCTGATCATCCTCTCCGGCGCCGCGCCCGGCCGCGGCTGGCGGCATCCCGTACCGCTGCTGGACGTGGTGCGGGCGGCGGTCGCCGAGGTCGAGGACTTCGCTCGGGTCGAGGTGTCGGCGGTGACCGATGCGCGACTGACCGGCGGCGCGGTCGCCGACCTCACGCATCTGCTCGCCGAACTCGTCGAGAACGCCGTGATGTTCTCGCCACCGCACACCAAGGTGAAGGTCGGCGCCGAGCGGGTGGGCACGGGCATCGTCCTGGAGATCCAGGACCGTGGGCTCGGCATGGGCAAGGAGGCGCTGGCCGAGGCCAACCGCCGTATCGCGGACGCGGACGAGATCGACCTTCTGGACACCGAACAGCTCGGCCTCTTCGTGGTCAACCGCCTTGCCCATCGCCAGAAGGTCCAGGTGACGTTGCAGCCCTCGGTGTACGGCGGCGTCACGGCCGTGGTGCTGCTGCCCGACGCCCTGCTGGCCGAGGCGGTGGCCGAGGGGGACGGCGCGGCGGAGGAGGAGATGACCTCGCTGTACCACCGGCGGCGGCCCGCCACGGCACGGGCGCTCGGTGCCGCGAACCGTCCGCGCAACGCCCTCCCCCCGGCGCCGGAGCGGCCCGTACGGGCGGAACCCGCACCCGGGCCCGCCCCGGAGGCACCCCCGGTCACCCCGGAACCCACCCGGGCCGACCTCGAGGGTCCGTTGCCCCGCCGCGTCCGCCAGGCCAACCTCGCCGCCGCCCTGCGCAAGGACCCGCAGCAACACCCCGAGTGGGTCCCCCGTGCCGAGGGCACTCCCGCACCCCGCCGCTCCCCGGAGCAGGCCCGCGCCACCATGGCGTCCCTGCGTGCCGGCTGGACCCGCGGCCGCGACGCCGCCACTCACCCGCAGCGCAACGGTGCCGACGAGCATCCGTCCCATGGGGACGACACCCAAGGAGAACACCCCCGATGACCACTGAGCAGCATCCCCACCCCCATCCCCACGCGCACCTCTCAGGTGAACTCAACTGGCTTCTCGACGACTTGGTGTCCCGTGTACTCGAGATCCGCTGCGCCGTGGTCCTCTCCGGCGACGGGCTGGCCGTCGGTACGTCCACCGGACTGAGCCGCGACGACAGTGAACGGTTCGCCGCCATCGCCTCCGGCTTCCACAGCCTCGCCAAGGGCGCCGGCCGGCACTTCGCGGCCGGCCAGGTCATCCAGACCATGGTCGAGCTGGAGGGCGGCTTCCTCTTCGTCGTGGCGGCGGGGGACGGGTCGTGCCTGGGCGTGTTCGGCGATGCCGAGGCCGATATCGGCCTGGTCGCCTACGAGATGGCCCGGCTGGTCAAGCGGGTCGGCGAACACCTCGGCACGCCCGAGCGCGCCGGAGTGGAGTGACCGGCCGCTCATGACCGACTCCACCCCGCACTGGTACGACGACGAAGCGGGGCCGATGGTCCGGCTCTACGCGATGACGGCGGGGCGGGCCCGGCCCAGCAGCGAAGCCTTCGAGCTGATGGCCGTCGTACAGGCCGAGCCCCCACCCGACGACGACGTCCCCGCGCTCTCGCCCGAGCAGCGCACCATTCTCGCGCTGTGCGGTGAACGCCCCCGCGCGGTGGCCGATATCGCCTCCGACTCCGGGCTGCCGCTCGGGGTGGTCCGGGTGCTGCTGAGCGATCTGCTGACGGCGGAACTGATCCATGTCAACCGCCCCGTTCCGGCCGCCCAGTTGCCCGATGCGCACATTCTCAAGGAAGTGATCGATGGACTCCGCGCGCTCTGATTCGTCGGGCTCCCACTCCTCCGGCTCCTTCATGGCCCTCAAGATCCTGGTGGCCGGAGGGTTCGGCGTCGGCAAGACGACCCTGGTCGGCTCGGTCAGCGAGATCCGCCCGCTCAGCACCGAGGAGCGGCTGACCGAGGCCGGACGTCCCGTCGACAGTCTCGACGGGGTACAGCACAAGACCACCACCACCGTCGCGATGGACTTCGGACGCATCACCATCCACGACGACCTGGCGCTGTATCTGTTCGGCACCCCGGGCCAGGACCGCTTCTGGTTCCTGTGGGACGAGCTGGCGCAGGGCGCGCTCGGCGCGGTGGTACTCGCCGACACCCGCCGGCTGGCCGACAGCTTCTCGGCCATCGACTACTTCGAACACCGCGGCATCCCCTTCGTCGTCGCCGTCAACTGCTTCGACGGCGCCCGCGCCCACCGGTCCGACGAGGTGGCCCGAGCGCTGGACCTCGACCCGGACACCCCCGTCCTGCTGTGCGACGCCCGCGACCGCGCGTCCTGCAAGGAGGTGCTGATCGGCCTGGTCGAGCACGCGGCGTCGTCGTACGAGGCGAGGCTGCGGGGCGCGTAGCCGGCCGGTCGGCCTCGCCGGATCACCGCGCGGCGGCCGCTGTCCGGTCCCGCGCCAGCAGCTGCCGGATCTCCCGCACCGCGGCCCGGCCCGCGCGGTTGGCGCCGATGGTGCTCGCCGACGGCCCGTATCCCACCAGGTGCACCCGTGCGTCGCGCAGCGTGCGGGTGCCCGCCATCCGGATGCCGCCGCCCCGCTCGCGCAGCTTCAGCGGGGCGAGATGGTCGATGGCGGCGCGGAATCCGGTCCCGTAGAGGAGGGCGTCGGCCTCGACCGTGCGCCCGTCCGGCCAGCTCACTCCGGTGGGCGTGATCCGTTCGAAGAGCGGCAGCCGCTCCAGTACGCCGCTCTCGCGGGCCCGCCGGATCGCCTCTGTCATCGGCAGCCCGGTCACGCTCACCACGCTGCGCGGCGGCAGCCCCTGCCGGACCCGCTCCTCGACGAGCGCGACGGCGGCCCGCCCTTCGTCCTCGCCGAACGGCCCCTCGCGAAAGACGGGCGGCCGACGCGTCACCCAGGTCGTGGCCGCCGCCACCGGCGCGATCTCCAGCAGCTGCTGCACGGCCGAGGTGCCGCCGCCGATCACCACGACCCGGGCATCGCGGAACGCCTCCGGACCGCCGTACTGCGCACTGTGCACCTGCCGCCCGCCGAACGTCTCCTGCCCCGGAAACCGCGGCCAGAACGGCCGGTCCCAGGTCCCGGTCGCATTGATCAGCGCCCGCGTCGCATACGTCCCGTGCGATGTCTCGACCAGCAGCCGTCCTTGCCCAAGGGCTCCGACGGGCTCCGTCCAGGGGGGACCCCCAGCGCCCTCGCGCACCGCCAGCACGCTTACCGGCCGGTGCACCCGCAGCCCGAAGGTCTGCTCGTAGCTGTCGAAGTACGCGCCGATGACCTCGGACGACGGGCGGTGCGGATCGGCGCCGGTCAGCTCCATCCCCGGCAGCGCGTGCATCCCGTGGACCTTGTCGTACGTCAGCGTGGGCCACCGGAACTGCCAGGCGCCGCCGGGGCGCGGCGAGTGGTCGAGTACCACGAAATCCCGGTCCGGTATGTAGCCGGCCCGCCTCAGATGGAAGGCGGCGGCCAGGCCGGCCTGGCCGGCGCCGATCACCAGGACCTCGACCTTGGTCTCGACTGCGTGCCCACCGCTGTAGTTCATGCTTCTACTAACTAGGGGAGGGGGCCGCGTCTTCCCGTCGGGGAAAAGTCAGGCCGGGATGCCCGCCGCGGCACCCGTGGCGAGGTCGCCGCCCCACCCAAAGCATCCGCTGACCGAGATGATCGTCAGCGTCCCCCCGCCACCAGCAAGGGCGCCCCGCCCGGCGCCGACGCCGGACGGCCGTTCGCGGCCGGTACGCCCTCCAGCGGCGACGGGACCGCATCCAGCAGCCCGCGGGCGGCAAGCTCCGGCCGCACGCCCTCCCCGAACCAGTACGCCTCCTCCAGATGCGGGTAGCCGGAGAGGACGAAGTGCTCGATGCCCAGGGCGTGGTACTCCTCGATCCGGTCGGCCACTTCGGCATGGCTGCCGACCAGCGCGGTGCCCGCCCCGCCCCGTACCAGACCCACTCCCGCCCACAGATTGGGCGAGATCTCCAGCTTGTCGCGCGAGCCGCCGTGCAGCGCGAGCATCCGCTGCTGACCCACCGACTCGCTCTTGCCCAGGGCCTGCTGCGCGGCCGCGACCGTCTCCGGATCGAGGTCGTCGAGCAGCCGCCCGGCGGTTGCCCACGCCTCCTTCGACGAATCCCGCGAGATCGTGTGCAGCCGGATACCGAACCGGACCGTACGCCCCTCCTTCTCCGCCAGTCCCCGAATCCAGTCGATCTTCTGCTTGACCTGCTCCGGCGGCTCGCCCCAGGTCAGATACACATCCGCATTCCGGGCTGCGACCGGTCCCGCGGCCGGCGACGAGCCGCCGAAGAAAATCTGCGGCAGCGGATCCGGCGGCAGTGCCGTCAGTCCGCCGTCGACCTGGTAGTGCTCGCCCTGGAAGTCGAACGGTGTGCCGCCCCAGACACCCCGTACGACCTGCAGAAACTCATCCGTACGCGCATACCGCCGGTCATGGTCGAGATGATCCCCGAACCGCTTCTGCTCGGTCGAGTCACCACCGGTGACCACATTCAGCAGCAGCCGTCCGCGCGAGATCCGCTGATACGTCGCCGCCATCTGCGCCGCCAGCACCGGCGAGATCACCCCGGGCCGGAAGGCGACCAGAAACTTCAGCCGCTCGGTGACCTGCGTGAGCGCCACCGTCGTCAGCCACGCGTCCTCGCACCACGTACCGGTCGGCGTGAGCACCGCCTCGAAGCCCAACTGCTCGGCAGCCTTGGCTATTTGGGCCAGATACTCGATATCCGGGGCGCGCACCCCACTGACCGGGGTGATCCGGTCCCGCCGGATACCGCCGTCCGTGTAGGCATGCCGGTCGACGAGGGTCCGCCCGTCGCCGCCGGTCGGCAGAAACCAATGCAGGTGTACGGACATCTCAGGTGGCCTTTCCGTAGGTGCGCGGCGCCGTGCTCGAAGGCGGCAGGTCGCCGTTGAAGCGGGGGTCGACGAACGACCCGAAGTCGAAGGTGCGGGGGATCAGCTTGAGCTTGGCGAACGAGTCGGCAATCTGCTGTTCGGAGGCGATGGCGGCCTTGTCCAGGGCGACCGAAATCGTGGTGCCCCGGGTCCGCTTGACCGCGTCCAGCGCCACGTTCTGCGGCAGCCCCGTCTCCTTCGCCCATGCCTTCGCCCAGACATCCGGGTGCTTGAAGACCCAGTTCTGCGCCCGCCGCAGCCGGTCGACGTAGTCCTTGAGTACCGCGGACTTCTTCTTGTCGGCGAGCGTGGCGGGCGCGGTGACCTGGAAGCTCAGCCCGTTGACCAGGCCCTGTCCGGTGGTCAGCACCCGGGCATCGGCCTGGTCGAGCGCCTGCGAGGTGTACGGGTCCCACACCGCCCAGGCGTCCACCTTGCCCCGCGAGAAGGCGGCGAGCGCATCGGCCGGCTGAAGGTAGCTGAGCTTGACGTCCTTGGGCGACAGCCCGGCCTGCTTCAGCGAGGCGACCAGCTGATAGTTCGCCGAGCTGCCCTGGGCCACCGCGATGGACTTGCCCTTCAGATCGGCCGGCCGCTTGAGCGGCGAGCCCTTCTTCACCAGGATCGCCTCCCCGTCGGACCTGCTGTGCGACCCCGCGACCACCTTGATCTTCGAGTTCGCGGCCGCGGCGAACACGGGCGGCGTGTTACCGACCGCTCCGACGTCGACGGCCCCGGCATTGACCGCCTCCAGCAGCGGCGGACCGGAGGTGAACGTCGACCACTTGATCTTGTACGAGAGATGGTCCAGCTCACCGGCGGCTCGCAGCAACGCCTCCGAACCCCCCTTCTGGTCACCGACGTTGAGGGTCACCGAACCCTTTCCGTCGGTCCCGCTCCCGGTGCCTCCCGAAGCGCTGCCGGCCCGCGGCGAACCACCGCACGCGGCCAGCACCAGGGTGAGCGGGAGCAGGAGGGCGGGGGTGAGGTGCCGTGGTCTCATGGGGTATCCGTTCTGTGCTGTCTGTGCTGTCTGTGCTGGGGGCCGTGCTGAGGGGCTGGGCGGTGGGGCGGGGCAGGGGGCATGGGGCTGGGTCAGGCTGCGGGGGCCGCGGGGGTGGAGGGGGATGCGGCGGCTGACTTGGTCAGGGGAGCGGGGGGCACAGGGGGCGCGTCGGCATCGGACGGCGCATCGGCATCGGACTCCGCATCGCCCTCGAACTCCCCCGCGCCCTCCGTAGGCGACTCGGCCACACCGCTGCCCCCCGACCCAGCTTCCGTCTCCTCCCCGTCCTCCCTCTCCTCCCTCTCCTCCCTCTCCTCCGTCTCGTCCGTCTCCTCGACACCCAACCGGTCGAGGAGGCAGGCCCGCAGCGCGGCGAATCGCGGATCGGAGATATCGCGCGGCCGAGGCAGCTCCACCTCGGTCTCGTACGCGATCCGGCCGTCCTCCATGACCAGCGCGCGGTCGGCGAGCAACAGCGCCTCTTCCACGTCATGAGTGACCAGCAGCACCGCGCAGCCGCGCTCCCGCCACAGCTCGGCCACCAGGCGCTGAGCCTTGATCCGGGTCAGCGCATCGAGCGCACCGAACGGCTCGTCGAGCAACAGCAGGTCGGGTTCCCGCACCAGCGCACGGGCAAGCGACGCACGCTGCGCCTCCCCGCCGGAGAGCGTCTTCGGCCAGGCATCCGCCCGATGGCCGAGCCCGACCTCCTCCAACGCCCTTACCGCAGCGGCCTTTTCGGGCCGGCCCGGCAGCCCGAGCAGCACATTGCGCCACACCCGCTTCCACGGCATCAGCCGCGGCGCCTGGAATGCCACCGCCTTGCGGCGCGGCACCAGCACCTCGCCCTCGATCTCCCGGTCGAGCCCGGCCAGCACCCGCAACAGCGTCGACTTGCCGCATCCGCTGCGCCCGAGCAATGCCACGAACTCGCCTGGCCTGATGGTCAGTTGAAGACCGTCGATGACGGCCCGCCCGTCAAAGGCGCGCACCAGCCCGCCGACCTCGACGGCGGTGCCGGGGCTCGTGGTGCTCACTGCCCCGTGAACGTCGGTCGCCATTGCAGCAACAGCCTTTCCAGTGTGCGGACGACGAAGTCGGCGATGAGCCCGAGGATCGCGTAGACGACCAGGCACACCACGATCACATCGGTACGGAAGAACTCCCGGGCCTGGTTCATCAGGAAGCCGAGTCCGTCATCGGCGTTCACCTGCTCGCCGAAGACCAGGGCGAGCCATGCGGTGGCCAGCGAGTACCGCAGCCCGGTCATGGCCCCCGGCAGCGCACCGGGCAGCACCACATGCCGGATCAGCCCCCACCGGCTCAACCCGAGTGAAGTCCCCGCCTCCACCAACTGGGCATCCACACCACGGATCCCGGCATACACATTGAGATAGAGATGGAAGGCGACCCCGAGCGAGATCAGTGCGATCTTGGGCGCCTCTCCGATGCCCAGCCAGATGATGAACAGCGGAATCACACCCACCCAGGGGATGGAACGCAGCATCTGCACGGTCGCATCGACCAGATCCTCGCCGAGCCGCGAAAGCCCCGAGACAAGCGCCAGCGCAATCCCGGCCACCCCGCCCAACAGCAGCCCGACGGCGACCCGTTGGAGGGACACCAGCATCGCGGAAGGCAGCGTCCCGTCCGAGACGAGATCACCGGCGGTGGCGGCAATGGTCCCGGGCGAGGCCAGCATGTCCGCCGGCAGCGCACCACTCGCGCTGAGCACCTGCCACACCACCAGCAGCCCCACCGGTCCCGACGCGCGGCGCAGCCAGCGCGGCACCGACCGGCGACGCCCGGAAACGGGGGTGACACGAGCGAGCTCGGGCGCCCCGGCCACACCCGACGACACACCACCATCCACGACAGATACCGTCGTGTCCTGCGTGTCCTTCGCGTCCCTCTTGTCCTCTATAACTTTCGCCGTCTTCGCGGCTTTCACCGCATTCACCGCATTCGTCGCATCCTTCGAGATGTCGGGTGGGGCATGGCCGCGTACGGCCTGGTCGAGCGTCATGGAAGCTCCATGGGCAGGGAGGAGTACGCCCAGGCGGCCGGCCGGAAGGCGGCAGCGCACGGGCGACGAAAGAACAAGGGGATCCGGCGGAACCGGCGAAGAGGGCTGCCCAAGGGGCCGGCCCCGAGGCGCTAAGACAACTGAGAGCGCGTCAGCGGCCGCGGCGACACGCGGCGGAGGCCACCCAACACAGGTCGATATGACCGCGCGTGGTGAGCTGGGCTGACTTGGGCATGTCGCCGAACGTAGCGGTGCGCTCGGAGAGGGGTCAAACGTCGTCTCGGCTGGTGGACCTTTGTTGCACGGACGTTGCGCCGGCCGCTCGGCGGGTCATGGGCACCGGCCGGATCCTCGTACGAAAATGGAGCCATGAGCACCGCATTCACCACCCGCACCCTCAGCCTCACCACCGGTTCCACGGAGACCGTCGCCGACCTCACCGCCGACTGCGCCGCCTTCCTCCGGGAGGTGGCCGATGGACGCGACGGCCTGCTGAACATCTTCGTCCCGCACGCCACGGCCGGCATCGCCGTACTGGAAACCGGCGCCGGCAGCGACGAGGACCTCCTGGCCGCCCTCCACGACCTCCTCCCGGCCGACAACCGCTGGCGCCACCGCCACGGCAGCCCCGGCCACGGCCGCGACCATGTGCTCCCCGCCCTTGTCCCACCCCACGCAACCCTCCCCGTGCTCGCGGGCCGGCTGGAGCTCGGCACCTGGCAGTCGGTGTGCCTGGTCGACACGAACGTCGACAATCCCCACCGTCAGGTTCGACTGAGCTTCCTGGCCGGCTGATCAAGATTGTCCTGGGGGTGGCCGCGAAATCTCCGTACCCTGCGTGCCCGAAACGGAGAAGCCTTGCGCGGTGCGGACCTGAACATGATCGAACGCCCCTATGACGGATGTGGAAAGTGCCTGCTCGGTGTGCGGCGGCTTTCCCGCATGAAGCTGGCCACATCCTCCCCGGAGCGTCAACGGGAGGACGTTCTGACAGCCGTCGCATCTGTCGGCGGGCACATCATCGGCTGGGCAGACGACTGGGAGGTGTCGGGAGCCACGGACCCGATGACCCGGCCCAAGCTCGGCCCGTGGCTGAGCGACGAGAAGGGTCCCTACGACGGCCTGGTGGCCGCGGCGGTAGACCGCCTCGGTCGCAATGTCGTGGACTGCCTGAACACCAGCTACAAGATGCGCGAAACCCTCGGTCATCGGCCTGGGCGTAGGGGTGCCATATCTCGTCCCGCCGCGCAGCATGCGTGGTGCGCCCGACGGCCGCGACCTGCATCAGGCCAGTGGGGCGATGCCCCGCAACTGATCCCGGTCCTCGAACGCATCCGTGTCCCACGTCCAGCCGGCGGTCATCGCGCACGCGCCCCGATCACCTGGGTGGCGACAAGGCGTACTCGTCGCGCCGGAATCGCCGGTATCTGCGGCGTCGGCAGATCAAGCACACCCTTCCTGAGCGCAGGGACCAGCGGGCCAACCGCCGGCGCCGCGGTAGCGCGGGCGGTCGGCCCACCGGCACTGACAAGACGATCTACAAGCGCCGCAATGAAGTCGAGCGAACGATCAACGCGCTCAAGGGCTTCCGTGCTGTAGCCACCCGCTTCGACAAGAGGGGGTACGTGTTCTACGGCACCGTGACTGTTGCTGCCATTCGCCTCTGGCTCTGCTCATGACCCGCCGGACAGTCCTTAGTGGGCCGCCAGCAGCGCCCCGATGATGAACCCGGCCAGCAGCAGACCCAGCACCACGCGCAGGGGAGCCACTCCCGTGGCATCGCCTGATGACCCACGACGCCGGAACAAGGGGATCCCGACGAAGCCCTGTGAGTCCCCGGTGTGATGGTGGTGGTTGCCGTGGTGGCCCAGCCCCCCGCTGTGATGGTGCCCGCTGAATCCACCCCCGTGGTGGCCGCCCCCGCTGAACCCTCCGCCGCCGTGCATGGTGTTCACTCCGTTGTTCGTGGTCCGTTCTTCACCGCCGCCTGCCCGGATTCCGGCGGCCTACTCCTGAACCGGCGGGGTCACTCCGTACCACCCGCTGACTGCATATCAGTTACATGAGCCACCGGATAGCCCCTAGTGCTGTGACCGCATAGGTTCGCCGGGTCTTGGCCCCGGCGTTGTTCCGTGAGAGGGGCTGGAGGTGCACACTCGCAGGATGCGCAGCGGTGGTGGCCGCTGGTGGGGACTCTGGTCGCCCTTTTGACGGTTCGGCGACGCCGAGACCGCGATCAGTAGCGGATTGACGAGGTCGTTGGCGAACTTCCGCCGCAGCGCTGTGGCCCATAGGTCGGCACTGGATTGGCAGGCGTTGGCGAGCGGCACGTTGTGGTCGATGTAGACCTCGACGGACGGCTCGGAAGGCACCTTCCCGTCATACGCGCTGACGCAGACGCCGGCCATCGGCGGCCTTTCCGCATACCGACCACCACGGCCAGACTGGGCCCAGCGAAGGGAGATGCGATGAACGCAGGCGGCCATGGGGGCGGAGGGCACGGCGGCGGGCATGGTGGCGCGCACGGAGGGCACGCCGGAGGCCACCATGCAGGGCACCACAGCAGTCACCACGGGCACGGCCACGGCGAAGGCGGCGAACGCCTCGACGCCCCACTTCCACCCAAAGCCGGCAGCGGCAGCCCCCGACCCAACACCAACGTGCGCGACAGCTGCCTCGCATGCCTTGTTGCCCTCGCCTGGCTGACCACCGTGCTGGGCCTGTTCGTAGGCGTGATGTACCTGATCGGTGGCCATTAGGTGCTGTGACCGCATAGGTTCGCCGGGGCGTTCAGGCTGCGGCGATCCGCCTTCTCCTTGCGCTGTCGCTCCGCTTTTCGGGCAGCTTCTTCACGCTCGGCTCGGGCCTGTCACCCACGCACGCCCCGCGTGGATTCACACCGCACCCTGGACTACGAGGACATCATGGAGACGGAGGAGACGGGCTTCGCGGTGGGCCAGTTGATGGCGTTCATCGGTGGTGCGGTGTTCGTGTCCTGCGTGGTGGGGCGGACGGTGGCACGCAGCAGGGAAGAGGCTGAGGAGCGGGCCAACAAGAGAGGCGGGTCGTGGTAGCGGTGCGCTCGCGGACCGTTCTCGGTATGACCGCCTCGATCTGCGTGCTGGGCGGTGCCGGTCTTCCGGGCGGGGCGCTGTGACTGTCGCTGTCCGACGGCGGCAGCGGCAAGGACAGCGGCGCCCGTCCGGCGGCTTCCGCCACGAGCTCGCCCACCGGGCCCTCCGGTCCCACCACGACCTCCGACCCTGCCGGGCCCCCCGGGCCCCATTCGCCCCTTGGCCGCTCGGGTTACGGCGCGGCCGGTGATCGGACGGCGGGCGGCGACCGCTTTCCTGCCACCGTCGGAGATCTGCACGGCCTCGGGCGCCAGCAGGTCCATCAGTGCCTGGATTTCACCGGTCGCCGCCGCCTGTAGGAACCGCTGTATATGCCCCAGGCCAAGGGCGCGAGTTTTCGCATGCCCGCACCGTCCTGGCCTCGCAGCCGGGGGACCGGGATACCCGGCACCGGCAAGGCTCATCCCGCGCACGCAGTCATACGTGAAGCGCCCGCCTCCGGGCGGATCCGGGGCACTGGCCTATCCACGGCCGGCGCGGGATCGTTGTGCCATGAACGATGAACTCCCTGATACAGACGAGTTGCGCCACGCGGTCCGCGAGCTGGCCGAGGCCTTGGAGACGATGCTGAACCTCCTGAATGCCGACGCGATCCCCAGGACTCCCCAAGCGATGAGCCTGATCCGGAGGGCCATCACCACGCTCGGCGAATCCGGCGACCTGCTCACGAATCCGGTGCCGGCCGGTGAGTTGCTCCCTCTGGCCGCCGCCATCAACACGATGACCGCCGCTGTGCGGGAGCAGATCCTCGACGACGCGGTCGCTGCCTCCCCCGTGCCGGACCACCCGCCGCTGTAGCTGGGGCGCCACAACGATGGTGCGCACGTGCTGCTCACGGCGCCAGCGACTGCGGTCCAGCAGGGCGGCGGATGCGGTCGCGATGACCGCTCCGACTATCGCGCTGGCCAATGTCATCCAAAAGCCTTCTCCCTGGGGCTCGCAAACCTGTAGCGCTTACCCTCCACTGAAGCCGAGGCCAGGCCGAGAGCCTGTTGCGGGTGACCGAGTTCCAGAGCCTGATGAGCCATCGCGCGCAGTACATGGCCGGCCATCGGAGGTCGTCAGCTCGCGCGGCGAGTTTCACAGCGATGGTGAAGTGCGGCTGTGCCACGGAGTGCTGGGCGTTGTCGAAAGCGGTCCAGCCCGCCAGGTAGGCAAGCTCACTTGCGGCCGAGAACATCTCCCGTCGCACGCGGTCGCCAGGTAAGCGCCCGTCGAGATAGTCGGCCACCTCTGTCACGGGGTACTGGACCAACGACTTGCGGCCATGACCGCCTCCGTGGCGTTGATCCAGGCGTGAGAAGAACGCTCCGGTCTCCCGAACGGCTCTGCATCTCCCATGCCGACGCATCTCGTGCCGAGGTGGACAGCTCGGCCCTCGGGAGCCTCTGTCATCTTCGACCACGATGACTGGCTTGGCAGGGCGAGAGGCGCCACGGAGAAGGCGGAGCCGACCAGCAAGTGTCTCCGTTCAAGGTCCACGTCGACTCTCCCGAGATACGGGTGAGCCCCGGCGGGCTCGCCGGCGGGGAAGTCGCGCTTGTCGGGATCGAGCCCACCTTGAGCGCAGCGGTCTGCGAGATCATAGGTCTTAACGATCTCAAGGAGGGCACGAAGAACTCGGCCTTCGGCAAATGCACCGCGTTCGCTATCTCCGTCCTTTTCGTCGGCAAGGTCAAGCTCATCAAGAAGCTCGGTGAGGTATCGAAGACGTCGCCATGGCTCACGGATCATGAGAAGGACGTGGTGTTTCCGATGCTTCCTTCCCGGGACCAAAGTGCTCATGGCGGATAACTCGACGAAGACGATGGCTACCCCTGCACCAACCGCGCCACCCTCCGCCCGCCCCGTCTCCTTGTACGTCACGCGCGTGGAGGCCGGTGTGCTGGACCTACGGAGCCGAGCAGGCTGCGGGCTATCCTGACAGTTGCCTTTACAGAATTTCGCGGACACGAACGTCGATAATCCGAAACGGCAGGTTCGACTGAGCTTCCTGGCCGGCTGATCAAGATCGTCCTGGGGGTGGCCGCGTCCTTCGGCGGCCCCGCCCCAAGCTCGGCCCCTGGCTCCGCTACGCGATGGGGCCCTACGGACGGCCTCGTCGCCGCGGCCATGGGCCGCCTGGGTCACAACGTTGCGGACTGCCTGGACGTCGCGACGGGTCATCAAGCCCATACGCAACCTTGACGCCGAACTGTTGTGCGTACCGGAACCGCCTACCCCCACCCGGCAATCTTGACGACGTGACGTCAACTCTCCCTCTGCGTAACCCATTCGGGCAGCGTTCCCAGCACATGGTGATCTGCGGGGACGATGGGCTCGCGCACCGTCTGGCGGTGACGCTGGATGCTGTCTGCGGTGAGGCGGTCACCGTGGTGCTGCCCTCGCGGCACGAAGGGCACGCGCCCGAGATCGCGGTGCTGGATGGTGATCCGCAGTCACCGGTCGAGCTGCTGGTCGCCGCCCGCCCGGACGAACAGACGCTGCGTGCCGCCGGGGTGGAGCGGGCCGCCGCGCTCGCCCTCACCTACCGCGACGACCAGGTCAACGTGACCGCGGCCCTGCTGGCCCGCACCCTCAACCCGACGATCCGTCTGGTCATCCGGATGTACAACCGTGAGCGCGGCCGTCACCTCGAACGGCTCCTGGACCGCGCGGTGCTGGCGCTCGACCGGACCGGAAACGACGTGCAGCTGGACATGTCCACCACCGTCCTGTCCGACGCCGACACCGCGGTTCCCGAGCTGGTCGCCGCCGCCGCGGTCGGCCACGGGCACACGCTCCAGGTGGAGGGTCAGGTCTTCCGCGGCGTGGTACGCCCGGCCCGCACCCCGCCCCAGTCCGCAGACCTGGCCACCCTCGCCGTACTGTCCGGTGCCCATCAGGACGACCCGGCGAGCGAGGACAGCGCCGAGACGCCGGGGGAGGAGGGCACCCAGCTGCTGCCCGACACGGTCACGTCCTACCACCGGCAGTTCACCCACGGACGGCTGATGCTGGAGGAGGTCACCCACCACCACCCGCCCGAGCCTCCGCCGCGCAACCGCCGCAGCTACGGCGCCTGGCTGCGGGACCGGCTGGCGCATCTGCCGTGGACGGTGTTCCTCGCCCGCGAAGTCCTCGCGGTCTTCGGGGCGCTGGCGGCGATCGTGCTGGTGCTGGCGGCAGCCACCGCCCTGGCCGAGCCCGGTCCGCTGTGGAAGTCGTTGTACCTTCCGCTGCTGGACATCTTCACCATGGGCGACCCGGCGACCGACGAGTCCCCGGCCCGCCGGGTGCTCCAGCTCATCGCCGGCTTCGTCGGCCTGGCCGTACTGCCCCTCGTGGTGGCGGCGACGATGAACGCCACCGACGCATTCAGGAAGGCCTCCGTAGGCCACCCGCCCGCCGAAGACCTGACCGACCACATCGTGCTGGTCGGCCTCGGCAAGATCGGCACCCGGGTACTGGCCCAACTGCGCACCACCGAACACCAGGTGGTCGTCATAGAACGCGATCCGCATGCCCGTGGCGTCACCCTCGCCCGCGAACTCGGCGTACCACTGCTCCTGGAGGACGCCGGCGCTCCCGGTGTCCTCGACCGCGCCCGGATCCGGCAGAGCAAATCCCTGCTGGTCCTCACCCGCGACGATGGGGAGAACCTCGACATCGTGATGGCCGCCCGCGAGACCAACCCCCAGGTACGGGTGGTGATGCGGCTCTACGACGACGACTTCGCCGCCACCGTCTCCCGTACGATGCGCGCCTCCTACCCCGACGCCACCACCCGCAGCCGCAGCGTCTCGGCCCTCGCCGCGCCGTCCTTCGCCGCCGCCATGATGGGCCGTCACGTCCTCGGCATCATGCCGGTCGAACGCGGCTCCCTCCTCTTCACCACCGTGGACGTCGCCGGCCACCCGGAACTGGAGGGCCGCTCGCTCCACCAGGCCTTCCGCGAGAACGAATGGCGGGTCCTGGCCATCGGCCCTGCGACCCCAGCACAGTCCTCGGCCTCGTCGGACACGCTCGGCGGCGGCCTCCGCCTTGACCGTCCGGGTTTCGACTGGCGCCCCGCACACGGTCGGATCCTGAATGCGGATGACCGGGTCGTGGTGGCATCGACCCGGCGCGGCCTGGACTTCCTGATGACGGGGGTGCAACCGCACCCGACAGACCCGCGTACGTGAGCGGCGCCTCCGCTTCTTGGCCGGTTGCGCCGCGCGGAGGGAGATTCGAGCGACGACGAGAGGACCGGCCGGCGCAGCAGCCGGCGCGATGCGGTCGCGCAGGAAGGACGGGGCGATCAGTCCGCCAACTCCCGTGTATCGAGTGGGAGTTTCCAGGAATTGCGGCGGTGTGCGGCGTCGAGCGCGTGGCGCAGGGGCGAGGGAGGTACGGCCAGCACCGGGCAGCCGGCGCGTGCGACGCAGTACCGGGTGACGGAGGGCCACAGCGCACGGCGCAGCCTGCCGCGGGCGCCCGCCCCGACCACCAGGAGATCGGCGGCATGATCGGCGGCCGCCACCAGGACCTCTCCCGGCTTGCCGCGTACGACCAGGGGCTCCAGCGGTACCCCGGGCCCGGTGCCGCCGAAGGCCGCGTCGAGGGCCTCCAGCAGCCGCGCACTCGCCATCTGGCGCCATGCGGCCAGCGACGCGGGGCACGGCCCGCCGCGGTGAGGGAAGTCGCCTCCGGGCGGCTCCCAGGCCAGTACGGCCCACAGCTCGGCACCGGTAAGGCGAGCCTCGGCCGCGGCCCGGTGCAGAGCCGTCAGGCTCCCCAGCGAACCGCTCACCCCGGCCACGACGCGCCGGCCGCCGGCTCCGCTCATGGGGCCACGCTCCTCGTCCTGTGTCGCGTTCCTGTCTCCTCCATCGAAATGCCGCCGGTGGAGCGATCGCGATGCGTTGGCGTTCCCTTTACGCAGGGAGGGGAGACCCTGACGGCTCCATGACGACACGGGGCAGGGCAGCAGCGGGCAAGTGGAGAAGCCCCCTCAGGGGCGGGGTACCGCGCAGCGACCAGGGGCGCGGGTTCCCTGATGCCGGCGGAGGGGTCAGAGATGCGGGTCAGAGATGGAAGTCAGAGATGCGGGTCAGAGATGCGTCAACGTCTTCGGATGCCCTCGCGGTATGTGCCGACGTGAAGTGACGATGCTCCTGAGAAACTCGCACGTCGTCCGGTGCCCTGCCGTATGACACCCTCCGCGGTGCCGCACGGCGTGCCTCTTTCCGAAGAGGAGTCCGTGGAGGAGTACGTGATGGCGCGGGGCAGCGATACGACCGACGCGCGGGGCCCGCGGCCCGGCAGGCTCAAGGTCTTTCTCGGGGCCGCCCCCGGGGTGGGCAAGACCTATCGGATGCTGGACGAGGGGCGGCGCCGGGCCGCGCGCGGCAAGAACGTGGTGGTGGCTTTTGCCGAGTGCCATGGCCGTTCGTCCACCGAGGCGATGCTCGAAGGGCTCGATGTACTGCCGCGCGTGACGCGCAGGTATCGCGGTGCGCACTTCACCGAGCTCGACGTGGACCGGGTGCTGGACCTGCGTCCGCAGGTGGTGCTCATCGACGAACTCGCGCACACCAACGTGCCGGGCGGCCGTCACGCCAAACGCTGGCAGGACATCGACGAACTCCTCGGCGCAGGCATCGATGTCGTGGCCACGCTCAACATCCAGCACCTGGACTCGCTCAGCGATGTGGTCGAGAAGATCACCGGTGTGCCGCAGCACGAGACCGTACCCGACGAAGTCGTCCGCCGCGCCGACCAGATCGAGCTGGTCGACCTGCCGGCCGAGGGGCTGCGCCGCCGCATGGCGCACGGCAACATCTACCCGCCCGAGAAGGTCGACGCGGCCCTGTCGCACTACTTCCGGGTCGGCAACCTCACCGCGCTGCGGGAGCTGGCGCTGCTGTGGGTGGCGGGCCGGGTGGACGAAGCGCTGCACAAATACCGGTACGAGCACAGCATCGGCCGGGTGTGGGAGACCCGCGAACGCGTGGTGGTCGCGCTCACCGGCGGCCCGGAGGGCGCGACCTTGATCCGCCGCGCCGCCCGGATCGTCTCCCGCTCCTCCGGTGGCGACCTGCTGGCCGTCCACATCACCCGCAGCGACGGCCTGTCCGGCTCCTCACCCGCCGCACTGGCAAAACAGCGACAGCTCACGGAGAGCCTCGGCGGCAGCTACCACTCGGTGGTCGGCGGCGACGTCCCCGCCGCCCTGCTGGACTTCGCCCGCGCCCAGAACGCCACGCAGTTGGTCGTGGGTGCCAGCCGTCGGGGCCGGCTGCGGCGGGTGCTGATGGCCCGCGGCGTCGGCGAGACCGTCGTCGAACTCTCCGGCGACATCGATGTCCACACGGTCACCCACGAACACGCCGGTCAGGGGAGACGATGGGCCACCCCCGGCAGCGATCTGCCGCGCTCGCGCCGCGTGGCCGGCCCGGTGGCCGGCCTCGTACTGCCCGTGCTGCTGACCCTGGCCCTGCGCGGCGTCTCCGGCCCACTCGCGCTCAACCTCACCAGCGAGGCACTGCTCTTCCTGCTGACCGTGCTGGGCGTGGCCTGCATCGGTGGCGTGGTCTCCGCGCTGCTCGCCTCGATCACGACATCCCTGCTGCTGAACTACTACTTCATCCCGCCCATCGGCCACTTCACCTTCGCCGAAGCCAATATCGTCGTCGCCCAGGCCGCCTTCACCATCGTCGCCGTCACCGTCGCCGCCATCGTCGACCGGTCACTGCGCCTGAGCCGACGGGCCGCGCGGGCGACCGCGGAAGCCGAGACCCTGACCTCGCTGGCGGGCGGCATCCTGCGCGGGGACCGGGCGGTGGCCGCCCTCCTGGAACGCACCCGCGAGACCTTCGGCATGGACAGCATCGCGCTACGACCCCGAGGGGGAGAGCCGGAGCCCGCCGCCGTAAACGGCCCGGCGTCCGACCACGATCACGATCACGACCACGATCACGACCACGACCACGACCATGAAACCAAGGTCGCCATAGGGGACGACAGTGTCCTGGTGCTCAGCGGGCGCAGCCTCCCCGCCTCCGAGCACCGCGTGCTCACCGCCTTCGCCGCGCATCTGACCGCCGCCGTCGAACGCGCCCGGCTCGCCGAGGCCGCCGCCGAGATCGAACCGGTCAAGGCCGCCAACCGCATGCGCACCGCACTGCTCGCCGCGGTCGGACACGACCTGCGTACGCCCCTGGCCGGCTGCTGGGCCGCTGTCAGCTCGCTGCGCAGCCGCGATGTGGACTTCTCACCCGAGGACCGCGAGGAACTCCTCGCCACCGCCGAGGAATCCCTTGCCAAACTCAGCCGCCTGGTCGACAACCTCCTCGACATGAGCCGGCTGCAGGCAGGTGCGCTGACCCTGCACCTGGAGACCATCGCGCTCACCGAAGTGCTCCCTACGGCGCTGGACACCCTGCCCGACTCGCCCCCGCAGATGCTCGTACGCGTAGTGACCCAGGGGCTGGAGACCGCCCCCGATGTGCTTGCGGATCCGCCGCTGCTGGAACGCGTCCTCGCCAATCTGGTCTCCAACGCGGTACGTCACTCGCCCGCCGGTCGCCCGGTCACCATCGGTGCCAGCGCGCTGGCCGGGCACGTGGAACTGCGGGTCATCGACCGTGGCCCCGGCATCCAACTTCCCGACTGGGAGCGGGCGTTCGAGCCCTTCCAGCGACTCGGTGACACCGACAACACCACCGGCCTCGGCCTCGGCCTGGCGCTCTCCCGCGGTCTCACGGAGGCGATGGGCGGCACCCTCACGCCCGAGGACACCCCCGGAGGCGGCCTGACGATGGTCGTCTCCCTGCCGGCCGCGCCGGTTCCGGTGTGCGTCAGTCCGCTGTGAGCGACGCGGAGGGCTGTCCCGTTCCCTCGGCTTCGATGACGAGCACCCGGAATAACGCCTGGTCGGGCGTCCTCAGCGCCGGTGGTCCCGCAGCGCCATCGCATCGCGCATGAGTCGTGCCCATGGCCGGCCGCACGCTGAGTGCTGAATCGAGCTTCCCCCGTCTGGCTTGTTTTCAGTGGTGGCCGCCGGTGTTCTTGATGTGTCCCAGATGGAGCGGAGGGGTGGCGCCGACCGTCCTGAATCGCATGCGTGGCCCGGTGGCGAGTGCCTCGGCGGATCGAGGCTCTCCGAGGCCGCAGTGGCGACAGCTGTCCGACCACGTCGTCCAGCCGGGTGCCATCGCCGTTTGGATTCCGTTAGGGAACCGGCCGCGGTGTTCGTACCGCATCGCATCCGCCGACACGGTGGAGCCGGTCGGGGGTGGGCAGAGAAGCGAGGAGGTTCCTGATGCGCGGAGACATGACGTGCGGAGACATGGCGTGCGGAGAGATGACGTGCCGAGACATGATGGCGGTGGTGGTGTCGTGAGCGCGGAGCGCGTTGTGGGGCTGCTGGTGGCGGCATCGCTGGTCGGGCTTCTTGTGGTCGTCGTCAAGTTCCCGGACCGCTTCTGAGGTTGGCTGCCCTCCACTCTCCCGGCACCTCTGATCTGAACGCCGGGAATCATGCGTCGCCGAGCCCGGCCTCTTCGAGGTCGAGCCTGCGTTGCAGCCGACGCCGGGTGAGGTCGCTGATGTGGTTGTCCGCGTAGAGGCGTTGGAGTGTGGCGGTCTCGGCGGCTATCACGGTGCGGCGGAGGTCCCGGTAGCCGGCGGTGGAGGCGGATGGGGCGGGCGCGTTGTCGTCGTCCTGGTCGGCGTCGGCCTGGTCGAGGCGGGCCAGGAGGCCGCGGCGCAGCTGATCAATGAGGGTGACGGGCGCGGCCTCGATGGCTTCAAGTTCGTCCAGGCAGTCCAGTCCGGCCTTGGCGAGCCCGGCTCGGGCGCGGGCTTCCTCGCGGGCGGTGTGCTCCGGCTCCAGCGCGATCTTGGACCAGCGGACGACCGGGGCGAGGGTGAAGCCCTGCAGGACGAGGGTGAAGACGACGACGCCGGTGGTCAGGACCAGGACCAGCGAGCGGTGCGGCAGCGGGCTGCCGTCGTCGGTGGCCAGGGGGATGGACAGGGCGGCGGCCAGTGGCATCACGCCCCGGGTGCCGGCCCAGGAGACCACCGCGGGGATGCGCCAGGTGACCGTGCCGTTGCCGCGGCGGCGCTGCATGACGGCGGAGAGGGGGAGGACGCCGAGGAGCCGTGCGGCGATCACGGTGGCGGCCACCGCGAGCACACCGAGCGGCCAGCTGTGCTCGTCCGCGGTCAACTGCCTTACCAGAGCCGGTAGTTCCAGGCCGATGAGGGCGAAGACGACGCTCTCGAGAAGGAAGACCACCGTGCCGTAGACGGCGTGCACCTGGAGCCGGTTGGTGGCATTGGTGAGCTTGTGGCCGGTGCTGCCGAGCACCACCCCCGCGACCACGACCGCGGTGACGCCGGAGGTGTGCAGGTCCTCGGCCAGTACGTAGGCGGCGTACGGCGTGACCAGGGCGATCACGGTTTCCAGTATCGGGTCCTCGGTTCGCCGACGGATCAGCGCCACCACACCCGCGACGGCGCCGCCGACCAGCGCCCCGCCGCCGCCCAGCACCAGGAACTGACCGCCCGCCGCGGGCAGGGTCACCGCATGCGCGGCCAGCGCGGTACCCACCGCGACCTTGAAGAGGACCAGGCTGGTGGCATCGTTGAAGAGGCTTTCGGACTGGACGAGCACCTGGATGCGCGGCGGTAGCGCGATCTTGCGTCCAAGGGCCGTCACCGCCACCGGGTCTGTGCTGGCCAGCACGGCGCCCAGGACGAAGGCCATGGTGGAGTTGAGCGGGGTGACCGCGGAGGCCACGGCGCCCACGGCCGCCGCGGTGGCCAGCACGAGGCCGAAGGCGAGAACGGTCACCGGCCGCCACACCACGCGCAGTTCGCGCCAAGGGATCTCCTCGGCCGACGCGTACAGCAGCGGCGGCAGCACGACCACGCTGATCACTTCGGGAGCGACCTGGACGTCCGGAATCCAGGGCAGCAGCCCGATGAGCAGGCCGCCGACGACGAGCAGCGAGGGAGCGGGAATGCGCCAGTGGCGGGCACCCGTGGCCACCAAAGTGGCGAACACGACGAGAAGGAGGAGGGCAGTAAGGTCGGTCACGAACTCGTCTCTCGATGGCTTCGGCTATAGCTGAACCGCCGCCGACCAGACTTCCCGGCACTCCGCAAGGAAACCTACCGGGTGTTGTCGGGTTACTTCCACAGCCTTAACGCCTTGCGTAGGCACTCGGCCTGGACGGCGTCGCCATCGCGGCCTCGGGTGCTGCTCGAGGACGGCTGTCCGGGTGTGAATGGCGAGAGACGTGACTGCCGCGCCCGGCTCCGGGTCCGCGACGAGTTCCGGTTCGAACTCCAGAGAGCCGAGCCGTGCGCCCGACACGACGAGGTCCCGCCACTGCTGGGGATCCTCGCCGTGAGCGGGCGCCGTGTGGGTTCAGCCGACGTGGACGCGGGGGCGGCGGGCGCGGTCGGGTTCGGCTTCGCGGAGGACCTCTCGGGTGACGGGGGCGACCTCGCCCTGGCCGAAGAGGAAGAAGCGGAGGAACTGGGCGAAGGGGTTGCCTTCGGTCCATTCGAAGTAGATGTGCGGCCGGGCTCCCGTGGTGTCGCGTACGTGCAGCAGCAGCGCGGCGAGGGCGTTGGAGATGGTGGAGCTCTCCAGGCAGAGCACGCGGTAGCGGCCGTGCAGGACCTCGCCGCGGACCCGCAGCTCGCTCTCGAATTCGGAGGGGTCGGAGACGGTGACCTCGACGAAGATGAGGTCGTCCTCGGCCGGGATGTCGTTGTCGGTGCGGATCTGCCGGACCTTGTCGCGGTATTCGGCCAGATCGCGCTGGTCGGGCTCGTTCGCGATGAACCGGACCTTGCGTTGGGCGATGTCGCGGACGAATCGCTCCGCCATATCGTCCAGCACCACGTTGGTCACCCGTAGTTCGAAGGCGCGGGCGACGCGGGAGAGGAAGGAGACCAGGATGATGCCGGCGATGAAGCAGGCGCCGATCTTCACGCCGTCGGGGCGCTCGATGACGTTCACGACGGTGGTGTAGAGGAAGACCAGGGAGATCACGGCGAAGCCGATGGTCCAGCCGCGCTGGCGGGCGCGGCGGGCGGCGATGGTCACGGCGATGGCGGCGGAGCTGATCAGGACCAGGACGCCGGTGGCGTAGGCGCCGCCCTGGGCATCCACGTCCGCGTTGAAGATCCAGGTCACCAGGAAGGCGACCAGGGTGAAGACCAGCACCATGGGGCGGACCGCCCGCGCCCAGTGGGGCGCCATGCCGTAGCGCGGCAGGTATTGGGGCATGAGGTTGAGGAGCCCGGCCATGGCGGAGGCGCCGGCGAACCAGAGGATGGCGATGGTGGAGACGTCGTAGACGGTGCCGAAGGCCGAGCCCAGGTACTCGTGGGCCAGGTAGGCCAGGGCGCGCCCGTTGGCCGGCCCGCCGGGCTTGAACGCGTCTTCCGGGATGAGCAGGGTCGTGATGAAGCTGGTGATGATCAGGAAGACGCTCATGATCACGGCGGAGGTGGTGAGCAACTTTTTCGCACCGCGGATCCGTCCTACCGGGCGCTCCTCGGTGTCTCCGGGGTCGCCCTCGACGTGCGGCATGACGGCCACGCCGGTCTCGAAGCCGGACAGGCCCAGCGCCAGCTTCGGGAAGACGAGGAGGGCCACGCCGACCATCGCCAGGACGTTGCCGTGCTCGGTGGTCAGCGCGCTGGACCAGTCGGTGACGACGTGCGGCGCGCTGGCCACATGCCACAGTCCGACGACGACCACGGCAACGTTGAGCCCGAGATAGAGGCCGACGAGGACGACGGCCACCCCGATCGCCTCCAGGAAGCCCTTGAGGAAGACCGCGCCGAGCAGGGCGACCAGGATCAGGGTGATGACCATCTGCTGGTTGTGCAGGAGGTTGCTGACGTGCGGGTTCTCCACCAGGTGGGTGGAGGCGTCGGCCGCCGACAGGGTGATGGTGATCAGGAAGTCGGTCGCGGCGAAGCCCAGCAGGGCCAGCACGAACAGCTTGCCCTTCCAGAAGGACAGCAGCCGCTCCAGCATCGCGATCGAGCCCTGGCCATGCGGACTCTCCTCCGCCACCCGCCGGTAGACCGGCAGCGCGCCGGCGAGGGTGACGATGACGAGGACGATGGTGGCGATCGGTGACAGGAGCCCCGCGGCGAGGGCCGCGATGCCTGGCTGATATCCGAGGGTGGAGAAGTAGTCGACGCCGGTCAGGCACATGACCCGCCACCATCGCTGCCCCTTGTGGGCGCTCTGCGGCCCGGCATGCGGCCCGGGGTGGTGCTTGGCCATGTCGGTCAGGCCTTCCAGCATCCACGCCCGCAAGCGATGCCGTACGGCGGCCCCGGGCGAAGAACCGGCAGGGTCGGAGGCGGTCATCGTGTGCTCCTGTCGTACCGCGAAAAGATCCAGCCATCGACGCGATGGCCACGTAAGGGTACGCATTCACGAGGTATTCGCCACGGTGTTCGTCAATGCGGCGGCCTCGTGTCCCCGGAACGGTGGTCAGTACGCCAGGGGCACGGCGGAGCGGATACGGCACGGCGGGGTGGGCCGGCCCGGTGGACGGGCTCCGGCTCAGGGTCTGGTGGCCGAGGTATACAGCATCAGATGACAGAGGTGCTCCTCGCCGTCGCGGAGGAAGCTGAGCCGGATACGGATCTCACATGCCTTCGCCGCCAGGGCGGGCTGTGCGGTGGCCCACCGTGTGAGATCGCGGACGGACAGTTCGTGGGCGCCGTCGAAGATGGTCGCCGAGGCGAGGGGGGTGCGGTGCGGCTTCATGGCGGCTCCTCGTTTGCGGGTGGTGTCAGGCGGTGAGCCCGGCGGCGCGGCGCGCAGGTTGTCCGGTGAAGTAGTGGACGTACTCGTGCTCCAGGCGGAAGCCGGCGGTCCAGGCGAGGAGCCGGCTGGGGCGGTTGTCGCGGGAGCAGGTCCAGCTCGGGGTGTGGCCGCGGGCGGCGATGTCCTGGCACAGGGCGGTGACGCAGGCAAGGGCGAGGCGCTGGCGGCGGTGTTCGGGGACGGTCACGCAGGCGATGTCCTCGTATCTGCTGCCGCGGAAGTACGTGCAGGCTATGGCGAGCACGCGGTCCTTTTCGAAGGCAGCCCAGCCGTGCCCGGAGGCGGCGAGTCCGGCCGGGCTGCCCCAACTGGCGTGAATCCACGCGGTGTCGGGATCCAGCGCGCCAAGCGCCGGCGCGTCCATGGGCGTCAGCCGACGTACCGTCACACCGTGGGGCGGGCGCGGAGCCGATACAGGGACGCGGTGGACGTACGCCATGCGCTCCCACGGCACGAGCAGATCGAAGGCGCTGCCCAGCAGGGGCAGGAAGCGGGCCGGGGCCTGCACATAGTGCGCAGCGAAGGGGGCGAGCGCGATCGGAGCCAGGGCGGTCGGGTCGCCGCGGAGCAGCAGGTGGTCGGCGCAGGTCACGGCCATGGCACGGGGATCGACGGCGCGGTCGGCCCACCAGCGGCCGGCTCCCGGGACCAGCGCATGCTCGGCCGGCGCTGCCGCCCCGGGGGGACCGGACACGAACCAGTCGGAGAGAAGGGGAAGTTGGTTGGCGGAGAGTTCGATCACGGGGGCTCCTTGTGACGGTCGCGGGGTGGCCCGGACGGGCCACCCTGCTCGGCTGTCAGCTCTGGCCGGCTTTGCTGCCGTGGTTGGCCTTCTTCTTGCGGCGGCTTCTCTTCTTGCGGGCGCGCTTGGACACGGGTGTACGGATCCTTCGTTCCAGGGAGGTCGCCTGGTGGCTCTTCAGGCGGTGGTGTCCTTCAGGCGTGGTGTCCTTCAGGCGTGGTGGCCGACCAGCAGGTCGGCGAGTTTGTTGAGGCGGTTGATGGTGCGGTCCTCCGTCGCGGCCTGGGCGGGCTCGACGCGCTGGTCGCGGTCGTAGTAGGCGCCGTTGACGATCTCGGTGGCCGGGTCGCAGAGGCGTACGACATGGGCGGCGCCCTCTGCCGCGGTCCCACCGTTGACTGCGTAGAGGGGGAGCAGGTCCGTCTCGCAGACGCCGGGGTGAACGGAGACGGCCGTCACCCGCGGGTCGGCGGCGAAGACGGTGAGCGCGAGCTGTGACTGGGCGTAGGCCGCGAGCCGGGAGTAGCGGCGGGCGCGGTGTGGGTCGCTCCACTGGATGGAGGCGGTGCGGTGCAGTGAGGAGGACACGTTGACGACACGGCTGCCCGGGGTGCTGGTGAGGGCGGGCTCCAGGAGGCAGGTGAGCAGGTAGTGGGCGAGGAAGTTGACCTGGAAGGCGATCTCGTTGCCGTCGTCGGTGAGGGTGTGGCGCTCGGGCGCGGCCGTGGCGGCGTTGTTGACCAGGACGTCCAGGTGCGGGTGCTCGGCGAGGACCCGCCGCGCCATGGCTTCGACCTCCTCCAGGTGGGTGAAGTCCCCGGCGAATCCGCAGAGTTGGGTGGCGTCGATGCCCGCGACGGCAATGAGTTTGTCGGTGGCGGCCTGCGCGTCTTCGGCGGTGCGGCCGTGCACCAGGACGGTGGCGCCGCGCCCGGCGAGCTGCCGGGCGGTCTCGTAGCCGATGCCGGAGGTGGCGCCGGTCACCAGGACGGTACGGGAGGAAAGGTCGGAAGCGGACATGATCCATTCCAGGAAGGGAGACGAAAGGGATGGCACACCCAGCGGCCCCGTCAAGGGCTGAGGGCGTGCGGGTACAAAAAGGGGCGCCGGATCAGGTCACGGCGCCCCGTAGGGATGCGGGAGACGTCTCAGCAGGAGGCGGAGGTCTCCAGGCAGCGCGGCGCGCGACACGGATCCGCCGGATGAGGCGGGCGGTCGAGGAGGAGCCAGGCGCTGTTCACATCACCCATCAAATGCCGTGCCGCACCCGGCTTCAAGAGAACCACCCGGCTCTTGACACACCCCTGATGAGCCGTGGTTTTCGGCTCGCCACCGCCACCGCGACCGCCACCGCCACCGCCACCGCGACAACTGGCAGCGTCGGTGAGAGCAGCATGACCAAGACGCCCCCGGTGAGGAACGCGCGGTCCGGACCCAGGCGTTCCAGGTCGTGAATGACGACGGTGTGCGGCTCGACGGATGGCTGAGTCCACCCGGGCTACGGGAGCCCAGCGGGCTGCTCCGCGGCAGCGGCTCGCAAGGAGAGGACCATGGTCAGACCGCCTCCGGGCGTGTCCTCGGGGGTGAGGGTGCCGCCCATCGCCTCGGCCAGACCACGGGAGAGCGCGAGCCCGAGTCCCAGGCCGGTGGTGTTGTCGTTGTCGCCGAGACGCTGGAAGGGCACGAAGATCCGGTCCCGGTCTTCCGGACGCAGGCCGGGCCCCCGGTCGATGACCCTCAGCTCGACCCGCGGGCCGAGGGCGCTGGCGCTGATCAGCACCCGCTGGTGTTCGGGTGAGTGGCGTACGGCGTTGATCACCAGGTTGGCGATGACGCGCTCCAGTAGCGGCGGATCCGCGAGCACGTCGCAGATCTCGGCCAGTCCCTGGGACTCGATCGGCACCGACGCCGCGGAGAGGGTGTCGAGTGCCAGGGGGAGGACGTCCGCGAACGCCGTGGGCTGAAGGTGCAACGTCAGGGCGCCGGCCCGGAGGCGGCTCATGTCGAGGAGGTTGTCCACCAGGCGGTTGAGCTTGACGAGCGACTCGTCGGCCGTCGCCAGCAGCTCGTCCCGTTCCGCCGCGGTGAAGTCCACGTCCGTGCTGCGCAGCGAGCTGATGGCGGCCCGTCCGCCGGCCAGTGGCGTCCGCAGGTCGTGGCTGACCGCGGCGAGCAGCGCCGTACGCATCCGGTCCGCCGCCTTGACGGGTTCGACTTCGGCGGCGGCTTCCGTGAGGCGGGCGTGGTCCAGTGCGGCGGCGAGGTGCGCGGCGAAGGCGGTCAGGACGCGGTGCTCGGAGGCCGGAAGGGTGCGGCCCCGTAGGACGAGCACGCGGTCCGGCCCGGCAGGCACCTTCACCAGGCCGTCGCCACCATCAAGCGCTTCGGTCTCCTGATCCGCACGCGGGACGAGTTCGGCCGACTCCATGCCGAAGGTCTCACGGGTGCGCTCCAGGAGCATCGACACCGCTTGGTCACCCCGGAGGATGTTCCCGGCCATGGACGAGAGGGTCTCCGCCTCCGCGGTGGCGGACGCCGCGCGCCGTGCCAGGCGCAACGAGCGGTCGACGAGCGCGGCGACCGTGACGGCGACCACCACGAACACGGCAAGGGCGAGCGCGTTGTTGGGCTCGGTGATGGTGAATTGCCCGCTCGGCGGGATGAAGTAGTAGTTGAGCAGCAGCGACGCGGTGAGCGAGGCGAGCAGCGCGGAGACCACACCGCCGAGGCAGGCCACGCCGATGACGGTGACCAGAAAGAGCAGGGCCTCGCTGGTCAGGTTGAGCGTGCCGCGGACATTGGCGAGGACGGCGGTCAGCAGCAGGGGGAGGACGAGGCCGGCCACCGGTCCCGCGACGCGGCGCGAGTGCGGCAGCTGCCGGCCGGGTACGGGCAACCGGCGTCCTCGGCCGGCTCGTTCGTGGGTGACCATGTGGACGTCGATGTCGCCGGAGAGCTCGACCGTGTCCTCGCCGATCCCGCGCGGCGCCACCAGGCGGGACAGCCAGCTGCGGCGGCTGGTGCCCAGGACGAGCTGGGTGGCGTTCTCGGCACGGGCGAAGTCCAGCAGCGCGGTGGGCACATGGTCCCCGACGACCGAGTGGTAGCTGCCGCCCAGGCTCTCGACCAGTTCGCGTTGTTTGGCGAGGGCGGCGGGGGAGGCATCCGCCAGGCCGTCGCTGCGGGCGACGTGTACGGCCAGCAGGTCGCCGCCAGAGATGGGGGTCCCCCCTGCTCGAACGGAGTTGAGAGCTCGGGGGAGGTCCGCGATGCGTTCGGCCCGGCGGATCAGCGTCTCGCCTTCCGGGCCGCCGGTGAGCGCCACCACGACGCGTTCCCGGGTCTCCCACACCGTGCCGATGCCGTGCTCGGAGCGGTACTTCTGCAGGGTCTCGTCCACCCGCCCGGCCACCCACAGGAGCGCGAGCTCCCGCAGGGCCGTCAGATTGCCGACGCGGAAGTAGTGCGCGAGCGCCGCGTCGACCTTCTCCGGCCGGTAGATGTTGCCGTGCGCCATGCGCCGGCGCAGCGCCTCGGCGGGCATGTCGACCAGCTCGATCTGGTGGGCGCGGCGGACCACCTCGTCGGGGACGGTCTCCCGCTGCGGGACGCCGGTGATCTTCTCCACGACATCGTTGAGCGATTCCAGATGCTGGATGTTGACCGTGGTGACGACATCGATGCCCGCCGCGAGCAGCTCGTCGATGTCCTGCCACCGCTTGGTGTGGCGGCCGCCGGGAATGTTGGAGTGCGGCAGCTCGTCGACCAGTGCGACCTCGGGGCGGCGTTCGAGCACACGGTCGAGATCCAGCTCGCTGAAGGTGCCCCCCCGGTACGCGCGGTGCGTCCGGGGCAGCACCTCCAGCCCTTCCAGCATCTCCTCGGTGTGCGGCCGGGCATGGCACTCGGCGTACGCCACCACGACATCGGTGCCGCGCCGGGCCCGGCGACGCCCCTCGTCCAGCATCCGGTAGGTCTTGCCGACCCCGGGCGCCGCCCCGAGAAACACCTTGAGCTTTCCTTGCCGTACGCCGCCTACGCCTGACGTATCGGCCGCGACCACCCTCGGCGCCACCAAAAGCTTCTCCCTCACCGGTCCTGCACAGTCCCACGTCGCCCTGGTGCTGCGAGGGGGGACCCCGGGTGGCCGAGCGGCATAGGTGGTGATCCATGGTCACATCAGCCCGGCGAGATCGTGGTTGAGCTCGACGATGTTGACGTTTTCCTGACCCAGGAACCCCAGGACGCGGCCCTGGACGTGGTCGGCGACCAGCTTCCCGACCGTGGCGGGGGTGATGCGGCGGGCCTTCGCCACACGTCTGACCTGCTCGTATGCGTACGCCGGGGAGACCGCCGGGTCGAGTCCGGAGCCGCAGCACCGAGACCCGACCTGGTGCGGGAACGCGGTGTCCAGCGCGCCGTAGTCGAGCGGCAGCCCGGCGAAGTGGCCGGCGGGGAGGAGGGCCGGCGACCGGTCCAGGACCGGCTCCAGCCGGCCCCGGCAGTCCAGCACCTCGATGTCGGTGTCCACGGCTCCCCCTACAGCTTCATGCCGTGCCGGGTGAGGTACCAGTTGTGCCACGTGAGCAGCCCGCCGAGCATCACCAGCCAGAGCACGGTGCTGGTGAGCGGGAAGGAGTCCACCGGGATCGTGTACGCCAGCACCACCCGGAGCACCGCGTCGAGCAGGAAGACCGCGCCCCACACCGCCGTGACCAGCCGCAGGTGGTGACGGAACGTCGGCTCCGCGTCCCACCGCGCCTCCCATGCGGCCAGTCCGGCCTCGCCGACCTTGGCGATGACGATGCCGCGCGAGGCCGTCATGATGAACGGGCGCCGGGTGAGCAGCGTGCCGAGCACCCAGAGTCCGATCGCGGCGGTCAGCCAGCTGTCCCTGATCATCAGCACCCGCGGGCTGCCGGTGATCAGGGACAGCAGCGTTCCGACCACCACCAGGCTCAGCGTGAACACCGCCATCGCCTCGACGCGCCGCTGCCGCACGATGCCGTAGCCGATCCACGGCAGCAGCAGGAGGCCGCCGACGACCATCGAGAGCCACTGGCCGGCGCCCGCCGCGCGCAGCCCGTAGTAGGAGCCGAGCGGGAGGACGAGCTCGAAGAGCAGCTGCGCGGCGAGCCGCCGGCGCAGTGCCGCCGTGCGGCGTCGGGCGGGCGCCACGGCGGCCCCGTCCGGGTCGGTCCGCGGTGCCTGGCGCGTTGCCATGGTGTGTGCCCCCGTATCCGCTGCGGTCATGACGTCTTCCTGGTGGCGCGGTCGAACAGGTCCGCCAACTCCCGGCCGGCGGCCCGCACATCGAGATCGGGATCGTGGGTGGCGCGGCGCACCACGTCGTCGATGGCGGCGCGGATCGCCCGCATCATCACCCACGGGTCGAAGTCGCGGAACTCGCCCGCGCGTTGCGCCTTGCGGATCTGCTCCACCTGGACGGCGAGGTTCGCCTCCGTCGTGTCGAGGAAAGCGACCATGCCGGGGTCGCCGCCGCGGAGGTTGGCGAGGATCTCGACGACCGCCGCGAGGTGGTTCGGATACTCGGCGAACAGGTCGAGGTTGCCCTCGATGGAGGCGCGCAGGCGGGCCGCGTAGCTCTCGTGGGCCTCGATGCGGGGACGGACGTATCCCTCCGCGAGCCGTATCACCTCGGCGACGACCTCGCGCATCAGGTCGTCCCGCCCGTCGAAGTGGTAGGAGATCATCCCCGTGCTGCTCAGCCCGGCGCGCTCCGCGATCTTCGCGAACGAGGCCCGGTGGTAGCCGACGTCGGCGATGACGTCGATCGCCGCGGCGACGATCTGGGCGCGGCGGCCCGTCTCCGTGAACGAGGACCTGGTCTTGCGTCCCACCGTTTGCTTGCCCGAGCTATTACTTGCTTGCATGAGCAAGACGCTAGCGCGGTTTGCTCACCCGAGCAAGACGGTGGGGGCGCGACGCCCCGCTACGGCGTGAGGCGGCGAGGGCGTCCGGAGCCAGGGCATTCGGGTCGCCGCGGAGGAGCGTATGGCCGCCGAAAACGGCGGGACCCGAAGAGCGCCGCGGGCCGCCTCGCTCCGGTGTGCCCGCGTCCGCCGGTGCGCACGCCTCGGCGTCAGGAGGGGCAGGCGTTCTTGGAGGCGTTGCGGTAGGTGCGGTAGAGGGGGAGCGGGGGCTGATCGGCGGGGCGGGTGGCTGTGGGGTACTCGACGACGGGTACGGGCTTGCAGACGGCCCACTGGTCGTTCTTGCGCGGGCCCTCGAAGCCGTAGGTTCCGCCGGCGCCGACCAGGCAGGAGCTGCAGGCGTTGCCGGCGATGGTCGGAATGATGAGGGTGTTGTAGACGTCGTCCTTGGTGGGGAGGCGGAGGGTTCCCGGGGGTTGCTTGCCGTCCTCGTTGATCTCGGTGAAGGTGCGGTCCACGGCGTCGGCGAGCAGGGTGAAGGCGTCGTGGTACATGACCGCATAGCCGTCATCGAGCGGTTTGGTGCCCAGTTTGTGCTGCTTCTTCAGCTCCTCGAAGCGGTCGAGGAAACGCCCGAGCGCCTTCTCGGGCTTCTTCTTGCCGTCCCACGAGGCGGGGTCGACGGAGGACGCGTCGACGATCGTGGCCTGCGCCTCGTCCAGCCAGCGCGTGGGTGCGTCGGCGGTGAGGGTGGGCTCCAGGCCGATGCCGACTTTGAGGATGCGCAGCTTGGTTGTGCGCCCGCAGTTGCCCTCCTGGGCCAGGCGCTCGATGAAGGCGGGCAGGTCCTGGTCGCGGCCGGCGAAGAAGACGGTGTCGGACTTCTCGGTGCAGATCTTCTGCACGGCGTCGGTGAACCGCTGGGGGATGCCCTTGTCTGTTCCGGATGATCCGGTGAAGTTCGAGTTGTGGTTCGTCAGGTCGTACGCGTCACCGAAGTGCTTCTCGAAGACGCCGCGCAGATTCTGCGAGTAGACGTCCTCACTGCGGTTGTCCCAGACCAGGAACCCCTTGTGCTGCTGCGGCCGCTTGGCCAGGTAGAGCGTGAGGGCGCGGGCGAACTGGTCGTTGTTCGGCGAGGTCTTGAAGAAGTACGGGGAGTTCATCGTGGCCGCGGTGATGACAGGGCCGACGGTGGGGATGCTGTCCTTGCTGAGCGCGGCAATCGTCTTCCGCGTCTCCGGTGTACTGCTCGGGATGCCGGTCACGCCGATCAGCGGTGCCCGGGTGTCCTTGGCCAGCTCGGCAAGGCGCGCGACGACGGGCTGCCACGCGTCGAGGTTGCGGCCGTCGGGGGCGAGCAGCAGCTGGTAGTGCGGTCCGCTGAAGCGGTTGGCCTGCCGCTGGGCGGCCAGGGCGCCGGCAAGTCCGCGGCGGATCATGTCCGTGGTCATGGCGCTGTGCTCGTCCGCGGTGAAGGGCATCATCAGCGCGATACGGACGTAGGGGATCTTGGGACCGCCCGACGGGGATTCCCAGTCCTGCTTCACCCGGGCGTTCTCGGCCGCCACCGCCTCGAGGAGACTCTCGACGCCCGGGTCCGCCTCGAAGGCGCCCGCGGTGACGCCGACGCAGTCCCCGCCGATGTCCCGCAGATCGGCACCGCACCGGCCGGGGCCCCGCGCGAAGCTGACGATGACGGCGATCACGGCCGCGGTCAGCGCGCAGAGCCCGAGCACGGCCAGCCACTCGACCGGCCCCCACTCGCGCGGATGACGACGGAACAGACGGACCAGCATGCTTCCTCACTCACCGGGGATGGGGAAGGGGCGCTTCTTCCGTGCCGCCGCAGGCCAGCTGCGGGCGGCCTGGCCCAGGACGGCGTGCCAGGACGGATGCCGCGGCGAGAGGTACGCCAGCTCCTCGCCGACCGCCCTGCACATATCGGGGTCCGGATCGGCGTGCGGCTCGGACACCTGCCACAGGGCGTGCAGCAGCCGGTTGACGCAGCGCTCGGTCTCGTGCAGCTCCGCGTACCGGCCGTCGTGCGCGCCGAGTGCGATCTGCATCCGCTGGTCGCTCCACTCGCCGGCGGGGGGCGCGGGCGGCGTGGGCGCGGTGGCGGCGTAGTGCAGGCACCGCAGCCAGTGCGCGGCGGCCTGTTCGTCCTGCTCCGACTGGAACTCCTCCGCCAGCGTGGCCACCACCGTCTCGGCGTTTCCGGCCGCGAGCGTGTGCCGCAGCACGTCCGCCTCCCCGCTCTCGCCGCGCTGGGCGTGGTGCATCCGCAGAAAGCGGTGGATCTCCTGCCATCCCCGGCCGTCATCGGGCCCGCGCGAGGTGCGCCGCGCCTCGTGGACGAGCAGCGTCTGCAGCAGCGCGTCGGTGACCAACGGCCGGTCGGGACGGGTGAGTTGCTGCCACTGCTGCTCTTCGAGGTAGTCGGTGGCGGAGTTGGCGGGCAGCTGATCGGGCCCCTGGAGACGCAGATGGCCGGCCAGCGCCTCCGCCGCCGTGCTGTCGCGAGCGAGCGAGAGCAGGGTCAGCCGGTCGCGCTGGCGCCGGTCCGGAAGCAGCCGTTCCAGGAGCGCTTCGGTGACGGGGTGGCCGTCCTTCGTGGTCAGTTCGAGGAGGCCTCGCGGGCCCACGCTGCCGCCGTCCTCAGTGGCGTCCAGGACCGCCGCGCACAGCACCGTTGTCGCCGCGGGATGCCCGCCGGTCAGGGAGTGCACGGCGGAGGCCAGATAGGGGTGGAGCGGTCGGGCGGGCCGGTCCGGCACCAGAAGGGGCAGGATGTCATCCCGGCTCAGCGGGGTGAGGGGGACTGCGAGCAGCCCGGCGGACGGGGCGAGGCCCTTGCGCTCCCAGCCGGAGGATTTCACGAGGTCGGGGAGGTCGCGGCGGACCGCGGCGGGCGCATTCTCCGGTACGTCGCCGAGCCGGGTGGCCACGACGACGAGTTCCTCGCGGTCGGGGCGTTCGGGCATCGCGCGGTGCTCAAGGAGCAGCTCGAGGAAGTCCTGCCCCGCCGCGCAGTGCGTGTCGTCCAGCAGGATGAGCGGCCAGGGTTCACGGTTCCAGCGCTGCAGCCTGCCGTAAGAGGCGGCGACATCGTGGAGGAAGGCGGCCATCAGGCTCTGCTCGGCCGCGTGCCGGTAGTCGCCGCCCTGCTGGAACCACTCCCCGAGCAGCACCAGCGGATCCTGGCCCTTCGCGCCCTGCGGAAAGCGGCGCCGGTACCACTCCTGTGCCGCGGCCGGCTCATACCGCTCGGCGTACTCCGCCACCACGGCGGCAGTGACCGCACTTTGACTCCGTGCCGCGTCGAGGGCCGTGCCGAGGGCCTCCAGGCGGCCTTCGACGGCGATGGCCCAGGCATGCCGCAGCGCGTTCTCGTCCCCGCCCTCGAGGCGGCAGGCGAGCAGCAGCCGGGCGTACCGCAGACACGCCGCATCCCGCTGCTCGGCGCTGCCGTGCTGCCAGCCGGAGACGGCGAACAGGCCGGGCACCAGGACGGGGAAGCGCCGGCGCAGCTCGGGCGCGAGCCCGCACACCAGCTCCGCCAGGACCTCGACGAGGGTCGAGGCTTCGGCAGCCGTACCGTCGGCCGGGGCGGGCGGGAAGGTGCCGGATTCGGCTGCCACGGACCTGACGTGGGCGAGCGGCAGGCGGCCCGTGTAGCGCGCCGCCAGTTCCTTGAGGACGGCGCTGCGCCCCATGCCGTGGTGCCCCGTCACCAGCACCACGGGCAGGTCATGCTGGTGCTCCCGGGGCGCACGGGACCTCTCGTCATAGGCCAGGCCCGTGAGCCGGGGGATGAGCGAGCGCAGCAGCGGGTCCCGGCCATAGAGCGGTGACCCTTCCGATAAGGGCATCTGGCTGCGTCCCGCCTCCGTTGTCCGTTGGTGCCCGGCAGCCGGAACCTGGGAGGCGGGCGGTACCGTTCCCCCGAGACATCAGCCGCTGACATCCGTACCAACTCAACCTGGAGTCATAGAACTTACCGGCCCCGCAAACCTCCCGCCAGGCAAACGGGGGACTGTGTCATCCGGTTGTGACCGGCGGGACCTGGCAGCGTACGAGGGTGCGGGGGCCGGTGGCGCGCCCGGCGTCAGGGGTGCGGATAGATGTCGAGTTCGACGCTCTCGGGAAGCGAGTCCGCACCGCGGATCTCGCCGGGGTGGACGAGCCGTACCCGGCGCAGCCGGCGCAGTCCGGCGAGGGGGGCGAGGTCGAGCTCCGCGACCTGCGACAGATGGATCTCCTCAAGCCCCGGAAGGCGCCGGGAGATCCGCCGCAGCGGCACCGCGGAACCGGCCCTGGCCCGTACCTCCAGGTGGGTGACCTGCGGGATCTCGGTACGCGGGGCGAACAGCAGCATGCTCAGCTGCTGCGGGGAGAGGGCCAGCTTGCGCAGATTCGGCAACGTGCCGATGAGAGAGCCCCATTCGTCCGGCGTCAGGCGTTCGCTCGCGTCCTGCAGACGCAGCTCCTCGAGCCCCCGGCAGGCCACGATGCCGGCGAGCTGAGCCGCCGCCGGAGGCAGTGACAGCAGGCGCAGCTCGGCGGCGCGCGGGAGGTCGGGCAGGCCGCGCCAGGGCACTTCCGGCCCCACGAGGAGCCCTTCGAGCCGCGGGCAGTCCGCCAGCTTCAGCAGGGGCTCGAATCGGGGGAGATCCCGCAGCTCCAGCCGCTGCAGACGCGGCAGCCGCGTCAGCGGGGTGGGGTCCTTCACGTTCCGGCACCCCTGCAGGACGAGCGTTTCGAGCTCGGGGTAGGCGGCGAGCAGCTGGAGATCCTCCAGCTGCAGGGTGTTGCGCAGACGCAGCTCGCGCAGTCGGCGCGGGTCGAGCGCGGTGCGGATCTGCTCCGGGCTGAAGTCGCCGTGGATGCCCACACGGTGGTACCCGGACATGGTGCGCAGGGCGTCCAGCTCGGCGGGTGAGCGCACCGTGACGGTTTCGTCGGGAGCGGTTTCCAGGAGCGGCCGCACGATCTCCTCGGCGTACACCTGCGTATCGAACCGGTCCCAGTGGTCGAGGAGTTGTGCACGTACCGCGGGCTGGCCGGTCCGCAGGAACTCGCGGAGCCTGGGGATGGCGGCGTCCCCGCCGATCTGGCATATCGCGTGGACGGTGGCCAGCTCTTCGTCGCCCTCCAGATCCTTCGCCCTGGGCAGCAGACCCAGGAGCAGCGGACCCGTCTGCGCCAGTGACCTGGCCTCCCGCAAACTGCGCGGCGGGAGCATCCGCGCGGCCCGGTCCTCGATGGCTTCGCGCACCGCGGGCTCAAGGCGGGTGGCCTGCTCGAGGGAGGCGAGCGCAAGGAGCCGTAACCGCGCCTGTACCGCCGCGTCCTTCTCCCGGTCACCCCGTTCCCGCAAGCGTGTCAGCAGGTCGGCGCGCTCCTGGTGACGGGCCTGTGCGACGGCCATCTGCACCACGTCCTCCCACTGGTCCAAGTGCGCGTTGTTCACCAGCAGACCCATATCGCGCTCTTCCAGCACGGCCCTGGCACCCAGGAAGTCCTGGAAGGTCCGGTGGATGAAGTTCACGGCGCCCTTGGCGGGTTCGCGCAGCAGGCCGGAGCGCTCCAGAAGGAGCTGCAGGGCTTCTTCGGCCGTACCGACCTCCGCGAGACGGGGCACGGAGGGCTGCAGCCGGCGCACCACGTCCACCGCGTCCGGCCGGTCCAGCTGTGTCCGCTCGTTGCGGATCAGCCAGTACGCCAGCCTCTGGAGCGGTTCCGTCGCCGACTTCTGGTCCAGCTCCGGCTTACGGCTGCGGCCGTACACCTCGCGCTCCAGGTCGCGGCGTTCCAGGAGCATGGAGAGCGCCGCCTCGTAGAGGGCGGCGCGGCCCTGGGGCAGGAAGCCGCGGCGTTCCCGGTGCAGGGCGCAGATCAGGCCGCACATCAGCGGATTGGTCGCCAGACGGCTCAACTCGGGGCTGCTGCGCAGCGACAGCGTGAGCGACTCACCGA
This sequence comes from Streptomyces sp. NPDC028368, assembly GCF_055565615.1. Lineage (NCBI taxonomy): Bacteria > Bacillati > Actinomycetota > Actinomycetes > Kitasatosporales > Streptomycetaceae > Streptomyces > Streptomyces sp. NPDC028368. The sequence continues at coordinate 266,468 of NZ_JBVHTY010000001.1, read as the reverse complement.
GCTCCGGCGAGGCGCCGGCCGCCGTGTGCCAGCGCCGGATGAACTGCTTCATGTCGGCGGGCCGCATCGCGGTGAGCGCGAACTCCTGGAAGCCCTCGCGCCCCAGCCAGCCCCGCTCCAGGGCCGAGGGGCGGGAGGTGAGCAGCCACAGGTTGCCGGGGAAGACGGCGAGCAGCTTCTTGAGCCAGGTCCGGACGCGGGTCCGGTCGTCCTTCGGGATCTCATCGGCCCCGTCGACCAGGAGCACACCGCGCCCGTGCTGCAGCACCCGCGCCGCCCATCCGTCGGGTTCCGTGCCCACCAGCGGGCAGCCGATCCGGCGCAGAAAGTCCTCGGGCAGCGGCAGCTCGGCGTCCTTGCGCGCCAGGGTGCGCAACGGCAGGACGAAGGGCACGCGGCCGAGCAGCTGCGACAGGCCGCCGGGCACCCGCTCCTGCTGCGCCGTGGTGAGGGCCAGCCACTGCACAAGGGTCGTCTTGCCGGTGCCCGCGACCCCGTGCAGGAGTACCCGCTCATGGCCGGCGAACACCGCCTCGGCCGGCCCCGCGGCCCGCTCGGTCTCCGTATCCCGGTCGGCGCCCGGCTCGCCGTTCACCATCACGACCGGATCGGTTCCGCCGCGGTACGGCATGGCCTCCAGGCTCAGGTACGCGGTCTCCAACGGCCAGTCCTGGCCGTCCGGTTCGCGCAGGTCGACGCCGTAGATCGTGAGCCGGCCATGGCATTCGACGATGTAGCGCGCGTACTCCTCCTCGAACCGCGCGTCCTGGAGGGAGATATCCGGCAGCCGCTGCACGATCCTGTCCAACTTCTCGCTCTGCTCGCGGATTTCCCGGCTCTGCTCGATCTGGGCGCGGGCCGCGAACCCCGGCCGCTGGCTGAAGAAGCGCACCAGATGGATGCAGGCCGTCTCCAGGAGCCGGTCGTGGAAGCGGGCGGCGTCGTCGCTGAGCAGCCTTCGGGTGTTGGGGCCCGCGCTTCTGGCCAGCTCCGCGGCCAGCCGCTCGGGGCCGAGTGCGAAGGCATGGACGTCGTCCATGTCGAGATCGCCGAGCGCGTGCAGCGTACGGGTCAGGGCCTGCCCGACGGCGTCGTGCTCGTCGGCGCCGACCGGCGGATCGTGCGGCCCGGCGGCCCGCACCGCGCGGCGCACCAGCTCGCGGGCGAGCTTGTGCAGATCGTCCTCGGTGAGGGTGCGGTGCTCCCGGGCGAAGGAGACCAGCCGCCGGACCGGAATCGGGCGGTCGCCGAACTCCGCCCCCGGCGCGCTCGCGGGCGGCAGCAGCAGTCGCTTGAGCACCGGCACGACCACCGCCGATGCGATCCGCAGCCCGACCGTACCGCCGTCCACAGCAGCCCTCCCTCAGCAGCGCCGCCACGCGCCCGTCCCGAGCCCGCAGCCCCCGACCCCTGCCTCACCCTAGCCGCGACGCTCGTCCCGAGTCAGGGCGCGCGGAGGCTTCGCCGTGCCATGGCACCGGCGCATCTGCTGGTACGCGGTCCGCGGCATGGCCGGTTCCCCGGGCCGGGGTGCCACGCAACTAGTGAAATTTAAACCAGTGACGGTGCGCCGTAGGATGCCGCGCATGACCGCCGCACCGCCGCGCAGCTCCCCGCTCGCCCTGACCGTCCTGTCGCTGCTGCACTACCGGCCGCTGCATCCGTACGGCATCCAGCGGCTGATCAAGCAGTGGGGCAAGGACCAGGTCGTCAACGTCAAACAGCGCGCGAGCATTTACCGGACCATCGAGCGCCTGCTGGCCGCGGACCTGATCGAGGTGCACGGTACGGGGCGCGACCAGCAGTACCCCGAACGCACCCTCTACGCCGTCACCGACTCCGGGCGCCAGGCCACCCGCACCTGGCTGCTGGAGATGCTGGGTACGCCCAAGCCGGAGTTCCCCGAGTTCCCCGTCGCCCTGTCCTTCGCGCTGATGCTCACCCCGGACGAGACGCTGGCCGTCCTGGAGCGGCGCGTGAGCACCGTCACCGAGACGCTGGGCGAGTTGGACCGGGCACTGGCCGCCGCGAGCGACGACGGCCTCGGCCGCGTGGTGATGCTGGAGACCGAGTACCAGCGCGCCGTGACGGCAGCTCAGCTGCAGTGGCTGACCTCGGTGGTCGAGGACCTGCGGGCCGGCCGGCTCACCTGGTCCTGGGAAGAGCTGACCGCGCTCGCCGACTCCGCGACGCCCCAAGACGACTGACGGCTTCGGGATCAGCCGCTGACGGTCCGGTCCCAGTCGATGTGGTGGCGGTGGACCGGGCCGAACATCTCCTCGGGGGTGGGGAAGGCAGGCCTGTCGGCGTTTCCGGCCTTGACCTTGTTCACGGCGGCGGCGTTGTTGCCGATCACCTCCACCCGGTGCCGGCGCAAGCCCTCGTATGCGGCGAACGCAGCGGCGGCGGTGGGCAGATCACGCAGGCAGCGGGCCAGCTCGATGGCGCTTTCGATGGCCAGCGACGCACCCTGGCCGGAGCTGGAGGACGGGGCGTGCACCGAGTCGCCCACCAGCACCATGCGGCCGCGGTGCCAGCGCGGTACCGACGGCATACGTTCCATCGGCCCCACGAGCATCATGTCCCGGGAATCGGTGTGCTCCAGGAGCTGCTTCCCGGGCGTGTGACCGGTATAGAGCTCGCGTAGCTGTGCCAGCCAGTCGGCGGCCGGTACCCGGGTGACCTGGGCCGAGGTCAGCGGCTCGCTCTTGGGCAGACCGGCGAACCAGACGATGCGCCCGTCCGGCGCGCTCCAGTACCCGATGAATGCGCGGCCGAAGGCGAAGTACATCTTGCCGGGCTCGGCGTGCACGCCGCTGTCGGCGGCGAATCCGCCGAAGCTCAGCACGCCGCCGTATTCGGGTCCGGGCGCCTGCGGATCGATCAGGGTGCGGACGGTGGAACGGATGCCGTCGGCGCCGATCAGTATGTCCGCGGTCGCGGTGGTGCCGTCGGAGAAGGTGGCCGTGACGCCGTCACGGGTTTCGTCGGCGGCGACCAGGCGCTTGCCGTACTCGATCCGGACGCCGCCCGCCATCGCGTGGTCGGCCAGTGCCCGGAACAGGTCGGCGCGAGCCATGGCCCGCGTGCCGGGCAGGTCGGGGAAGCCGTCGAATGCGCTCAGCTGGTTTCCCCCGCCGTCGCACATCACCACGCCGGGGACCGGCTGGCCGATGGCCTCCACGGCCTTGTCGGCCCCGAGAATCCGCAGCGCGTCCAGGCCGTTGGGGGCCAGACCCAGCATCGCGCCGACCCCGTCGGCCGCGGTGGGGTGCGCCTCGAAGACGGTCGCCTCGATCTGCGCCGTGCGGAGCGCCAGCGCCGTCACCGGCCCGGCGACGCCGCCCCCGATCACCAACGCCGTACTGACCTTGCTCATGGTCCCTCCCGGAAGTTGCCCATGTTGATATGAGTGAAGGAATGAATGGTTGCACAGATACTAGTTGTAGGGGAACTAGTTTTGCGGGGGAGGCCCGGCGACGAGGGCGCGTGTCGGCCGGGGCGCGCACTGTGAGGACCGTCACGCCGGGTTCTTTGCGCCCGGTGTCGACCGGATGCGGTGCGCCAGACGTATGCCTGGTGAGACCGAAAAGATCCGGGAGTGGCTGTTGACCGTCGAGGAGTTCGAAGAGTTTTACGCGCAGACGGTCGCACGGCTGACCGGGCAGCTGTACGTGATGCTCGGCGATCAGCACGAGGCGCAGGATGTGGTGCAGGAGGCGTTCATCAAGGGCTGGAGCCGGCGGCGGCAGCTCGACCGGAACGGCCGGCCCGAGGCGTGGATCCGCACGGTCGCCTGGCGCCTTGCGGTGAGCCGCTGGCGGGGGCGGCGCCGTACGGCGGATGCCTGGCAGCGCAGCGGCGCCCCGCCCCATGTCGAGGCGCCCGGACTGGAGTCGGTGGCATTGGTGGAGGCGCTGCGGCACCTGCCGGCCAGGCAACGACGCACGATGACGCTGCACTACGTATGCGACTTGACCGTCGAGCAGATCGCCGGTGAGACCGGTCTGTCCGTCAGCACCGTCAAGACACATCTGGTCCGGGGCCGGACCGCACTCTCCCATCGTCTGCAGGATCCGCGTATCGAGGAGGCTCCCGGTGCCTGAACCCCATGACCCGCTGCGGTCGTTGTTCAAGGAAGCCGCCTCCGCCGGGCAGTCCCGTGCGCGCTCCGCGCCGGTCGCGCTCATCGCCCGGCGCGGAGAGCGGGTGCGCCGGCGCCACCTCGCCGCGCTCGCCGTCGGCGCGTGCCTGGTCCTCACCGGTACGGGCGTGGCCGCGGCCGTACTCCTGCCCGGCAACCCGGACACCACCGTCCCGGCCACCACCCCCTCGCCTTCCCCGCCGGCTCCCGCACCGACGTCCTCCCGAAGCGGCTTTGCGCCGACCGAGTCGCCTACCCCTGGCCGGACTTCGTCGGGCGCGCCCACCACCTCGCCGCCCGCCACCGGCCAGGGCACTTCGGGAGCGTCCGCCACCGCCACGCAGGGCACCTCCGACGAGTCCACCTCCCCGCCGCGCTGACCCCTGCGCACCGTGACCCGGCGGGCCGGCCGCCGGGCGATCCCGCACGCCCCGATCCCGAGCAGGAGATACCGCTGTGCCCGTTTCCTCCCCCCATGTGCGCCGGGAGCGTCCGACCGCCGCCACGAGCCCCGTGGCCGGACCGGAGCGCCACCCAGCGCCGGTGCGCACGGCGGACAGGCCTCGAGCGTCCCGTCCGGCCCGCCGGTGGCAGGCCTTCTCGAGCCGGCGGCGCTTCTTCCTCGGGCCCGCCGACCGCGAGGTGCTGTGGCTGTATCTGCTGACCCGGGCCGGGATCTGGACCACCGCCTACTGCACCCGGTGGCTGTTCCCCGCCGACGGCAGGACCCATCGCGCCGCCGCAGCCCTTTCCCCGTGGCAGCAGTGGGACTGGGGGCACTTCCTGCACATAGCCCGCGACGGCTACTTCCCCGGTCAGGCGGGGCCGTGGCTGAGCGGCTGGGACAACAGAGAAGCCTTCTTCCCCGGCTTCCCCCTCCTCCTGCGGGCCGTCCATACCGTTGTCCCGCACTGGGCCGTCGCCGGCCTGCTGATCTCCTTTGTCTGTGGCGCCGTCGCCGTGTCGGCCCTCGCCCGGATCGCCCGGCTGCACCTGCCCGACACGCGAGCCGGCCGGCGTACCGTTCTCTTCTTCCTGCTGTCGCCGTGCGCGATATTCCTGGCCGCGGGCTATACCGAGGCGCTCTTCCTCGCGCTCGCCCTGCCCGCCTGGCTCGCCGCCCAGCGGCGCAACTGGCCGGTCGCGGCCGGTCTGGCCGCTCTGGCCACCACTGTCCGTATCAGCGGCCTCTTCCTCGCCGCCGCTCTCGCCGTCCACTTCGCGGTCACCGCCCGCACCCGGTACCACTGGCGCTCACTGCCGTGGCTGGCCCTGCCCGCACTGCCGCCCGTCCTCTACAGCTGGTACCTCCGCGGGCACACCGGTGACTGGATGGCCTGGAAACACGCCGAAGAACGCGGCTGGTACCGCGACTTCCACGCGCCCTGGGAAGCCTGGCGGAACACCTGGCACGCCGCCTTCGGGGAGTCGCTGCCCACCGGGTATGCCCTCATGTCCCAGGCCGAACTCCTCGCCATGATCGTCGGCATTCTGCTCGTCGGCGTGCTGGCCCGGCAGCGCCGCTGGCCGGAAGCCGTCTACGTCGGCCTCAGCCTGTGGGCACTGGGCACCTCGTACTGGTACACCTCCATTCCCCGTGCCACGCTCCTGTGGTGGCCACTGTGGATCCTCCTGGCCGCATGGAGTCTGCGGAGTCCCCGCTTCACCACCGCCTACCTCTGCCTTACGGCCCCCTTGACGACCGTCTTCGCCGTCACCTTCCTGTCAGGACGATGGGCCGGCTGATACGACTTCGGGGCAGGGCGCCGGCGCCGGCGCTGTCGCTGTCGGCCGTCGTCGGGGTCGCTTCCGCGCCGGGGTGCGACGGCGCAGGATCAGGTGCAGCGCGGTCATCAGTACGCCGGTCACCAGCGCGCTGTGCCACAGCAGCGCGTCCAGCCGGTCCGCCGAGAGATAGGCGCCCGCGGCCACGGCCGCCAGCGCGCACACCGCACGGTCCACGATGCTCTCGACGGACAGCAGGGTGGCGCGTGGCGCATCCGCCGGGATGGCGTCGTTCACCAGCTTGCGCTGGAGCGGGTAGGCGAAGCCGGTGGCGGCGGCGAACAGGCACAGCAGGGCGATCGCGGTCCAGGGGCCGCCGAGGGTGATGCCCGCCAGGGCCCCCGCCATCGCGAGGCTGAGCAGCGACACCCGGACCACCGGCGACAGCCGCGCGGTGAGCCACTGCGGACGGGCCGAGGCCACCGCCTCCGCGACCGTCATGGCGGCCAGTACACCGCCGTGCGAGTTCTCGGCGATGCCATGGTCCAGCAGCACCGGCTGGAAGAGATTGACCTGGCAGATGCGGGAGAGGGTGAAGACGGCGACGCCCTGCACCATGACCAGGGCGAGCCAGGGGGTGGCGCGGACGGAGCGCAGCGCCGCCGCCGCGTCGCGGAGGAACGCCGGCCCGCGGGGAGCCGGCCCGGCCGTGCGGCTCCGGGCGGCGGCGCGAGGTGGGGCCTGGCGCGGGAGCATCATGGCGCAGACGAGGGAGCCGCCGGCGCTCGCGGCGCTCAGCACGTACGGCGCGGGGTGCGCGAGTGCCATCAGCGGCCCGACCAGCGGCCAGCAGACCACCTTCGCGGCCAGGCCCAGGGCACGGGCCTGCCCCTCGGCTCTCAGATAGTGCCCGTCCGCGCCCTCGGCCCGCAGGCCGTCGTAGAGGTAGGCGCTGGCGGCGCCGGAGGTCAGGGAGCGGCCCGCCGCGATGAGCAGGAAGTGGACGAGGAAGCCGGCGTAGGTGGGGGTGAGGACCGGGGCCAGGTTCGCCGCGGTCATCACGACGGCGCCGGCCCGCAGGCAGTTGCGGGCACCGATGCGGTCGGCCACCAGCCCGGTCGGGATCTCGAAGAGACAGAACGCCACGTAGTAGATGCTCTGAATCCCGAAGATCTGCCCGTCGGACAGCCCCGCCTGCCGCTGGTAGGCGTAGAACACCGGCATCCACCACAAGAGGTTGAACAGGAGCTGGAAGCCGTTGTTCAGGCGGACGATCCGGCGGGCTCGCGGGGTCAGCGGCGCGCCCGTGGACCTCGGGCCGCGGGGGCGCCGCCGGCCGGTGAGAGGGCGGATCACCGCGCGTAGGGGCGGATCTGGACCAGGTGGAAGTCTCCCTGATCGGTCATCAGCCATTCGATGTCGAGCGGACGGTCCACGTCGGTGTCGCTGAAGTGGGACTGGAGCAGGCGTCCGGTCAGGGCCAGCCGCGCCATCCGGTCCCGGGTGCCGGCCGGCACGTCCTCGCGGGACGAGCCGAGCGCTACGGTGCGGCCGCCGCCTTCGACCGTGTTGTACAGGTACTGCAGCGGCAGCGTGGTGCCGTCGACGACGGTCTCGGGCGAGCCGGGGGAGCAGTTGAGGTAGACGTTGCGGAAGTCCGCGCGCCGGGTCGGGTTGCAGGTGACCAGAACGCCACCGAGGTCCGCGGGCACATACCGCTGAATGATCACGCCCATGTACGTGTCGTCGAGGGAGATGCCTGCCTGATGGCGTAACCGGACGCTGCGCGGCGACAGCAGGGAGGCCCACACCTGGCGTACCGCGTCGAGAAGTTCGTCCGCGCCACGCACCGTGGTGACCGAATCGTAGACACCGGCCGCGGAGAATCCGGGCAGGTCCTCGGCGTTGGAGGAGGAGCGCACCACGAGACGGCTGCCGGCGTCCGCCCCGGTGGGCAGCGCCTGGGTGATCCGGTGGGCCACCTCGTCGGGCATCGGGGCGTGCCGGATGAGGTGTTGCAGCTGCAGACAGAGCGGGTCCACGGCGTCGACGGCATCGAGTTCCAGGGCCATCTTCAGTTTGCCGATGCCTTGTTGCACGGCCGGGGACGACGTCAGAAAGCGGTGCTGCAGGGCGAAGGGAAGGGCGATTCCGTCGGGAGCGGTGACGGTGGCGGCCGCGAAGGCGGCGGCCGCGGACCGGACTTCGGCGGCCGGCGCCGTGGCCTTGATGTTGAGACGGGCCGCCAGATGGCCGTAGAGGTCGGCACGGGGCGGCCTCGGCCGTCCGTAGAACGCGGTCAGGTCGGCGCTGCGGCTGCCGAGGACGTGATGGAGCTCCCCGAGGTGGGCCGCCTTGGTCCCGTAGCGGTCCTGGTCGGTGCGGCGCAGCCGGTGCAGGGGCAGCGGGGGCGCGTCCGTCAGCAGCGGGGTGCCCAGCCGGACCCGGTGCTGGTGCCACGCCGGTGCCGCCGCTGCCGGCGCCTGGGCGAGCCGTACGAGCGTGATGTCGTCGTCCGTCACCTCGTAGTGGACCCATGCGCCGTCCAGGCCGTCGGCCTCGATGAGTCGTTCCAGGTCACGGACGATCGCATTGGGGATGCCCCAGCCGGTGGCGAGGACGTTGGTGTGCGAGAGCGGGGTGGTGGGTGCGGTGTTGATGAAGCCCGCGACGCGCGGTACGTCGTCGGGCAGACACGGCATGGCCACGATGTCGGACCAGCCCAGGCCGTCGGGTTCGGCCGCGTACGCCGCGTACTCCTCGACGGTCCGGAAGTGGCGGAGGCGGCCGGTGGCCTCGCCGGGGTTGAGTGGGGTCCGGGTGCGGTTGCCGAAGAGTTCATGGCTGAGGATCCGCGGCACCCGGACGTCGCTGATCGCGGCGAGTTCGTGCTCCTGCCCGTGGTTCGCGGGTTTCAGCAGCAGCGGCAGCCGGCCGTCGAGCCGGTGCCGGACGAAGGTGTAGAACTCCTCGAGCAGCGGACCGTGCATGGTGTCCGCCTCGGTCGTCTCCAGGACGAGGAAGGGGCGCTCCCGGCCGTCGGTGTCCTCGTCGGTGTGCAGGGAGAGCACGCCGAGCAGGAACCGGCGCCCGGGATCCATGTAGACCGAGGCGTTGAAGGCGTCCAGGCAGGAGTCCAGCGCCGCCAGTTCCATGCCCAGGACGCGGGTGGCGATGTAGTCGACGTGGAAGGGGTGGGCGGCGGTGTCGAGGAGGTGCCAGGTGTGCTCGGTGCGGTCCACCACGACCTTGAGGTACGGGTGGCCGGCCAGGGTGCCCGACAGGGCGCGGAACAGCGGCAGGGAGAGGTGCTCGCCGACGGTCGTACGGTCGGCGGCGGGCCGCGGTGCGCCGGAGGGCAGGACGGGGGTGGTCATGAGCGCGCCTCCGTGGCCTCGGCGGCCGTCGGGAGGATCCGCGGGAGGGCGTCCACCAGGGTGCTCAGGTCGTGGAGCAGGGTCTTGGGGTCGGCGGCGGACAGCAGGCACAGGGCCGCCATCGTGTTGGCGCCCGCGGCCGGGTCGTACACCGGCACCGGGGTCCCGTCCGGGAGCGAGTTCTCGGCCACCACGGACAGCCGGCTGCCGTCGCTGAGGGCCACGCCGTCGCGTACGGCCGGGAAGTCCCACAGCCGCCGGTCCGTCCAGGCATCACCGGCACCGTCCACGGCCAGGACGACGAGTGAGCCGGCCGCGCCGCGCGCCTGTAGCGGGGTACGGGCCTCGGCGGGCCACGTCACCGCACGCCCCAGCAGATGGTCGACGAGCATGCCGATGAGGTCCAGGCCGAAGACCTCCTCGATCTGCGGGACGGTCATCGCCCCGCCGAACCGGGCAGCGGTCTCGATCACCCACATCCGGCCGTCGGCACCGAGCTTGATCTCGGTGTGCGTACCGCAGTTCTCCAGGCCCAGCGCGTCGACGGCGTCGCGCGCCAGGTCCACGATGCGCCGCTGGGCGTCGTGCGGCAGCGCGGCCGGGGTGAGGCCGGCGCGTTCGGTGAACGGCTCCACCGTCGGCATCCGGCCACTGAGACAGACCGGGTGGAAGGTGCCGTCGACGACGACGCCCTCGACGCTGACGTAGTCGGCCCAGCCCGGCCGGTCGAACCATCCGTCCGCGGTGCCCGGCACGATCTCCTCGACCAGGAAGTCGCCCCCGGCCCCGGCCACATGCAGCTCCGCATAGCCCAGCTCGGCGGATTCGGCCATCACCTCCTGTGCCCGCCGCCAGGCCGCCGGTACCTCGTCGGCGGAGCGGATGATCCGGTGCGCGGTGGAGCCGGCGCTCCAGGCGGCCTTCAGCAGCAGCGGGAGGCGCAGCGAGCCGGCCGCGTCGCGCAGCTCCCGCTCGGTGGCGACGGGGCGGAACCGGGGCTGGGATATGCCCCGTTGCATCCAGGTACGGCGCATCAGCCGCTTGTCGCGGGCGAGCGCGCAGGAGCCCCCGGCGCCGGCGAGGCCGAGCTTCTCGCAGGCCTCCGCGACCGCGACGACGGCGTACTCGGAGAAGGTAACGACCGCGTCCGCGCCCACGGCCTGGGCCCGGGAGACGATCAGGGACACCAGATCGTCCCGCTCGGGACCGGCGGCGGTCAGCACGGACGCGCACCGGCGCCCGGCGGACGCGGCGACGGTGGGCGGAAGCGTGCTGAGCGCCAGCAGGTGCACTGCCGACCGCGCGGCGACCCGTGAGAGGGCATACCCCAAGGGCGGTCCGCCCTTGGCATGCACAAACAGCACCGTGCTCACTGGAATCCGACTCCTTTGCAGGCGGGTGGGGCCGTCGGGACGGCCGGCGACGCCCGTACCTGGTGTCCGGACGCCGTACCTCCAGCGAACCAGCCGTGCGGCGCCCGGTTCGCCGCAGCGGGCGGCAACCGCTCAGGCAAATGCCAGAGTTGGGGAGTTCGTGGGGTCGCTGTGAAGGTCCTGTGATGCCGTAGGGGGCGGTCACGATGGCATGACCAGTCCCGTCCGCCTCTTCCACCTCGTCCGCCCCTGGCCCCGCCCGGCCCGTCCAGATCGGCCGAGAACCGGGCATACGCCGTATCGACCGGGGATACGCATGGCGGGGGCGCCTCCTGCGTGCCGCCCCCGCGTGTTCCCTGCGCACCCGTTGAACCCTTCACCACAGAGAGGCCGTCGTGGACGAGACCGGTCTGAAGTCGCTGCTCCAACACCTTCCGGTGTCCTGGTGGGAGGCCGACCGTGAGCTGCGGGTGATCGACAGCGGCGGGGGAGCCTTCGACGACGCGCGGACGGCCCAGCGATTCCTCGACACCGTGCGCCGGGAGCTGCCCAAGCCCTCCGCCACGGTCGAAATCAGCCATTGGCAGGCACAGTTCGACGGCCGGGTCTTCGATGTGAACTGGCCCCTCGCCCCGCCCCGGCAGGACCGCACCCGAGGGATGGCGGTCGAGGTCGGCCCGGCCGCCGCCACCCGCCGCTACGACGCCTTCGCCGACCTCGCCCCCGCCGCGGCCTTCATCCGGGACGCGAACGGCCGCTACCTCTGGGCGAATCACGCCTACGCCCACCTGTACGGCACCACGCCGGAGCACGTCATCGGCAAGTACGTGCGCGAGGTCGACGCCCCCGCCGACGCCGCGCAGGTCCTCGCCCTGGACCAGGATGTGCTCGCCCGCGGCAAACCGGTGCGGCACACGCTCGCCTATCACCGCGCGGACGGCACCAGCGGGCACGCGGCCGGCCATCGCTTCCCCGTACGCGAAGGACCCCAGACCTGCGTGGCCGGTATCTATATCGACATCAGCGACCACACCCGCGCGCAAAGCCAGCGCCGGGAGGCCGAGGAGAGTCTGTGCGCGCTGCGCGACCACAGCGGACTGCCGTGCGCCCTGATCTCCGCGGGCGGACGGATCCTGCAGGCGAGCGCGGCCGCCGCCGAACTGCTGCAGACCCGGCTGTCGGACCTCGTCGGCCGCCGGGCGCACACCCTGCTGGCGCCCGCCCCGGAATTACCGGGCCTCCAGCGGAGCTGGCACGCGCTGATAGCCCGCCGCAGCCGACGGATCCAGACCTCCGCCGTCCTCGTCGACGGCCGCGGTCAGCAGCGCCGCGCCCGGCTGCACCTGACGACGGTGGGCCGGAACTCGGCCCGCGCCACCAGCGTCTGGGCGCTGGTCACCCACCAGAGCCTGGCCCATGAGGCCCACCCGCCACTGACGGCAAGTCAGGTCCGGATCCTCTCCCTGCTGGCCGCCGGCCGCAGCAACGGAGAGATCGCCACCTCGCTGCGCCTTTCGCGCCAGACCGTCGACTACCACCTCAGCCGTCTGCGGGACCTCCTGGACGCCCCGACCCGGTGCGCCCTGGTCGCCCGCGCCTACGTCCTGGGAATCCTCGCGCCCCAGGCCTGGCCGCCACGCTCGGCGACGGCCGGCCATCCGCACAGCGCCACCTGACGGTCCCCGCGTAGCCGCGCCGCCCGGACGCCGGCCGTCAGCTCGGTACGGACGTGGTCTCGGTGCGGTCGGTGCGGTCGGTGACCGGCAGGCCGAGGGGGCGGGCGAGGCCCACCACTCCTTCGTCGAGGCGTTGCAGATGGCGCAGTACGCGGAAGGCCACCGTGCCCGAGGACAGCGCACCGGATCCGTCGTGCTTGAGCATCGAAGCGATGCTGGCGCCGGACTCGACCTTGCCCTCGGCCTTCTCGTCCTTGACGTGTGCGGCGATCACTTCGATGTTGTGGGCGATGCGCCGGCCGGCGCGGTGCAGGCGTGGGTCGGCCGCGACGGTCTTGCTGTGCGGCACGAGCTCGGCGGTCGCCGCCAGGGAACGGGCGTGGTAGGCGTCGGTCTCCAGCAGCGCCACCAGATAGCGGACGGTCTGCCGCCGGCCGCGCAGCGGGGTGATCGGATGCGTCAACGGCTTTGTGGAGGCGCGCAGATCGTCCAGCGCCGTGTCCAGATCGCGCGCCTTGCCCAGCAGGTCGGACGCGGGCCCGCCGCTGAGCTGCTCCACCGCCGCCGACACCACATCGCCCAGCCGGTCCAGGACCGTGCCCAACAGCTCGTCGGTGCGGCGGTCGGTGTGCACCGGCAGCACCAGTACGGCGGCGATGATCCCGCAGACCGCGCCGAGCGCCGTCTCCTCGATGCGCAGCACCAGCACGGAGAAGCTGTAGGTGTTCAGCAGCGTGTAGAGCAGTCCCAGCATCGCTGTGACGAAGAAGGACATGAGCGCGTACGACAGCGGAGCGGTGAAGAACATGGCGAAGATGAAGACCAGGACGAGGGCGAACGCGAGCCAGGTGTGGTTGCCGACCAGCCCCGCCAGCGCCACACCGGCGACCACCCCGACGACCGTGCCAAGGAGCCGCCGGTAGCCCTTGACCAGGATTTCGCCGGTGGACGCGGTGTTGAGGAAGACCACCCAGCAGGTCAGCACCGCCCAGTACCACCGCTGGCTGGAGAGGAATTCACCGCCGATGATGGCCAGGACCGAGCCCACCGAGACCTGGAACGCGGCCCTGGTGGTGGGGCGCTGCAGCCCCGTGCGATCTTCCTCTTCTGGCTCCTCGGGACCGGCGAGCGCGATGTCCTCGGCGTCGAACTCCTCGCGCGAAAGGGCCGTCGTGGGCGTGTCATTGGATTCGTCCTGGGGTCCGTCCAGCGCGAGCCGCAGGCCCAGGAAGGCGCGGGCGGCCTCACCGATTCCGCGGAAGACGTCCTGGACGGCGGTCGAGCCACGCGGCAGTTTGTCCTCGTCGCGATAGCCGAGCAGTCTGTTGCGTACGTGGGCCAGCGCCGTGCCCCGGTCGTCGGACGCCGGCCGCGCCAACAGCAGATGCAGTGCCTTGAGGTCCCGGCGCAGCGTGCGGGTCACGTCGTCCTCGGCCGAGATCAGGTCTCCGGTGGCCGGTACGGGCGCCTGCGGCAGATGAAGGGTGAGGGTGTCCGCGCGCTCGGCACTGCGGGCGTTCAGCAGCAGCACGCCCAGCCGTTCCGTGGCGATCTCGGCGTCCGCGACCCGTCGTTGCAGCAGCGCTGCCGTGGCCGCGTCGCGGGTGCCCTCTTCCAGCCGGCTCTGGATCATCAGAGCCGCCTCGTGCAGCCGGGCGGTGCGCCGCCGCAGATCGTCGAGGACCTTGTCCAGCTGGTCGGGGCGGGCGTCCAGCAGGGCGATCTGAGTGTCCACGAGCTGTGCGAGCCGCGCCCGGAAGGCGTCGCGCAGCTGCCGCAGAATGCGCTGGGGGGTCTCCGGTATGACGGCGAACCGTACGACCGCGCTGCAGGCGAAGGCGATGGCCAGGGTCAGGAACAGCACCGGCAGGGAGGCCACGGAGGCGCCCACGAACAGGGAAATGAAGTAGATCTGAAAGCCGATCAGGCCCAGCGCGGTACCGCGGTCGCCGAACCGGCGGCTGTAGACGGCGCCGAAGATCAGAGCGACGAAGAACATGTCACCCGCGATGATCCGGGCGTGCAGCACCGCTCCCAGCGACATCGCGGCCAGCGCGACCGGCAGGCCGAGCGCGAGCGTGACCGCCTGCCCGCGTACCTGCTTCTCCTTGATCGCGAAGGTGGAGACCATCGCCGCCATGGCGCCCGCGACCAGAAGTCGGACGTCGGTGTGGAGCAGGGCGAGGACGACGAGGGTGAGGGCGATCGCGGCAACCGTCCGCAGCCCCGCCATCAGCCGCAGCAGCCCCGGGTCGGACGCCGCGAAGCGATCCCACGTGCCGGTCACGACCCGCCGTATCACTGCGCTCACGCTGTCGAACTCTCCCGATCGCTGCCATGATCCCCGGACCCGCCCAGCATCGCATGAGCGGCAACTTCGGGACGACAGCCGGTCGCAGCTCTCCGCCGGCCGCTCCGCGCCCCGGCACGGGCCGGCACGCTCATGCCGCGGGCGCGCCGGCGCGGAGTCCGTCCATGACGAGGTCCAGGAGGCGTCCGGCGCGCGACTGCCAGTCGCCGTGCGGGTCGATCTGCCAGAGGCCGGCGATGGCGAGGACGAAGTCGTCGGGCGTCACCCCGGGGCGGATCGTGCCGGCCTCCTCGTTCGCCTTCAGCAGGCGCGCCACGGCCGAGCTCACCGGGCCGTGCCCCAGTCCGGCCAGGCTGCCGCACGCGCTGGTGGCCTTGCGCATCGCCTCGGCCAGGCCCGCTTTGGCCATGGCGTACTGGGCGAGGCGGTCCATCCACTCCCGCAGGGCCTGGTCGGGGGCGCGGGTCTCGAGCAGCTGGGTCGCGGCGTCGGAGACCTGCTGGACTTCGTGGCGGTAGACCTCCAGCACGAGTGCCTCGCGGTTGGGGAAGTTGCGGTAGAAGGTCCCCTGTCCGACGCCCGCCTTCTTGGCGATGGAGCTCAGCGGGGCGTCGGCCTGCCGCGTCAGCTCCGCCAGGGCCACTTCCAGGATGCGCTCGCGATTCCGTTGCGCGTCCGAGCGCAGCGGCACGTCTTTCCTCTCGTGCACTCGTCCTCCTTCCGGGAATCGCGGATGGACCGACCTTGCTAACCGGACAGCTGTCCGCTAGATTCGAAAATAACGGACAGGTGTCCGCTTGCCTTTCACCATAGCGGCAGATCCCGCCGGTGGGGACGACCGGCGGCCCCGGCGACCGGCCTCGCGCCCGCCGCCGCACCCGAGCCGACGCCGCTACGCACAGCGCCCTTTCCTCCCGACCGTCTGAAGGGATCGCCTCGTTCGACGCTCTCGTTCCCGCCTGACGGGGACCGCTCGACTTTCTCGTCGACCACGCCGGTATCGGGGCCCGTGCCCGACGCCCGCCGCGCACCCCATACGCGAAAGAAGGCTGATCATGGCCCCATCGACGTCCAGCGCCATCACCCTGAACATCAACGGCGAGAAGCACACGCTGCCCGTCGACCACCGCACCACCCTGCTCGACGCGCTGCGCGAGCATCTCGATCTGACAGGTACCAAAAAGGGCTGCGACCAAGGCCAGTGCGGCGCATGCACGGTGCTGCTCGACGGGCGCCGGGCCGTCTCCTGCCTGCAGCTCGCGGTCGCCGCGGAGGGCCGCGTGATCACCACCATCGAAGGCGTGGCCGACGGCGAGCGGCTGCATCCGGTGCAGGAGGCCTTCCTCGACCTCGACGGCTACCAGTGCGGGTACTGCACACCGGGGCAGATCTGTTCGGCCATCGCGGTGATCGAGGAGCATGCGGCGGGCTGGCCGAGTGCCGCGACCGCCGACGTACGACCCGAAGCGGGAGTCGCCCCGCTCACCGCCGAGGAGATCCGGGAGCGGATGAGCGGCAACCTGTGCCGCTGTGGCGCGTATGTGTCGATCGTTCAAGCGGTCGCGCGGGCGGCCGAGGCCGGGGCCGGGGTCTCGGTGGACGCGGAGGTGGCGGTATGAGGGAATTCGGCTATCAGCGGGTGTCCGACGTGTCCGGCGCCGTGGCTCTGCTCGGCACGGATCCCGAGGCGCGCTATCTCGGCGGCGGCACCAATCTCGTCGACCTGATGAAGTCCGGGGTGGAGCGGCCCGCGCTGCTCATCGACGTACGGGACCTCCCCCTCGACCGGATCGAGGGCACCCAGGACGGCGGTCTGCGCATCGGCGCGACCGTCACCAACAGCGACCTCGCCGCCGATCCCGAAGTGCGGCGCCGCTACCCGGCGTTGGCGCAGGCCGTCCTCGCCGGCGCCTCGGGTCAGCTGCGCAACATGGCCACGGTCGGCGGGAATCTGCTCCAGCGCACCCGCTGCGGCTATTTCGCCGACCTGACCAAGCCGTGCAACAAGCGCGCCCCCGGCAGCGGTTGCCCCGCCATCGAGGGTGAGCACCACAATCACGCGATCCTCGGCGCCTCCCGGCACTGTGCGGCCATCCACCCCTCGGACATGGGGGTGGCGCTCGCCGCCTTCGATGCCGTCGTCACCTATGAAACGGCGGACGGACCGGGCGAGTTGCCGCTCGCGGAGTTCTATCTGCCCGTGGGTGACACCCCGCATCTGGAGACCGCGCTGCCACCCGGCGCGCTGATCACCGGCATCACCCTGCCGCCGGCTCCGGTCGCCGCCGTCTCCCGCTACCGCAAGGTGCGCGAGCGCGCGTCCTACGCGTTCGCGATCGGCTCGATCGCCGCCGCCCTCGACGTCCGGGACACCGTCATACGCGAGGTGCGCCTCGCCTTCGGGGCGGTCGCGTCCCGGCCGTGGCGGGCCCGGGAGGCCGAGCGGGTGCTGACCGGTGGCCCGGCGACCGCCGAGGCGTTCGCCGCCGCCGCGGATGCCGAACTGGCCGCCGCCGAGGCGCTGCCCCACAACGGATACAAGGTGATGCTGATGCGCAACCTCGTCGTGGCCATGCTGACCGAGCTCACCGAGGAGGCCGCCCGATGACCACGACGACGGAAACCACCGTGGTGACGGGAGCCGTCGGCACCGCCCACACCCGCTTGGAGGGCCGGGCCAAGGTCACCGGAGCGGCCCGCTACGCGGGAGAGATCCCCTTCGCCGAACTGGCCCACGGCTGGCTGGCGTTGTCCAGCATCGCCCGCGGCCGCATCCGCTCCGTCGAGGCGGATCCGGTACTGGCGATGCCCGGCGTGCTCGCCGTCCTGCACCACGAGAACGCGCCACGTCTCGACCTCGACTACGTGGGCCTGCTGGGGCGGCCCGACCCGGCCCTCGGGGTTTTCCAGCAGGACCGTGTGCCGTATGTGGGCTGGCCGGTGGCGCTGATCGTCGCCGAAACGTCCGAGCAGGCCAGGGAGGCCGCCGAGGCGCTGGTGGTCCGGTACGACGAGGAGCCGCACGACGTGGCGTTCTCCGCCGGACGACCCGGGACGTACACACCGGAGAACTCCGCCGCGCAGAAGGGGGACGTCGAGGCCGAACTCGCCGCGTCCGCCGTCGTCGTGGACGCGGAGTACACCACACCGGAAGAGCACCACGGCATGCTGGAGCCGCACGCGGCGACGGCTCTCTGGGAGGGCGGCCGGCTCGAGGTCGTCGACTCCAATCAGGGCACCATCTGGGTGGCGGCGGAGCTCGCGAAGCTGTTCTCCCTGGATCCGGCCTCGGTACGCGTACGGTCCGAACACGTCGGCGGCGGCTTCGGGTCCAAGGGACTCCGCGCGCACCAGGTGTGCGCCGTGATGGCCACCACCGTCCTCCAGCGCCCGGTCCGCGTCGTACTGACCCGCCGTCAGATGTTTTCGCTGACCGGCTACCGCAGCCCCACCGCACAGCGGCTCAGGCTCGGCGCCGACGCGGACGGGCGGCTGCGCGCGTTCGACCACCAGGCGCAGAGTCTGACGTCGACCGTGCATGAATTCGTCGAGGCGAGCGCCAACGTGGGGCGTGTGATGTACGACGCGGACGCGCACCACAGCGTCAACCGCGTCGTGCCGCTCGATGTGCCGACCCCGACGTTCATGCGCGCGCCGGGCGAGGCGCCGGGCTCGTTCGCCATGGAGTGCGCGCTCGACGAACTCGCCGAGAAGTGCGGCCTGGACCCGATCGCGCTGCGCGTACGCAACGAACCGGACGTGGGACCCCTCTCCGGGCTGCCGTTCAGCAGCCGCAATCTGCTCGCCTGCTTCGAGGAGGGCGCCCGCAGGTTCGGCTGGGCGGACCGGGACCCGCGTCCCGGCGTGCGCCGCGAGGGGCCCCGGCTGATCGGGACCGGCACGGCGGCGGCCGCGTTCCCCGCGAGGGCCATGCCGTCCACCGCTGCCGTGACGGCGGAGGCGGACGGCACCTTCACCGTACGGATCAACGCCGCGGACATCGGGACCGGGGCGCGGACCGCGCTGACCCTGATCGCCGCGGACGCGCTGCAGGTCGAGCCCGGCCGCATCCGGACACGGATCGCGGACAGCGACTTCGGCCACGCGATGATCGCCGGCGGCTCGATGGGCACCCGCTCCTGGGCCTGGGCGGTCACGGCCGCGGCGGCCGAGCTGCGGGAACAGCTCGCCCTGGGCGGCGACATCCCGCCGGACGGGATCACCGCCCGGTCGGACACCTCCGAGGCCGTCGGCGCACTCGCGGAGACGGAACGGCACTCCTTCGGCGCGCAGTTCGCCGAGGTCGCCGTCGACGTCACCACCGGTGAGATCCGCGTACGGCGCATGCTCGGCATCTTCGCCGCGGGCCTGATCGTCAACCCCCTGACCGCGCGCAGCCAGCTCATCGGCGGTATGACCTGGGGCCTGTCCATGGCCCTGCACGAGGAGGCGGTCCGGGACCAGGCGACGGGCGGCCATGTCG
Source organism: Streptomyces sp. NPDC028368 (assembly GCF_055565615.1). Taxonomy (NCBI): domain Bacteria; kingdom Bacillati; phylum Actinomycetota; class Actinomycetes; order Kitasatosporales; family Streptomycetaceae; genus Streptomyces; species Streptomyces sp. NPDC028368. The sequence continues at coordinate 247,379 of NZ_JBVHTY010000001.1, read as the reverse complement.
GCGCCGATCTCGCGGGCTATCACTTCGCCGCGAACGCCGACGTACCGCTCATCGAGGCGGACTGGGTGGACGACCCGGACCCGGATGACCCGGTCGGAATCAAGGGCATCGGCGAGATCGGGATCGTGGGCGCCGCGGCGGCCATCGCCAACGCGGTCTGGCACGCCACCGGCGTACGTCACCGGGACCTGCCGATCCGGCCCGACCGTGTCCTACTGGCAGGAGGAGGGGACCGCGGCGTCGGATGAACCCGCACAGCCGACCGCGCCGTCGCCGCCCCGCCCCACCCGCCGGCCCACGCACCACGAGGAGAGCGAGATGCTGGACATCGCCGACGAGTTGAACCGCTGGGTCGAGCAGGGCCGGGACTTCGCCGTGGCCACCGTCGTGGCCGTCGGCGGCAGCGCGCCGCGGCGGCCCGGCGCCGCCCTCGCCGTCGACAGCCAGGGCACGGCCATCGGCTCGGTCTCCGGTGGCTGTGTGGAAGCGGCGGTGTACGACCTGTGCACCCAGGCGCTCCAGGACGGTGCGACGGTGCTCGAACGGTTCGGCTACAGCGACGAGGACGCCTTCGCGGTGGGCCTGACCTGCGGCGGGGTCATCGAGGTCCTGGTCACGCCGGTGGCGTCGGCCGCGCCGGGCAGGAAGGCCTTCGCGGCGGCGCTGTCGGCCGCCACCCGGGGAGAGGCGGCGGCGGTCGCCCGGGTGATGCGGGGCCCGGACGAACTGCTCGGCAGGGCGCTGGTCGTACGCCCCGACGGCTCGTACGAAGGCGGTCTCGGCGGGCATCCGGAGCTGGACCGTACGGCGGTGGGTGAGACCCGCGCCATGCTGGCCGCGGGTCGCACCGGCCCCTTCGCCGTCTCGGAGAGCGGGTCGCGCTGCGGGGCGGCCCTGACGCTGTTCGTCGAGTCGAGCGTGCCGCCGCCCCGCATGATCGTCTTCGGTGCGGTCGATTTCGCCGCGGCGCTGGTGCGGATGGGGAAGTTCCTCGGCCACCACGTGACCGTCTGCGACGCCCGCCCCGTCTTCGCCACGCGGGCCCGCTTTCCCGAGGCCGACGACATCGTGGTCGAGTGGCCGCACCGCTACCTCCAGCGCACCGAAACCGACGGCCGCACGGTCCTGTGCGTGCTCACCCACGACGCCAAGTTCGACATCCCCCTGCTCGAGGCGGCCCTGCGGCTGCCGGTCGCCTTCGTCGGCGCGATGGGCTCCCGCCGCACCCACGAGGACCGCAACCGCAGGCTCCGCGAGGCCGGCCTCACCGAAAGCGAACTGGCCCGGCTCCGCTCGCCGATCGGCCTCGACCTCGGGGCCCGTACGCCGGAGGAGACCGCCCTGTCCATCGCGGCCGAGATCGTCGCGGCACGGCAGGGCGGCACGGGCGTTCCGCTGACCGGCGCGCGGACACCGATTCACCATGACGCGGACCGGCCACGAGATGACGCGGACCGGCTGCGAGCCGGTGCGGCCGGGGCGGCGGGCGGGGCCCCTACCGCCGCATGACCCGGCTCGGCCTTCGGCTCAAAGCGGGCGTCGGCTCAAGCGGCCTTCGGCTCAAGCGGCCGTGGCCGGCCCGGTCCGCACCGTGGAAACGAGCATGAGCGCCACATCGTCCTGCCGGTCCGCGTCCGCGTGCCGGTTCTCCAGAAGGACGTCGGCGAGGTGCTCGAGCCCCAGCCGCGGTGCGTTGGCCAGGCGCCCGGCGAGGTTGGCGACGGAGCACTCCGGGTCGACTCCCGGTGTTTCGACGAGGCCGTCGGTGTAGAGCGCCAGCACGGATTCCGGGGGCAGGGCGATCTCCGTGGCGGAGTACCGGGCATCGGGCTCGATGCCCAGAAGCAGCCCCGGGGGGACGTGCACCACGGTGGTGTGCCCGTCGGGGTGGCGCAGCAGAGGGGGCGGATGGCCGGCGCTGGCGACGCAGGCCCGTTGCGTCCGCACGTCGATGTGCACATACAGGCAGCTGGTGAACAGGTCCGGGTCCAGATCGGTCAGCAGCCGGTTCGTACGGGCCAGCACCTCACCGGGGGAGGCGCCCGCGGCCGCGTGGGCGTGCACGGCGGTACGGGCCTGTCCCATGAGGGCGGCCGCCGCCGCGTTGTGACCCTGCACATCGCCGATGACCGCGGCGACACTGCCCTCGTCGAGGCGGATCAGATCGTAGAAGTCGCCACCGATGTCCATACCGCGCGTGGACGGCAGGTAGCGGGCGGCGACGGCGAGCCCGGGTACCCCGGGCAGCCGGCGCGGCAGCAGGCCGGCCTGCAGGTCATGGGCGAGCTGCTGCTTGGTGTCGTACAGCCGGGCGCGGTCCAGCGCCTGGGCGATCAGACCCGCCAGCGAGGTCAGCACCTGACGCTCCTCCAGGCTGAAGACGCGGGGACGGGTGTACGAGAGGATGCAGCAGCCGACCGGGCGGCCGGAGACGATCAGCGGCAGTACGGCTCGGGCCGCCTTGCCGGTCAGATGCGGCAGCCCGGGGTAGGAGCGCTCCATCTCCTCGGGGGAGCTGAAGAATCTGGACTCCCCGGTGGCGAGCGCGCGGACGGCGGGGCTGTTGGCGGCGCTGAGGGCGACGCCCTCGAAGGCGTCGATGACCTCGGCGGAGTAACCCCGGTGGCCGACGGTCCGTAGCCGGCCGCCCTCCGCCACGTACATGAGCATGCCCTGAGCGCCGAAGGCCGGCACGATCTGGTCGGCCACGAGATCGACGACATCCTGAACCCCCACGGCCTCGGTGAGCGCGGCCGCCAGATGCAGGACGTGGTAGATCTGCCCCGCCCGCACGGGTACCACCTCTCCCTCCGCCGGGAAGGGAGCCACGGGGCCGTTTCCCCTGTCCGAGGGGCTGATCCACACACTCAGGCCCCGGCCGTCGGGGAACAGGCGGAAGATGAGCCAGTGGTTCGGGGGGCGGCATGCGGTGAACGACATCGGCTGCCGGCTGACCACCGCGGCGCGGTAACGGTCCTCGAACTCCGGATCGCGCAGCCACGGCAGGATCTCCCAGGGGCGCGAGCCGACCAGCCGGGGCTCCGGCTCGCCGAGCAGCTCCGCCGCGCCGCTGGTGGCCATGGTGATGCGCCCTTCCAGATCCAGCGCACAGCAGCCGCCCGGCAGACGTTCCACGTAGTCGACCGCCGCCTGCGCCTCCGCCGGGCTCACGGTCCGTGCGGGGGGCTGCGCCAGGATGCGCGGCGCATCGGGCGGCGCGGAACCGCCCGCCGGCGGCACCTCGTCCAGCGCCGCCGCCAGGCGCCTGCAGCCGGCCTCCACCGCCTCGCGTTCGTCCGCCGACAGCTGCGGCGCATGACCGGCCGGCCACAGCAGCAGCAGCGCGCCCCGGCACCGCGTCCCGTCGCTGACCGGCGCCGCGGCCAGCGCGAAGTCGTACGGTACGGCCACCGCCGTACGGGGGAAGTCACGGGCCAGCTGCTGATGGCCCCCCGCCCACACCAGGCGCTCCCGGCGCGCCGCAACGGCAACCGGAATCGGCGCCGCCAGCGCGACACGGCCCCAGGGTTCCAGCAGCGGCGCCGGCAGGCCGCTCACGACGGTCAGCCGCAGCACGGGCTCATCGGCCATCAGCTCATAGAGCCCGCCCGCCGAGGTCCCGGACTCCGCCATCACCCGCAGCAGCGCCCGGCCCACGGGATCGGAACCGGGCCGGCCGCTCATCTCACACCTTCACAGCTTTCGTGGGAACAGCGAGATCACTGTGACCCGCCGTGACCGTCATGGCGATTCGGGACAGTGCTGACGTTACGCCGTCGGCCGGGCCGCGGCATGCGAGCACCGGGCCGTGGCGTGTGCCGCCCCGGGCCGCGCCGAGTAGCGCGATGCGGTCATCCGGGCTGAAGTGGTAGGTGGAAGAGGCAGGCGCGACGCAAGGCGGGCGACCACCGTGCGCCGCGCTCGGCGGCCGCTTGGGCGCCGCGGCATCCGATCGACGGCCGCTCTTCGATGACCAAGCGGCAACGCGCAAGGCCCCTGGCCACTGAGGGAGGCTGTATGCATGCGAATGTGGGCACGGAATCGGGGCGGGCCATCCAGCCGGCCGGGGGAACGGGGGAGCATGCCCGTCCCCATCGCACCTTCTCTCACCCGCTGAAGGCCCGCGTTGTCGACACCGGGTCCGGCAGGCCCGTGCCGGGCGCCACGGTGACGTTCGCCTGGGATTCCACCACTCAGCAGGCCCTCTTCGAAGGCGACGCAATCGCCGTCACCGCACGCACCGACGCCGAGGGATTCGCGCGGACCCCGCCGCTGGTGGCGGGCGATGCGGCCGGCACCGCCACCTTCACCGTCACCGCCGAGGGCGCCGCCCCCGCGGAGTTCAAGGTCGTGGTCGACCCCTGAACCGGCCCGCGGCACGGCCGGACATGGCTGCCCTCAGCGTCAGCGGCCGGGTATCAGTCGCGGAGGTCTTCCGTGCCGAGCCCGAGAGACTGGGCGATGCTCTGTACGTTGCCGTACCGCTCCCCTTCCGGGAGTCCCTTGGCCAGGGCGATCAACCGGTCCGGTGCGTTGTCGCGTACGAGCCGTTCGACGATGGCGGGCCGGTCGGCCGGATACAGGCTGCGGCCGAGGTGCTGCGCGATCTCGGAGCGTAGTGCGACGTCCTCTTGGGTCATCCCGTGCGGTGCGCCACCGCGGAAGGCGGTGTCCGGCGCCTGAGATGCCACGGGCTGGTCCTCTCCCGACGGCTGGAGTTCTCGGTCCTCAGCCGTGCGCAGGGAACGATCCCGGGTCAGTTCCGCGCGGAGCTCCTTCTTCATGATGTCGTCCCGGGCGGGGCCCGTCTTGTCCGTACCGTGCTGCATGGGCAATTTCGCCTCCAGAGTTGCGGGAGGATGTCCTGTCCTTCGCGGTCCTGTGCCTCGCTGTGTCTGCCTTGGCAGCGTGCTCGCAGAGTCCGGACTTGGTCAAACCGTCCAGGTCGAGGCCGCCCCGATCGGCATCGGCAAGCCGGCCGGCCCGGACGTCACGGCATCGCGCCACACGGGACGTGCCATGCCGACCACACCTGCTTCTCCATCGCACGCCCGGCGCGCGGAGATCGCATCTTCTCGGCCCGGACGCGGGTGCCTCACCGGCCGGGACCCGCCGCCCGGTGTTGGCCCTGCTCCGGCCCAACCCCGCCCCGCCTTCACCGCGTTCGCACACTGTCCGTACGGTCCCCGATGCTCGACCGGTGAAGGAATATGGCGGTATTTATCCTCACCCAAAGAAATTAGTCGTCGATAGTGAGTATGGGGCGGTTTGTGGGGAGTGTCGGCGAGGTGCGGTATGCGTCCGGGACGGCCCGAGGCCGGCCGCGCGTCCGCCTTCGGATTGTCAACGCACGGCTCGCTTTCGTATCGTTCGTACTTCGATTCTTGACGATGCGGGTGGCAGTGACGTTCACTTTCAGCCGTTCCGGGCCGGTCAGGGCGGCCCCTTGCGGAGGTACCTTAAATGAATGCAGCACTGCGTCGTATAATCACCGGCGCAATGGCGCTCTCTCTTGCCGCGCCATTGGCGGCCTGTGGAAACAGCGACGACAACACAGGTGCTGAACAGGAGTCCATAGGGCTGCTCCTGCCGGAGAACAAAGCGGCCCGCTACGAGGCATTCGACCGCCGCATCATCGCGAGCCGGATATCGACGCTCTGCCTCGAATGCAAGGTGGACTACCGCAATGCCGAGGAGCAAGTCGACGTCCAGAAGAGACAGTTCGAGGCCCTGGTGAAGAAGGGCGTCAAGGTCATCATCCTGGACCCGGTCGACGCGCGGGCCGCCAAGAGCTGGGTGGACGCCGCCGCCAAGAAGGGCGTCAAGGTCATCGCGTACGACCGGCTCGCCGAGGGGGATGTCGCCGCCTACGTCTCGTACGACAACGAAAAGATCGGCCAGCTGCAGGGCAAGGGCATCCTCGCGGCCCTCGGCTCTCAGGCGGCGAGCGCCGATGTCGTCATGCTGAATGGTTCGCCGACCGACCCGAATGCCCCGTCCTACAAGAAGGGCGCCCACGAAGTCCTCGACGGCAAGGTCCATAAGGTCGTCTACGAGCAGGACATCCCCGAGTGGTCCGCGGTGGAAGCCCGGAAGAAGATGAATGAGGTCATCAAGGACCTCGGGCCGACGGGTTTCGACGCCGTCTACGCGGCCAATGACGGGTTGGCGGGCGGAGCCGCCGAGGCGCTGAAGTCGGCCGGGCTGAAGAATGTGCCCGTCGGTGGCCAGGACGCCGAACTCCCCGCCCTGCGCCGCCTGGTGAGCGGTACTCAGTCGTTCACTATTTACAAGCAGGTCAGGCCGGAGGCCGAAACCGCGGCGGAGATCGCCTTCCGGCTTCTGCGGGGCAAGAGCATCAAGTCCTTCACCCCGACGACCACCGACAGCAAGAGCAAGTCCGGGATCCCGGCCAAGCTTTTCAACGCGCAGATCGTCACCAGGAAGAACATGGAGGACACCGTGATCCGCGATGGTGTCGTCCCCACCGACTGGATTTGCACCAAGGATCTCGCCTCGGCCTGCAAGTCGCTCGGGCTGGACTGACCCGGCGGAGCCGGCACCGGCATTCAGGGCGTACGGCCCGATCACGGGAGGTATACGTACGCCATGAATGCCAACGAGTCGCACCACACCCCGGCCGGCCCCGACCAGCCCCTGGCGGGCAGCGTCGCGCTGGTGACCGGCGCCTCCAGCGGGATCGGCGAGGCGGCGACGCTGTCGCTCGCCCGGCTGGGGTGTTCCCTCGCGCTGGTCGCGCGCCGCACCGACCGGCTGACGGAGCTCGCCGATGCGCTCAGCTCGCAGGGCGTCTCGGCCCTCGCGCTCACCGCGGACCTCGGCATCCCGGGACAGGCCCGTCGGGTGGTCGAGGACGCGGTGCGCCACTTCGGCCGGCTGGACGTGGTGGTGAACAACGCGGGGTACGGAGCGCGCGCCTCGGTGGAGGAGAGCGACCTCGAGGACTGGGAGCGGATGGTCGATCTCAACCTCAAGGCGGTGCTGCAGCTGTCTCACGCCGCGCTGCCGCATCTGCTGCGCGCGGCGGAGGACGGCGTCCGGGGCGTCGCCGACCTGGTGACCGTCAGCTCGGTCGCGGGGCGGCTGGCCCGTAAGAACAACGCCGTCTACTCGGCCACCAAGCACGCGGTGTGCTCGTTCAGCGAGTCCCTGCGCCAGGAGGTGACCGGGCGAGGGGTACGGGTCGGGCTGGTCGAGCCGGGGATGACCACGACGGAGATGACCATCGGCGGCGAGTCGGCGTTCGGGATGCCGCAGGAGAGCTGGCTGCGGGCGGAGGACATCGCCCGCTCCATCAGCTTCATGATCACCCAGCCGTCGCATGTGGCGATCAACGAGATCATGGTGCGGCCGACCGCTCAGGAGCACTGACCCGCGCCACCAGGGCCGCCCGCCCCCGCGACACCCCCGCCGGGCGCCCCGCCCCCCGTCCGGTTAGCGTCGGAACGGGGGACCGGCGATGAGGAGGTGGCGGGCGCCATGTGGCCGGCCGTCCTGTTCGTGGTGCTCGCGGCGGCCGGCAACGCGCTGGGCACGGTGCTGCAGCGGCGCGCGGCCCGTACGGTGCCGCTGGCGCCGGGGCTGCGGCTGGGCCTGCTCGTCGATCTGCTGCACCGCGCGGCGTGGCTCGGCGGCATGCTCGCGGTCCTCGCCGCCGCCGGCTTCCAGGCGCTGGCGCTGTCCGTGGGGGCCCCGGCGAGTTCTTCCTGGCCTGGCAGACCTACGGCTTCGCCGCCGTCGGTGTACTGGCCCTGTTCCTCATGGAGAACGCCATGCAGTCCGGCCCGCTGACCGCCTCTCAGCCCGTCCTCACCCTCGGTGACGCCCTGGTCAGCCTGTCCCTGGGCGTCACGTTGTTCGACGAACGCGTCCGGACCGGCTGGTGGCTGCTCCCGGAGGCGCTGGGCGTCGCGCTGGTGCTCTGGGGCGCCGTGCGGCTCTCCCGCGTCGCGCTGACCCAGGACGTGGTGAGCGGGCCGGGGAGCGGGGCCGCGGCCGATGTCAGCGATGCGCGCCGGTGAGACCTGCGGTCACGGCTGTACGTCGGTGAGCGCGACGATGTAGCCGGCGAACCGCAGCTCACCGCGGTCGGGTGTCCATCGCTGCACTGCGGTCAGCGGGGTGAGCGTGGCCGAGCCCGGTACGGGGGAGTGTGTGTGCTCGGGGCCGCCGGGCCGGGGCGCGTACCGGCAGTGGACGGCGGTGATCCCGGCGACGGTTGCCGCCGCGGCGGAGCGCCCGGTGGAGTCGTCCCGGCCCCCGCCGTGGTGGTTCTCCGCGGCGTCGATCAGGCTGGCGGCCTCGGTGCCCATCACTTCGGCGAGCCAGTCCTTGTCGGCGTCCAGGAGCGCCCAGGAAACCTGCGATCCGATACGGAACGGCTTACCGCAGCACTCCATCTGCCAACTGTCGATCCATACGGTGAGTTTCATGGGGTGATTCTCCCGCGGTGCCCCCGCCGACGACGGGGGCACCGGCCTGCTGGGTTCAGTGCTTGGCGGCGGGCGCGTTGGCGGCTGTGACGTTCACAGCTGCCCAGGACTTGGCCACCGTCTTGTACTCGGTGCTGTTGGCCCCGTAGAGGTCCTTGGCGGCCTTGAGGGTCGCGGTCCGGGCCCCGTGGAAGTCGGTCGTGGAGACCATGTACCGGGTCAGCGCCCGGTAGTAGATCGCCGTTGCCTTCTTCCGGCCGATGCCGGTCACCGAGGAGCCGTCGAAGGTGGGGGAGTCGTATGTGACGCCGCCGATCACCTTCTTCCCGCTGCCCTCGGCGAGGAGGTAGTAGGCGTGCGAGGACACGCCGGAGCCGGCGTGCACCTCGGTGTCGTAGGACTCCTTCGACCAGTAGTCGACGGTGCCCTCGAGCTTGTCGAGGGACGGCTTGTCCAGCCGGCGCAGGAACTTCTGCTGCAGGCCGAGCTTCTCGCCCATCAGGTAATTCGGCGGGTTCTTCGGGTTGTTGGCGGCGAACTCGACCGAGCTGCCGAAGATGTCCGCCAGCGACTCGTTGAGGGCGCCCGGTTCGCCGAACTGGTTGCCCTCCTCGTCGACGCGGGTGGGCTGGAGGCCCGCGGTCGCGTCCACGACGCCGTGGGTGAGCTCGTGGCCGGTGACGTCCAGGACGACCAGCGGCTTGGTGAAGGTCTTGCCGTCACCGTCGCCGTAGAGCATGCAGCCGCAGTCGGAGGACCAGAAGGCATTGCCGATGTTCTTGCCGAAGTGCACCAGGGCGTGGGCGCCACGGCCGTCGTTCTTGATGCCCTTGCGCCCGAAGGTCTTCTTGTAGAAGTCGAGGGTGCTCGTGATGCCGTACTGGGCGTCCACGGCCGCGGTGCCGCGGTTGCTCGTCGTGCCGTTGCCCCAGCGGTTGTTGGTGCTGGTGAACGCCTTGCCGGCGGAGAACTTCTCCAGTTCCTTGCCGCCCGCGTCGCGGGTCTCGGTGTTGCCGCGGGTGGAGTCCTTCAGGGTGAAGGAGTTCTTCGCGGTCCGGGTGGTGGAAAGGGGGACCTTGCCGACGAAGAGGGACGATCCGGTGCCGGTGGCCGCGCCCGGGGAGCCCTTGGCGGCCTTGCCCGTGGTGGCCGGGGCCGTGGCGCCGGTCAGCCCGGTCACCGGGCGCAGCTTCTCGCCCAGCTTTCGCAGCTTGGCCTGCACGGCGGGGGACAGGAAGGAGTCGTTGGCCGGGATGTTGCTGAGCACCGAACCGGTGCCGGCGTCGACGACGACCGTACGGATGCCACCGGTCTCGTCGGCGCGGCTGTCGGTCACCTGCACCTGATAGGCCAGCGCCGTACGGCCCGCGCGGGCGTCCACGACCAGTTCGGCCGTACCGGCCTGGCCCTTCGCGGCGGTGGCGGCCTTCTCCTCGGCCTGCCCGGCCGACAGGTCCGGGCTGGTGGATGCCACCTCGACCTGCCGCTGGGAGGCCCGGGTCACGTCCTGGTAGGCCGACTTGGCGTCCAGGTGGATGACGAGGTCACCGCCGAGTACCGGCAGGCCCCGGTGGGTCCGTATGAAGCGGACGTGCTGCTTGCCGTCCGGGTCGACCAGCAGGTCGGTGGCCTTGAGTTTGTCGTTCTTGCCGACGCCGGTGGCGGAAGCGTGGGCGTACGCGGCGGCGCGGGCCGCGTCCACGATCGCCGAGTGGCCGGCGGAGGAGGCGGGAGCCGAGCCCTGAGTGACCGAGGGGGTGGCGATGGCGGTGCCCGCTACCCCGGCCGTGATGGTCGCGGCCGTCGTCACCGCGACGGCGATCGCCAGGCTGCGTATGTGGGGTCTACGCACTGATGTGGGTCCTTAGTGCACCTGGGGCGGTCGGCAGCCAACCGCCCGTACGCGCGGCGCTGTTGTGCACCGCGGGGGTCGGGAGACCCCGGGCAAACCCTGCGTGGTCTGGCATGGGCATGTAAAGCCCAAAGATCGGTTTTCTACCGGGTTAAATCGAAATTTGACAATTGATCAGCCTTGGGTAGCCGCAAGGTGACCAACTGTGTTCCCAGCTCTGGGTGAGGAGACCCGATCGGAGGCCGGAGGGTTGCTTCGCCCCTGCTGAGACGTGCGTCTCATCCGGGAATGCGCCCGGCACGGGTGCTGTTGGCGTGCACGACAGTCTTGATCATGTGCACGGAGGGGGTTCGATGACCATTTTGGTCACCACGCCGAACGGTGCGGTGGGGCGCTATCTCACCGAAGCGCTGCGCGACCGGAGCGATGTGCGCTTCTTCGTACGCTCCGAGGCCAGTGCCAAGGCGCTCGGTGCCGTCTGCGGTGAGGTCTTCCGCGGAGATGCCACCGATGCGTCGGACGTCCGGGGCGCGGTCGCCGGCGTCGACCGGCTCTACCTCGCGCATCCCTTCGCCGAAGACCAGATTGCCGCCGAAACGCGCCTCGGTGTCGCCGCCATCGAGGCCGGTGCGCGCCGCATCGTCAAGCTCGGCGCACGGGCCTTCACCGGCGCCGGGACCGTCCCGGACGCGGTCACCGGCGCCCATGACACGATCACCGGCCGACTGCGGCGTGCCGGTGTCCCGGAACTGACCGTCCTGCGCCCCGACCGCTTCCTGCAGAACTTCCTCCCGGCAGCCGCCTCGATCGCCAAGGGCACGCTGGCCGATCCCGCCGGACCCGGCGCCCGGGGCTATGTGGACGCGCGGGACATCGCGGCGGTCGCGGTCGCCGCACTCCTGGCGGCGCATCCGGTCGGCGGTGAGATCGAGATCAGCGGCCCGCAGGCACTGACACTGGCCGAGCTCGCCGACCGCTTCGCCGCCGCTCTCGGCAGGCCGGTCCAGTACGCCGAGGTGCCGCTCGACGAGGCCTGGCGGACCTCGCTGGCGGAGCGCGGCGTCGCGCCGCAGGTCATCGACGGTTTGCACGGCCTGTACGCGAACTATCGCCACGAGGGCGTGGCCGGACTCGGCGACGGCGTTCAGCGCGTACTCGGCCGCCCACCCCGCTCGGCCGAGGACTTCGCGGCCGAACTGCTCGTGCCCGCCCTGGCCGGTACCTGACTCTCGCCGTGCCGCGAGGCGAACGGCCCTGCGGGGTATCCGTCCAGCGACGCCGCCGGCGCCCTCACCGCCGACGCACTCCGCGACTGGGCGCACGGCACCATGGCGAGCTACCGAACTGGTCGACCGGGCCGAACTGGCCGCACGAGCCAGTCGTACGCGGCCCGCGCCGTGAACTCCGTCTGGCCGCCCGCGAACAGCAGCCCGGCGTGCGCGAACGCCGGGTCGTCGGCCGTGTCCACCACATAGGGAACCGCGATGCAGCGCATCCCCGCCCGGTGTGCCGCCAGCGCGCCGGGCGGCGCGTCCTCCATCACCACACACGCCTGCGGCGCGACAGTCATCCGGCGCGCGGCCTCCAGGAACACATCGGGCTCCGGCTTGCCGCTCGCCACTTCCTCCGCCGACACCCTCGTGGCCAGCAGCGCATCGAGCCCCGTGCCGGCGAGCACCGCCTCGATCGCGGCCCGCGACGACCCGGACGCCACCGCCATCGGATGCCCGGCCGCATGCAGCCGCTCCACGAACGTGCGCATTTCCGGGAACACTTGGGTGTGCGTGCGCGCCAGCTCCAGATAGCCGCGGTTCGTGCCCGCCAGCAGTTCGTCGACCGGCGCGTCGATGCCGAACTCCCGGCCGAGGATCTCCAGCGTCTCGCGCGTCCCGATACCGATGAACCGGGTGTGGTGCTCCCAGCTGAAGTCCCGCACCCCGTAACCGGCCAGCAGCCGCCGGCTCGCCTCGTAGTAGTTCGGCTCGCTGTCCACGAGCGTGCCGTCGAGATCGAAGATCACCGGAGTACGCGGGACGGGAGTGACGGGCGGTCCCTGGGGGGTGGGGGAGGTGCTCATGCCCTCCAGCATGCCAAGCGCCCGCCCGGCCCGGCTCCGCAGCGGGCCACCGCACGGCTCACCGCGGCTTCGCGGCGCCGCCCACCGCCTCGACCAGCGGCAGCATCCGGTGCGGCACCCGCTCGCGCAGCGCCATTTCCGTGCGGGTGCGGACCACGCCGGGCAGGCTGATCAGCCGCTGGATCACGTCCTCGAGGTGCGCCGCGTCCCTGGCCACCACCCGCGTCAGCAGATCCCCGCCCCCGGTCGTCGAGAAGGCCTCGATGATCTGCGGCACCTCCGCCAGCGCGGTGGCCACCTCCTCCAGATGCCCCTGCGTCACCTCGATGTGCACAAAGGCGAGTACGGGGTGCCCCAGCGCGGCGGGCGAGAGCCGCGGGCTGTACGCCGTGATCACCCCGTCCCGCTCCAAGCGGTCCAGCCGCGCCTGCACCGTCCCGCGGGCCACTCCCAGGACCCGGGCGTACTCCCGCACGCTGGTGCGCGGCTGCTCCAGCAGCAGCCGAAGAATCTTGGCGTCCAGGGCGTCGACGGGCATGGTCGGACGGGATCCTCACGGTCGGGCGGCGGCGGTCCTCGGGACTGTACCAATGGCCTGGCGGGCGACTATCTGACGACTTTTCAGCCGGGCCGCATCCGTGCGAGGGGTGTGTGTCCAGGTCAGCGGCGCGCCCGGTAGATTTCCGTCCCGCTGCCGGCTTACGCCGACCGATGCCGACGACGTCTTACGGGGGTTTCCATATGTTCGGAATCGTCAGGCCCTGCTCCCATCGCCTTACCGAAGGACTCAAGGCGGAGTGGATGGCCCATCTGTGCGGTCTCTGCCTCGCGTTGCGGGCGGACCACGGGCAGTTCGCCCGGGTGGTCACGAACTATGACGGGCTGATCGTGTCCGTACTGACGGATGCGCAGACCGGCCGCGCGGACACCGGGCGCCGTACCGCCGGGCCGTGCCCGCTGCGGGGCATGCGGACCGCTTCGGTGGCGAACGGCGAGGGCGCGCGGCTCGCCGCGTCGGTGTCCCTCGTCCTCGCCTCCGCGAAGATACGCGACCACGTCGCCGACCGGAACGGGCTGCTGCGCCGCCGGCCCGTGGCCGCCGCCGCGCGCAAGGTTGCCGCGGGCTGGGACCGGGCCGGGGCGCGTACCGGCGCCACGCTCGGCTTCGACACCGCCGTACTCGTCGACGCGGTCGACCGCCAGGTGGGCATCGAGGACCTGGCCGGCCCCGGCACCCCGCTGACCGTCATCACCGAACCGACCGAGACGGCGACCGCCGCGGCGTTCGCGCACACCGCCGTGCTGGCGGGTCGGCCCGGCAATGCCGCGCCCCTGGCCGAGGCCGGCCGGCTCTTCGGGCGGCTGGCCCACCTCCTCGACGCGGTGGAGGACCGCGCGGCGGATGCCGCCGAAGGCGCCTGGAACCCGCTCACCGCCACCGGCGCCACCACCGCCCAGGCCCGCCGGCTGTGCGACGACGCCGTGCACGGCATCCGCCTCGCGCTGCGCGATGTGGAATTCGCCGACTCCGCCCTGGTGCATGTGCTGCTGGTCCACGAACTGCGGCGGTCGGTGGACCGCGCCTTCGGTACGGCCGCCTGCGCCCACCAGGGGCACGAGGCGCCGGGTTACGGCCCGCCGCCCCAGTACGGACAGCAGCCGCCCCCGTACGGGCAGCAGCCGCCCCAGTACGGCCAGGCGCCGGCCGGCGGCCCGTATGCCCACGGGCAGCAGCCACTGAACGGCCCGCAGGCCCCGTACGGCGGTGGCCCGGTGCCGCCGGGGGGTTCCGGTGGCGGCCACGGCGGTCACGGTGGCGGTCCGGGCGGCGGGGACGGGGGGATGCCGCAGTTCCCGCATCCGCCGAAGAAGCCCCGCGGCTTCCTCGCGGGCTGCGCGGTCTTCGTCGGCCTGTGCTGCACCTGCAAGCTCTGCTGCGCCGACCATTACGAGGGGCCGTGGTCGCGCAAGCGGCGCGAGGGGTGCTGCCAGGACTGCGACTGCTGCGATTGCTGTGACTGCAGCTCTTGCGATTGCTGTGACTGCTGCAGCTGCTGCGACTGCGGATAGCCGTCCTCCGCCGAGCGGCGGCGCTCCGCCGGCCGGCGGGCGGGCCGGATGGGGTGCCGCCGGTCAGCACATGTGTGTGCCGCCGGTTAGCACATGGCGAGGCGCGCGGCCACGCAAGGGTCCTCGTTGCGGTAGCCGAGGCGGGTGTAGAGCCGTTCGGCGGGGGTGTTGTCGGCGAGCTGCCACAGGGTGCAGAAGCCATGGTGGCGTACGGCGTGCCGGGTCAGCCACGAGGTCAGTGCGGCGCCGAGGCCCTGGCCGCGCAGGCCGGCGTCCGTGGCGACGGAGGCCATCAGCGGGGCGCCGCTGTCCCGCAGGCTGCTCATGGCGCCGCAGGCCACCAGCCGCCCGTCCGTGTCGCGGATGCCGGCCCACAGGCTGACGTCGGCGGAGCCGGGGCCGGTGGAGTGGGCCGGGCTAACGGGAGGGCGAGGGCCCGGACGCGCGCAGGGCGCACGGCCGAACCAACCGGTCTGATTTGGGGGATCCCGGCAGCGGCTGCGCACACGGCGCGCCCGGCCGACCGGGACGGTCAATGGTGCACACCGTCCCTGGCCCGGGGCACACCGTCCCTGGCCCGGGGCAAATCAAGTGGCGCAGGCGCTGAACGGGTCGCCGAAGCGGTGGCTGACCGGTGGCGCCGCCATTGGTCCCCTGTCGGCCCGACCGTAGCGGCCAGCACTGTGCCAATGGCCCAGTAATTTTCGCCTCCCTTGAGCCAATAGCCGTGGTGATGTTGTCATGGTGGTGTCGATGGCGCTGCGGATCCCGCGGCGCCTTTTTCATGCCGGAACGACGACCGGAACGAAGACCGGACCGACGACCGGAACACGACCGGGAAGAAGACCGGACCGAAGAAGGGGCGGGAAGCTGTGCTGAAGAAGGTGTTCGTGGCTCCGGACCCGGGTCGGCTGCGGCTGCGCAGCGCTACCCGGGCCGTCCTCGGCATCAGTCTGGCCGTGGCCGTCTGCGGCCTTGTCGGCCACTCGCTGGTCGCGTGCATCACCGGCGGGCTCGCCGCCCTGCTCGCTCTCTTCACGGTCACCGATGCCACGGTGCGCCAACAGGCGGTCACCACTCTCCTGCTGCCCGCGGTCGGATTGCCGGTGCTCGCCCTCGCGGCGGGGCTGCACGACCACCCGCCGGCGCGGGACGCGGCCTTCCTCGCCGTCATGGGGCTGGGGGTCTACGCCAGGCGCTGGGGGCCGCGGGGTCATGCCCTCGGGGTGTTCGCGTTCATGACCTTCTTCGCGACGCAGTTTCTGCACGCGGTGCCCGGCCAACTGCCCGAGCTGTATGCCGCCGTCGTCCTCGCTCTCCTGTCCTCCTCGGCCGTGCGTTTCGGCCTCTGGTGCTACGAGCGGCGGCTGCCGCCCGTCGTCGCGCCCGTTCCGCCGGCCGGCGCCGGCCTTGCCCGTACGACCACCCGCCAGGCCGTCCAGGCGACCCTCGGCGGCGCCGTGGCCCTGATGGCCGGGCAACTGCTGTCCGACCAGCGCTGGTACTGGGCCGTGGGCGCCACATGGTGGATCTTCGTGAACACCGCCTCCCGTGGCGAAACCCTGATCCGCGGTTTCCGGCGGATCCTCGGCACGGTGATCGGTATCGCCGTCGGAGCGGGCGTAGCCCTCCCGCTGCACGGGGCCGCCGTCCCCACCGCGGTTCTCGTCGCGGTATGCGTCTTCGGGATCTTCTACTCGGCCGCCGTCTCCTACACCTGGATGATGTTCGCGGTGACGGTGATGGCCGGACTGCTCTACGGGCTGCTGGGCGTCCTGGACTCGAGTCTGCTCGTGCTCCGCGTCGCCGAGACCGGCGTGGGGGCGATCGGGGCGGCGCTGGCCGTTCTCGTGGTGCTGCCCGTGACCACACATGCCACCACCGATGCCTGGATTCAGCGCGCACTGCGCTGCGTACACGCCTGCGCCGCCGAGGCCGCCGCCCGCCTGGCCGGCTCGGGGACCGCGGACCCGGCGCCGCGCATCGCCGAACTGGAACTGCTGCTCGGCAGGGTGCGGCTCTCGCTGGCCCCGCTGGTGCATCCGCTGAGCCCCCTCCGCGGCCGTAAGGCGAAGGCCCGTCGGGTCCTGGCGCTGCTCGACGACTGCGCCCGCGAGGCCCGGGGACTGGCCTCCATCGCAGCGGACCCGGAGGCCTCGCACGACGACCGGCTCGCCGCCGCTTGCTGGCGTGTGGAGGAGGCTGTGGAGGCACTGACCTCGCCGGGGAAGGGGCGTGAAACGGCGGGGGCGGTCGCCGCGGTACCGGAGTATCTGGTGCCCGAACCCGCCCTCGCCCATCTGCACGGCCTGGAGAAGGCACTGGCCGAACTGGCCGTGCCGCTGCGCAGCACCCGGCCCTCACCCCTGGCCGGGGCCTGACCGGCGGGTATCGGCCATCGGCACAGGTGCCGCGTCCCGGGCTGTTAGCGTCGCCGGGGAACCTCTCACAGCCAGGCACTTGGCGGCAGGCGGACGAAGGGCGGACCCATGGGGACGACGGGCAACGGCCGGCGCGCATACATCGGATCGTTCACGACGGCGGGCGGCCTCGGTATCACCACGGCGGCCGTCGACCCGGCGACCGGCGCGCTCGGCCTGCGGCACTCCACCGACGCCGTCCCCAACCCCTCCTACCTGGCCCCTGGCCCCGACGGACGCTGCCTCTACGCGGTCAGCGAGCTCCCGGACGGTGCGGCGGCGGCCTTCGCCCTCACCCCCGCGGGGCCCACACCGCTCGGGCCCGCCGTCCCGGTGGGCGGCGCCGACCCCACCCACCTCACCCTGGCCGCCGGCCACCTGATCACCGCCAACTACAGCTCCGGAAGCGTCAGTTCGCTCCCCGTACGGGCCGACGGCACCCTCGGCGACCTCGCCACCGTGCTCCCTCACCAGGGCAGCGGCCCCCAGACCGACCGTCAGGAAGGCCCGCATGCGCACGCCGTGCTGCCCGACCCCACCGGCCGCTGGCTGCTCAGCGTCGACCTCGGTACGGACTCGGTCCGCGTGTGCGCCCTCGACGGTGGCGGCGGGGCGCTGACCGTACGGGACGAGGTGGCGCTGCGGCCCGGCAGCGGACCGCGCCACCTCGCCTTCCACCCACGCGGCGACCGCGCCTACGTCATCAACGAACTCGACCCGACGGTCACGCTCTGCCGATGGGACGCCCACCGGGGCACCCTCACGCCCCTCGGTGAAAGCCGGCTGCTCCCGGACGGGGAAACCACGGGCGGCACCTTCCCCTCCGAACTGGTCGTCTCCCTGGACGGCCGGTTCGCCTGGGCCGCCAACCGGGGCCACGACAGCATCTCCGTCCTGGCCCTCGCCCCGTCGGGCGATACCGCCACGCTCCGGACGACCGTCCCCTGCGGCGGGCACTGGCCCCGCGACCTGGCGCTGCACCCCGAGGGGCGACACCTCTACGCCGCCAACGAACGCTCCGGCGACATCACCTGGTTCGCCCTCGACCCGGAAACGGGCATCCCCACCAGGACCGGCTCCGTCGACGCCCCGGCGGCCTCCTGTGTGGTCTTCGTCTGAGCGGCATTCGGCCCTGTGGGACCCGCGCGCGAGCCGGCAGGACCCGCTTTCAGACTTCCGGCACCCGCATTCAGGCCCGCGGGAACTGCCCGCCGAAATACACCTGGGTCTCGGTGACCCGGCCGTCCCGCACCGTCATCACCTCGACATTGCGATGGCGTTCGCCGGTCGTGAGCACGTACTCGTACCGGACGAAGACCTGGCCGTCTTCGGCGGGCACGGTCTCGAGGATCTCCTGGGAGCGGAGCCGGTGCGCCGTGGGAAAGCACCGTTCGAAGAACGCGGCCCTGTCGATGTGATCGTCCAGCGGGCTGGTGAAGACGAAGTCCTCGGCGAGCAGCCGGTCCATGGCCTCGCGGTCCTGGGCGAGGTAGCTCGCGAAACAGGCGCGGACGACTTCGGCGTTCGACATGGCGCTCCTTCGGTGGGCGGGCCCGGGTGCCGTGCGGGCGCGGGGTCCCAACGTAGTCCGTGGCACGCTGCGCGCACCGTAGCTGCCGGACCGCCGCGCGCAGGGCCGCGAGGGGGCCGCTCGCGGCCGCGTGGCGAGCCGGCCTCCCACACCGCGGCCAAGGTCATCGCAGGCGGCCTGAGAGGCATCTGCGCCGTTCAGGCGCCCTGCCGTGCACCCGGACAAGGCGAAGGCCGCCCCGCGCACTGCGCGCGGAGCGGCCCTTCACGGTCTGCCCTGTGGACGCGTCCTAGCGGACCGGTGCGCCCTGCTGCAGGGTGATGCCCACCGACGCCGCGTAGTTCGACAGCACCAGCCGCCCCACCGCGCCGTACGCGCCGAGCGCCTCCGCCGCCGCGCACTCCGCCTCCGCCGCGGCCGCCCCCAGCAGGCCGTCGGCGAGTTCGGGGCCGATCAGGTACGGGGCCAGCGCCAGCTGCTGCGAACCGGAGCCGCGCAGCTGCTCCGCCGTCCGCGCGATGGCGCCCTCTTCGTCCAGACCGGCGGCCAGCACGGGCACGGCCAGCCGCGCCGAGAGCAGCATGCCGGTGATCCCGGCGGCCTGCACGGCCTCCTCGCCGCCCACGGTGGCCAGGATGATGCCGTCCGCCGCGGTGGCGACGGTGAACAGCCGCGCCCGGTCGGCGCGCGCCAGACCGGCCTCGGAGAGCCGGACGTGCAGCGCCTCGGCGAGCAGCGGGTGCGGACCGAGAACATCGGTCAGGTCGGCGCCCGAGCCGCTGTTCATGATCGCCTGACGTATCCGGCGCAGCAGGGCACTGTCCGGCCCGGCCAGCAGCGGAACGACCACCGCGGCGGGCTGGTCGGCCGGTCCGTCGTGGCCGATCCGGGCCTTCTGCTCGGCGCCGGCCTGGGCCAGTACGGCCTCCAGCGCCGGGAACTCGTTGTCATGGCCGTCGACATAGCCGATCCGGGCGTCGAGACCGGGCAGCTCGGAGCGGGCGATGCTGGAGACCTCTTCCGCCAGGCTGCGGGAGGCGGGGGTGGGGGGGCCGGGCACGGCCAGCACCAGGGCGGGTGCGCCCTCGGGTGCGGCGAGCGGCTCCGGCCTGCGGTGGCGGCCGGACTGCCGCGCACGCGGCATTCGTACAGGCAGGCCGGGTGCGGCTCCCGGGCTCGGGGAATCGGCGTCGAAATAGGGCGAGCCAGGTGCGGGCCCAGTGGGGGAACTCATGGCGCCGCATGCTAACGCCTTGGACCCCTCCCGCGCGGAGGGAGGGTTCGCCCTCGAGGTATCCGTCCCGATTTATCCCGCGCGTCACGGTGGCATGATCACCCCACAGGGCGTGTGATCTGCAACAACTTCGCGTCGGCGGGCAGGAGCAGGCGGTCCTCGGCCAGCGCCGCGGCAATGGCCAGGGACCCGTCCAGAGGGCTGCCCGCGGCCGTCTCCTGGCGGGCGTACGGGAGCCGTTCGGCGAGCGCCGTACGCAGCGGGGCCAGCAGCGGCTCGCCCATCCGGAACAGGCCGCCGGTCAGCGCCAGCACGGGGTGGCCACCGGGTGGGCAGACCGCGGCCACGGCGTCGGCGATATGGCGCGCGACGTCCTCGAGGATGCCCGCGGCCACCGGGTCGCCGGGGGCGCAGCGCGCCACCTCCGGCGCGAAGGAGGCCAGTACAGCGGGCCGGTCGGGCCGCGGATAGAGCGCCGCCGGCAGGCCGGTGACCGGCCCGAACTCCGCCTCCGCGCACGCCAGCAGAGCGCGCGATCCGCCCGGCCGGCCGTCGTGTGCGCGCATCGCGGCCTCCAGTCCGGCGCGGCCGATCCAGGCGCCGCCGCCGCAGTCGCCCAGCAGATGGCCCCAGCCGTCGGCGCGGCGCCAGCCGCCCGCCGCCGTCAGGTCCGTCCCCATGGCGATCATTCCGGTGCCCGCGGCGACCACGGCACCCGGGCGCTGGCCCAGCGCCCCGGCGTACGCGGTGACCGCGTCGGCCGCCAGTGCGAGATGGCGCACCCCGAACGCGCCGGCCAGCGCGGCGGGCAGCCGGGCGCGCAGATCGTCCCCCAGCGAGGCCATCCCGGCGGCGCCCACACAGACGGCGGTCAGCCCGTCCGCGCCCGCCTCGCTCAGCAACTCCTCGGCGGCGGGCACCAGTTGGGAGAGCAGATGGGCCGCGTCGATACCGGCGGGACCGGTGCGGACCGGTTCGTCACAGGTGTGGGTGGCCCGTGGCCGGGGAGCGGGGCCGTCGTCGGCGCGGGCGAGGGCGATTCGCAGCCCCGAGCCGCCCGAGTCGGCACCCAGGACGAACGGGCCGCGGCCGGCCGGCTCAGCCAAGGCCGCGGGCGTCCTGCTTGAGGGCGGTGTCGACGGTCAGGGCCGTGGCGACGACCAGGCTCAGCAGCGGGTCGGGCAGCCGGCGGTGGATCTGCAGCACGTAGTTGTCCGCGGTGGTGAACATCGTCTTGGCCAGTCCCTCCCAGGTCTTGGTGATCCGGGCGATCTCGGTGTCGGTGTGGTCGACGATCGCGAAGTTCCAGGCCCGCCAGTTCTCCGCCTTGATCGCACCGATCTGCTGGCCGTTGGCGTTCATCGAGAAGTTGATCTTCCCGATGGCGTTCTGCTGCACGATCTCGCCGACCGGCTGCCCGTCCGGGCGCTCCACCAGCACCTTGGACTTGATGATCTTCGCGGGCCGGGTGAGCACCAGCTGCGGCTGCCCGTACGCGTCCCGGATCTCCAGCTTGTGGGTCATGTACTGATCCAGGCTGGAGACGACGCGCAGCACCTTCTTGGCCGTGCTCTGGCCGACCTGGACGACCGTGCCGAGGGTGTTGCCGTGCTGGTCGAAGACGCCGTACTCGTTGGTGACCTCGATCAGCTTGGCCTTCTGGTTGACCACCAGGACCGGCTCGGTGAACAGACTGCCGCCGCCCGGCCCGGCGGGCGCCACCCCGGCCTGCTGCTGCACCTGGTGCGCCACGCCGGGATGGGGGCCCGGCTGTCCCGGCACCTGCTGCTGCGGGTAGCCGTAGCCCTGCCGGTCATACGGCGCTCCGCCCTGCGGCTGACCCGGATACGGGGCCTGGGCCGGCTGCTGCTGGGGCGCGTACTGCGGGGGCATCGGCTGCGGAGCGGCCTGCTGGGGGGCTTGGGCCTGCTGTTGCGCGGGCTGCTGTTGCGCGGGCTGCTGTGGGGCCGGTTGTGCTGCCTGGGGCTGGGGCTGCGGCTGTGCGTGGACGGGCTGCTGTGCCTGCTGCCCGGGATGGGTGTGTTCGGTCCACTGGGAACCGTCCCACCAGCGCAGTTGCTGGGGGGTGCCCTGCGGGTCGGCGTACCAACCCGCAGGGATGTTCGCGTTCGTCATGCGGGCACACTATCGCCCGGCATCACGGCGGCCTCCGGTCCACGGGCTGCGCCCCCTGGCCCACCGGCAGACCGTTCATCCGGCTGAACGACCGGGGCCGAAGAAGCCCCGGTCGGCGGCCATGGGGGAGTCGGCGGCCATGGGGGGTCTTCGCCCGGTCGTCATGGGTCTTCGAACGGTGTCAACTGCGTTCTGCGGCCGCCGATAGAGTGACGTGCTGTGGCAGCACTACCGTTGAATGAACTTGTGGAGCCCGGATGGGCGGAGGCACTGCGGCCCGTGGCCGGGCGCATCGCGGCGATGGGGGACTTCCTGCGCGCGGAAGTCGCGGCCGGCCGCACCTACCTGCCGTCCGGGACAAACGTCTTGCGGGCTTTCCAGCAGCCCTTCGACGAGGTACGTGTCCTCGTTGTGGGGCAGGATCCGTATCCGACTCCAGGAATGGCTATCGGGCTCAGCTTCGCTGTGGCTCCTGACGTGCGTCGACTGCCGGGCAGTCTGGAGAACATCTTCCGGGAGCTGCAGACCGACCTCGGCCTGCCCCGGCCGTCGAACGGTGATCTGACGCCCTGGACGGAGCAAGGGGTGTTGTTGCTGAACAGGGCCCTGACGACGGAGCCCCGCAAGCCGGCCGCGCACCGAGGCAAGGGGTGGGAGGAAGTGACGGAGCAGGCCATCCGCGCTCTTGCGGCGCGTGGCAAGCCGCTGGTGTCGGTGCTGTGGGGGCGTGACGCCCGTAACCTGCGGCCGCTGCTCGATGACTTCCCGGTGATCGAGTCTGCCCATCCCTCACCGATGTCGGCGGACCGCGGGTTCTTCGGTTCGCGGCCTTTCAGCCGTGTGAACGACCTCCTGGTCCGTCAGGGGGCGCAGCCGGTGGAGTGGCGGCTGCCGTAAGCCAGGGCTGTTCGCTCG
Source organism: Streptomyces sp. NPDC028368 (assembly GCF_055565615.1). Classification (NCBI taxonomy): domain Bacteria; kingdom Bacillati; phylum Actinomycetota; class Actinomycetes; order Kitasatosporales; family Streptomycetaceae; genus Streptomyces; species Streptomyces sp. NPDC028368. The sequence goes on along the minus strand of NZ_JBVHTY010000001.1, from coordinate 224,691 downwards.
GACGAAGCGGAATAGGACGACCGGCCGGCGGGTTGTCGGAAGTTGATCACATGTCCGCGAAGCTCCGATGAGGAACTGCCATGAGCCCGCTGCCCCCTGACACTGCAAGCCACGACGACCGGCGCCTCGAAGGGCGCACGGTTGTCCTGATCGGTGGTGGCTCGGGCATCGGGCTGCGGGTCGCGCAACGCGCGGCCGCGGCCGGCGCCCGAGTGGTACTGGGAGGCCGTACGCCGGAGCGTCTGGCCGCCGCGGCGGAGCAGGTGGGCGATGCGGCCACCTGGCAGGCCGTGGACGTCACCGACCGTTCCTCGCTCGCTGACTTCTTCGCTGAACTCCACCGCGTCGACCACCTGTTCACTTCGGCCGCCTCCTACCAGGTGGGCCCCATGCTGGAGTTGAGCGACGAGGAGGCGGCGAGCCCGTTCGTCTCCAAGTTCTGGGGTCAGTACCACGCGGTGCGGCTTGCCGCATCCAAGCTGGCGGCGGACGGATCCGTGGTGCTGATGGCCGGTGCCGCGGGGGCGCGGCCCCCGGTGCCCGCACCCGCCTATGCCGCGTGCAACGCGGCGATCGAGGGGCTCGGGCGGGGGCTGGCCCTCGAACTCGCACCAGTCCGCGTCAACGTCGTCTCGCCCGGCACCATCGACGGCAACCTCTGGGCGCAGCGTCCGGCCCAAGACCGCGAGGGCGCGTTCGCGCAGTACCGAAGGGACACGCTGCTGCACCGGCTTGGCACCGAGGACGAGATCGCCCACGCTGTGCTGTTCCTCTTCACCAACGGCTTTACGACCGGCTCGACTCTGTACCCGGACGGTGGCTACACCCTGCGCTGACTCCGTCCCACGGGTCATCGGCTCAGCCACCGCCCGATCGCGGCGACGGTGGCTGAGTCGATGACCCACGGTTGGCACCGGCGCCGGATGGTGAACGCGTGGGCTGGTGGACCCGGTTGCAGCAGACGGTCGGACTGCCACCACGATGGCGACCCTTGCCGTGGCGGCCTGAAATGGCCGGTCAGAAGGCGGAGTTGGCGAACCAGCGCGACAGCAGGTCCTGGTCGCCCTCGTGCTCGACGGCCTCGGTGGTGTGGTGCCGACGGCCGTAGAGGTGCAGCAGGAGGTCGGCCGCGGGTGCCTGGACGGTCGCGTTCGCGGTGGTGCCTGCCGTTGCGCCGGCCGGGTCGATCCCGAAGCCGTCGGGGCGCAGGCGGACGAGCCAGTCGGCGTTCCCGTCGGTGGTGCGGAAGAGGATGGTCTCGCCGGTCCCGCGCAGGTTGGCCACCTTGGGCGCGAAGAAGGTGGCGAAGGGCAGGTTGACGAGGAACTCGTCGATCCCGTCGACCGCGAGCGCGTGGTCGATCGCGGGCCGGAGTCCGAGGGCCAGCTCGGCGTCGGCCCGGTGCACCAGGGTCTCGAAGAGCATCCGGCGCGCCCAGAAGCGGGCATGCTGGTCGGCGCCCCACGCCCACATCGGCAGATTCGGGTCGGTGGCCGCGAACGCGTCGGCGGCCACGGCCGCGCTCTCGTCCAGCCAGTCGGGGTAGTCGTCCGTCTTCGTCGGGAGCCGAAGTTCCACGTCGCGGCTTTGCGGGGGGCTCTGGATACGTGCGTGCAGCAGCGTAGAGAACCAGCGCTGCACGCTGCCGGTGTGCTTGACCAGGTCGGCCAGTGTCCAGTCGGGGCAGGTGGGCACGGGGGTTGCCAGGTCGGCCCCGTTGAGTACGGCGGTGAATGTGGCGGTCTCGGCCGCCACGGCCGCGCGGTGGTCGATGGGCTGCCGGGTGGTCATGGTGTCGTTCCTTTGGGCGGGTTGGCCGGTGGGCGGTCAGACCTCGGCGCGAACAGTGCCGGCGAGGAGGAGTGTCCGGGCTGTGAGGGCGGAGCTCAGTGAACGAGGGCTGCCTGCCGCGGCACAGGTGCGGACGTGACGCATGAGGCGGCGGCTCACCTTCCAGAGAGATTAATGCCTTACATGATTGAAGCCCTCAAGTAATGAAGTGAAGGTAAACCTCAATGGTTGAGCAAGTCAAGTAATCTCGCCTAGGCTGGAGTCATGACGCGCCCGAAGCCGCCCGCACCGCCATCGGTCTCACCGCCGGCGGCGCCCGCGCCGACGCCCCTGCAGCTGATGGACCAGCTCGCGCAGGCCGCGGCCCTCTACTACCGGAACTTCGCAGCCGTGGCGGCGGAACGTGATCTCACGCTGATGCAGGGCAAGATGCTCGGCCTGCTGCGGAGGCCGATGCCGATGAGGACCCTCGCCGACCTGCTGGCCTGCGACGCCTCGAACGTCACCGGCATCGTCGACCGCCTGGGGGCGCGTGGTCTGGTGCGCCGCGAAGCCGACCCTTCCGACCGGCGGGTCAAGATGGTGGTACTGACCGAGGAGGGCGAGGAGACCGTTCGGCGGATCCGCTCCGAGCTGATGTCCAACCTCACGGGACTGGAAAGCCTCGAGGAGGAGGACCGGCACTCCTTCCAGCGCCTGCTGAGCCACGTCCTTCCTGCCGCCTCCGCCTGATGACGGCTGCCGAAGGTGAGCCGACCGCCGCGCGGACTCGGGCCGGCCCTGAACGGCACCGCCCGCGATGCTCTTCGGTGCCCTCTGCCCTCTGCCCTCTGCCCTCTGCCCTCTGCCCTCTGCCCGGCTGCGGGTGCACTGACCGCCCTGGCTCCGGGTGCGTGTCGGGGATCACAGTGCGGTTCGCCGGACGGGCGGAATGCCGCGACCGCCGGGACGGTTGACCCCCACGCATTCAATGCATGTGCACATACCGTCTGGTACCTACGAGGAGCACCCCCGTGACCGTCACTGCGTCCCCCGCCTCCCGCGCGGCCGAGATCCTCTCCCGGCCCGTCGCGCTGAACGGCCTGACCGTCCCGAACCGCATCGTGATGGCGCCGATGACGCGCATGTTCTCCCCGGGCGGCGTCCCCGGTGAGGACGTGCAGGCGTACTACGCCCGCCGCGCCGCCGCGGGTGTGGGCCTGATCGTCACCGAGGGCACCTACGTCGGCCACGACTCGGCCGGGCAGAGTGACCGTGTGCCGCGGTTCCACGGTGAGGAGCAGCTGGCGGGGTGGGCGAAGGTCGCCGAGGCCGTGCATGCGGCGGGCGGCACGATCGTGCCGCAGTTGTGGCACATCGGCATGGTGCGCAAGCAGGGCGAGCCGCCCTTCGCCGACGCCCCCGCCGTCGGCCCCTCCGGCATCCGCGTCGACGGCACCGAGAACGCCGGCAAGGCGATGACCCGGGGCGACCTGGACGACGTCATCGGCGCCTTCGTCGAGGCCGCCGCGGCCGCCGAGCGCATCGGCTTCGACGGCGTCGAACTGCACGGCGCCCACGGTTACCTCCTCGACCAGTTCCTGTGGGCGGGGACGAACCGCCGTGCCGACGCCTACGGCGGCGACCCCGTGGCCCGTACGAAGTTCGCGGCCGAGATCGTGGCCGCGGTCCGCGCGACCGTCTCGCCCGACTTCCCGGTGATCTTCCGTTACTCGCAGTGGAAGCAGGAGGCTTACGACGCGAGGCTCGCCGAGACCCCGGAGGAGCTGGAGGCGATACTGGCCCCGCTCGCCGCGGCCGGCGTTGACGCCTTCCACGCCTCCACCCGCCGCTACTGGCTCCCGGAGTTCGAGGGCTCGGACCTGAACCTGGCGGGCTGGACCAAGAAGCTCACCGGCAGGCCCACCATCACCGTTGGCTCGGTCGGCCTCGACGGCGACTTCATCCGCGGCTTCATGGGCGAGGGCGCCCCGGTCCAGGGCATCGACAACCTCCTCGACCGCCTGGAGCGCGACGAGTTCGACATGGTCGCCATCGGCCGCGCCCTGCTCCAGGACCCGGAGTGGGCGGCGAAGGTCCTGGGGAACCGGTTCGAGGAGCTGCAGCCGTACGACGCGACGGCGCTGAAGACGCTGAGCTGAGCTCTGGTGCCTTGAGCCAGAGGTGCGTCGCCGGCGGTGTGTGACGCACCTCTGCCCGAAGGCTCGGCCGTCGTCGGTAACTGATGCCCAGCGGGCGGTGCTCGAGGGGTGGATGCGTCGGTGTTCGACGGCTCAGGCGTTGGCTGTGCGGTCGCGGTCGCGGTCGCGGTCTCCGTTCCGGTCCCGGTCGGGGTTTCGGTCGGGGGCCTGGCCTCATCCCACGGCCGCCGCCCGTACGCACAGCACATCCGGCAGATGGGAGGCGAGCTGCTGCCAGCTGTCGCCGTCGTCCGCGCTGGCGTACACCTCGCCGTTGCGGTTGCCGAAATAGACGCCCGCGGGATCGGTGTCGTCGACGCAGAGCGCGTCCCTGAGCACCGTGCCGTAGTGGTCCTCCTCGGGCAGCCCCGCGCTCAGGGCCTCCCAGCTGCCGCCGGCGTCGGCCGTGCGGTAGACCCGGCAGCGGTGGTCGGCCGGCACCCGGTCGATATCGGCGGTGATGGGGAAGAGATAGGCGACATCGCCTCTGCGCGGATGCGCGGCGACCGCGAAGCCGAAGTCCGAGGGCAGGTCGCTGCCGATGTCCGTCCACTTGGCGCCCGCGTCATCGCTGCGGTAGACGCCCCAGTGGTTCTGCAGATACAGCCGGTCGCGGTCCGCCGGGTCCTGCGCGATCTTGTGTACGCACTGGCCGAATTCGGGATGCTGGTCCGGCAGGAAGACCGCCTTGACGCCGTTGTTCGACGGCGCCCAGCTGGCGCCGCCATCGAGGGTGCGGAACACCCCGGCCGCCGAGACCGCGACGGTCACCGCGGCGGCGTCCCGCGGGTCGGTGACCACCGTATGGACCGCCAGTCCGCCGCCGCCCGGCACCCATCTCTCCCGGCTCGGGTGGTCCCACAGCGGCCGTACCAGCTCGAACGTCTCGCCGCCGTCCGCCGACCGGAACAGCCCGCCGGGCTCGGTGCCCGCGTACACGACATCGGGGTCGGCGGGGCCGGCCGGATGCAGCTGCCACACCCGCTCCAGCGAAGTCCCGGTGTACTGCGGGTACTTGACCGCCGGCCGGGAGGGCTCGTGCCAGCTGACGCCGAGGTCGTCGGAGTGGAACACCGACGGGCCCCAGTGCGCGCTGTCGGCTCCGGCCAGCAGTCTGGGGAGCGTGCGGCGGGTGTCGATCCCGAGGGAATACACCGCCTGCGCGGCGAAATGCGGGCCGCTCCATTCCCACTCGCCGTGCCGCCGTCGGCCGATGAAGAGGCCCTTGCGGGTGCCCACCGCGAGGAGTACGTCAGTCATGCCAAGCACCTCCGAAACGCCGTTGTCTCAGGTCTGGTCAGTGTGCACCCGACCACTGACAACGGCGTTCCGGAGCGGTGTCCGTGCAGGTCACACGGCCCGGTGGTACTGCTGAGGCGCGGTCACCTCGCCGCCCAGCTCGCGGGCCGCGTGGCGCACGAAGGACGGGTTGCGCAGCAGCTCGCGGCCGAGCAGCACCACATCCGCCTGACCGTCCGCGACGATCTTCTCGGCCTGCCGCGCCTCGGTGATCAGCCCCACGGCGCCGACCGGCAGCGCGGTCTCCCGCTTCACCCGCTCCGCGAACGGCACCTGGTATCCCGGCCCGGTCGTGATACGGGCCCGCGGCGCATTGCCGCCCGTGGAGACATCCAGCAGATCCACGCCGTGCGCCGACAGGTCGGCGGCGAAGCGCACCGTGTCGTCGGCGGTCCAGCCCTCGCGCTCGTCGTCCTCGTTCTCGGTCAGCCAGTCGGTCGCCGAAATACGGAACAGCAAGGGCAGTTCCTCGGGCCACACGGCGCGCACCGCGTCCACGACCTCGAGGGCGAAGCGGGTCCGGTTCTCGTAGGAGCCGCCGTATCCGTCGGTGCGGTGGTTGGTGTGCGGAGAAAGGAACTGCCCTATCAGGTAGCCGTGCGCACCGTGCACCTCGGCGACCTGGAAGCCGGCCTCCAGCGCCCGCCGCGCGGCGTCCGCGAACTGCCCCACGATCTCCTGGATGCGCTCCACGCTCAGCTCATCGGGGGTCGGGTGCCCCTCGTCGAACGGCAGCGCGCTCGGCGCGACCGTGGGCCAGCCGCCCGCACCGGCCGCCAGGGGGCCGCCGCCGCGCCAGGTGTCGGTGGACGCCTTGCGGCCGGCGTGGGCGAGTTGGATGCCGGGGACGGTGCCCTGCTCCTTGAGGAAGGTGGTGATCCGGCGCAGCGCCGCCACCTGGCGGTCGTTCCAGATCCCCAGATCGTGCGGGCTGATCCGGCCCTCCGGGCTGACGGCGGTCGCCTCCGTCAGGATCAGCCCGGTGCCACCGGCCGCACGCGCGGCGTAGTGGGCGAAGTGCCAGTCGTTCGCGACGCCCTCGTCGGGCCCGGTGGCCGCCGCGGAGTACTGGCACATCGGTGCCATCCAGAGCCGGTTGGCGATGGTCAGGGACCGCAGGGTGATGGGCTGGAACAGCGTGCTCACGGCAATCTCCGGGGTGGGTTCGCGAGGTGCTTGGGCGTGCTTGCACTCGTACGATAGTCGTCGTACTACGCCACATGTCAAACTACGATGATTCTCGTACAATGAAGGTTCCGCCGACCGAGCCGCACTCCAGGAGCCGTCATGACGACCGGTACGACGTCCAAGGCCGCCCCGTCCGGCTCGCGGTCGCTCGAGCACCCGGACCGCGCCGACATCCGCGTCGCCGATGTCCTGCACGCCCTCGCCGACCCGATGCGGCTGCGGATCGTGTGCGCGCTGGCCGCCGCCGAGGGCGAGCTGAACTGCGCCGACTTCGAGCTGCCGGTCAGCAAGTCGACCTGTACGCACCACTTCCGGGTGCTGCGCGAGCACGGCGTCATCCAGCAGATCTACCGGGGCACCGCCAAGATGAACGGGCTGCGCCGGGCCGACCTGGACGCACTCTTCCCCGGCCTGATCGACGCCGTACTGCGCGCGGCGGAACTCCAGGCCGGCCGGCTCGGCGAAAGCGGCTCAGCCGGCTGAGCGCGCCGCGCCCAACAGCCCTTCCCAGTCCGGCAGTTTGACGGTCCCGCGCCCCAGCCGGTGGCCCCACTCCGCCTCCGCGGCCTCGATGGCCAGCCACCCCGTCCAGGGGACCGGCGTCTGCCCCGCCCGCCGCAGTGCCGCCACCGGGTCGTCCGCCGTGGGACGCTGCGCCAGTACGGCGGCGTCCTCCAGGAGCGACGCCGTGGTCTCCTTCGCGCACGGCCGGTTGGTGCCGATCACTCCGGTGGGGCCGCGCTTGATCCAGCCCGCCACATAGACACCGGGACACGGCACCCCGTCCCGCAACACCCGGCCCGCCGCATGCGGCACCGTCCCGCGCGACTCGTCGAACGGCAGCCCCGGCTGCGGCGTCCCCCGGTAGCCGACCGAACGCAGTACCAACTGCGCCTCGATGTCCTCGTATTCACCGGTCCCGGTGACCCCGCCGCGCCCGTCCGGCACCGTCCGTTCGAACCGGACCGCCCGCACGCCGGTGGCGGCGTCCCCGACCAGCTCCACCGGCCGCAGGAAGAACCGCAGATGAATCCGGCGCGGCCGCCCCGACCCCGCCGCCCCCTTGGCCACCGGCCGCTCCGCCCAGCCGCGCAGTACCTCGACATTGCGCCGCCCCACGGCCGGCAGCTCGCCCGGATCCCGGTATGCCGGATCCAGCGCCAGCTCCTCGGGCCGTACGCACACCTCCGTACCGGGCAGGGATCCCAGCTCCCGGAGCTCCTTGGTGGTGAACTTGGCCTTCGACGGGCCGCGTCGGCCCACCATCCACACATCCTCGACGTGGCTGTCGGTGAGCGCGCTGAGCGCGCCCTGGGGCATGTCGGTGGGGGCGAGCTCCGCGGCGCCGCGGGCCAGGATCCGGGCCACATCGACGGCCACATTGCCCACACCGATCACGACCGCGGAGCGGGCCGCCAGGGTGAAGCGGGCGGCCGCGGCGTCCGGATGCGCGCTGTACCAGGCGACGAAATCGGTCGCCGAGTGGCTGCCCGGGAGGTCCTCACCGGGGATGCCGAGGTGGCGGTCGGTGGCGGCGCCCACGCAGAACACCACCGCGTGGAAGATCTCGTGCAGCTCCCGCAGGCCCAGCCCTGGGGCGCCCACCTCCACATTCCCCAGGAAATGCACCCGGGGGTGCTCCAGCACCGTACGCAGATTGCCCTGCAGTGACTTGATCTTCTCGTGGTCCGGTGCCACGCCGTAGCGGACCAGACCGTACGGGCATGGCAGCCGGTCCAGGACATGGACCTCGATGTCCGGTACGGCCTGCTGTTCGACCAGGCATTGCGCGGTGTACACACCGCTCGGTCCCGATCCGATGACTGCGACACGAAGCACGGGTGGCCCCTTCCGCGGAGTACCCCCAGGATCGCACCGGCGGGCCCGCGGCGGGAGATGAGCTATCGGGGTTGCTCCCGCCGCGATGAGCGTGCCGCGCCACTGGGGCTGATGAACAGGGAGCTACGTTTTCCCCTGTGTCGGAAAGTGACTTTTATACCGTTAATAGCCGATATAAAGCCCGGAACGCGGCCGGGGAGTGGCCCGCTTGGGAGCTTCAGGGATACGGCACGGCCGCGCCCGCACCTGCGCCCGTCGCGGCCGACGGAGTCCTCGGGCTCGAGAGCCTGCCGCCCCGGCTCGATCCGCTGCGGCCCTGGTTCAGCGCCCGGCTCACCTTCGCCGACGGCGCCTGGATCGATGTGCTCGTGGCAGCCTCCGACGACGGCCTCACCGTCGAGGACATGCGGGCCGACCCGCCCTTGACGCTCGACGGGCTCGCCACGCTGGCGCGCTGGATCGACGGGCCCCTGGATGATGCCTGCCGGCTGGCTACGGGACGGCCGCGGAAGGGGCGGCCGGGGTCGGGGCCGGAGACGTGCCCGGAGCCGGGTGCGGACGCGGTCCGAGTCGAGGCGCTCGCGGTGCCGCCCGCGGAGGAGGCGACGACGGTCCCGGTGGAGGCCGTCGTCCACGGTCACGGCATGCTCTGCGGCCTGGGGGGCGGCCCCGGAGGCCCCGGAGGCGCCGGGGGGCCCGGGTGCTCCGGGGGCGCCGAGGGCTCCGGGGGTGACACCCGTACGGCAGTGCGTCTCGCCGTCCCCGCGGCCGCCGTATACGACCGCGCGCCCAAGAAATCCGAGCCCGGTGCCTCCGTCGCTTCCGCTCAGCCCGCCACCCTGACCCGGTCGCGCGCCGGGGAGCGCCGCAAGTTTGCCGCGGACGTCTACCGGGCGGCGCAGCGGAACGGCCAGGACCCGGTGCTGGCCGTCATGAACGCCACCGGCCGCAACCGCCGCAGGGCGCTGCGCCTGATCGCCGGTGCCCGCGACGATGGTCTTCTGACGCCACGTCACAACAAGCGCTGACGGCGCCCCTCAGGTCACGCCGCCGCCCACTCGGGGCTGCGGCGCTCCGGCCCGCGCCTCGCCCGGCGGCCGCTCCTGCGGCGGCGCCCCCAGCTCCCATGGCAACCCGTACCGCTGGAACAGCTCGGCGCGCATCAGGGCCAGCGAGACCGGTGCCCCCGGCAGCAGCATCGGCACCACCGAACCCATCAATTGCGCCCGCAGCAGCCGATAGTCGGCGTCGGGATCCGGAGACCCGTACGCGACGACCACCCCGCGCAGCAACTGGGCCAGCCGCTGCTGTTCCGGGCACTGGATGAATCCCTCGGCCGTCAGAATTCCGGCCATATGGGTCCGCATCAGCAGCGGGTGGTCGTGCGCCAGGCCCAGGATCGCGTCGATGGCGCGCGCCATCAGCTCGTGCCCCGCGTCCGGCCCGCTCGGCCGGGGCTCCCGCTCCAGCGTCGCCTGCAGCGTCAGATGCATCAGCCGGTGCACGGCCGACTGCAGCAGCTGGCGCTTGCCGGGGAAGTAGTACGAGATCAGACCGCGGGCCGCCCCCGCACGCTGCGCGATGTCGCCGAGCGTCGTCGCCTCGAAGCCGCGCTCGCCGACCAGCTCGACGGTCGCTTGGAGCAGCCGCTCCCGGGAGCGCCGCCGCAACGCTTCATTGACCGATGCGCTCCGGGGGGACATGCTGTACTCCTGCGTTGACTGGCTCAGAGCCAGTATACTCGGGGGGACGGTTATCCGCCGGTCCGAGCGGAGATCCGGTCAAGCTGCCTGATTCGGGCGACGCGGGGGATCGCCCGAATCGGGCGTGGGCGAGTCCAGGGCTGGTCTTGTGACCTGCGTCGTACCAGGTCACGCGGCTGGCCCTGACTCACGCCAAGGTGCAGGTTCGACCATCTGCGGCCGTCTCTGATCGCACTCCCGCCGACTCTTCGCCAGCTTCCTGACGGCTTGTCAGGTGACGCGCGCATACCTCGTCCGCGTGGCGGTCCGGCGCGCCGGTTGTACGGTCTTCGGTCATTCGGCACGGTTACGGCGTGCGCCTCCCACACCTGCTCACCGCAGCGGCGATCCTGCTCCTGGCCACCACAGGATGCATCTCCGTCCCTGCCGCCGGCCCGCCCCTGACGGCCCCGGCCCTCCCGTCCGCCGGACAGACCGCCCGGCCGGAGCGCTCCCTGCCCCCGGGGACACCGGTCCACCGACAACCCCGCGAACAGCTGGTGACCGTACCGGCCCGCACCACTCCCAAGAAGCACCGGCGGCCGACCGACGCGCGCAAGCACGCACCTCGCCAGGAGGACCCGTCGGCCCCCCGCCGGCACCCGGCGCACGCCAGTGGCCGTGGCGCCGCGATGCCGCCACCGGCCCCGCCGCGTCCGCTGCGGGCTTCGACAGCCGAGCGGAAGGTCCGGCCCCGGCATCACGCGGCCGCCGCTCCCCGGAATCGCCCGACGGTTCATCGCCCGACGGTCCATCACTCGCGGGCGACAGTGGATCCCCGATTCATGTGCCGGATGGCATCAGGAAAGATCCGCTCGGATGTGCTGCAGCTGTGCCGGGGGGTGTTCGGACGCTGACGAAGGCCTGAAGGATCACCCCAGATAGGCCGCGAGGTGCTCGCCGGTGAGGGTGGAGCGGGTGGCGACGAGGTCGGTGGGTGTGCCCTCGAAGACGATCCGGCCGCCGTCGTGGCCGGCTCCGGGGCCGAGGTCGATGATCCAGTCGGCGTGCGCCATGACCGCCTGGTGGTGCTCGACGACGATGACCGACTTGCCGGAGTCGACGAGCCGGTCGAGCAGACCGAGCAGCTGCTCGACGTCGGCGAGGTGCAGGCCGGCGGTCGGCTCATCGAGGACGTAGACGCCGCCCTTCTCGGCCATGTGGGTGGCCAGCTTCAGCCGCTGCCGCTCGCCGCCGGACAGCGTGGTGAGCGGCTGGCCGAGGGTGAGGTAGCCGAGCCCGACGTCGGCGAGCCGGTCGAGGATCTTGTGTGCGGCCGGCGTGCGCGCCTCGCCGACGCCGAAGAACTCCTCGGCCTCGGCCACCGACATCGCGAGCACCTCGCTGATGTCGCGGCCGCCGAGGTGATGGTCGAGCACCGATGCCTCGAACCGCTTCCCCTCGCACTCCTCGCAGGTGGTGGCGACGCCCGCCATCATCGCCAGGTCGGTGTAGATGACGCCGGCGCCCTTGCAGTTGGGGCAGGCGCCCTCGGAGTTGGCGCTGAACAGCGCCGGCTTCACGCCGTTGGCCTTCGCGAACGCCTTGCGGATCGGGTCGAGCAGTCCGGTGTACGTTGCCGGGTTGCTGCGCCGGGAGCCCTTGATGGCTCCCTGGCCGACCGACACCACGCCCGCGCCGGCCGCCCCCGACTGTCGCGGCAGTGAGCCGTGGACGAGGGAACTCTTGCCGGAGCCCGCCACGCCGGTGACGACGCAGAGCACTCCGAGCGGGATGTCGACGTCGACATCCTGGAGATTGTGGGAGGTGGCGCCACGGACCTCCAGCGTGCCGGTGGGCGTCCGCACGGTCTCCTTGACGGCGGCCCGGTCGTCGAAATGGCGGCCGGTGATGGTGCCGCCGGCCCGCAGCCGCTCGACGGTGCCCTCGAAGCAGACGGTGCCGCCCGCCGTACCCGCGCCGGGGCCGAGGTCGACGACATGGTCGGCGATCGCGATCACCTCCGGCTTGTGCTCCACGACGAGCACCGTGTTGCCCTTGTCCCGCAGCCGCAGCAGCAGGCCGTTCATCCGCTGGATGTCATGGGGGTGCAGGCCCGTGGTGGGCTCGTCGAAGACGTAGGTGGTGTCGGTGAGCGAGGAGCCGAGGTGGCGGATCATCTTGACGCGCTGCGCCTCGCCGCCCGACAGCGTGCCCGACGGCCGGTCGAGCGCGAGGTAGCCGAGGCCGATCTCCACGAACGAGTCGAGGGTGTGGTGCAGCGCCGCGAGCAGCGGTGCCACCGACGGCTCGTCGAGGCCGCGGACCCATTCGGCCAGGTCGCTGATCTGCATCGCGCAGGCGTCGGCGATGCTGATCTTCTTGATCTTCGACGACCGGGCAGCTTCGCTGAGCCGGGTGCCGTCGCACTCGGGGCAGGTGGTGAACGTCATCGCCCGTTCCACGAACGCGCGGATGTGTGGCTGCAGCGCGTCGATGTCCTTGGACAGGAACGACTTCTGGATCTTCGGGATCAGACCCTCGTACGTCAGGTTGACGCCGTCGACCTTGATCTTGGTCGGCTCCTTGTGGAGGAGGTCGTGCAGTTCCTTCTTGGTGAACTTGCGGATCGGCTTGTCCGGGTCGAAGAAGCCGCAGCCGCCGAAGATACGGCCGTACCAGCCGTCCATGCTGTAGCCGGGGATCGTGAGCGCGCCCTCGTTGAGCGACTTGCTGTCGTCGTAGAGCTGGGTGAGGTCGATGTCGGAGACGGTGCCTCGGCCTTCGCAGCGCGGACACATGCCGCCGGTGCGGGAGAAGGTCGCCTTCACCGCCTTCTTGGCCCCGCGCTCGACGGTGATCGCGCCGCTCGCCCGGACCGAGGGGACATTGAAGGCGTACGCGCCGGGCGGGCCGATGTGCGGCTTCCCGAGCCGGCTGAAGAGGATGCGCAGCATCGCGTTGGCGTCGGTGGCGGTGCCGACCGTGGAGCGGGCGTCGCCGCCCATCCGCTGCTGGTCGACGATGATCGCGGTCGTCAGCCCTTCGAGTACGTCGACCTCGGGCCGCGCCAGCGTCGGCATGAAGCCCTGCACGAAGGCGCTGTAGGTCTCGTTGATCAGCCGCTGCGACTCCGCGGCGATCGTGTCGAACACCAGCGAGCTCTTGCCCGAGCCGGAGACGCCGGTGAACACCGTCAGGCGGCGCTTCGGGATCTCGATGCTGACGTCCTTGAGGTTGTTCACGCGCGCGCCGTGCACGCGGATCACATCGTGGCTGTCGGCAACGTGCGGCGCAGGCGACTGCGTGCCCGTCCTCCTGGCCATGCTCATCGTTTCTCCATCTTCTGGGTCTTCCACGCCGGGCCGCCTTCGCGGGGTCCTTCGGCGTCGCCGGGCTCGATCCAACCAGCGTCGATTTGAGCAGTACGTCTGGTTCTCCTTCGCCGGCTCCACCGCCGCCCCCGGAGAAAACCGATCACCGCAACGGGCGGATCAAGCGCGGATCGGCAGGCGGTCGCCCACCTGGTGCGGTGACCGGTCGGCGTCGGGCTTACTACTTGCGAGGCTGGTTGAAGCGCAGCATGTTGCCCGCGGGATCGCGGAAGGCGCAGTCGCGGACCCCGTACGGCTGGTCGACCGGTTCCTGCAACACGTCGGCGCCCGAGGCCTGGATGCGCTCGAATGTGGCGTCGACGTCGTCGGTCGAGAAGATCACGGCGCGCAGCAGGCCCTTGGCCAGCAGCTCCGCCATGGCCTGCCTGTCGGCCGGCGAGGCATTCGGGTCCGCGAGGGGCGGTTCCAGCACGATCTCCACGTCGGGCTGCGACGGCGAGCCGACCGTCACCCAGCGCATCCCCTCGAACGCGACGTCGTTGCGCACCTCGAGTCCGAGCACGTCCCGGTAGAAGGCGAGCGCCTTGTCGTGGTCGTCGACGGCGATGAAGCATGTCGAAAGTTTGATGTCCATGCGGCTCACGCTACGGGTGAGGCGCGTGCTTGGCTTCTCCATTCCTGACCGGTTCGGCGTTCCTGACCGCTTCTGGGTTCCTGGCCGGGTCCGCGTTCCTGACCGGTCGCGTGAAGATCTTGGCGACGCAGGCCGGGATGGCCGCGCCCTGATCGTGCCGGCGTGCCCGGTACGCGCTCGGGCTCTCGCCCACCAGCTCGGTGAACCGCGAGCTGAACGACCCCAGCGACGTGCTCCCGACGGCGAAGCAGACCTCCGTCACCGACAGGTCGCCGCGCCGCAGCAGGGCCTTGGCCCGCTCGATCCTGCGCGTCATCAGGTAGCTGTACGGCGTCTCCCCGAAGGCGGCGCGGAAGCTGCGGGAGAAGTGGCCGGGCGACATGTGGGCCGCGCGTGCCAGCGCGGGGACGTCGAGCGGCTCCGCGTAGTCGCGGTCCATCAGGTCGCGGGCCCGGCGGAGCCGAACCAGGTCCGATAGCGTCACCGGACCAGCATCGCACGGCCGCCATGCGGTGCGGCACGGGTTACGCCACGTACGAGGGCCACCCTCCGCCGGGCGATGCTCCCGGGCCCGCGTCCAGGCCGTCAGGTGAGCCCCGCCTCCGCGATCCGCAGCAGCAGCGCGTGCAGGGTCTCCCGCTCGGCCGGCTCGAGCGGGTCCAGCAGTTCGTTCGCCGAGCGCGCCGAGCAGGGCCCGTTCCGCGCCCCCATCGCGCACGGCTACCTCACCCTCTCCCTCTTCATCCCCCTGATCACGGAGCTCCTGGACGCCCAAGAGCTGGTGCGTGCCGCCATCAACCTCGCCGGACGGTTCAGCGGCCCAGCGCCCTCAACACCGCCTCGGCCATGACGCGTTCACCGGTGGCGTTGGGGTGCAGCGGCACGGCCGGCGAGGCCGGGAGGAGGCCCTCGATCCAGGGGGACGAAGAGCAGCTGTCGTGGCCCTTGGTCGGACCCAGGGTGTCGACGTAGGTGGCGCCCACCGCGCCGGCGGCCTTGGCCGCCTTCGTGTTGAGCTCGCCGAGGACGGAGTGCAGGAAATCGAGATCGCCGGTCGTGGCGGGCATCTTGCCGAGGCACTTCTTCGGGTCGCCGGGCAGCACCGAGGGATATCCGACGACCACCACCTTGGCCCCGGGAGCCTTGGCGGACAGCTTCCGGAGGCCGTCGGTCAGCTGTGCGGCCGCCGAGTCGAGCCGCCTGCTGAGCGTGTCGCCGTAGAAGTCCCGGCAGGGAGCCCCGAAGGGGCTGGTCACGGCCAGGGCGGAGCAGGTGACCACGACATCCACGAAACCGACATCGGACGTGCCGAGGTTGTTGCCGCCGAGAGTGAGGGTGATCAGGGAGGTGTCGGGCGTGACGGCGTCCAGTTGAGGGCCGTTGACGACGATCCCGGCGTCGGTCTGGGACGTGGTGAGCGCGCTCACCTTGGCGCCGGCGCAGGTCTTGTCCGCGTACGACGACGGGGCGAGGGCCGCGGCGACGACGTGGCCGTAGTTGTGGTCGGAGCGCAGACACAGGCCCGCGGATTGCGCGGGGACCCCTGCCCCGGCGGCATAGGAATCCCCGAGGGCCACGTACTTTCCCGTCCCGGCCGTGGCCCGGGACGGGGTATGGGCCGAGGCGGGGGAGGTGGCAAGGGCGAGGGCGGAGGCGACGAGCGCCGCACCGGTCAGTACGGACGCGGACTTCCTGACGCATGGGGCGCGCACTGCGCCGGTGGCGCGAGCGGTGGTTGTGGTGCGCGTTGTTGCGGCTCTGGGCACGGTTCCCCCTGAAGAGGCAGCACGACGGAAATGGGGTTCGATACCGGCCGGTAACGTCCTCGTATCGTGGCGGCCGCACGTCGCACGAGCCATGTGCCGACGCACAGCCCACCACCGCCACTGTTGTCCCACGGCACAACCCACCCCCTCCCGCACGCGGCCCTTTGTAACCTGCGGTTCATGAGCCGCACGCCCGTTGCCCCCGCCGAAATCGCCCCCATAGCGGCCTTGTTGCTCACCCGCGCCGAGGAGCTGGGCGCGCGGGTGGCCCGCCGTATACGCGCCGAGGTGACGTACTACCGAGACGAAGAGCCTGTGTCCTTCGGGGAGTTGGCCGCCTCGTGTCAACGCAACTGTGAGCTGGTGCTCCGGCAGCTCGTCGGCGGACACAGCGGCGATATGGCACCGGCGCAGGAGACCGGCCGCGATCGGGCCCGTCAGGGAGCCCCGCTGGCCGAGCTGCTGCACGCCTACCGCGTGGGGTCCGAGGTCCTGTGGTCCGCAATCGCCGCCGAGGCCCGTACCGCGCAGGGTCTCACCGCCGACACGGTCATGGCGCTCGCCGCGTGGTGGGTGAACGGAGGTCTCGCGGCGTCGGCCAGCGACGCGTACCGCGAGGAGGCCTCCGAGCTGGTGCTGCAGCGTGAGCGGGAACGGTCGGCCATGGTCGAGGCCCTGTTCACCGGCCTGCTCGTCGACCGTACGACCCTGTGGGAGGCCGCCGATGTGCTCGGCCTGCCGACCGGCGGACCGTACGTTGTGGTCGCCGCCGAGGTGCCCGCCCCCGGCCGGGAGGCGCTGCCCGGCATCGAGGCGCGCCTGTTGGCCGAGCAACTGCGCTCGGCCTGGCGGCTGTTGCCGGATCTGCACGTGGGCGTGGTCGCCGTCCGGCGTCCGGGGGCCGAGGAGGCGGTGGTGCGCGTCCTGAAGCGCGCGCTCGCCGCCCGGGTGGGCCTCAGCCCGTCGTACCGAGCCCTACGGGAGACCCCCAGGGCCCTGCGGCTCGCCCGCCTGGCGCTCACCGGGGTACGCGGCCGGTCGACGGGCATCGCACGCTTCGACGACAGCCCGGCAGCCCTGCTGGTGGCGGCGGCCCCGGACGAGGCCGAGCGGATCGCCCGGACGGTCTTCGAAGGGGTACTGCGGCTGCCGGCCGGCGAACGGGACCGCCTGGTGGAGACGCTGGAGTGCTGGTTCGCGGCGGCCGGCTCGGCGGCCGACGCGGCGCGGCTCCTGTATTGCCACCGCAACACCGTCCGTTACCGGCTCAACAGGCTGGAGGACCTGACCGGGCGCTCGCTGCGCGATCCCCGCGCGGTTGCCGATCTCGCTGTGGCGTTGCATGCGCTGCGGCTGGCCCCTGGCGAGTAGGGGGTCAGAGCCCGACCCGTACACGGTCGCGGCAGGGTGTCCTCACTCTTCGACGGCTCTCCCCGACGAGGTGCACAGCGCCCAGATCACGATGGCGTCGAGCGCGATCACGACGAGGGCCCACAGCGGGAAGTAGGGCAGCCACATGAAGTTGAAGATCATGCTCAGGCCCGCCACGACGACGCCGACGATACGGGCCCATACGGCCCCGGTGAACAGCGCGGCGCCGGCGAGGGCGATGACGATGCCGAAGATGAGGTGGATCCAGCCCCAGCTGGTGAGGCTGAACTGGAAGACGTAGTGCGGGGTGGTGACGAAGACGTGGTCCGCGGCGATGGCCGAGATGCCCTCGAAGATCGCCATGATTCCGCCGAAAATCATCAGGACCGCCGCGAAGACGGTCCACCCCGATGTGGCGGTGCCTTCGCTGGTGCGGGGGGTGTTACCCGTGCGGGCTTCGCCGGGCTGAGTGGCCATGTCGGGCCCCTTTCGCGAGAGACGCCGCGATCCCGGCCCAGCCGGTACGCGGCCTCCTCACCAGACTGACACGTCGTGTACGGGTCAGCATCCGAGAGGGCATTGCCCAAGGTCAGGAGGCAGGCGGGGCGAGATCCGGCCATGGTGAAAGTGCCGGGGCCGATGCCGAGTTGGCGGGAATTCAGGTCTGTTCCGCATCCTTCTCGTGGGCCGAGACCGCGATGGTCTCCTTACGGAAGAACGCGGGGCTGATCACCCGGTACACCAGCATCAGCACGGCGCCCAGGATCAGCGAGCCGAGGCCGGTGACGAAGACGCCGCCCAGGTGCCAGTGCGGCGGGAAGGGCAGGGTCCAGGAGGTGCTGCCGTAGTCGGGGGCGGCGTACACGATGCAGGCATCGACGAAGAAGTAGAGCAGCATGACGCCGCCCACACCAGGCATGATGCCCTTGGTCCACAGGGCACGGGGGCTGAGCAGGAGCACCTTGCGGAAGTACCAGACGCAGGCGAAGCCGGTGAGCCCGTAGTAGAAGGCAATCATCAGGCCGACCGATCCGATGGAGTCGGCCAGCAGGTTCTCGCTCACCCGGGACAGCAGCACGTAGAAGACGATGGACGCCAGGCCCATGCCGACGGTGGACCACGTCGGGGTCAGGAAGCGGGGATGGATGCGGGCGAACTTCGTCGGCAGGGCCTTGAACGTGGCCATCGAGAGCGTGGTGCGGGCCGTGGGCAGGATGGTGGTCTGGGTGGACGCCGCCGCGGAGGTCAGCACCATGAGGATCAGCAGCTTGGTCAGTGCCTGGCCGCCCGGACCGCTGCCGAAGACCTCGTTGCCGAGGTGGGACAGCACGTCGGAGGAATTCTCCGGATTGGCCAGCCCGGTGCCGGTCCTGCCCACGCCGGCGAAGCTCTGCGCGGCAGTGGTGACCAGGAGATAGACGAGGAGCAGCACGACGGTGGCGGTGACCGCGGCGCGGCCCGGTGTCCGGTTGCGGTCCGCGGTCTCCTCGTTGACCGATACGCAGGTGTCCCAGCCCCAGTAGATGAACACGGTGGTCAGGATGCCCGTGGCGAAGGCGTCGAGGGAGCCGATCCGGGTGGGGTCGAACCACGACCAGGAGAGGTGCAGGGATGAGCCGGGCGCCGTGCCCGAGTAGACCTTCACCAGTGCGGTGACGGCGAGCACCAGCAGCATCACCACCTCGATGGTCAGCAGGACCTTCTGCAGGTTCGCCGAGACCTCGATGCCGATGTAGCAGATCCAGGTCATCAGGGCGATCCACACCACCCCTGCCACCGTGGTCCACAGGACGTTGTGTGCCAGCCCCTGAGCGCCGACGAGCTCGAACCCGTACTGGCCGGCGATCTGCGCCAGATTCGCCATGACGATGATGTCCGCGGCG
This sequence comes from Streptomyces sp. NPDC028368, assembly GCF_055565615.1. Lineage (NCBI taxonomy): Bacteria > Bacillati > Actinomycetota > Actinomycetes > Kitasatosporales > Streptomycetaceae > Streptomyces > Streptomyces sp. NPDC028368. Next base: position 205,723 of record NZ_JBVHTY010000001.1, on the reverse strand, counting down.
ATGATGCCCCAGCCGCCCAGCCAGCCGGTGTGCGGCCCGAACGCCCGCGAGGCCCAGGTGAAGGTGGTGCCGCAGTCCGGGTCGACCTGGTTGAGCTCCTTGTAGCCGTAGGCGATCAAGAACATGGGGACGAACGCGAGGATGATGATGATCGGGGACTGGATGCCGACGACGGCGACGATGACGCCGAGGGTGGCGGCCAGGCTGTAGGCGGGCGCGGTGGACGCCAGACCGATCACGGTGCTGGCGAACAGCCCCAGGGCGCCGCCCTTGAGGCCCTTGTCCGTGGTGGCCGAGGCCGGGCTGCCAGGGGGGCCGGAGGGGCCCGAAGGCGGCGGGGTAGCAGACGACGTCATGGTCTCCTCCGCTCGCTGGCAAGCGGCGTCACAGCAAGAGCTACGTCGCAACACGCGGCGCGTGAAACAAGAGGCACATCCGGCCAGAATTCTCCTCCCTTCCAAATCGGCTTTCAACATGAGCGGCCGCCCCCACAGTGGCCCGCGATCCGGCTCTGAAGGTCCCCTCGGACGGGAGTCGCGCGAGTGCGGTGGCCAGGCCGGGAGAGGGGCGTACGGCGGCCCGGCGTCGGGCGCTGCCTGGCTGGGGTCAATTGCCGTACATCACACGGAAGTTCGGGAGGGAGGGCATCGTGGTGCGGGCCCGGGACCCGGGGGTGCAGCACCTCTTGACCGCGCACCGCCAACAGGTAAAGTCTAGACCAATTGGCATCGGTCCATCGTCGGCCAAGAGAACACCCTCGCGTCATCCACCCCCCATTCAACGAGCGCGAAAGGGTTGACAGTTGACATGAACAGAAAGAGAAGGCTGGCCCTCGCCATCGGCACCGGAATCGCTCCGCTCCTCGTCGTCACCATGCCGGCCAGTCCGGCCGCCGCGCACGGGTATGTGTCCTCGCCGCCCAGCCGGCAGGCGCAGTGCGCCGCCGGCACCGTCGAATGCGGCCCGATCAAATGGGAGCCGCAGAGCGTCGAGGGGCCCAAGGGGCTGACCAGTTGCAGCGGCGGCAACAGTCAGTTCGCCGATCTCGACGACGACTCCAAGGGATGGCAGGTCACCCCCGTCGGCAGCACCCAGACCTTCAACTGGAAACTGACGGCACGTCATTCCACCAGCACCTGGCAGTACTTCGTCGGCGGCAAGAAGGTCGCCGAATTCAACGACGGTGGCGCCCAGCCGCCGGAGACCGTCTCGCACACGGTCAACTTCGGCGGCATCACCGGCAAACAGAAGATCCTCGCGGTCTGGAACATCGCCGATACCGCGAACGCCTTCTACGCCTGCATCGACGTCACCATCGGCGGCTAGGGCCTGTCGTTCGGATCAGGTCCTGGACGCCCCGATCCGAAGTCCCGCCGTCCCGGCCCGCGTACGGCACCGGGGCGGCGGGGCCCGGACCCGACTCTCCCGCGGGCGTGCGCGGGCGCGTGCCTCCTTCCGTACCGCCGCCGGGCAGGAGGAGCATGTCCGGTGCGGCAGACGCACCCGTTACGATCGGCCCCATCATGGCCGTCGTTCGTGGCCGTTGCCGGGAGGAAGCGATGGGACTGTTCCGCCGAGGACCGAAGCGGGATTCCCGCGACCTCGCACGCGATGCCGAGTTCACCTTCTTCTCCGAGCGAGAGGGCGGTTTCTTCAGGTCGCAGGTACGGCAGGCGTTCGCCGAACAGGGCCTGGAAGTCACCGCCTACGCAGGGGTGGTCACCGATTCCGCGGGCCGCCAGTTCGGCCTCGGGAACCTCGCCGCAGTCTGCCACCGCGACCGGCGGGGCGAGCGCAGCTGGCCCGCGCTGATCCGGGACCACGTCGGCAAGGTCCTGCGCACCATGGACGGCCCGCAGCCGCTGGACATCCTCTCCGAGGACGAGATCCGGGCCTGCCTCTACCCCCGCATCGTGGCCCAGGAGACGCTGCCCGCCTCGGACGCGTTCCGCTACGGCCGCGAGCACGCGCCGGGGCTGCGCGAGGTGCTCGCCCTCGATCTGCCCGAGGCGGTACAGACGCTGAGCGAGGACTCGCTCTGCGATATCGGGGATGTGGCCGAGCTGCGGATCCGGGCGATGAACAATCTGCGTGCGCTGCCGGTCGAGGGGCATGAGACGGTGCGCCGCGGCGACGGTTCCGCGTTCGAGGTGCTGCTCGGCGACTCCTTCTTCACCGCGAGCCGGGTACTGGTCCTGGACGAACTGGTCCAGCGGATCATGGGTGCCGAGCTCACCCCGGACGGGGCGCTGGTCGCCTTGCCCTTCCGCCATCAGCTGGCGTTCCACCGCATCCAGGACGCCCAGGTCATTCCGGCGCTCCAGGCCATGGCGCAGTTCGCGGCGGCCGGGCACGAGGACGCGGCGGGCGCGATCAGCCCCAAGGTGTTCTGGTGGCGACGCGGCGTGATGACCCCGCTGAGCGAGCCGCACGGCGACGGGCTGCGGGTGGTCGTGGACGTGGACTTCCAGGACATGCTGGAGCGGCTGGTGCAGGACGAGGCCTGAGCGGCTGCGCGGCCCGTACAGCGCCCGTACGAAATCGGCCCGTACGCGAAACTTGTACGCGAATCCCGTACCGCGAGCCCTCAGGGAGCCCGCACAGGGACCGCCCGTCCGCAATCCCGTATCGAGTCCGTAAGGAATCCGTCCGGTCCGGGAACTTCTGCCGCCATCTGTCTGTTCTACAGAGTGAGGCCCCGCGCTCTCCCCCGTGCGCGGGGTCTCACCGTGCCGGCCGTCACTCCCCGAGCTGCTCCCGCTCCTCATCGGTGAACAGCCGCGACCGGATCAGAAAGCGGACGCCCTCCGGCGCCTCCAGCGAGAATCCGCTGCCCCGGCCGGGCACGACGTCCACGGTCAGATGCGTATGCCGCCAGCGCGCGAACTGGTCCGCCGACATCCAGAACCCCACCGCCTCCGGCACACCCTCCACGGCCAGCCGCGCCAGCAGCACATCCGACGATCCCGTACGGAATTCCCCGGCCGGGTAACACATGGGAGCGCTGCCGTCGCAGCAGCCGCCGGACTGGTGGAACATCAGCGGGCCATGCTGACCGCGCAGCAGACGCAGCAGCTCGACGGCCGCCGCGGTGAGCCCGATCCGCCCCGCCCCCTCGGCCGCCGCGGCCGTCCGCTCCTCCTCCGGCTCCATCAGAACGCCCTCTCCATCAGAAGAACCCGAGCTTCTTCGCCGAGTAGCTGACCAGCAGGTTCTTGGTCTGCTGATAGTGGTCCAGCATCATCTTGTGGTTCTCCCGGCCGATGCCGGACTGCTTGTAGCCGCCGAACGCCGCATGTGCCGGATACGCGTGGTAGCAGTTGGTCCAGACCCGGCCGGCCTGGATGGCGCGCCCCGCGCGGTACGCGGTGGAGCCGTCCCGGGTCCAGACGCCCGCGCCCAGCCCGTACAGGGTGTCGTTGGCGATGCCGATCGCGTCGTCGAAGTCGGAGAACGGCGCGACGGCCACCACCGGGCCGAAGATTTCCTCCTGGAAGACGCGCATGTCGTTGTTGCCCTCGAAGATCGTCGGGCGGACGTAGTAGCCGCCCTCCAGCTCTCCGCCCAGCTCGGCCCGGGACCCGCCGGTCAGGACGCGGGCACCCTCCTTCTGGCCGATGTCCAGGTAGGAAAGGATCTTCTCGAGCTGGTCGTTGGAGGCCTGCGCGCCGATCATGGTGTCGGTGTCCAGCGGATGTCCCTGGACGATCTTCTCGGTACGGGCCACGCCCGCGGCGAGGAAGTCCGCGTAGTGGCCGCGCTGGATCAGGGCCCGGGAGGGGCAGGTGCAGACCTCGCCCTGGTTGAGGGCGAACATGGTGAAGCCCTCCAGCGCCTTGTCCTGGAAGTCGTCCATGAGGGCGGAGACATCGTCGAAGAAGATGTTGGGGCTCTTGCCGCCGAGTTCGAGGGTCACCGGCCGCAGATGCTCGGACGCGTACTGCATGATCAGGCGCCCGGTCGTGGTCTCACCGGTGAACGCGACCTTGGCCACCCTCGGGCTGGACGCCAGCGGCTTGCCCGCCTCCACGCCGAAGCCGTTGACGATGTTGACCACGCCCGGCGGCAGCAGATCGGCGATCAGGCTCATGAAGAAGTGCACCGAGGCGGGAGTCTGTTCGGCCGGTTTCAGGACCACGGCGTTACCGGCGGCCAGGGCCGGGGCGAGCTTCCAGGTCGCCATCAGGATGGGGAAGTTCCAGGGGATGATCTGGGCGACGACCCCGAGCGGCTCGTGGAAGTGGTAGGCGACGGTGTCCTCGTCGATCTCCGAGAGGGTGCCCTCCTGAGCGCGTACGGCCCCCGCGAAGTAGCGGAAGTGATCGATGGCGAGCGGGATGTCGGCCGCCAGGGTCTCCCGTACGGGCTTGCCGTTCTCCCAGCTCTCCGCGACCGCCAGCTCCTCGAGATGCTGTTCCATCCGGTCGGCGATCTTGTTGAGGACGGCGGCGCGCTCGGCCGCGGGGGTACGGGCCCAGCCGGGCGCGGCCGCGTGCGCCGCGTCCAGGGCGCGCTCCACATCCTCGGCGGTGCCGCGCGCCACCTCGGTGAACGGCTGCCCGTTGACCGGGGTCGGGTTCTCGAAGTACCGGCCCAGCGCGGGCGCCACGAACTCGCCGCCGATCCAGTGGTCGTAGCGGGTCCGGTAGTTCATCACGGCATCGGCGGAACCCGGGCTGGCGTAACGGGCCATGGGGCGGCCTCCCAATCGCTCTCGACGCGGTACCCGCCGCTCCCGTGCGACGGGCGGTGCGCGCAGAGTAGGGCGGCGAAGGTTGCCGGAACGTTGCGCGGCGGCCGGGCCCCGCGCGTGTCCCCCAAGATCCGGCGGACAGCCCTCAGGGACGTTCCACGATCAAGAGGGTTCCGTGGCTCCCCGGGCGAACCGCGTGCGAGGTGCCGGCGGGAACCAGATAGAGCTCGCCCGCCTCGACCGGCACGGGTACGCCGTCGACCGCGAGCTCGAGCCGCCCGTCGAGGACGAGCAGCATCTCGGCATCCTCGTGGCTTTCCTCCGCAACGGGCAGCTCGTTCATTCTCAGCACCTTCACGCAGGCGGAGCCGACCCGCCCGAGCGGCAGGGAACGCCACTCCTGCTGGAGAGCGGCAGCGGTGTCCGACAGATCGACCAGGCTCATGACGTGCTCCTCCAGACGGCTCGGCAGGCAGCCGGCAGCCGCCTTCAGCGGGTTCAGGGATGTCCCCGAGGCTAGGTGACCTGCGGGGATCGCGGGTCGACCGTTCGGTAAAGGATCAGGCCCTAGCGGGGCGGCGAGCCGTCGGTCAGTCCGTACGCCGTCCGCAGCCGTCCGGCCGTGGCCAGCGGGGCGGTGCGCGCCGGGGAGCGCTCCGGGAGGGCATTCACCAGGGCTTCCCAGACCTCCAGGTCGTGTTCGCCCCACGGGGTCTGGGCCCACTGGCGCAGCTGATCGGGGTCACGGGCACCGAGCAGGGCGCGTCGCAGCCGGTCCTCCAGCGCGGTGCGCACCCGCCGTACGCCGGGCGCCTCCGACAGCGGCAGCAGCGGACCGCGGTAGGTGTCCAGCGCGGCAGTGATGCCCCCTGAGGCCAACTCTGCCTCGATGGTGGCGAGTTCGGTCTCCACCCGGCGGCTCAGACGGTACGGCCGCGAGTCGAGCAGCGGGCCCACCAGCTGCCGCAGCCGGGACAGCTCGGCCCGTAGCGTGACCGGGCGCATCTCACGTTCGCCGTAGAGGAGCACGGCCAGCTGCTCGCCCGTCAGGCCGGCCGGGTGCTGGGTGAGCAGCACCATGATCTCGCTGTGGCGGCGGCCCAGCAGCAGCCGCCTGCCGTCCACGACCAGGAGCGCCTCGTCCCGACCCAGCGCCGACAGATACACCCCCAACTCCGGTTCTCCGGCGGCGAGATGGGCCTCGGCGGCGCGGGCGGTGGCCTGCACCAGGGCCAGGCTGTGCGGGCTGGCCAGATGGTCGCCTCCGGTGATGTCCACGGCACCCAGCAGCCGCCCGGTCCGGGGATCGTGCAGCGGCGCCGCGGCGCAGGTCCAGGGCTGCACCCGCCGGTTGTAGTGCTCCGCGGCGAAGATCTGTACGGGGTGATCGGCGGCGAGCGCGGTGCCCGGAGCGTTGGTGCCCGCATGCTGTTCGTCCCAGCGGGCACCGATGACAAAATTCATTCGCTCGGCCTGGCGCCGTACTCCGGGGTGGCCCTCGACCCACAGCATCCGCCCCTGCGGATCGCACACGGCCAGCAGATGCGCGCCGTCCTGCGCGATGGTGCCCAGCAGCTCCCGGAAGACGGGCATCGCGCGGGCGAGCGGATGCCGGTCCCGGTAGGCCCGCAGCGCGGCCTCGTCCAGCTCGATGGGCACCGCGCCGTCCGATGCGGCCCGCGCCCGTGCCGAGCGGCGCCAGGAGTCCGCGACCACGCCGCGCACGGGCGGAGCCACGGTCCCGCCGGTCAGGAACGCCTCGTGGGCTCGCCGCACCGTGCGGGTGTGCGCCACCGGGTCGGCGCCCGACTCCAGCGCCAGCCAAGGGTTGACCACCTGTCACCTCTTCATTACGGATCCGGTCCCCGCACGCCGATGGTGCTCGTACGGGGCGGAGCCGTAAACCCCGCGTCACCTCTCGGTGTCGCGGCGCCCGCCCGCCTGCAGCCGCAGTCCGTCCGCGACGATCAGATCCGAGGTGACCAGCGCCTGCTCGGCCTCCACATCGGTCATGAAGACGAACGGTGGCACCACCGGCGGCACCGGCAGGGTGTCGGGGGTGAAGGTGAGGCAGAGCACGCCCTCCAGGCAGCCGCTGAATCTGGTGAGGTAGAGGGTCACCGCGCCGTTGAGGTTCAGCGAGTCGGCGTTGAGGGTGAGCGGCGGGCCGCCGTCGTGGGTGGTGAGGCGGTAGTCGGTGAGCGAGGCCGCCCTCATCTTCAGGACCATGGCTTTCAGCGGCCCGTTGGCCGTGGGCACCTCGGTGACCCCGGCCAGGGTGAAGCCCTGCGGCGCGAACATCGTCGTCCGCACGGTCGGCGGGTTCGGGGGCGCCGGGACGCCGGCCGCGTCGGCTCTCTGCGCGGGGCCCCCGAGGGCCGCGAGCAGCGCGAGGGGCAGTCCGGCGGCGAGGACCTTGCTGCCGGTGCCGGTGCCGGTGCCGGTGCCGGTGTGGGCGGGGGCGGGGTCCGAGGGCTCGGCCGTGCCCCCATCCCTCGCCGGCGTCCAACCGAACCCCATGGCGCCGCCCGCGATCCCCAGTCCCATGCCCACCAGGAAGCCGCCGAGATTTGTCGCGGCGAAGGAGAGCACCGAAAGAATCAGCGCATTGATGCTCACGTAGTGGTGCGTGGCTGGTGCACACCACAGGAAAAGGCCCGCCACCATCAGCGCCAGCCCGATACCGAGCGCGGCCAGCCCGCCGAGGCCCAGGCTCACCAGTACGGTCAGCGGCGACAGCGGGACCAGGAGCAGCTCGGCCCCGCCGAGCAGAAGCAGCAGCCCGGCCCAGAACGGCCGGGTCCGCCGCCAGCGACGCAGCCCCGCCCGCCGCTCGGGCCAGGGCAGCGTCCGCTCGAGCCGGGCGTCCCACCGGGCACGGCGCGCGCTCAGAAACACTTCTGGCCGTCCAGGCTCACGCTCACCCGCAGCCCTTTGAGGCGGAAGTTCCCGCCGGTCGCCGACCAGGCGTGCGACTTGACCCCGGCGACCTCGATGTTCCCGGCCTGCAGCCCGAACTTCCCCTTCGGGCCCTTGACCCCCGGTACGGCGTCGAGCGTGCCGGCATCGCGGCCGATCTGCGCCGTACCGAAGCGGGCGTCGCCCACCAGGTCCTCGCCGTCGATGATCAGGCTGTCGGCGGACACCGCACCGGCCTTGCCGCCCGCCGTCAGCTTGAACACCACCGTGCCGACCGGCGTCTTGACCTGCGCCGACTGGCAGATGTCGGCGAGTGTGGCCTTGCCGATGCCGAGCAGTGCGACGGGGTGGCCGGTGCCGTCCGTATCCCGGTCGGTGTGCACGTACGAGGAGAGGCCGCTACTGGTCAACTTGCCTGACGACACCTGGAAGTTGGTGCCGGAGACGGCGAACGACGCGGCCAGCACGCCCTGGGCCATCACCGTCGCCAGTGTGCCGACGGCGAGCACGGCGGGCAGCGCCACCACAGCGGTCTTCTTCCAGGAGGTTCGCCCCTCGGGCGATGTAGGGATCGTAGAGCTCACTGCGTCCTCCCCGGGGCAGCGGTCGAATGCGCGAGGGAAGTGCTTGAGGCGCCGCCGGAAGAGCGCGGCCGCAAGACGTCATGTGGAGACATGACGTTTGGACGTGACGTTCTGTCATACTGCGCAAAACTCTTGGCAGTTGGAGACTAGGGCCGATTTTGAATAATAGTCAACAGCGTGGACGGGGTGGCTCCCCGACCGCCCGCGGCACCGTACGCTCCCAGGCGCGGCGCGCCGAACTCATAGCCACCGGACGGAAGTTGTTCGCCGACACCTCTTACGACGCCCTGTCCATGGACGACATCGCCCGCGAGGCCGGGGTGGCCAAGGGCCTGATCTACTACTACTTCACCAACAAGCGCGGCTATTACCTCGCCATCATCGAGGACGCGGTGGCCCAGCTGGTCGAGCGCGCGGGCAGCACCCACGACCTCCCGCCCGTCGAACGCGTCCAGCGCACCGTCGACGGCTATCTGCGCTACGCCCAGCACCACCAGGCCGCCTATCGCGCCATCGTCACCGGCGGCGTCGGCTTCGATGCCGAGGTGCTGGCGATCCGCGACACCGTACGCGCCCGGCTGCTCGGCACCATCGCCTTCGGCGCCTGGGGCCGGGAGGACATCCCGCCGCTCGCCCGCACGGCCCTGACCGGCTGGCTCTGCAGCGTCGAGGGCGTCACCCTCGACTGGATCACGGCGCGGGAGCTGTCCCGCGAAACGGTGGTCGCGCTGCTGGTACGGGGCCTGGGCGACACCCTCCGGCTGATCGAGGAGTACGAGCCGGCCTGCCCGGCGCCGCCCCGGCCGCCCGTCTGAACCGCGTCCCTCGACCTCGCCGGAACGCGGAAGGGCGGGAGGCCCCACAGCCTCCCGCCCGGCTCTCCCGTACTTCTACCGCTACTTGATCGCCTTGATCAGCTCACCGTTTGCGGTGTCGCCGCTCAGCTCCCAGAAGAACGTGCCGCCCATGCCCTGCGCATCCTTGAAGGCCATCTTCGCGCCGATGGTCTCCGGGGTGTCGTAACTCCACCACTGGTCACCGCACTTGGCGTAGGCCGTGCCGCCCACCTTGCCGGTGGCCGGGCAGCGGTCCTTGAGCACCTTGTAGTCGTCGATGCCCGCCTCGTACTTGCCCGGGGCCGCGCCGGTGGCCGTACCGCCCGGGGCGTCCTGGGTGACACCGGACCAGCCGCGGCCGTAGAAGCCGATGCCCAGCAGCAGTTTGCTCGCCGGAACACCGAGACCGATGAGCTTCTTGGTGGTGTCGGTGGTGTTGAACCCGGCCTTGGGAATGCCGTTGTACGACGTCAGCGGGGAGTGCGGCGCCGTCGGGCCCTTGGCGTCCCAGGCGCCGAAGTAGTCGTACGTCATCGGGTTGTACCAGTCGACGTACTGGGCCGCGCCCGCGTAGTCGGCGGCGTCCATCTTGCCGCCGTCCGAGGCGTCCGCGGTGATCGCCGCGGTCACCAGATTGTTCTGCCCGAACTTCGACCGCAGTGCCTTCATGACCTTGGTGAAGGCGTCCTTACCGCTGGTGTCGCAGGTCAGACCGCAGGCGTTGGGGTACTCCCAGTCGATGTCGATCCCGTCGAAGACATCCGCCCAGCGCTTGTCCTCGACCAGGTCGTAGCAGGACTGCGCGAAGGCGTCCGGGTTCTTGGCGGCCTCACCGAAGCCGCCGGACCAGGTCCAGCCGCCGAACGACCAGATCACCTTGAGGCCCGGGTGCAGCTTCTTGAGCTTGCGCAGCTGGTTGAAGTTGCCGCGCAGCGCCCCGTCGTCCCAGGTGTCGGCCTGGCCGTCGACGCTCTGGTCGGCGGTGTACGCCTTGTCGTAGTCGGCGTAGGAGTCGCCGATCGCGCACTTGCCGCCCTGGACGTTGCCGAAGGCGTAGTTGATGTGGGTCAGCTTGGCCGCCGACCCCGACGTCTCGATGTTCTTGACGTGGTAATTGCGGTCGTAGACACCCCAGTTGGTGAAGTAGCCGACGACCTTGTTGCCGGCCGCGGCCGCGGGCTTCGCCTTGGCCGCGGGGGCGGCGGTGACGGTCTGGCCGGCCGAGGCCGAGGCCGCGAACAGCGTGCCGGCCAGCGCCGCGGTACACAGGGCGGTGGTGGCGGCGATCAGCCTGCGCGGCGATCGCTTCCGGTGCGGTCTGAGCATGGTTTCTCCTCGGAGGGGGGCGAGGTGGAGCCTGACCTGCGTTCCACCGGGACATGGATGCGCACGGACCGACATGCGAAGGGTCATGAACGCAGGGAACGTTGGGGGAGAAGGTAGAAGGACTAGACCAGTGGGTCAATGGTTCGGACCAATTTCGTGGCCGATGAGCAGAGTCCGGACCGCCCGCGGCCGATGATGATCAACCCGTGACGTGGGGCCGCCGATCGGGCATACTCCTAGCGCCACAGCTGCAGGTCATCGCCATCCGAGACCCGGGCGGCGATCATCGGCTGGGCATTATGGAAATCCGGCGACGCCGCCTCACCCCGCGCGCACGTCGCCGCAGCGCCCGACAGGGAGGAGAGCGCCGCCATGACCGAGTACGGCCCCCGGCCGGTGGACCGCGAGTTGCCCACCGAAGAAGCCCGCGACCTGCTGACGCTCGTACGCGAACTCATCGAGCGGGAGATCAAGCCGGTCGCCGCCGAGGAAGAGGACGCCGGCCGCTTCCCGCGCGAGACGTTCACCCTGCTCTCCGAAGCCGGACTGCTCTCGCTGCCGTACGCCGAGGAGTTCGGCGGCGGCGACCAGCCCTACGAGGTCTACCTCCAGGTCCTGGAAGAACTCGCGGCCGCCCGGCTCACCGTCGGCCTCGGCGTCAGCGTGCACACCCTCGCCTGCCACGCGCTCGCCGGATACGGCACCAAGGAACAGCGCGCCGAACACCTCCCGGCCATGCTCGGCGGCGGACTGCTCGGCGCGTACTGCCTCTCCGAACCGGCCTCCGGCTCCGACGCCGCCTCGCTGACCACCCGCGCCACCCGCAGCGGCGACACGTGGACGCTCAGCGGCACCAAGGCCTGGATCACCCACGGCGGCGTGGCCGACTTCTACACCGTCCTCGCCCGCACCGGCGAGAACGGCGCCCGCGGCATCACGGCCTTCCTGGTCCCCGGGGACGCCGAGGGCCTCAGCGCCGCGCCGCCCGAGCGGAAGATGGGCATGAAGGGCTCGCCCACCGCTCAGCTGCACTTCGACGACGTCCGCATCCCCGATTCCCGGCGCCTGGGGGAGGAGGGCCAGGGCTTCGCCATCGCCCTCTCGGCCCTCGACTCCGGCCGCCTCGGCATCGCGGCCTGCGCCATCGGCGTCGCCCAGGCGGCGCTGGACGAGGCGCTCGCCTATGTCGCCGAACGCCGGCAATTCGGCCGCCCGATCGGCGATTTCCAGGGCCTGCGCTTCATGCTGGCCGATATGGCCACCCAGGTGGAGGCCGGCCGGGCGCTCTACCTCGCCGCCGCCCGGCTGCGCGACGCCGGGCAGCCGTTCTCCAAGGAGGCGGCGATGGCCAAGCTCTTCTGCACGGACACCGGAATGCGGGTGACCACCGACGCCGTACAGCTCCTCGGCGGCTACGGCTACACCCTCGACTTCCCGGCCGAGCGCTATATGCGCGAGGCCAAGGTCCTGCAGATCGTCGAGGGCACCAACCAGATCCAGCGGATGGTCATCGCCCGGCATCTGGCGGGGCCGGAATCGCACTGAGCGCGCGGGGGCGGGCGGGCCGGGCGCTTCACCGCGCCCGGTACCCCTCGCCGTCACTACGGAAGACGCTCTCGGGCCCGCGTCGCCGCGGCCGCCAGCCGTGTTCCCGCGCCGTACGGATCAGCCCGGCCACCACGCCCGGCGCGATCACCGTGCCGTGGTCCAGCCAGGTCACCATGCGGGCGCCGTCGCCGTCGGCCCAGGCAACGACCAGCGCGAGGCCGGATGCGTCGGGGGAGACGGCCCAGCGATAGCGGATTCCGTCGACGCTGAGGAGGCGGGAGCCGCGCGTGGCGAGGGCCATCAGGCGCCCCGCTCGGTCTCGGACGCTGTGCGGCGGCTCGTCGTGAGCCGCCGCAGGCGCGGGAGATCGCGGACCTCTTTGCCGACCTCCGCGACCAGGGAATCGCTCAGATCGAGCCTTTCCAGACCGGTGAGCCGGGCCATCTCCGGCGGCAGCTCGCGCACCTCGCAACCGCCCAGGTGGAGATGGCGCAGGCGCGTCATCCGCCCGATGGCGGGAGGGAGGGCGGTGAGGCCGCTGCACGGCAGCTGCAGCACTTCGAGCTGGGTGAGGTCCCACAGGTCGGCGGGGGGCACTGCCCGGTAGTTGTCGCCCGTGAGGACCACGCCCGACAGGTCGAGTTCCCGTAGCGAGCGGAGGTTGCCGATGCCGTCGGGCAGTTCCTCGACCGAGCAGCTGATGGGCAGCCGCAGTGTGCGCAGACGGCTCAGCTCCCAGAGCTCCTTCGGGACGGTGAGGTCCCCGCCCTCTTCGGTCCCCAGGGTCAGTTCGGCCAGCGCCTGCAGCCGGCCCGTCTCCGGCGGGATGCGGGTGAGTTCCGCGCCCGGCAGATCCAGCACCTCCAGGCGGCCCAACAGCCCTGTCTCCGGCGGGATTTCAGTCAACGGGCTGCTGCAGAACGACATCTTGCGCAGCTGCCCCAGCCCGCCGATTCCGGCAGGCAGATGCGTCAATGTCCCATTGCTGACGTCCAGTTCACGAAGCTCGCCCAGCAGGCCGATCTCCGCCGGCAAGGTAACGATCGGGGCGCAGATCACCTCCAGGGACCGCAGCTGCGCGAGCCGCCCGATACCCGCCGGTATCTCCTCCAGATACTCCGAGTGGATGCTGAGCTCCCGCAGCCGCTCGAACCGCCACAGCTCGTCGGGCAGCGCACGGAGGCCCTCCGCGTAGATATCGATCCGCTCGGCGTCGGGACCGGTGCGGGAGAGCTGCCGCACCACCTTCTCGAACTCCGTCTGATTCCACTCGGACCACTTCATGGCCGCCAAGCTAACCGCGTCTCCACCATGCCGCCCGTAGTTTTCGACGGGGTATGGCAGCCGCTGCCGAGCTGACGTACCGTCAACTCCCCGTGTGCCGCCCCGCGCCCAGGAGGAGACCGTGTCCGACCGCCCGATCGCGCTCGACGAATACCCGATCCACCAGGCCCCGCTGTCCATGCGGCAGGTCGCCACCAGCGATCGCAACGCCTACGACCGGTGCATCTTCCACGTCATGGACCACTCCGGCCGCGCCCTCCTCATCGCCGGACTCGGCGTCTACCCCAACACCGGCGTCATCGACGCCTACGCCACCCTGCGCCTCGGCGACCGGCTGCACGCCGTACGGGCCTCCGACGCCCTCACCGACGACCGGCTCGCGCTCACCGTCGGGCCGCTGACCATCACCGTCGAGGAGCCGCTCGCCCGCCTGCGCCTGACCTGTGCCGCCGACCCCGACGACCCCGAGGGTCTGTCGTACGACCTGACCTGGACCGCGGCGTTCCCCGCCACCTGGGAGCCACACCACACCCAGTACCGCGGCGACCGGCTGATCCTGGAAGGACGGCGGTTTGTGCAGGCGGGGACGTGTACCGGCCGCATCACGGTGGCGGGAGAGGAGCTCGCGGTCACGACGGAGGAGTGGACCGGCACCCGCGACCGCAGCTGGGGCGTCCGCCCGATCCCCGGCGAGGACCCCGGGCGGGCCGGGGAGGAGATGCGGCCCGAGGGCTTCCACTGGGTCTGGTGCCCGGTGCGCTTCGAGGACCGCTTCGTCATGGTCATCGTCCAGGAGGACGCCGACGGCCATCGCACCCTGAACGACGCCCGGTTGGTCCGCGACGGCCTGCCCGATGTCCAACTCGGCTGGCCGCACACGGACATCACCTACCGCCCCGGCACCCGCCACCCCGAAAGCGCCGTCCTCCACCTCACCGACCCGGCCCGCAAACCCCTCGAGCTCACCGCCGAGATCCTCGCCTCCTCACCCCTGGCCATCGGCGCCGGCTACCCTCCCGCCGACGACTGGCAGCACGGCACCTGGCGCGGCCGCGGCTGGACCGACCGCCGCAGCTACGACCTCTCCGACCCCACCGCACACCCCCTCGCCGCCTATGGCGTCACCGACCACGCCGCCCGCTTCACCCTCGACGGCCAGGTCGGCCACGGCATCTTCGAGCACGGCAGCTTCGGCCGCCACGACCCGAGCGGCTTCACCGGCTACGACTCGGTGGCCCAGGAGGCGGGCCAGTGACCCCGGATCCGCGCCCCCGCACCACCACCCGCGACCCCGAAGACCTCACCCGCCGCCTCACCGCCTGGCTCGCCACCCGGCTCCCGGGGGCCCGCGCCACCCACGCCACCGTCCCGGCCTCCAACGGCATGTCCAGCGAGACCCTGCTCTTCGACATCGACACGAACAGCGGGGACCCCCACGAGGACGGAGAGACCCCCCTCTCCTGCGCGCTGCGCCTCGCCGCCGACCCCGCCGCGTACACGATCTTCCCGCGCTACGACATGGCCCGGCAGTACCGCACCATGCGCCTGGTCGCCGACCGCACCGACCTGCCCGTACCCCGCACCCTCTGGCTCGAGGAGGACCCGGCACACCTCGGCGCGCCCTTCTTCGTCATGGCCCGCGCCGCCGGCCGCGTCCCACCGGACGTCATGCCCTATACGTACGAAGGGAATTGGCTGCACGCCGCCACGGATGCTGAACGGGAACGCCTCGAGGCCGCCAGCGTTTCGGTTCTCGCCCGGCTGCACGACCAAGTACCGGTGGGTGCGGCCGATTTCCTGAACAGCGAGGGAATCCTGGGCGGTGAAGGAATCCTGGACAGCGGGGGAGTCCTGGAAAGCGGGAAAGCAAAAGGGACGGCGCTGCACCGTCATGTCGCGGCACAGCGTGACTATTACGACTGGGTCGTGGACGGCCGCCCGCATTCACCGGTCATCGAGCGCGGCTTCGCCTGGCTCGCCGAGCACTGGCCATCGGACCCGGGTGAGACGGTCCTGACCTGGGGTGATGCCCGGATCGGCAATATCGTCTACGACGACGGATTTGAACCGTCCGGCGTATTGGACTGGGAAATGGCCGCCCTCGGTCCACGCGAACTCGACCTGGGCTGGATGGTGTATCTGCACCGCTTTTTCCAGGACCTCACCGAGAGCGGTGGACAGCGCGGACTTCCCGACTTCCTGCGCCGCGACAATATCGAGGGGCGCTATGCCCGGCTCACCGGGCACACACCCCGCGATATGGAATTCCACACCCTTTATGCGGCGCTGCGGCACGCCGTGGTGATGCTGCGGGTGGCGTATCGCCAGGTGCATTTCGGCGAGGTGCCGGTGCCGGACGACGCCGATGCGCTGATCCTGCACCGAGACACCCTGGAAGCGATGATCGCCGGCCGCTACTGGTGTGGGGGTGCCTCCCCGCTCGAACGGAGCTGAGAGCTTGGGGGAGGCCGTGTCGACGGTCCGGCTCAGGCCCCGCGGCGCATCTGCGGGACGCGGGCCGGCGGGGTGCCGGGGCCGCCGATGTGCGAGAACGGCTGGCGGCGCCAGTCCAGGCTCTCCGGGAGGGTCAACAGCACGGCCACGTCCTGCTCCTGGGCGTCCGTCGTGTCGTCGGTCTCCGGCGCCTCGGTCGCCGGCCGGCCGGAGCCCTGGCACACCGTCAGGCCGAACGGGTTCCACGGCGAGGCGCACAGTGCATGCTCCGGCAGTGCGTCCTCGTCCGCCAGCAGCGCAATCGGCTGCCCGCAGTCCGGGCAGGTCACGCGGTAGATGTCAAAGGTCTCGAAGGCGTCGTACGTGCCGTCGTCGCCGGAGAAACCGAGACTGTCGCCCTCCTGGGCGCCGACGCTCGGCGCGGCGGATTCCTGCTTGAGGCGTCGCATGATGTCCATCCCCCTCGGGTGGGCCCACTCGGACCGCGGACTTCCTGTGACGGGCGGTCCCGGCCACCACCAGCAATTCCCTTCATGCCGCGCGCATAATCGCCGCCGCCCGACGTACACGGGTTCACGGGTGTGGCATTCCTCACACGAACCGGCGTGGGGGTGTCCAGGATCCGGCGCGCGCTGCGCATCCGCCGCCGGGCACAGTAGGTTGAGCGGGTGGAGGAGTTGGACCGACAAATCGTGGATCTGCTCGTCAAGGACGGGCGGATGAGCTACACCGACCTGGGCAAGGCCACCGGCCTGTCCACCTCGGCGGTGCACCAGCGCGTGCGCCGTCTCGAGCAGCGCGGTGTCATCCGGGGCTATGCCGCCATCGTGGACCCCGAAGCCGTGGGCCTGCCGCTCACCGCCTTCATCTCGGTCAAACCCTTCGACCCCAGCGCCCCGGACGACATCGCCGACCGGCTGGCGGAGGTCCCCGAGCTGGAGGCCTGCCACAGCGTCGCGGGCGACGAGAACTACATCCTCAAGGTGCGGGTCGCCACCCCGCTGGAGCTCGAGCACCTGCTCAGCCGCATCCGCTCGCTCGCCGGCGTCTCGACCCGCACCACGGTCGTGCTCTCCACGCCGTACGAGGCCCGGCCGCCGCGCATCTGACCAGCAATCGCCCCCCGAGCGCGGCCCACCTGCGCGAAGGGGCCAAACTGTCCGGTATGAGCGAGCGCATCCCCACCCCCACCGGGCAGCACCTTCCCGACCCGGCCCGGCCCCGCACCGTCCTGTTGCGCGGCGGTGAGGTGCACAGCCCCGCGGACCCCTTCGCCACCGCCATGGTGGTGGAGGGCGACCGCATCGCCTGGGTGGGGGAGGAGGGCGCGGCCGATTCGTTCGCCGACGGTGTCGATGAGGTCGTACGGCTCGACGGTGCGCTGGTCACCCCGGCGTTCACGGACGCACATGTGCACACCACGGCGACCGGCCTCGCGCTCACGGGGCTGGACCTGTCCGGCGCCGCCACGCTCCCCGACGCGCTGACGCGGATCCGCGCGCACGCGGCCGCGCGCCCGGCCGACAAGATCCTGCTCGGCCACGGCTGGGACGCCAGCGCCTGGCCCGAGGGCCGCCCGCCGTCCCGCAGCGAACTGGACGCGGCGACCGGCGGCCGTCCCCTCTATCTCACCCGAGTCGATGTGCACTCCGCGGTCGTCACGACGGCCCTGCTGGACCTCGTCCCCGGGATCCGCGAGCGGACCGGCTTCCATGCCGACGCCCCACTGACCGGCGACGCCCACCACGCCGTACGGCAGGCCGCGTACGCCACGATCACGCCCGCCCAGCGCGCCGACGCCCAGGTGGCGGCGCTCGCCCGTGCTGCCTCCCTCGGCATCGGCAGCGTCCATGAGTGCGCGGGCCCGGAGATCTCCGGCGAGGACGACTTCACCGCGCTGCTCGCCCTGGCGGCGGAAGGCAACGGTCCGCGGGTGGTCGGCTACTGGGCCGAGTTGATCGCATCCGCAAAGGATGCGGAGCGGATCCGTGAGCTCGGGGCCATCGGCGCGGCCGGTGACCTCTTCGTGGACGGCTCGCTCGGCTCACACACCGCCCACCTGCACGCCCCGTACGCGGACGCCGACCACACCGGCGCCGCCCACCTCGACACCGAGGCCGTGGCCGCCCATGTCGCCGCCTGCACCGAGGCCGGGCTCCAGGCCGGTTTCCACGCCATCGGTGACGCCGCCCTGACCTGCGTCGTCGACGGTGTACGGGCCGCCGCCGAGCGGATCGGCCTGGATCGGATCCGCGCCGCCCGGCACCGCGTCGAACACGCCGAAATGCTCACCGACCACACCGTCGCGGGCTTCGCCGACCTCGCCCTGACCGCCTCCGTCCAGCCCGCCTTCGACGCGGCCTGGGGCGGCGAGCACGGCATGTACGCGGCCCGCCTCGGCGCCGACCGCGCCCGCACCCTCAACCCGTACGCCGCCCTGCTCAAGGCCGGTGTCCCGCTCGCTCTCGGATCCGACAGCCCGGTCACCCCGCTCGACCCCTGGGGCACCCTGCGCGCCGCCGTCTTCCACCGCACCCGCGCCCACGGCATCTCCGCCCGCGCCGCGTTCACCGCCCACACCCGCGGCGGCTGGCGCGCCATCGGCCGCGACGACGCGGGCGTCCTGGTCCCCGGCGCCCCCGCCGACTACGCGGTCTGGCGCACCGGCGAGCTGCTCGTCCAGGCCCCCGACGAGCGCGTGGAGCGCTGGTCCACCGACCCCCGCTCCGGCACCCCCGGCCTGCCCGATCTGACCCCCGGCAGCGACCTTCCGGTGTGCCTGACCACGGTCGTCGGCGGACGCACCGTCCACGGGCGGCCGATCGAGTGACATCGGGCGGGCAGGTCTCGCAGAGGGGCGCGCTTGCCGCCGCTTGCCTCACCTGGGCCGCCTCGGCGGTGACCTGGGGCGACGCGAAAACGACGCAGGCGGAGCACCTGTTGACAGCAGGCGGTCGACGGCCGGTAGGTTCGGCCGAGTCCACCACCGGACGTCCGATCGGGAGACCTCCGCGCAGTCGTCGAACGCAGCTGGGCCATGGGACGGGGCGCCACACCGGCGCACCGCCACTGGGAGCCAGGTCCAGCGTCAGCGGCACGGCGCGACGGTTCGTCTCGGCCGGTCTGGGGGTCCCTTCCTGCTCGTTGAGAGCTTGGGGGAGGTGCGACCCGGGTGGGGCCCGGACGCTCAGTAGACAACGGCTTTCGGTCGATCCGCAGCCAGCGGGTCCCAGGTCGGCCCGAAGGGCACCGGGCCCCTATCCGCACCACTCAGCTCCTGTGCGCCCTGCTCTGGCGCACCTGGCCCCCGCGATGGCGCCCGCCCGATGTACGGTCAGCTCACTCCCCGAAGCTCTCCAGGAGCGGGGAGGGACCCCACCCGACCTTGCAGGAAGGCCGCGACCGTGCCATCGGTCTCCGACACCACCGAAGAAGCCACCGGCGGCGCCTCGCCCGACGGCCCGATGCCGCCCGCCGAGAAGGGCGTGAGCGACGTGCCCCGCCGCCCCGGCCGGCTCCGGCGCCTCGCTGCCATGGCCCGCCGCGAGGCCCTGCGCAGCGCCCTCGCGGTCGTCTCCGGCATCGCACTCGGCCTCGCCTTCCCGCCGTACGGCCTGTGGCCGCTCTCCTTGGTGGGCGTGGCCGCCTTCGCCCTGCTCACCCGCGGCCGGACCGTACGGCAGGGCGCCTGGACGGGTTTCGCCTTCGGGCTGCCGTTCTTCCTGATCCTGCTCAAGTGGCTGCATGTGGTCGGCTGGGACGCGGTGTTCGGGCTGTCCGTCGCCGAGGCGCTGTTCCTGGCGATCCTGGGCGCGGCACTGGCCGGCACCTCCCGGCTGCGGGCCTGGCCGCTGTGGGCCGCCTGCCTGTGGGTCGCCGAGGAATGGGCCCGCGACCGGCTGCCGTTCGGCGGCTTCCCGTGGGGGAGGCTGGCGTTCGCCAACACCGGTTCGCCGTTCACCCCGCTCGCCGCGCTCGGCGGCGCCCCGCTGGTGACCTTCGCCGTGGCGCTGGCCGGCACGCTGCTGGCCGCGTGCGCCGCCACCCTGTGGGGCCTGCGCGCCTCCGGCTCGCTGCGCAAGGCGGTCCCCGCCCTGGAGGCCTTCGGCCTCGCCGCCGCCGTCACGGTCGCGGGTGCGGCCGTCCCCGTACCGACGAAGGCCGACGACGGCGTGAACATCGCCGTCGTCCAGGGCAACGTCCAAAAGCCCGGCATGGACTTCCTGGGCCGCCCCATGAAGATCCTCGACAACCACGCCACGGCCACCGAGAAGCTCGCCGCCGACATCAAGGCGGGCAAGGCCAAAAAGCCCGACCTGGTCATCTGGCCGGAGAACTCCTCCGACCTCGACCCGTTCCAGTACCCGCAGGCCTACGACCGGATCGACGAGGCCGTGAAGGCCATCGGCGTGCCCGTACTGGTCGGCGCCCTCGTCGACCACCCCACCAAGAAGGGCTATGTCTTCAACGAGGGCATCGTCTGGGACCCGAAGAAGGGGCCGGGCGCCTCGTACACCAAGCAGCACCCGGTGCCGTTCGGCGAGTATGTGCCGTTCCGGGAGCAGCTCAGCAAGATCATTACGCGCTTCCAGCGGGTGCCCCGCGACTTCTACCCCGGTGACCACACCGGGCTGCTCAAGGTCGGTCCCGCCAAGCTCGGCGACGTCATCTGCTTCGAGGTCGCCTACGACGAGATCGTCCACGACACCGTCGACGCCGGCGCCCGTGCCCTGGTCATCCAGACCAACAACGCCACCTACGGCCGCACCGGCCAGCCCGAGCAGCAGCTGGCCATGTCCAAGCTGCGCGCCGTCGAACACGGCCGGGCCGTGGTCACCGCCGCCACCAGCGGCATCAGCGCCGTGGTGGCCCCGGACGGCACGGTCACCCACCAGATCCCCGAATTCACTCAGGGCGTCGTCTCCGCGCGGATCCCGCTGCGCGACGAAACGACGCTCGCCGACCGCGTTGGTGCGGCACCCGAGTGGGCGCTCGCTATCGTGGGCCTTCTGTCCTGCGCCGCGGCGAGTGTCCTCGGCCGGCGCGGGCGTTCGAAGACCGAGAAGGGGCAGCAGTGACAGACGGCGGTCAGCGGCAGTACGGTCCGCTCGGCACCACGTTGGTGATCATCCCGACGTACAACGAGGCGGAGAACATCAAGCCGATCGTTTCGCGGGTGCGGTCCGCCGTCCCCGAGGCGCATGTGCTGATCGCGGACGACAACAGTCCCGATGGCACCGGCAAGTTCGCCGATGAGCTCGCCGCCGACGATGAACACGTCCACGTCTTGCACCGCAAGGGCAAGGAAGGACTCGGCGCCGCCTACCTCGCGGGCTTCCAGTGGGGCATGGACAACGGCTACGGCGTGCTGGTCGAGATGGACGCCGACGGCTCCCACCGGCCCGAGGAGCTGCCGCGGCTGCTCACCGCCCTCAAGGGTGCCGATCTTGTGCTCGGCTCGCGCTGGGTGCCCGGCGGGCGGGTGGTGAACTGGCCCAAGCGGCGCGAGTTCCTCTCCCGCGGCGCCAGCGCGTACTCCCGCGTCCTCCTGGACGTCCCGATCCGCGATGTCACCGGCGGCTTCCGGGCCTTCCGGGTGGACACGCTCAAGGGGCTCGGGCTGGAGGAGGTGGCCTCGGCGGGCTACTGCTTCCAGGTCGACCTGGCCCGCCGCGCGGTGCGGTCCGGATTCCATGTCGTCGAGGTCCCGATCACCTTCGTCGACCGGGAGCTGGGGGACAGCAAGATGAGCCGCGACATCATGGTCGAGGCGCTGTGGCGGATCACCGCCTGGGGTGTCGATACCAGGGTGAGCAAGATCCGCGGCCGCTGATTTCCCGCGGCCGGGGGCCAGGCACACTTGAGGCATGACGTTCGCCGCCACGCCACCGCCGAGTCCCCGCCCGCCCCAGCGCTCGCGCACCCGCCGGTTTCTCCCCCTGGGAATCGCCGCCTGGGTGGTGCTGGAGATCTGGCTGCTGATCGTTGTCGCCGATGCCACGAGCGGGCTGACGGTGTTCCTGCTGCTGGTCGCCGGCGTGCTGGCCGGCTCGCTGGTGGTCAAGCGGGCGGGCCGCCGGGCCTGGCGGAACCTCACCGAATCCCTGCAGGCCGCCGATCCCTCGGCGCCCAAGGACCCCGCGGCGCCCGCGGGCAACGGCACATCGGCCCAGGGCAATACGCTGCCGATGCTCGGCGGCCTGCTGCTGATGGTGCCGGGGCTGGTGTCCGATGCGGTGGCGCTGCTGTGCCTCTTCCCGCCGACCGGGAAGCTGATCCAGCGCCGCGCCGAGAAGCTGCTGAACCGGCGGGCGGCCTACACCCCGGGTTCGTTCGGTGACGCGTTCCAGCAGGTCCGTATCCACAAGCCGGACGGCAAGGTCGTCCAGGGCGAGGTCATCCGTGACGAGGACCCGCCGGCCCCGCGCCGTCACGACCCGCCGTTGACCGGCTGAGCACGGCGGAGACAAGCAAGGGCCGGGGCCACTGCGCGATGCAGTGGCCCCGGCCCTTGTGCTGCTTACTTCTCCGGCGCAGTCCGGTTGTCAGGCGGACTTGCGGTTGCTGTCGCGCGGATGCACGGCAATGTTCATGGTGCCGGAGCGCAGGACGGCCAGCCTCTCGGCCAGCACCTCCTCGAGCTCCTCGCGGGTGCGCCGCTCCATGAGCATGTCCCAATGCGTACGCGCGGGCTTACCCTTCTTCTCCTCGGGGCCATCTCCATCCACCAGAAGAGAGGGTGCACCACATACCTTGCACTCCCACTCCGGCGGAATCTCGGCCTCAACCGAGAACGGCATCTCAAATCGATGGCCGTTCTGGCATGCGTACTCCACCGCCTGGCGCGGGGCCAGGTCGATGCCGCGGTCGGTCTCGTAGCTGGTCACCACGAGTCGCGTGCCGCGGAGAGCTCGCTCACTCATGAATCGTGCCTCCCGGGCTTGTCGCCCACAGGACAGGTGTCGCTGTCGTCGTCATCCGGTCAACGTCCGGTCGGCGGTGAAGATTCCCGTAATCCGGGACTTGCGCCCACCCGTCGCCCACCACCGCCCTTGACGGAGGCGCTGCGCGCCGCTTGGTTCCTCTTCGTGCCGCCCCTTGTTGTACCCACCAGCGCCCGGTTTGTCACATCTGGCAGCAGATGTCACCCAACGCTTTACATAGTTGAGCGCGCAGTAACGGTCCGCCTGGTGAGCCAAAGGCGTACACTACCGGCCCGCACCCTCCGAACCTAAATCCGGTCCGGGACAGGGTTGCCCGCCGCCGCGATCGCCCGCCGCACCGGCACCCTCGCCAGCAGGACAAATCCGACCGCGAAGAACGCCACCAGGGACACGATCGCGTCCCGGTAGCTCCCGGTCAGCTGGTAGGCCACCCCGAAAACCAGCGGGCCCAGCCAGCTCACCCCCCGATCACTCATCTCGTACGCGGAGAAATACTCGGCCTCCTTGCCGCGCGGCACCAGATGCGAGAACAGCGACCGCGAGAGCGCCTGACTGCCGCCCAGGACCAGACCGATCGCCGACGCCAGCGCGAAGAACCACACAGGCGCCTGCGCCGGCAGGAAGAACCCCACCGCGAGCGTCAGGGTCCACGCCACCAGCGACCCCAGGATCGTGCGCTGGGCGCCGTACCGCCGCGCCAGCCGCCCCATCGCCAGCGCGCCCGCCGCGGCCAGCACCTGCACCAGCAGGACCGCGATGATCAGCGTCGTCTGGTCCAGCCGCAGCTCCTCGGAGCCGTAGATCGACGCCTGGCTGATCACCGTCTGCACGCCGTCGTTGTAGACGAGATAGGCCAGGAGAAAGGCGAGGGTGAGGGGATGGCGGCGCATCTCGCGCAGCGTCCTGCGCAACTGCCGCCACCCCTGGCCGAGCGCCGGGCCGCCCGGCTCCTCCCGTACGGCGTTCCGCGCGGCCCGCCGGTCGCGCAGCCGGCGCAGCGGGATCAGCGCGAACCCGCCCCACCACAGTCCCGCCGACGCTAGGCAGATGCGTACGGCGGTGCCCTCCGAGACGCCGAAGGAGGCGTGCCCGGCGTACAGCACCAGATCGGCGATCAGGACCAGCGCGCCCGCCGCGTAGCCGAACGCCCAGCCCCGGGAGGACACCGCGTCGCGTTCATCGGGCTCGGCTATCTGCGGCAGGAAGGAGTTGTAGAGCATCATCGACACGACGAAGGAGACGTTCGCGATGATCAGCAACGCGCCGCCGAGCAGATAGCGCTCGCCGGCCAGGAAGAACATCCCGGCCGTCGCCGCCGCCCCCGTGTAAGCGCAGGCGCCCAGCAGCGGCTTCTTGCGGCCGGTCCGGTCGACCAGCGCCCCGGCGACCGGCATCGCCAGCACCGACAACAGCAGCGAGGCCGAGACGGAGTAGGCGAAGAAGGAGCCCGCCCGCACCGGAAGACCCAGGGGATGGACATACCCGTCCGCATCCGCCGCGGCCTTGGCCACCGACGTCAGATACGGCCCCAGGAACACCGTCAGGACGCTCGTCGAGTAGACGCTGTTTGCCCAGTCGTACCAGTACCAGCCGCGTTGTTCCCGGCGTCGGGCCGCCGACTCTTCTTCGGCGCCCCCGATCACGGCCTGTGCGCTCACCGCGCCCACCCCCGTCTTCCTGTCCCCGTAGTCGCCGTGGCGGACCGGCACCGGGCAGTCAGACCCAGGAGCCCCGCTCGGTCAGCACCGTGCGCAGTGTGTCGATGTGGTCGGTCATGATGCCATCCACGCCAAGGTCCAACAGCGCCGCCATCCGATTCGCGTCATTGATCGTCCAGACATGGACCTGCATACCGAGCGCATGCGCCGCGCGCAGGAACAGCGGATCGACGACGGGGATGCCGGACTGCCGCTCGGGGACCTGGACGCAGACCGCGCTACGCCGCACCGCCGCGCCCAGCAGCCGGTCCAGCGGCACCGCTCCCCGCCCGTACGAACGCATCCGCAGCCCGGCCACGCCACGGGTGCCGAGCGAGGTCGCCAGCCGCGGACCCGCCAGCCGCTGCGCCCGCGCGACCCGGGCCTCGGAGAACGAGCCCACGCACACCCGGTCCCACGCGCGGGTCCGGCGCAGCAGGTCCAGGAGCGGCGTCAGGGCGGCCTCCGCCTTGAGATCGACGTTCCAGCGGGCCTCGGGGAACTCCTCCAGCAGCTCTTCGAACAGCGGCAGCGGCTCCCGGCCGCCGACCCGGGCCTGGCGTACCGCCCGCCAGGGGAGCCGTTCGATCTTCCCGCCGATGTCGGTGACGCGGTCGAGGGTCGCGTCGTGGAAGGCGACGAGGTGTCCGTCGGAGGTGGCGTGGACGTCGGTCTCCAGATAGCGGTAACCGAGGTCCACCGCGCGCCGGAAGGCGACGGCGGTGTTCTCCAGGCCGTCCGCCGCCCCGCCCCGGTGGGCGAAGGGGAGCGGGGCGGGGTGGTCGAGATAGGCGTGGCGGAGGCGTATCGCTGAGGTCACTTCCGCAGTATTGCGCGCTCGGGTGAAGCCTCTGCGCGGGCCACCACCTGCGACTGCTGCTGCGGCATTCCCTTGATCGCGAAGTGCCGGAGGAAGAACTGGGCCAGCGGCCCGATGGCCAGTGCGTAGACCACCGTGCCGGCCCCGATGGACCCGCCGAGCGCGAAGCCCGCCACCAGGACGGTCACCTCGATGCCGGTCCGCACCAGCCGCACCGGACGGCCGGTCCGCAGCTGCAGCCCGGTCATCAGGCCGTCGCGCGGGCCGGGGCCGAAGCGGGCGGAGATGTACAGGCCGGTCGCGGCGCCGTTGAGGACCACGGCAAAGGCCAGCAGCGGGATCCGGGCGGCGAACGCGTGGAGCTCGGGCACCAGCGCCATCGTCGCGTCCATCACCACCCCGAGGATCACCACATTCGACACCGTGCCCAGGCCGGGACGCTGGCGCAGCGGGATCCACAGCAGCAGGATCAGCGCACCGGAGACGATGGTGACGGTGCCGATCGTCAGCCCCGTATGACGGGATATGCCCTGGTTGAGCACGCTCCACGGCTCCAGGCCGAGGTCGGCGCGCAGCATCAGGCCCATGCTGACGCCGTACAGCACCAGCCCCACGTAGAGCTGCACCAGCCGCCGCGGCAGCAGCGCCCTCGGTATGCCGGATTCCCTGGTGATGGACACGACTCTTCCCCCTCCTGGCAGAATTGGACTGACGCATGCCACGATGTGGCGGGTACGGACTCGTGAAGTAGAGCCAATTCCGGGAAGGTGGACTGATTTCCATGGCGCAGTGGACTTCGGCGGTAGGTGCGCCCCAACTCGCCCGGCTGCTCCGGTCGCAGGACCCGCGCGACGCCGAACTGACCGCCGCCGGGCGCCGGTTGCCCGCCTATCGCACCCTCGCCGACGGCGTACGCCTCCTCGTGCTGGAGGGCCGGGTGCCGGTTGCCGCCCGGCTGCCCGCCGAGCGGGAGCTGGCCGCCGCGTTCGGCGTCAGCCGCACCACCGTCGCCGCCGCCTACGAAGCGCTGCGTGCCGAAGGCTTCCTGGAATCCCGCCGCGGCTCCGGCAGTTGGACCGCCGTCCCGGCCGGCAACCCGCTGCCCACCCGTGGTCTGGAGCCGCTGCCGCCGGAGGCCGCCGGCTCGATGATCGACCTCGGCTGCGCCGCCCTCCCGGCCCCCGAGCCATGGCTGACCCGCGCCGTCCAGGGTGCCATGGCCGACCTTCCGCTCTACGCCCACACCCACGGCGACTACCCAGCCGGCCTCCCCGTCCTGCGCCAGGCCCTCGCCGACCGCTACACCGCCCGCGGCATCCCCACCATGCCCGAGCAGATCATGGTGACGACGGGCGCAATGGGCGCCGTCGCCGCAATCTGCCGCCTGTGTACGAGCCCCGGCGAGCGGGTGGCCGTCGACTCCCCGTCGTACGCCAACATCCTTCAGCTGATGCGCGACGCCGGCGCCCGGCTCGTCCCCGTCGCGCTCGGGGAGCGGCTGGCCGGCTGGGACATCCCCGTCTGGCGCCAGGTGATGCGCGACGCGGCACCCCGTATGGCATACGTCGTCGCCGACTACCACAACCCCACCGGCACCCTCGCCACCGACGACCAGCGCCGCCGGCTCGTCGATGCCGCGCGGTCGGCCGGCACGCTGCTCGTCGTCGACGAGACCATGGCCGAGCTCCAGCTGGACGCGGACGCCGAACCGCCCCGCCCGGTCTGCGCATTCGACCCCGCGGGCAGCGCCGTGATCACGGTCGGCTCGGCCAGCAAGGCGTTCTGGGCCGGTATGCGGATCGGCTGGGTACGCGCCGCGCCCGACATCATCCGCAGCCTGGTCGCCGCCCGCGCCTACTCCGACCTCGGCTCACCCGTCCTCGAGCAGCTCGCCATCGCCTCGCTCCTGGAGACCGGCGGGTGGGAATCCGCCATCGAGATCCGCCGGGAGCAGGCCCGCGAGAACCGCGACGCGATCGTCGCCGCCGTGCACCAGCACCTGCCCGACTGGGAGTTCAGCGTCCCGCACGGCGGCCTGACCCTCTGGGCCCGTACGGGTGGCCTCTCCGGGTCCCGTATCGCCGAGGCGGGGGAGCGGCTGGGGGTGCGCGTCCCCTCCGGCCCGCGCTTCGGGGTCGACGGCGCCTTCGAGGGCTTTGTACGGCTCCCGTTCACGGTCAGTGGCGCGGTCGCCGAGGAGGCCGCCGTACGGCTCGCGGGCGCCGCGCGGCTGGTTGCCAGCGGCGCCCCCATCGCGACCGAAGCGCGCCACGCCTTTGTCGCCTGACGATCCATCAGCACATCGGGGGCCTCAGCCCTCGATGTGCGCGGCCTCCGACCCGTTGACCGCGATGGCCCCGCCGCCGTTGACGGTCGGCATCCGCCCGCTCGCACCCAGCGGGGCGGCCTCGTCCGCGGCGGGCGCGGACTTGGCGAACGACGTCGACGCGGCCATCGGAACGGTCCGCTCCGGCAGCAGCGCCATCATGGCCATCCGCTGCGCCTCGCTGGTGGCCTCGTCGAACGGATCGGGGGTGGCCGGCACCTGGAGCCGCAGCACCGGACCGCTCCCCAGCCGTACATAGCCGCGGCCGGGCGGCACATCGGCCGTCGGCGTGGTGTGCGGCGGCGCCCCGAGCACCGACCGCACCGCCTCCGCCGACGCCGGCCCGAGCACGACCCGCGCCCTCGTGTACGCCCGCACGGCGTCGCTGAGCAGCTCGGCGCACTCGAACTGATCGGCCACGACGACGGTGACATTGGCCGCCCCGCCGTGCCGCAGCGGCACCTGAAGCAGCCGCTGCGGATCGTCCCGGCCCTCCGCGGCCGCGAGGTGGGCCAGCGACGTCGGACGGTCCGCGATGACCCACAGCGGCCGCCGGGTGTCCTCCGGCGCGGACATACCCGCCTGCCGCGCCCGGTTCGCCGAGATCAGCCGCCGCTCGGTCTCGTGCGCGGCCCACTCCAGCGTCGCCTGCGCCCCCGCGAGCCCGCTCTCCACCCCCAGCACACCGCAGCGCCCGGCCAGGCACGCGAACTCTCCGGTACCGCTGCCGTCGATGACCAGCACATCGCCGTCGGCCAGCGCCTGCAGTGCGATCGACCGCAACAGCGTCGTACCGCCCGTCCCCGGTTCCCCCACCACGAGCAGATGCGGCTCGGTGGACCGCAGGCCGGTACGCCAGACCACCGGCGGCGCATCCTGTGTCTCGTCACCCTGGATGACCGGCAGGGTCCGGTGGACCGACTCCGGGTCGGTGAACCCGAGGACCGTCTCGCCGGGGGAGACGATGAATTCCTGCGCCGTGATGTCCGTGGGCAGGGCGCCAAGGACGCTCAGCACCAGCTGATTCGCCGCCTCGTCCCAGGCGAAGTGATACTCCCGGCCGCGGCCGGACTTGGCGTGCAGCACCTGCTCGATGCGGGCCCGGGACAGGTCCTCGCCATCGGTGAAGTACGCCGGGTACTTCAGCTGCAGGCGCTCCAGCCGCCCGCTCTCGTCGAAGCTGAACTCCGTGAAGGCCTGGTCCCAGTCGCCGCCGTGGGCATAGAGGGGGCTGGGGTCACCTTCGGCGCAGAAGTACGGCACCAGGGCTTCGTACAGCGCCTGCAGCCGCTCCGCCTCGGCCTCGCTGGGCCCGGAGTCTGCGGGCGTACCGTCCCGCCCCGCCCAGGCCGCCGCCCCCATCACCGAGATGGCTGCGAGCAGCGGCCCGTACGGCACCAGTGCCACGGCCACCACACATGCGGCAACGAAGAAGAACAGCGAGCCACGGCGATCCTTGGGCGTCGCATCCCAGCGCTGTCTGCCGGTGGCGGCCAGCCGGCGCAGTCCACGGCTGATGGTGATCAGCGGATGGAACACGTCGGTGGCGCTGTCGGCGGCGGTGCGCGCGATGTCTCTGCTGCGCGCGAGGGAAGCGCTGTCGGTCAGGATGCGGGGCAGGGGGCGCCGTGCCACATCTGTCTCCTGTTGTTCGTGCGGTGGTCGTGACGGGCTCGACGTGGGAGGCGAGCCGGGTGGCAGGGGCTAGATCTTGAGTCCTCCCAGGAGGCTCGCGAGGCTCGCGCCGCCCGCCCTGATGCTGGGCGCGATGGCGGAGCCCGCGAGGTAGAACCCGAAGAGCGCACAGACCAGCGCGTGGGACAACTTGAGGCCGTCTTTGCGGAAGAAGAGGAAGACGATGACACCGAGCAGAATGACGCCGGAAATGGACAGAATCATGGGGGTTCTCTCCTGGGTGGTGGGGACGATCACCATGAGTTCTTCCAGCCTCACAGCAAGTATCAAGCCATCAAAAGCTGCGAATGGGTGATTTATCGTTGAAACCCCCCAAACGGGCCTCGTCCGTAGAGCGTGTTGCCTGGAACTGTGCTTCGCGTGTCCCGCCCGGATCCCGCCACCCGGCGCCCCCGGGACCTCCGGCACAATCGGGGGGTGTCGAAGAAGAAGCCGCGCCGCCCGGCCGCCATGGACCCCGCCTCGCCCTGCCCCTGCGGACGCGAGGAGACCTACCGCGCATGCTGCGGCGCCTGCCACGTCGGGCACACCGCCGCCCCCACCGCGGAGCGGCTGATGCGCTCGCGCTACAGCGCCTTCGTCGTCGGTGACGCCGGATATCTGCTGCGCACCTGGCACCCGACGACCCGGCCCGCCGGCCTGGAATTCGTCTCGGGGCAGCGGTGGACCCGGCTGGAGATCCTCGGCACCACCGGGGGCAGCGCCTTCCACACCGAGGGCACGGTGGAATTCCGCGCGCACTACACGCTGCAGGGCGAGAGCGACAGTCAGTACGAGAACAGCCGCTTCGTCCGTGAGAACGGCCTGTGGGTCTACCTGGACGCCCTACCGCCCGCCTGACCCGCCCGCCTGACTCCGGCCTACCGCCCGCGCAACATCAGCTGCTCGATCTCGCGGCGGTCACGCTTGGTGGGCCGACCCGCTCCACGGTCACGCGTCGGGGCGACGGGCACCTCCTCGCGCGGCGCGGGCGCCGGGCTGTTGTCGACGAAGCACTCGGCGGCGACCGGCGCGCCCACCCGCTTGCGTACCAGCTTGGAGACGACCACGATCCGGTCCCGGCCGGCGAACCGCAGCCGCACCTCGTCGCCGCTGCGCACGGCATGGGCCGGCTTCACCCGGTCGCCGTTGACGCGGACGTGCCCCGCGCGGCAGGCGGCGGTGGCCTGCGAACGCGTCTTCGTCAGCCGTACCGACCAGATCCAGCTGTCGATGCGGGTGGTCGTCCCCTCGTCTGAAGCCATGACACGACTCTAGGCCGAGCGGGGGCGGGCAGGCGCGGATTAAGCGGATGCCTTCTTGCTCGCCCTCTTCGCCGGGGTCTTCTTGGCGGCCGCGGACTTCGTGTTCTTCGAGGAGCTCGCGGCGGCCTTGGCGGTGCTCTTCCCGGCCGTCGCCGTCTTCTTCGCCGCCGACTTCTTCGTGGCCGTCTTCTTGGCCGCGGCCTTCTTCGTGCCGCTCTTCTTCTCCGCCGGCGCCGGCTCGGCCTTCTTCGCCGCCTTCCGCCCCCGGATCGGTGTGACGGACGCCGACCGCCCGGACTCCGCCCCGCCGCCCCCCTGGGCCGCGGCGACGCTCTTCTCCAGCGCAGCCATCAGATCGATCACCTGGCCGCCGGCGCCGGACGTATCGGGGGCGAGCGGTGCCCCGCCCTCCAGCTTCTGGGCGACCAGCCGCTCGAGGGCCTCGCGGTAGTCGTCGTGGAGTTCGTCGGGGTCGAGCTCGCCCAGGGCATCCATCAGCGTCTCGGCCAGCTTCAGCTCGTTCTCGCGGATCTTGATGTCGGCTCCGGGGCCGAGCCCGGCCGCCGGCCGTACCTGGTCGGGCCACAGCAGCGAATGCATCACGATCGCCCCGTCGTGCGCCCGCAGCATCGCCAGCGACTCCCGCCCGCGGATCGCCACCTTCCCGATCGCGACCTTGCGCTGGTGCTCCAGCGCCTCGCGCAGCACCGCGTACGGCTTGGTGGCGGAGGATCCGTTCGGGCCCAGGTAGTAGGCCTTGTCCAGCTGGAGCGGGTCGATCTCGGCGGGGTCGACGAACGCCAGGATCGCCAGCGTCTTGGCCGTCGGCAGCGGCAGCCGGGACAGGTCCTCGTCGGTGATCTGCACGATCGCGTCCTCGTCCGGCGCCTGATAGCCCTTGCCGACCTCTTCGTTCGGCACCTCTTCCCCGTCCAGCTCGCAGACCTTGCGGTACTGGATCTGCGCGCCGTCCTTTTCGTGAATGCGCACGAAGGAGACCGACGGGGTGCGGTCGGTCGCGCTGTACATCTTCACGGGGATGGTGACCAGACCGAAGGAGATGGACCCATTCCAGATGGAACGCATGCTTCATCCCTTATATGCGAATCTGTGGGATTCTCATCGTATGTCGCCGATCACCGTCGTGGAGGGGCGGCGCCTCTCGCTGACCAACCTGGACAAGGTCATCTATCCCGGGACCGGTACGACCAAGGGCGAGGTGGTGCACTACTGCACCGTCACCGCGGACCCGCTTCTCGCGCATCTCCGCGACCGCCCGCTCTCCTTTCTGCGCTACCCCGACGGACCCGACGGCCAGCGCTTCTTCACCAAGAACGTGCCGCCCGGCACCCCCTCCTGGGTGCAGACCTGCGAGGTGCCCCACACGACCTCCGGGCCCACCCGTCAGGTCCTGCTGCAGGACCTCTCCTCGCTGGTCTGGGCCGCCAACCTGGTCGTCGAGCTGCACGCACCCCAATGGACCAGCCAGGCACCGGGCACCGCCGACCGCCTCGTCCTCGACCTCGACCCCGGCGACCCGGCCACCATCGTGGAATGCTGCACCGCGGCCCGGTGGCTGCGCGGCCGACTGGCGGCCGACGGCCTCAACGTCTACGCCAAGACCAGCGGTTCCAAGGGACTGCACCTCATCGTGCCCATCGAGCCGACCCCCTCGGAACGGGCCACGGCCTACGCCAGATCCCTCGCCGTCGAAGCGCAGGCGGCCCTCCCGGACCTCGTCGTCCACAAAATGACCAAGGCGCTGCGTCCCGGCAAGGTCTTCATCGACTTCTCCCAGAATGCCGCCGCCAAGACCACCGCGGTCGCCTACACCCTCCGTGCCCGCGCGGCCCCCACCGTCTCGGCCCCCGTCACCTGGGAGGAGATCGCCACCTGTACCGACCCGGACCAACTCACCTTCCTCTTCAGCGACATCGCGCCCCGCCTCGCCCGCGACGGCGATCTGCTCGCCCCGCTCCTCGACCCGGACCGGTCCCGCCCGCTCCCCAAAGAGCCCGGGTGACCGTGCGCCGCGGCATGGATTGATCACCATGCGCCCTGAACTCGGTGCTGGTGCCCCAGCTCGTACGGGCACGGGCCGAGCACGCGGACGGCGGGCGGGCCGTCGAACAGCGGCTGGTCACCCTCGTCCTGAGCCCTGCTGTTCGTGCTCGCCAACCTCGTCGTGATGGTTGTCGTCACGCACTTCGCCAACGTCGCGGACCAGCAACTCCCCACCGTCGGTGGGGGATGCGCCGCCCACTCCTACGCCCAGAACATCTAAAAGATCGGGGAGTTGCGGAGTCCGCCCGGTCTGCGGTGAGGTGGGCCGGGTGGCGGCGGCACATTCCTGACGACGAAACAGCAATTCACCGTCTTACCGTCTTTACCTCCCCATAGCCGTAGTTGACTGTTCGTCACCGGGTAATCACACAACTCTCTCCCTCCGTTCACACCGTGGTGAATACGGCGATGGAAAGCTGCCTGCGGCCGTATACCCAACGGCCGGTGCCGGCCGTGCCCCCACATTTCACGGCTCGGTGCCACATTTCGGGGAGAGGACACCATCCGTGGACCACACCCGCTTGTCCCGTCGCGGCCGAACCGCGCTGACCGTGGCCGCCGGAACCGCGTTGGTGGCGGTGGCCGTACAGATCCCGTCCACCGCCACGGCCGGTACGGCGGCCCAGGCGGCGCACGGCAGATCCATAGCCGCGAACGCCGCACCGCACCACGACCGGACGCGCTACGACACCACGCGCCACGACATCACACAGTACGACGACACGTACTACAAGGACGCGATAGGAAAGACCGGCCAGGCCCTCAAGGATTCGCTGCACCAGATCATCAGCAGCACCCAGACCGGGAAATTGACCTATTCTCAGGTCTGGGACGCCCTCAAGGACACCGACGAGGACCCGGCCAACAGCGCGAATGTCATTCTGCTGTATTCCGGGCGCTCTCAGAGCAAGAACTCCAACGGCAGCAATCCGGACGACTGGAACCGTGAGCACGTCTGGGCCAAGTCCCATGGCGATTTCGGTACGGCCACCGGCCCCGGTACCGATATTCACCACCTTCGCCCGGCGGACGTGTCCGTCAACAGCACGCGCGGCAACAAGGACTTCGACAACGGCGGTACGGAGGTTGGCGAGGCGCCGGGCAATTACACCGACGGCGATTCCTTCGAGCCCCGCAAGGCCGACAAGGGCGATGTGGCGCGGATGATCCTCTACATGGCCGTCCGGTACGACGGCGGGGACGGGTTCCCCGACCTGGAGCCCAACGACAAGGTGGACAACGGCTCCGCGCCGAGCATCGGACGGATCTCCGTCCTGAAGCAGTGGAGCGAGCAGGACCCGCCGGACACCTTCGAACAGCACCGCAACCAGGTGATATTCGACAAGTACCAGCACAACCGGAACCCGTTCATCGACCACCCGGAGTGGGTCAACGAGATCTGGTAACCGGCACCTGGCGCACCGCCGGGCCCGGCGACCCTGCCGGGCCCGGCCCCTCTGCGTACCGTCGGCATCGGAGCGTTGCGGCGCGGTAAGCGGCGGGCCACCGCCCCGTAACGCGAGGGTGGCATTCCCGGCCGATATTCGGGGCACGACAGGCCGGATTTCATCGCACATTCGTCCGGTTGTTCGTGGATCCGGAGGATGCGGACTGCCCTTGCCCGGTGAAGGACGACGCGTCTGCCACGGTGATCGTGACGGCTGGGCGTTGGTCGGTGTAGCGTCCTGATCAGCTGTCGTGGTTCCGAAGTGCCGGACGCCCGTGTCGCATTCACGGGCGTTCTTGCTGTGCAGTGCGTCTCCGGACCAGGGCGATCACCTCCGGGTTCCGCAGGTCGCGGAAGCCGATTCAGAGCCCGTTTTTGACGAAGGAGACTGGAATATGGCCAGCGGCACGGTGAAGTGGTTCAACTCGGAAAAGGGTTTCGGGTTCATCGCGCAGGACGGCGGCGGCGCCGATGTATTCGCGCACTATTCGAACATCGACGCGCAGGGCTTTCGTGAGCTCCAGGAAGGCCAGAAGGTGACCTTCGAGGTCACCCAGGGCCAGAAGGGCCCCCAGGCCGAAATGATCCGCCCGGTCTGATCGCCGCTCATCGCCATGGCGCCCGTTCCCGTGCCGGGAGCGGGCGCCATGGCGTGCGGGGGCCGGCTGCTCAGGGGCGCCGGTCGTTGAGGATCTTCTGGAACAGACGATGGTCGCGCCAGGCGCCATTGATGTGCAGGTACTTCTCTGCGATGCCGTACTGGGTGAAGCCGCACTTGGCCAGCACCCGCTGCGAGGCGACGTTGTCGAGCAGCGTGCCGGCCGCCAGCCGGTGCAGCCCCAGCTCCGTATCGGCCGCCGCGCAGACCCGGGTCAGTGCCGCGGACGCCAGCCCGCGGCCCACCTGGTCCGCGCCGATCCAGTAGCCGACATTTGCGCTGCGCAGCGGGCCCAGCACGATGCCGGAGAGCGAGATCGAACCTACGATGACGGGCTCCGCGGCGGCGTCGTCCGCCACCAGTACCCAGGGCATCCCACGCCCGGCGTCCCGCTCGGCCAGCATCCCGCGCAGCCGCTCCGCCTGCCCGGCCGGCGTGAAGAACGCCTCGTCGCGGTCCGGCTCCCAGGGCCGCAGATGGTCGCGACTGCGCCGGTACGCGCGGGAGAGGGCGGCGGCGTCGTCCGGTGTGGCGGGCCGCATGACGACATCGGGAGTGAGGCGCACGGACGCGGTGATCATCCGCTCAGCGTACGAGCACGCCGACACGCGGGCGTGCCCGAGGCACGCCCGCGACGGATGACATGGTGAGCCGCGGCGCGACGGCGCGACTCGTCGTGGTCAGGACTGCGGCGGCCGGTCCTGGTCCCCCGGCTTGCCGTACTGCTCCTTGAGCCTGTCCTGGGCCGTGTCGACCTGACCCTGGTACTTGCCCTGGGTCTTGCTGTCGATGAAGTCCCCGGCCTTGTCGATGCCCTGGTCGGCCTGCGATTCGTGGCCCTTCAGCATCTTTTTGATCTTGTCCATCATGGACATGGGACATCCTCCTCACCACGGTCCCCCACGACTCCAGCATCACCCCCTGGCCCGCGATCTGCATCCGCGCGCCGAAGCCGGGCGGGCCACACCGGGATCACTCGTACGGGCCAGACCGGCCCGGGAATTCCCTACGACAGCCCAACGGCCCGCTCGACGGGCACGACGCCGCAGCCCGGCCGAGAATGCAGCGGTGACCGATGAACACTGCACTGCCGACGGCACCACGCCGCGGCGCATGCCGTCCCACGAGCAACGGCGGCTCGCCCGAAAGGCGCTGGCCGGCCGCGCGCGGGACGCGGACGATCTGGCCTTGCTGATGGACATGCTGGGCCTGGACCCGGCCGGCGACCGATGCCACGACGCGGCCCATGGCCAGGGGGCGGAGCACGGCCCACCGGCCGAACGCGGGACCGAACGCGGGACCGGACACGAGCGGCGGCCCGGCACCCGCCGCGATACCTGCGCCGACGCGCGCTCGCGCTCGGCCGACCCCGGGTAAGGGCGGCCGGCCCGCCGGTAACGCCACCGGCCGCCCCGGCCCGCCCAGACCCGCCGCCGCGGACACTGGCCGTCGCCGTCGACCTGGATGCGTTCTAGGCCTCCCGCACCAACCGCAACGTCACGATCTGGAACGGCCGTAGCACCATCCGAACGGTGTTCCCCTCCCGTTCCACCGCCGGGCCGTCGTCCGTCGGCCGTTCCAGAAGGTCGGTGGTGTAAGCGTCGGCCAGGGCGAAGACGGTGGTCAGGGTGGCCTTGGCCCGGCCGCCGTGGGCCTCGTGGAGGCGGACGATCACATCGCCGCCGGTGTCGTCGGCGAGCTTGACCGCCGTGACGACCGTGGCGTCGTTGTCGACCGCGACCAGCGGCGATACCGGGCCGGCGCCGGCGATCCGGCGTTCGGGGAGATTGATGCGGTGGCCCTCGCGCACCGCGTCGCCGACGGTGGCGCCGGGCGCGAGCGCATAGCGGAAGCGGTGCAGGCCCTGGTCGGTCTCCGGGTCGGGGAAGCGTGGGGCGCGCAGGAGGGAGAGCCGTACGGTCGTGGTCGTGCCGTGGTCGCCGTCCTCCCGGACGGTGCGGGTGACGTCATGCCCGTAGAGGCAGTCGTTGACCAGCGCCACGCCCCAGCCCGGCTCCTCGGCATGGACGAAACGGTGTGCGCAGGCCTCGAACTTGGCGGCCTCCCAGCTGGTGTTGGTGTGGGTGGGCCGGTACAGATGCCCGAACTGGGTTTCCGCGGCGTAGCGTTCGGCGTGCAGATCCAGAGGGAAGGCAGCCTTGAGGAACTTCTCCGTCTCGTGCCAGTCGACCTCGGTGGCAACGTCCAGGCGCCGCTGACCCCGGGCGAGGGTCAGCTCCTGCACCACCCGTGAAGCGCCGAAGGAGCGGGTGACGCGTACCGTCGCGGCATCCCGCGACACCGCGCTCAGCGCCATCTCGTCCGCCTCGGTGAGGTCGGTGACGACATTGCGGTAGAAGGAGTCCACGTCCCAGGCGTCCCACATGTTCGGGAAGTCGGGGTGGATCTGCAGCAGGTTCGCGGCGCCGCCGGGCGCGACGGTCTCGCGGTCGGCGGCGAGATCGTACGCGGAGACGACCAGGCCGCGGTCGTCGATCTCGATGCGCAACAGACCGTTGTCGAGGCGGAATCCGCCGGCCGGGCGGGCCGTCGCGCCTACCTCCGGCCCCTCCTTCACCGCCCGGCCGATGGCCCCGGCCGCCACCCCGCCGCGGCCGTGCGGCGCCGCGTTCACCACCAGCTCGTCGCGGCCGGCGCCGGCCAGTGCCGCGAGCGCAGCCCCGATGATCCCCTCGAGCTCGGCGGCGACCGCCACGTACGTCTGCTCCGCCTCGCGATGCACCCAGGCGATGGACGAGCCCGGCAGGATGTCATGGAACTGGTGCAGCAGGACCGTTTTCCAGATGCGGTCCAGGTCCTGGTAAGGGTAGGGATACCCCACCGTGACGGCCGCGGTCGCCGCCCAGAGTTCGGCCTCGCGCAGGAGCTGTTCGCTGCGGCGGTTGCCGCGTTTCGTCCGCGCCTGGCTGGTGAGCGTCGCGCGATGCAGTTCCAGATACAACTCGCCCACCCATACCGGGGCTTGGGGATACTCGGCCTCCGCCTTGGTGAAGAAGTCGGCGGGCTTCTCCCACTCCACCACGGCCGACCCGTCCAGATCGCGCAGCCTGCGGGCCTTGGCGATCATCTCGCGGGTGGTGCCGCCACCGCCGTCGCCCCAGCCGGTGGGTGCGAGCGAGTGCCGGGCCACGCCCTTGTCCTTGAAGTTCCGCGCCGCATGGGCGATTTCGCTGCCCGCCATCTGGCAGTTATAGGTGTCCACCGGCGGGAAGTGGGTGAAGATCCGGGTGCCGTCGATGCCCTCCCAGCGGAAGGTGTGATGCGGGAAGGCGTTGACCCGGCTCCAGGAGATCTTCTGCGTCAGCAGCCATTTCGACCCCGCCGCCTTGATGATCCCCGGCAGCCCGGCGGCGAATCCGAAGGTGTCCGGCAGCCACGCCTCCTCGTTCTCGACGCCGAACTCCTCCAGGAAGAACCGCTTGCCGTGCACGAACTGACGGGCCATCGCCTCCGACCCCGGCATATTGGTGTCCGACTCCACCCACATCCCGCCCGCCGGTACGAACCGCCCTTCCGTCACCGCCTTCTTGACCTTGGCGTACACCTCCGGGCGGTGCTCCTTGATCCAGGCGTACTGCTGCGCCTGCGACATGGCGAAGATGAACTCCGGCTCGTCCTCCAGGAGCGCCGTCATGTTCGATGTCGTACGGGCCACCTTGCGGACGGTCTCCCGCAGCGGCCACAGCCAGGCGGAGTCGATATGCGCATGCCCCACCGCGCTGATCCGGTGTGCGGAGGCCGCCGCGGGCGCCGCCAGTACCTCCCGCAGCTCCGCACGGGCGGCCTGGGCCGTCCCGCCCACGTCCTGCAGATCGACGGCGTCCAGCGCCCGGCCCACCGCCCGCAGCACCTCCCAGCGCCGGTGACCGTCCACCGCAAGCTCCGCCATCAGCTCGCCGAGCACCTCGAGATCCTGGATCAGCTCCCACACCGCGGTGTCGAACACCGCCAGATCCAGCCGTGCCAGCCGGTACTGCGGCTCGCTGCCCGCCGTCTCGCGGTCGCCCAGCGGGGTGGGCAGGAAGGGATGGACGTCGAGGATGACGGGGTTGGAAGCGGCCTCCAGGTGCCACTCGAGGCGCTCGCCGCCGCGCACCGGTGCCCCCACCCGCACCCACTGGTTGCGCGGGTTGATCGCCTTCACCGGAGTGCCGTCGGGCAGATACACCAGCGCCTCGCACTGGAAGCCCGGCATCCGCTCGTCGAAGCCGAGGTCAAGCACCGCCTCGACGGTGCGTCCTGCCCACTCCACAGGCACCTCGCCGCTGACCTTGAACCAGGTGGTGCCCCAGGGCGCGCCCCAGGCATCACCCACCGCGACCGGTGTGTGCGGGGCGGCCAGGCCCTCGGCCACGGGCACCGTTCCCCAAGCTCTCGACTCCGCTCGAGCAGGGGAGACCCCCACGCCCGGCGCGACCCAGGCCGCGACATCCAACGGGACGGATTCCGGATACAGCGCGGGCCGGATGCGCTCGTTCAGTACGCGCTGGAGGCGGGCTTCGGTCAGGGCACGATCGTCATGCATGGCGGCGGCTCCGTGGAGAGAGAGTGGAGAGAGTCGGGGAGGAGGCGGACGGGGGCTACCAGGGGTGCGTGGTCTCGGCCGTATCCGAGCCGGTGAACAGTTCGGATGCGGCGCGTACGTCGAGCCGCAGCGCCGGTTCGTTCTGCTCATGGCGCAGGCCCGGCACAGAGAACGCCGTGCCGCAGGTCCTGCCGAGGAAGCGGCGGCGGGACAGCGGGACGGGGTGCTGGGGCATGCGTGCTCCTCCGGTGGGCTTGCGGCCTCAGCCAACCTCGTCGGGTGTGCAGACCTCGGTGATCTGACGGGACATCAAGTGCGCGGAATCCGACGCGAGTTCGGCCAACACCAGGCAGGGGCGGGCACCTTGGGCGGTGAGCTTCGCCCAGGCCTCGAAGACGGCGCCGCCGGGGGCACACACCGAACGGTGGGGCGCGGCCTCGGCCCCGCCGGCATCGACGACCAGCGCGGTATGGCGCACCGGGGGACGGTGCGCCCGGCCCCGCCACTCCTCGACCAGCGCGGCGATCGCCTTGCCCGCCGGCTTGACCGCACCGTCGTTGCCGAGCAGCCCCAGCCCGTACTCCAGCTCGGGAAAGTCCGCCAGCGACCGCGATACGTCGTGCGAGCACCACCAGGTGACGCCCCAGAGATCCGGGCAGTCCAGCGCATTGACGACGGTGGCCTCCGTGAAGCGCGCCGCCCGGTCCCCGGGGATGTGCGGGGCGGGGGCGCCGACTTCCTGGAGCCATACGGGGCGGTGCGGATCCACCGCCCAGGCCTTGGACAGCTCGATCAGATACGCGGCGTGGTGTTCGGTGGCGGTGCCCGTCGGGCCGTGCCGCTGCGCGGTGCCGTTGAACACCCAGGAGTGCACGGCGGTCGCGGCGCCGAGGCGGGCGGCCTGGGCGGGCGTGAAGGGATGCCCGTCGCGGTACCAGGCGGCGTCGTACTCGGCATGCAGATGCATCCGCCCCGGGGCGCCCCGCTCGCACGCCGCCAGCATCCGCTCCAGCCAGGCCGTGGCCTGTGCGCCGGTGATGCGGTCCGGGTCCGGGTGCGGGCCGTCGGAGAACTGGTTGATCTCGTTGCCGAGCGTCATCCCGAGGAAATTGGGACGGTCGGCGAGCGCGGCGGCGAGCGTGCGCAGATACTCCTCCTGGCCGGTCAGCACCTCGGGGTCGGTGAAGAGATTGCGCCGGTGCCAGGTCTGCGTCCAGGCGGGCAGGAAGTCGAAGCTCGAGAGGTGGCCCTGGAGGCCGTCGACGTTCACGTCCAGGCCGCGTTCGGCGGCGGCGTCCGTCAGCTGGACGAGCTGTTCCACGGCGCGGGGGCGGATCAGGGTGCGGTTGGGCTGGAAGAGCGGCCAGAGCGGGAAGACCCGGATGTGGTCCAGGCCGAGGCCGGCGAGGGAGTCGAGGTCGGCGCGTACGGCGTCCGGATCGAAGTCCAGCCAGTGGTGGAACCACCCTTGGGCGGGCGTGTAGTTGGCGCCGAATCGCATGGGGCTCCTAGGAGTACGCAGTGGGGGAGTACGCGGTGCAGGAGGACGCGGTGCGGGAGTGCGGGGCGAGGGAGTGCGGGGACGACGTCAGCCCTTGACGGCCCCCTCGCCGACACCACGGAAGAAATAACGCTGCAGACAGGCGAACATCACGATCAGCGGGAGAACGGCAATGACGGTGCCCGCCGCGACCAGCCGCTGATTGTCCGCGAAGGTGCCGTGCAGAAAGTTCAGGCCGATGGTCAGGGTGAACTTCGACTGGTCGCTGAGCACGATCAACGGCCACAGGAAGTCGTCCCAGGCACCCATGAAGGCGAAGACCGCGACGACGGCGAGGGTGCCCTTGACCGACGGCAGCGCTATCCGTACGAACCGCTGCCAGGCGTTGGCGCCGTCGACGAACGCCGCCTCCTCGACCTCGTACGGCAGCCCCGCAAAGGCATTGCGCATCAGCAGCACATTCATCGCCCCGATACAGCCGGGCAGCAGCACCCCGGTCAAGGTGTTGTTGAGCTGCAGCTCCCGCATCGTCACGAACTGGGCGATCATGATGCTCTCGACCGGCACCAGCATCGCCATGATGAAGACGACCAGTGCGGTTCTACGGCCCCGGAAGCGCAGCCGGGCCAGGGCGTAGCCCGCCAGCGCCGCGCCCGCGCAGTTGGTGAGCACATTCGCGGCGGCGACCTTGAGTGAGTTCAGGGCGAAGTCCCAGACGGGAATGATCTTTGCGACGCCGGCGTAGTTGCCGAGGGTGGGCTCCCGCGGAATCAGGCTCGGCGGGTAGCGGTAGATGTCCTCGCCGGGGCCCTTGAGGGACGTGGACAGCTGCCACAGAAACGGCCCGACCGTCAGCGCCAGGACGGCCAGCAGCAGCACATAGCGCAGCGTCAGCTGCCATCCGGGCATCCGCCGCGCGCCGGATCGCGCCCTGCGCTCCCGGCTCCGTTCCCGGCTCATGCCGCGTCTTCCTTCCGGTTGGCACGCAACACCAGCAGCATCAGTCCGAGCGTGATCACGAAGACGACGACGGACAGTGCCGAGGCATAGCCGACCCGGCCGCTGAGGCCGGTGCCGGTCTGCTGGACGAGCATCACCAAGGTGGTGTCCTCGCCGCCGGGGCCGCCGGTCGGACCGGCCATCAGATAGACCTCGGAGAACACCTTGAACGCGCCCACCGCGGACAGCGCACCCACCAGGACCATCGTCGACCGCACCGCGGGCACGGTCACGGTCAGGAAGCGGCGCACCGCCCCCGCACCGTCGACCGCGCAGGCCTCATGCAGCTCCTCGGGGACGTTGGCCAGCGCCGCCAGATAAATGATCATGTAGTAGCCGAGGCCCTTCCACACCGTCACCGCCATCGCGCTGAGCAGCAGCAGCCAGGGGTCGCTGAGAAAGCCGACCCGGCCGAAGCCGACGTTCTCCAGCAGCGCGTTGATCAGCCCTCGGTCGTCCAGCAGCCAGACCCAGATCAGCCCGACCACGACGACGGAGGCCACTACGGGGGTGTAGAACGCGGCCCGGAAGAAGGTGATCCCGGGGAGGTGCCGCCGTACGAGCAGGGCCAGCAGCAGCGGCAGGATCACCAGCAGCGGTACGACCCCCATGACGTACAGCAGACTGTTGCGCAGCCCCGTCCAGAACATCGCGTCATGGATCAGCTCCCGATAATTGGCGCCGCCGACGTACTGCCCCGCGGTGAGTGTGCGAGCGTCGGTAAAGGAATTCGCCACGGTGCTCAGAAACGGATACAGGCTGAACGCGGCGACGATCAGCAGGCCGGGCGCCAGGAACAGCCAGGGACTGGACGGCAGATGCGTACGGATTCCGTGGGCCCGGCCGGTGCGCCGGGCCCGCCGCGTCCCCTGATCGTGCCGGGCCCGGCCGGGCATCGCCGTATGCGCGGTGTGCATCACGGGCCTCAGCCCGTCTTGAGCAGTCGGTTGCACTCGGCGACCGCGCCGTCCAGCGCCGCCTTGGGGGTCTGCTTGCCCTGCACCGCCTTGGCGACCGCATTGCGCAGCACGGTCTTCATCTGATCGCTGATCAGCACCGGCGTGTAATTCACCGCGGTTCTCAGCGACTTGGCGGATGCCACCCGCACCCGGGTGGCGTCGGTGCCGTCCTCCTTGGTGAAGTACGGGTCGTCCAGCGATCCCTTGGTGCTCGGGAAGATCGTGACCTTCCTCGCGAAGGCCATCTGGTTCTTCTTGTCCGTGACGAAGTGCGCGAACGCGACGGCCGCCGGTTTGACCTTGCTCTGCGCGTTCACCATCAGGCCCTGGACATACATATTGGCCTTACCGGTGTTGTTGACCGTGTCCGTGATCCCGATGTTCCGGTAGAGACTCGGCGTCTCTTTCTTGAAATTCTGCAGGTCAAGCGCGCTGCCCGGATTCATGGCCACGGACTGCTGCTGAAACTTCCGTCCCGAGGATTCGGCCTGCGCGGTGAGCGCCTGCGAGTCCAGCGCCCCGACCGCATACAGCTCCTT
Source organism: Streptomyces sp. NPDC028368 (assembly GCF_055565615.1). Taxonomy (NCBI): domain Bacteria; kingdom Bacillati; phylum Actinomycetota; class Actinomycetes; order Kitasatosporales; family Streptomycetaceae; genus Streptomyces; species Streptomyces sp. NPDC028368. The sequence goes on along the minus strand of NZ_JBVHTY010000001.1, from coordinate 162,640 downwards.
GTAATGCTGCAGCAGCTCGACGCCCTTGGGCTCGTTGAACGTGAACTCCGTGCCCTGTGTATTCATCAGCCGTACGCCATAGCGCCCGAAATCCTCGATGGACGGCGTACTCGCCAGCATCGCTATCTTCCGGTCGCTCCTCTTCGCCATCGAAAGGGCGTCCTTGAAGAGCTGGTCGTATGTCGTCGGCGGCTTGTCCGGATCGAGACCGGCCCGCCGGAAAAGCGCCTTGTTGTAGAACATCGGCCCGGTGTTCAGGTACCAGGGGAAGGCGTAGACCCCCTGCTGCCCCGGCATCTCATGACTCTTCCACGCCCCGGCGAGATACTCTCCGCGGTACTTCCCGGCAGCCTTCTCCAGATCGAGCGCCAGCCCGGCCTTGGCCAGCGGATACGCGAGATCGGGCGATACATTGACGACATCGGGCAGCGTACCGCCCGCCGCATCCGCGCTGAGCTTCTCCGGATATCCCTCGGCCGGCTGGTCGATCCACTTCACCTTGGCGTCCGGATACTTCTTCTCGAAGTCCGCGACAATACCCTCGAAGTAATCCTTGAAATTTGCCTTGAGGTTCCAGGTCTGGAATGTGACCTGCCCCTCGACCTTCCCCGAGGCGCTGCCGGACCCATCGGATCCACCCGACGCCCCGCATGCGGTCAGCGCCAGTGCCGATGCGATCACAGCCGCACCGATGACGGCCGTTCGGTGGGAAATACGCATGACGGACTGACCCCTTCGCTCTGACTTTCCCTTACCAGAACCGAGTCGAAATACTGCGCGAGAGGCGCCCTCGGGTAACGACGCGGCAGACCGTACTAATGCGATTTAGTAGGTGTCAATACCCACGACCGGAACGTCCGTCCTGCCACGCCTGAAGGCTCGTTTGACACACCTCGCCGAGCTGATCAGACTGGCCGCACTAATGCGGTTTAGGTCACAAGGAGAGCCCGCCATGACAGCGCCCGGTGAGGCCGCCCGCCGTAAGCCCGCACGCCGGCCGACGATCAAGGACATCGCCCGTCGGGCGGGGGTGTCGGAGAGCGCCGTCTCCTTCGCGCTCAACGACCGGCCGGGCGTCTCCCAGGACACCCGCGCCCGGGTCCGGCGGGTGGCGGAGGAGCTGGGCTGGCAGGCCAACAGCGCCGCCCGCGCGCTGTCCGGCGAACGCGCGGGCTGCGTGGGCCTGGTGCTCGCGCGCCCCGCCCGGACCCTCGGCGTGGAGTCGTTCTTCCTCCAGCTCGTCTCCGGCATCCAGGAAGTGTTCTCCGCGCACAGGACCGCGCTGCTCTTCCAGGTCGTGGAGGACCTGGAGACCGAATGCGCGCTCTATCGCCGCTGGTGGGCCGAGCGCCGCGTGGATGGCGTCCTGGTCGTCGACCCGCGCACCCAGGACCCGCGGCCGCAGCTCCTGACCTCGCTCGGCCTCCCCGCGGTCGTCGTCGGCGGCCTCGCCACCCCGCAACCGGCCCCTACGGAACCGGCCACTCAGGGAACGGCCAGTACCGAAACGGCCCCTACGGAACCGGCCGCCGCACACCCGCCGCTGCCCACGGTCTGGGCCGACGACTCCAAGGCCATGGCCCGGATCCTCGATCACCTCCACGGCCTCGGGCACCGCCGCATCGTGCATGTGGCCGGCATGCCGGGCCTGGCGCACACCGAACGCCGGATCCGCTCACTGCGCACCGAAGCGGACCGGCGAGGCCTCGACGAACGGCACGTCCGCTCCGTGACCACCGACTACTCCGACGCCGAAGGGGCCGAGGCCACCCGCCGCATCCTCGACGCGGCCGAACCGCCCACGGCGATCATCTACGACAACGATGTGATGGCCGTGGCCGGCGCCTCGGTCGCCGCGGAACGCGGGATTCCGGTACCGGGCGGGCTGTCGATCGTGGCCTGGGACGACTCCGCGCTGTGCCGCGTCACCCACCCCCGGCTGACCGCGCTCGTACGCGACACCGCCGGCTTCGGCAGGCTGGCCGCCCAGGAACTCCTGGCGGTTCTCGACGGCGGGCCGGTGCGCACCGTGCAGGGCGAACTGCCGCACCTGGAAGCCCGGGAGAGCACCGGAGCACCGTGACAGCGTCGCCCGAACGTGCTTAGGATTGCCGCACGGCATCGCGCGTCGGTCACCGGCCGGGTGAGGCGTGGAGGTGCCCGGGAGATGCCCGTTGGAGGCATTCCACCGTGTCAGTCGAGTTGAACCACACCATCATTTCCGCCCGGGACAACCGGGCTTCCGCCGAATTTCTGGCGCACATCCTTGATCTGCAGGTCGGAACGGAATGGGGCCCGTTCATTCCGGTCGACACCAGCAACGGAGTCACGCTGGACTTCGCCACCGTGGACCCTGAGTTGATCACGATGCAGCACTACGCCTTCCTCGTATCGAAGGAAGAGTTCGACGCGGCGTTCGCGCGTATCCAGGAGGCCGGGCTCACGTATTGGGCCGATCCCCACCAGAAGCAGCCGGGCGAGATCAACCACCACCACGGCGGACGCGGCGTGTACTTCCTGGACCCCGCCGGCCACGCCATGGAGATCATCACCCAGCCGTACGGCAACCTCGCATCGTGAGCCGTTCGGTAAAGGCTTGAGGTAACGGGAAGGGGAGCGGGCCGCCGTGGCCCGCTCCCCGAAAAGCACTCACTCAGTGATGTGTGACGACTCCCGCCGCCATCCGGCCGCAGTTGGAGCCGGCGACACTGACGCTGACGGTCTCGATCGTGCCGCCCCAGTCGACGCACCGGCCCTTCGCCGGCAGATACACCGGGCCGGCGTAGGTGGTGTATTCGCCGCTGTCGTAAACCGTGTCCGCACTTCCGTCGCTCGGTGCGAGATAGGTGTACATGTAGACGGGCTTACCGGGACTGTTCCGCACCGTGACGACACAGTTCTTTCCGGTCTTCGCGCTGTACGTGAGGTACACGGTCCCCTTTCCGGTGACCGGTACGGAATTCACTACGCTGTAGCCGCTCCCGCAGGCTCCGTTGTAGGAGGCGGCAGTTGTGGCGGCCGATGCGGTGGTGGCGGTCGCCATCGTGGCAATTCCTGCCACGGCCAGCACCGCTGATCCTGCGATGGCACGTGAACGCTTCATGGGAATACCCCCGTCGGGTGTATGCGTCGCGTGGTCAGTTCGCAGTGTTGGACACCGGACGTACCGGGATGGTTGTGCGGTACGTCGATAACTCTCCGAAGTTCGTATGAAGTTGGGCACAACGGCCGGTCCCCGGCGCCGAAGAGGGCGTCGGGGACCGGCCGTTGTTGCGCGGGAGCTGCTGGTTCAGCCGCCGTTTGCGAGAACCTTGAGACGGATGACCGAGCCGTTGAAGCGGTTGCGGTCGCCGATGTTCGGGGCCGAGGACGTGTGCTGCCAGATGCTGTGGAACCGCCAGCCGGCCGGCAGCGCGCCGACGGAGCCGCCGTAGCGCGGGATCCACAGCGGGTTGGTGGTGCCGAACCGCGAGGAGTTGCCGGTGCACCGCTTCCACCAGTTGGTGGAGGTGTAGATCACCGCATCGCGGCCGGTCTTCGCCCGGTAGGTCTTGGCGAATTCCGCGATCCAGCCGACCATCTCCGCGGGACTCTTGCCGTAGCAGGTCGAACCGTAGGGGTTGTACTCCATGTCGAGCGCCCCCGGCAGCGTCTTGCCGTCCTTGGACCAGGCGCCGCCGTGGGTTGCGAAGTAATTCGCCTGCACGACACCGCTGGAGTGGTCCGGCAGCGCGAAGTGATACGCGCCATGGATGATGCGGGCGTCGTACGCGCCCTTGTACTGCTGCAGGAAGTAGGGGTTCCGGTAGTTGGTGCCTTCCGTGGCTTTGACGTACGCGAAGCGCACTCCGCTTTCGCGCAGCGTCGACCATTTGACATTGCCGTTGTGACTGGAGACATCCACGCCGGACACGGTGGGCCTGGTCGACCGCGGTTCGGAGCCCCCGGCCCGGTTACCCCCCTCGTGGGCGGCGATGGTGGAGCCCATCCAGTCCTGCTCGGGGTGGGCGGGTCTCTTTCCCGCATCCGATGCCCCAGCGGTACCGGGCAGCGTGAGGGGCAGCACGAGCACGGAGAAGAGAGAGACGAGAGTTCCGGCCGCGATATGGCGTGTGCGGGGGGCCGGACCGGATCTGCGCAAGGGCATCGCGTGCCTCCGAAGTCCTTCGGTTGGGTCAGTACGGCGGAAATTGAGCAGAATCCTGCCGATAAAATACTCATACGCTGAACTGACTGCGGCTAAGGCCCAACAGGCCCTCCGTCCGCCGACCGGCCGGGGCATCTCACCCGACTGGCCGCCCTGCCACAACGAGAAGCGGGTCCCGGCAATTGCCAGGACCCGCTTTGCTGCGCAGCGGCGAACGCGCCATTCCGCCGCTTCGCACTGCCTACACCGACCACCCGGTCGGCTTATTCACGATGTCTCGCGTCGTACGCACTGCCGGTCACTGCCGGTTATGCGCGGCCAGTTTCCCGTGGCTCAGTAGGCGGAGTTGACGTTGTCGATGGAGCCGTAGCGGTCGGCCGCGTAGTTGGCCGCGGCGGTGATGTTGGCGACCGGGTCGGTGAGCCTATCGGCGGTGCCCTTGACGTGGTAGGTGTCGAAGGTGGGCTGGATCACCTGCAGCAGACCCTTGGACGGGATGCCGTTGATGGCGTTGATGTCCCAGTCGTTGACGGCGTTGGGGTTGCCGCTGGACTCACGCATGATGTTGCGGTGCAGGCCCTCGTAGGAACCGGGGATGCCCTTGCTCTTCATGATGTCCAGGGACTGGCGGATCCAGCCGTCCAGGTTGTCTGCGTAGCGCTTCGGCTCGGCCTTCTTGACGGCCTTGGGGGCGGCCTTGGGGGCGGCCTTGACCTTGACCTGGGCGGCGACGGCCTCGATCGCCGGGTGCTGGGCCTTCGGGGCGTCGCCCTTGGCGTTCACGGCGGCCGGCAGGCCGTTGACGCTGACCGGCTTGACCGCGGCCGGGGCGTGCGCGGCCTCGGCGTGCGCGGTGCTCGGCTCGGCGGTGACGGCGAGGGCCGTGGTGGCGCCGGCGGCGACCAGGACGGCGGTGGCGACCTTGTGAGTACGGGTAATGCGGGTAATGCGGGCAGTGCGGGGCAGGGTGAAGCTAGGCATGCGGAGTGACCTCTTCCAGGTGCTGGGGACGGGGAGTCGGCCTTCGTTGGCGCGAAAGGCGTCCGGGAGTTATTCGCTGCGCTCGCCCTTGGGGGCGGAATTCGCTGGCTCGTTCCCGGCGCAAATCCATAGTTAGCGATCGCCCCAGCCGCTGGCAATGATGGCTTGTACTAGGCACCTTCGTGAGAACCGCTGCGATCTCCGGAACCGGGTCCATTTCTCGCCGGTGGCCCCGCATTTCGCCCACTAGGGAAGCTCGTACGTGACGTACGCCCTGTGCCCGGCATCACCTCGCGGGGGCCTTAGCCGCTTTCCTGGACCCTGCCAAAGTTGCCTGGCTCACATGCGAATTGGGCTTTCCCGGGCCGCCCCGCACGCCGAAAGCGGGGAGGGGAATGAGGAGTAATCCGCGAAAGGACCGTCCGGGAATCCGCAATTGTGGCCCAGGGCACTCCGCCCGGCCCTTTGCAGAACGGGAATTCGCGTCGCGGGTGCGGTGAAAGCGTGCGCCACGTCACCCTCGTTCGTCGCCCTCGTCCGTCGCCGTCGCGGCACTAGGCCGTCAGGGAACGTCGCTACGGCGAAACGGCGGTGCTGATGGGCCGTTCGCAGCACCATCCGGAGCTGTCGTGTGGCCGCGGACCCGCGTGTGCCTGATGGTGAGACTGCAAGCAGTAGTCCCCCACTCACTCAGCGTAGGGAAGAGCTCATGCTTCGTCGTGTATCCACCGTTCTCACCGGGGCCCTTGTGGCGGGCGTCATCGCCACCGGGGGCGCCGCTGCGGCGCCCGCCCCCGACCAGGGCCAGCGCATGCACCACAGCCAGGGTCAGCACATGCGCTACGACGGTGACCACCGCCACAACCGCTTCGACGACCGCCTCGACGGCGCCCGTCGCGAGAGCGGCAAGAAGCGCCGCAACCACCGCGACGAGCGGGACCGGGAAGGCCTGTTCCTCGTCGGCCGCCTGCTCCACGCCCTGCTCGGCGGCGGACTGCTGGGCGACCGCAGGTACTGATGCCTGGTCAGTGACGCAAAACGGCAGTGGCCCTGCCCGCGAGATGCGGGCAGGGCCACTGCCGTTGCCACTGCCGTTGCCACTGCCGTTGCTGCTGCCGTTGCTGCTGCCGTTGCTGCTGCCGTTGCTGCTGCCGTGGTGCAGCTGTGGTGTTGCGGTGCTCCGCCGCTCAGTAGGCGGAGTTGACCTTGTCGATGGAGCCGTAGCGGTCGGCCGCGTAGTTGGCCGCGGCGGTGATGTTGGCGACCGGGTCGGTGAGGTTATTGGCGGTGCCCTTGACGTGGTAGCTGTCGAAGGTGGGCTGGATCACCTGCAGCAGACCCTTGGACGGGACGCCGTTGACGGCGTTGACGTCATAGCCGTTGACGGCGTTGGGGTTGCCGCTGGACTCACGCATGATGTTGCGCTTCAGACCCTCGTAGGAGCCGGGGATGCCCTTGGCCTTCATGATGTCCAGGGACTGGCGGATCCAGCCGTCCAGGTTGTTCCCGTTCTGCTTGCTCTCCGCCTTGGACGCGGTCTGCTTCGCGGTGTGCGCCTGCTTGGCGACCGCGGTGACCGTCATGTGGTCGGCGACCGACGCGGTGACCGCGTGGTCGGCCGGCGTAGCGGCCTGGCTCGGCGTCGCCAGTGCAACGGCCGCTGCGCAGCTCGCGGTGGCCACCAGCGCCGCGGAGAACTTGTGCGTGCGGCCGATGCGGGCGGTGCGGGGCATGGTGATGCTGGGCATACGGAGTGACCTCTTCCAGGGGGTGGCGGGTGGCCTTCGGTGGCGTTTGTGAGAACCGAGGGTCTGTGCCGCGCTCGCCGTTCTGGCTGAAGTCGCCGGCTCGTTCTCGGTGCTGCCGGAAATATGTTTAGCCAGCGCCCTGGATGGTGGCAATGGTGCCTTGTACTACCTATGTTCGTGAGATGCGGCGAAATGTCCGGTATGGAGCCCGTGTCTGGCGCCCTGCGCCGCAATGGCATCGACTAGGGAAGCTCGTACGTGACGTACGCCCTGTGCCCGGCATCACTTGGCGGGCGCGAAAACCTGGCTTCCGGAAGCCCTCAAAGTTGTCTGGCTCACACGGCCGATGGGCGTTTCGGACGTCTTTCTCCCGAAACGCGACGGCGCCCCCTGCGTGCCGCAACGCAGGGGGCGCACAAGCCGGTGCCGCTCGCCGGTCAGTCCTCCAGCAGCCGAGCCGCCAGATGCTCGATACGCGAGTGCCATGCGGCCAGCGCCGCCGCCGTATCGAACCCCCGCGGCCCGGTCTGGGTGAGCACGAGACGGGGACCGTGGCCGGTGCCCGGCCGCAGCTCCCAGCGGACCGTGCCCTCCGGATGCCAGCGGTACGCGAGGACCTCGGGCGCCCGGACCTCGGTGACGGGCCCGCCCGGGACCTTCTCCGCCGTGAAGCCCTCCGGGGCGGGCGCGCCCGGCGACGGCTCATCGCCCGCGGTCAGCGCGGCCCAGACGGCGTCGGCAGGCCGGACGAGCTGCCGCTCGAAGCGGATCCGCGGGCCGTCCGCGGTCTCCTCGACGGTGCCGTGGCCGAGATCGAATTGCTCGAGGTACGCCTCGTGCAGCGCGCCCGAGTCGGGATACACCGCCGTCGATTCACCGTCGAGCAGCTGCGACAGCGCGGTGATGCACAGATGCCAGCCGGAGGCGAAGCTCGCGGCGCCGAAACGGTCGCCGAAGGTGTGCACCAAGGTCAGCAGCGAGCCGTCCCCGTCGGGGGTGATCTCCCAGCTCAGATGGTCCTCGCCCCAGGTGAAGGCGAAGAGGCGGGGCTCGTCGGCATCGGTGACCGTGCCGGTCATGGCGATGCCGGTCACTCCGGGCATGGAGAAGCTCATCGCCCCGCCGGGCCGGAGCTCCACCGTGACCTCGGACGGGAACCACTGCCCGATCCGGGCCGGGTCCGTGATCGCGGCCCAGACCTTCTCGGGCGGATGGGACAGCCGGCGTTCCATACGCAGCGCGGTGCGGCCATCGGCGGTGGTGAGGGAGTCGGAGTGGGGGTTGTTCATCGGGGGTCGTCCTCCATGGCGTCGAGATGCCGTTCGAGGGCGTCGAGGCTGCCGGTCCACAGGTGCCGGTAGTGCGCGAGCCAGGCGTCGAGCTCCGCAAGCGGCTCGGGCCGCAGTTCGTACCAGCGGCGCTGGGCGTCCTGCCGGACCTGTACGAGACCGGCCTCGCGCAGCACCCGCAGATGCTTGGAGGTGCCGGGCTGGCTCAGCCCGACCCGCTCCGTGAGCTCACCGACCAGATGGGGCCGCTCCAGGAGCAGATCGAGGATCTTGCGCCGGCTCGGTTCCGCGAGTACGTCGAACGGTATGGGCATACATCTAAGTATCACCAGTCGGCTATATAACCGCAAGGGAATGTAAATTCTCGCAGCTCAGACCGTCCAGAGCACAGGATCCGCCCATCGGCGGCCCCTATGCATACGCCGGGTCGACCAGTGTCAGCTCCTCGCGCACCGCCGGGATCAGACACGTCGCCGAACTCAGGGGTGCGTCGGTGAAAAACCGGGCGACCAGGTCCGCGACCTCCTGCGGGCGCTCGAGCACCACCCAGTGGTCGGCGTCGGGAATCGTCAGAAAGCGGCTGCCGAGGATGGTGGACGCGAAGTCCCGCTGTAGGGCCGGCGGAGTCACCGTGTCGTGCTCGCCACTGAAAACGAGCGTCGGTACGCCGGTCAGACCGCAGGAGAAGTCCGGGCGGTCCATCAGCGCGCGGCGCAGCGAGTCGACGGCATGCGGCGAGTGCCGGGCGGCTTGCAGCATCGAGCGCCGGACATAGCGGTAGGCCAGCCGCCGCTTGGTGACATGCCGGCGCTCGTCAAGACACATCAGACCCTCGGTGACCAGTGTGGCGAAGGACTCCAATTCGCCCTGCGCGAGATGGTCGGCCGCCCGCCTCCAGTGATCGAGCTGGGCGGTGGTGATGTGTGCCGGTACCCCGCCGAGCACCAGCCGCGCGATACGGCGCGGGAAGCGCTGGGCGCACTCGTAGGCGAGGCCCGCGCCGTAGGAGAAGCCGAAGAGGTTGATCTGCGCGACGTCCAGGTCGTCGATGACCCGCTCGATCGCCGCGCACACCATGCCGATGCTGGGCCCCGGGGGCAGCGGGTCGGCGCTTCCCATCCCGGGCAGGTCGGCGGTCACGACGTCCGCCACCGGCCCCACCTCGTCCTCCATCTGCGGCCAGCCGAACATCCCCTGCAGCGCACCCCCCAGGACCATGACGGGTTCGGTGATCCGGTCCGGCTGTCGGAGCACCCGGTACGAATAGGACACCCCGCTCACCGACAAAGAGCGGATCGATTCCTCGGGCATGGCGGATTCCTTCTCGGGAAGACCGACGGGAACGGGCTGCGCCGACGTGGCACGCCCGCTCCCGGTGGTCGCAGTCGGTGGGGTGCGGATGGGCTAAGCGCGAGTCAGCACGAGCGCGGCATTGTGCCCGCCGAAGCCGAGCGACGTCTTGACCGCACAGCCGAACGTCGCGGGCCGGGCCTCCTCGCGCACGATCTCGATCGGGATCCGCGGATCCGGTACGTCGAGATTGGCGGTCGGCGGCACCAGCTGATGCTCCAGGGCCAGCACGGTGAGGGCCGCCTCGATGCCGCCGGCGGCGCCCAGAGTGTGCCCGGTCATGGCCTTGGTGGACGAGACAAGGGGATGACCGCCGAGCACCCGCTCCAGCATCGTGGCCTCGATCAGGTCGTTGACGACCGTCGAGGTGCCGTGCGCATTGACGTACCCGACATCGCCCGCCGCGATATCCGCGTCCGCCATCGCCGTCCGCAGCGCCCGCTCGACGCCCTTGCCGTCAGGATCCGGAGCGACCGCGCCGTACGCATCGCTGGACGCGCCGTAGCCGGCGATCCGGGCGCGGACCGTGGCCCCGCGGGCGCGGGCATGCTCGGGCCGCTCCAGTACGAGCAGACCGGAGCCCTCGCCGACCACGAAGCCGTCCCGCTCCGCGTCGAAGGGCCGGCAGGCCGCGGCCGGGTTCTCCCGCCGGGTGGAGACCGCCTTCATCTGGCATGCGCTGGCGATCAGCAGCCGGGAGACGGTCGACTCCGCGCCGCCGGCGATGGCGATATCGCAGACCCCGGCACGCAGCAGCTGGTGCGCCGTGCCCAGGGCGACCGTGCCGGAGGAACAGGCGGTCGCCACGCCGAAGCTGGGACCGTGCACACCGAGGTCCGTGCAGACGCTGCTGGCCGCGCTGTTGATGACGGTCAGCGGGGCGAGCTTGGGGGAGACCCGCCGCGCGCCGCGCTGCGACATGGCGACGTGCTGCTCGTCGTAGAAGGGCAGCCCGCCGTGTGCGGAGCCGATGACCACCGCGACCCGGCTGCTGTCCCAGGTGTCCGGCTCCAGCCCGGCATCCGCGATCGCTTCCCGGGCGGCGATCACCGCGAGCTGCGAGAAGCGGTCCATCAGCCGCTGGGTGGCCACGCCGAGCACCGCGGCGGGATCCAGGTCCGCGACGGTGTACATGAAGTCGCAGGGCAGATCCGTCAGTTCCTCCTGCCGGGACACTCCGCTCGGCACACGGTCCTGAGTGACGGAATGCCAGGTGGCCTTCGCCCCGACGCCCGCCGCGGTCACCAGTCCCAGCCCCGTCACCGCCGCGGAGAACGGCTGCTGCCGGGCCGTCATGCGGCGACTTTGCCGTCGACGGCCGCCACCAGCGCACCCACCGTGTCCCGCGAGGTCAGCGCCACCTCGTCGAGGTCGATGTCCAGCCGGTCCTCGATGAGCACGCGGAGTTCCTCCAGCGCCAGGGAGTCCATCCGCAGGGTGCGCAGCGGGGTCTCGTGGCTGATGTCGGCCTTGACGACACCGAATCGTTGGACCAGCAGGTCTTTGACAACTTCTGCCGCATTCACGTGGCGCTCCTCCGCTGTTCGTAGGCGTGCTGCCAACCGCGTCCTGGCGGGTGCTCGCCGGCGGCTCCGGCTGGTTCGGCCACCATTTATACGCCTTTGTCAGGAAAACTCCCCAACCTCGGTAGCTCAATGGAGTGATGAGCGAACCAGGTGATGCGAGGAAGTGTGCGGCCCGGTGCCGCGCACCCCGGATGGCACCTGTCTCTCCTAACGGCACGGGCCGACGGAGGGTACGGGGCGAACGCCGCCGGACTCGGCCGCGGCTGCGCCCGGGTCCGCCCGCAGCGCCCGGTCAGGCCTCGTCGAGGGCGTCGGTGACCCGTCCCAACAGGCCCCGCAGCGTACGAAGTTCCTCGACGGTCAGGCCGGTCGCGGCCAGCATCCGGCGGGGGACCGGCAGGGCCTGGGTCCGCAGGTCCTCGCCCGCCGTCGTCAGATGGACGGTGACCGACCGCTCGTCCTCGGCGCTGCGCTCGCGGCGCACCAGGCCGGCGGCCTCCAGCCGTTTGAGGAGCGGGGAGAGGGTGCCGGAGTCCAGCCGCAGCTGCTCGCCGATGGCCTTGACGGGCTGCGGGCCGTGCTCCCAGAGGACCAGCATGGCCAGGTATTGGGGGTAGGTCAGGCCGAGATCCTTGAGGGCGTCCCGGTAGACGCTGCCGAAGGCGCGCGATGCGGCGTGCAGCTGGAAGCAGACCTGGTGGTCGAGGCGGAGCAGTTCGGATTCGGGCACCGGGAGCGTGGTCATGGGTCCAGGTTAGCTCGTCGGACTATTCAGTTGTGTGCAACTTAGTTGCATGCAACTTAGATGTGTGCAATGGTTGCGGTGTCGGCGGCCGGGGAAACGGCCGCCGGGCCGACGAAGGCCACGCCACACACGAGAACTCACCAGAACAAAGGGGATTCCGATGGACGCGCTGTACACCGCTGTCGCCACCGCCAATGGCCGCGAGGGCCGGGCCGTCAGCTCCGACGGACAGATCGACCTCGCCCTCGCGATGCCGCCGGCGCTCGGGGGCAGCGGCGCGGGCACCAACCCCGAGCAGCTCTTCGCCGCCGGATACGCGGCCTGCTTCGCCAGCGCGATGGGCAATGTCGGGCGTCAGATGAAGATCGACACCAAGGATGTCTCGGTGACCGCCGAGGTCTCCATCGGCAAGGACGACACCGGCTTCGGGCTGGGCGTGATCATGCGGGTGGAGCTGCCGGACACCCTCGCGGGTGAGACCGGCCGTCAGCTGGTCGAGGCGACCCACCAGTACTGCCCGTACTCCAAGGCCACCCGCGGCAACATCGACGTCGAGCTCGTCATCGAATAGGACGGGCAGGCCTGGAGCCACGGCGGATCAGCCCCGCGTAGTGCCGGCCGCTGTCCTTGAGGGTGCGCCGCTGGGTCGCGTAGTCGACATGGCACAGGCCAAATCGCTTGTCGTAGCCGTACGCCCACTCGAAGTTGTCCATCAGGGACCAGGCGAAGTATCCGGCCAGCGGGGCGCCCTTCCGGGCCGCGCGGGCGCAGGCGGCGACATGACGGTGGAGGTACTCGGTGCGCTCGGGGTCCTCGACGGTGCCCTCGGGGCGGACGACGTCGGGGTAGGCGGAGCCGTTCTCGGTGACGTAGATCTTGCGCGGGGCGTATTCGTCGGTCAGCCGCAGGAGCAGGGTCTCGATGCCGGCCGGGTCGATTTCCCAGTCCATGCCCGTCCGGGGCACGTGCAGCCGGCGTACCGGGTGGGCGAACGGCGGTGGTCCGGCCGGGTCGGCGGTGACCACGGACGGGAAGTAGTAGTTCAGGCCGAGCCAGTCCAGCGGCTGCGCGATGATCGCCTGATCGCCGTCGCGCTCGGGCAGATCCACTCCGTACACCTCCCGCATATCCGCGGGAAAGCCGCGGCCGTGCACGGGGTCGAGCCACCAGCGGTTGGTGTGTCCGTCCATCCGTCGTGCCGCCGCGGCGTCGGACGCGGAGCCGGTGGCGGGCGCGATGGTGCTGAGGTTGTTGACGATGCCGACCTCGGCATGCGGGGCCGCGGCCCGGATCGCCTGAACGGCCAGGCCGTGGCCGAGCAGGAGATGGTACGAGGCGCGGACGGCGGCCGTGAGGTCCGTGAGCCCCGGTGCCATCCGGCCTTCGAGGTGGCCGATCCAGGCGGAGCACAGGGGTTCGTTGAGGGTTGCCCAGTGGTGGACGCGGTCGCCGAGCGTGCCGGCCGCGATCGAGGCGTACGCCGCGAGATGCTCGGCGGTCTCCCGCCGCGGCCAGCCGCCGCGGTCCTGGAGGGCCTGCGGCAGATCCCAGTGATAGAGGGTGACGGACGGGGTGATGCCCGCTTCCAGGAGGCCGTCGACCAGCCGGTCGTAGAAGGCCAGGCCCTTGGCGTTGACCGGGCCCTCGCCGCCCGGGACGATCCGCGGCCAGGCGAGCGAGAAGCGGTAGGCACCGACGCCCAGCCGGCGCATCAAGCCGATGTCCTCGCGCCAGCGGTGGTAGTGGTCGCAGGCCGTATCGCCAGTGTCGCCGTTGTCGGTCTTGCCCGGGGTGTGCGCGAAGGTGTCCCAGATGGAGGGGGCGCGCCCGTCCTCGGCGACGGCTCCCTCGATCTGGTACGCGGAGGTGGCCACGCCCCAGGTGAAGTCGTCCGGCAGGGCGGCGAAGTCGATCCGGTCGGTCACGGCGTTCCTTTCTGCGGGAGGCCTTTCGGCGGGGATCATTTGACGGCCCCAGCGGTGAGCCCGGCGACCAGATAGCGCTGCAGCAGCAGAAACCCGGCGACCACCGGCACGCTGACGACCAGGGATGCGGCCATGACCTGGTTCCAGTAGACGTCGTTCTGCGTGGCGTACCCCTGCAGGCCGACCGACAGGGTGCGGGTGGTGTCGTTGGTCATCACGGAGGCGAACAGCACCTCGCCCCAGGCGGTCATGAAGGCGTACACCGCGACCGCCACGATCCCGGGGACCGCGGCCGGCACCACGATCCGAAAGAGCGCGCCGAGCGCCCCGCAGCCGTCCACGTACGCGGCCTCGTCCAGCTCGCGCGGCACCGACTCGAAGTACCCGATGAGCATCCAGATGGAAAAGGGCAGGGAGAACGTCAGATAGGTGAGGATGAGGCCGCCCCGGGAGCCGTAGAGGGCGAGGCCGGTGGAGTTCCCGATGTTGACGAAGATCAGGAAGAGCGGCAGCAGGAAGAGGATGCCCGGGAACATCTGGGTGGACAGGACCGTCACCGTGAAGACCCGTTTGCCGCGGAAGCGGTAGCGGCTGACGGCGTATGCGGCGAAGACCGCTATCACCACGGAGCAGACGGTGGCGGAGCCCGCCACGATGAGCGAGTTGGTGAAGTAGTGGGCCAGCGGGACGGTGGTCCAGATGTCGAGGTACGGGCGGATCGTCAGCTTGCTCGGCAGCCAGTGGAAGGCGCCCGAGACGTCATCCAGCGGTTTGAGGGAGCTGCTGAGCATGACGTACACCGGCAGCAGGACGAAGCCGGTCAGCGCGGTGAGGAAGATCCGGCGGATCCAGAGGAAGGAGGGCGGCGGGGCGGTGGGGGAGCGTCGGCGGCCGGTCCTGGCGGCGGAGGCGGCGCTAGCCATCGGCAGATTTCCTTCCGCGTGCGGTGGCGATCAGATAGCCGGCCGTCACCACGAGCAGAAAGAGCAGCAGCAGTACGGACATGGCCGAGCCGGTGCCGAAGTTCCAGGTGACGAACGAGGACTGGTAGATGTGGATCGAGATGAGGTCGGCGGCCTCCGGGGCGGCCTTGGCGAACAGCACGTACGGCGTGTTGAAGTCGTTGAACGTCCACAGGAACAGCACCAGCACCAGGACCTGGTTGACGGGCCGCAGCGCGGGCAGAGTGATCCGCCGGATCTGCTGGCGGATGCCCGCGCCGTCGAGGGCGGCGGCCTCGTAGAGATCCCGGGGGATGTTCTGCAGCGCGGCCATCACGATCAGGAAGGCGAACGGCCAGGTCTTCCAGACCGCGACGACGACCAGCGCGGCAAAGCTGTTGTCGCCCAGCAGCCAGAAGGGGCGGCCGTCGGTGAGGTGCAGCTGGTCGTGCAGGACGTGATTGACCAGCCCGTTGTCCCTTTGGAACATGAACGCCCAGGTGATCACGGCGGCGTAGACCGGCAGCGCGTACGGGGTGAGGAAGAGCGCCCGCAGCAGGCCGCGGCCCCGGAAGTTCTCCTGGAGGAAGATCGCGGCGGCGGTGCCGAGGAGCCAGCACAGCGCGACCGACAGCACGCTGAACGCACAGGTGACCAGGAACGAGTGCAGCAGCGCGGCGCCCACCGGGGCGTCGAGGTCAACGCTGATCCGGTAGTTGTCCAGCGCCTGCCACGGGGCGGCGTTCCAGTTGCCGATGTAGAGCCGGGTCAGCTCCTTGAAGCTCATCACGATGCCGATCACCATCGGCGCGAGATGGACCAGCAGCTCCACCAGCAGCGCGGGCAGCAGCAGCAGATACGGCAGGCCGATGCGGCGCAGCCGGGCGGGAATGGCCATCGCGGGCGCCGCTCACTCGGCCATCTGCTGTTCGGCCTTGGCCAGCCGCGCCTTGACCGACGCGGTGGTCACCGGATGCCCGGCCGCCGCATCCGCGAACAGGTCCTTGATGGCGGTGCCGACGGACGTCTCGAACTGCGACTCGTCGGCGATCTGCGGAAGCGGCGCGGCGCTCGTGGTGAGGGTCTGGCGCAGGACGGTGGTGTCCGGGCGGGCGAACGCCCGGTCCCGCTGGGCGGCCTTGACGGGCGGGATCGCACCGTACGTCGCATTGAGCAGCTTCTGCTCGGCGTCGCTCGTCATGAACTTCACGAACGTCCGCGCCCCCTTGAGATTGTGGGTGTTGCGGAAGACCGCGATATTGATGCCCGCGATCATGGAATTGGTCTGCCGGCCGGTCCCCGGGGCGCCGGACGGTACGGGCACCGGCACCACGCCCCAGTCCTTCGGCTTCATCCCGTGCGCCGCGAAGCTGGTGGCCGCGGCCTGCCACAGGACCATCGCGGTCCGGCCCTTGGCGAAGTCCTGCAGTGACTGGTTCTGGCCGTACTCGGCGTTGCCCGGCGCGATGATCTTGTCCTTGGCCATGAAGCCGACGTACTGCTTCACCGCCGCCACCGCCCCGGCCGAGGTGAAGGTGGGCTTGCCGGACGCATCGAAGAAGTCGGCACCGTGCTGCTTGCCGAGCGCGAACGCCTGGTGGATGTTGTTGACCAGATTCCCGCCCTCGGCTCCCAGGCCCCACTTTCCGTCCTTCGAGATCTTCTTGCCGTCCGCGACCAACTCAGCCCAGGTTGTGGGTGGTTGACCGATCCCGGCATCCCGGAACATCCGCTTGTTGTAGTAGAGGGCGTAGGTGAGCGAGTACAGCGGCACCGCGGCCGGAGCCTTGCCGGGCGCCCCGGTGGCGCCGAGCGCGGGCGCCGTGAACCGGCCGCGGCCGCCGATCGTGGCGAAGTTCTTCTCGTCCCAGGGCAGTAGCGCGCCCGTGGCCTGCAGCGACGCGGACCAGGTGTTGCCGATGTTCAGGACGTCCGGCCCCTGTCCCGAAGTGGCCGCGGCAAGAATCCGGTTGAGCAGATCGGACCACGGGATCACCTCCAGCTTGACCTTGATCCCGGTCTGTTTCTCGAACTTCCGCAGCTCGGGCCCGAGGATCTTCTTGTCCGCCTCGATGTCCGGCCCCTGGTTGGAGGCCCAATACGTCAGCGTCCTGGGGGAGTCGTTGCTGCCCGCACCGCTCGGGCTCGTACCGCCGCCGCATCCCGACGCCGTGGCGGCGAGCGCGGTGACAACGGCGGTGACGGTCGCGGCTCGGAGTATGCGCATGACGGATACGCCTCTCGTTGAGGGCCCGGGGAACGGCCGAGTTCACTTCCTGAACGGCCTCATGGCTTAACTTAGGACGTGAGTTAAAGCCCGAGAGAAGGGCGCGTCAAGGGATCGCGCGGCGGTATCTTGTGGCCAGGGGAGGGATCCAGATGGCCGAACACCACCGGCGTACCGTGCGTGACCTGCGGCGCGCCAACCGCGCCGCGGTACTGCAACGGCTTTATTTCGACGGCCCGATGAGCCGGCAGGAGCTCGGCCCCGTAACGGGCCTCAGTTCGGGCTCCGTCAGCAACGTCGTCGCCGAACTCGCCGCGGACGGACTGCTGGAGGAGGCCGGCGTCGTCGCATCCGACGGCGGCCGCCCGCGCACCCTGCTACGGGTCGCTCCGACGAGCGGCGCACTGATCGGCGTGGACGTCGGCGAAACCCGCGTACGGGTCGAGCTGTTCGACCTGGCCTTCGCCGAACTCGCCCGGGTGGAACTCCGGTTGACGCACCAGGCTTACGACGTCGAGGTGATCGTCCGGCACATCGCGCACGGCATCGCCACAGTCCTGCGACAGAGCCGTCTCGACCCCGGCCGGCTGCTGGGCGTCGGCGTCGGCGTCCCCGGAATCCTCGACCGGAGCGGCCCCGGCGGCGCGGTGGTGTACGGCCAGACCATCGGCTGGCACGCCGTACCCCTGGAGGATCTGCTGCACCAGGCCGTCGAACTCCCGCCCCACGTACGCTTCTTCCTCGACAATGGCGCCAAGGCGCTCGGCCAGGCCGAGATGTGGTTCGGCGGCGGGCGGGGCGCGCGGGACGCGGTCATCGTGCTGTTCGGCTCCGGCGTCGGGGCCTGCATCGTCACCGACGGCGTCATCCATGGCGGCGCACGCGACAGCGCCGGGGAATGGGGCCACCTGACGGTCAGCGTGCGCGGCCGGCGCTGCCGCTGCGGCGCCCGGGGCTGCCTGGAGGCGTACACCGGATCCGAGGCGCTGCTGGAGCGCTGGCGGGAAGCGGGCGGCCAACTCCCCGCCGATGCCGACGAGGAGACGGCCCTCACCGCCCTGGTCGCCGCCGCCCACCCCCAGGACGAGGGCACCGCCCCCGACCCGGTCGCGCTCGCCGTCCTCGACGAGACCGCCGAATACCTCGGCGCCGGCATCTCCGACCTGATCAACCTCTTCAGCCCCGAACGCATCCTCATCGGCGGCTGGGCCGGTCTCCAGCTCGGCCCGCACATCCTGCCCGCCGTACGCGACTACGCCACCGGCTACTCCCTCGCCCACCCCGCCGGCCGCGTCAGCATCGACCTCGGCAAGCTCGGCCCCGACGCCGTCACGGTCGGCGCGGCGACGCTGCCCCTCGCGGACTTCTTCGCCAAGGGCGGGCGGCGGGACGGGACGGGCGGTGGGCCACGGGAGCCGGTGGCGCTGCCCGGGTGGCGGGCGGTACTGGAGGGGCGAGGGGCGGACGTTCGCTGAGGCCTGTGGGGCGGGGTGCAACCAGACGGCCCGGCCGCCACCGCGCCCCGACACTGCCCGACGGTCAGTCCGCCCCCCCCGAGACGGCCCGGCGGTCAGCCGGCCGGCGCCGCCATCTTCCCGAGCACCCCGCGCAGCGCCTCATTGAAGGCGGCCGGCTGTTCCTGATGCGGCATATGGCCCGCGTCCGCGATGACGGTCACGCCGGCGCCCGGGGTGAGCGCGGCGCACGTCCGCGCCACCTCCAGCGGTATCTCGGAGTCGAGCGCGCCATGGAGGTAGTGGATCGGGACCCGCAGCCCGGCCGGCATCGGCCGGGGGTCGTAGGTGGCGAAACCCGGGTGCCCCAGCCGTGCAGAAACAGCAGCGGCCGCCCGGCAGCCCGGCCCTGGCTCCCTCCCCCTACCCCTCCCACCCTCACGCATCATCGGCCGCATACACCCGCCGACCGCCCACAAACGTCTGCAGAACCCGCGTCTCCGCGATCGCCTCGCTCGGGCCGTCGAAGGGATCGCGGTCCAGAACCACCAGATCCGCCAGCTTCCCGGGCTGGATGGTGCCCGCGTCGTCGAGGTGGTTGGCGTAGGCGCTGCCCGCGGTGTACGCGGCGAGCGCCGAGCCGAGGTCGATGCGCTGCTCCGGCAGGAAGACCGGGGCCGACGGCGGGGCCTCCGGCGTGCGGCGGTTGACCGCGACATGCAAGGCGGCGATCGGGTCGGGAGAGCTGACCGGCCAGTCACTGCCCGCCGCGAGGGTGGCACCCGACCGGAGCAGATCGCCGAACGGGTACTGCCAGGAGGCCCGCTGGGATCCCAGGAAGGGAATGGTCAGCTCGTCCATCTGCGGCTCGTGGGCGGCCCACAGCGCCTGGATGTTCGCCGTCGCGCCGAGCTTGCGGAAGCGCGGGATGTCATCGGGGTGGACGACCTGAAGGTGGGCGAGGTGGGGCCGGGTGTCCCGCCGGCCGTTGGCATTCCGGGCGGCCTCGACGGCGTTCAGCGCCTCCCGGACGGCACGGTCACCGAGGGCATGGAAGTGGACCTGGAACCCCTCGGCGTCCAGTGCGGTGACATACCTGCGCAGGTCCCCGGGATCGATGAACGAGATGCCGCTGTTGTCGGACGCGCAGCCGCACGCGGTCAGGTACGGGCTGAGCATGGCCGCCGTGTGGTTCTCGGCGATCCCGTCCTGCATGATCTTCACGCTGGTCGCGCGCAGCAGCCCACCGGTCAACTCCTCACGGCGCGCGAGAAGTTCGGGAATCTGCTCGGCACCACGGGAGCGGTCCCACCACAGCGCCCCGGTCACCCGCGCGGTCAGCTTCCCGTCGCTGCGGGCCGCCAGATAGGCCGGGATGCAGTCGGCCGTGCCGGGGCCGCGGCCCAGCATGGCGTCTTGCCAGGCGGTCACCCCGTAGCCGTGGAGGAGACGCTGCGCCCGCAGCAGCCCTTCGGTCTGTTCGGCGAGGGTCGGCTCCGGGATCAGGTCGCCCACCAGCCGCATCGCGCCTTCCTGCAGCATGCCGGTCGGTTCGCCGGCGTCGTCGCGCTCGATACGGCCGTCGGCCGGGTCGGGCGTGCGGGAGGTGAGCCCGGCCAGTTCCAGGGCACGGGAGTTGGCCCAGCCGCCGTGGTGATCGCGGTTGACCAGGAACACCGGGCGGTCGGCAACGATGCCGTCGAGGAATTCCCGTGTCGGCATGCCACCGGGGAACGCTTCGAGCGACCAGCCGCCACCCGTGATCCATGGCGCGTCCGGATGCGCGGCCGCGTAGGAGGCGATCAGCCCGCGGTACGCCTCGGCCGTCACCGCCGAGCTGAGGTCGCACTGCCCCAGCTCCAGCCCGCCTCCCACCGGATGGACATGGGCGTCCTGGAACCCCGGGATGAGCAGCTTGCCCCGCAGGTCAACGACCTCCGTACCGGGCCCGATCAGGTCGTGTATGCCCCCCGTCGCGCCCTTCTCCCCGTCGTGCCCGACGGCGACGATGCGGTCCCCGCGTACGGCCACCGCGCTCGCCCGGCTCCGCGCGGGGTCGACGGTGTGTACGGGACCGGAGAGGAAGACGAGGTCGGCGGTGGTGCTGGTGTCCATATGGCGGTCGCTCCAGGTGAGTTGGGTCGGTCGGTGACGGGAGAACGGAGTCGGAGGGGAGGTGAGGGGAGGGGAGGTGAGGTGAGGTGAGGGGGAGGAGGGACTCGGGGGCCGGCGGGCGGGGATGATCACCCCCCGGAGGGGCTGGGCAGTTGCCCGCCCTCCCCGTTCTTCGGCCCGTCGGCCGGGCCGTCCATCAGCCCGTCAATCGGTTCGTCATGCGCTTCGTCCGTCGCCCTGTCCATCGGCAAGGTGATCGCGTCCGCATCCGTCCCGCGGCCGGTACGGAAGTACGGGGCGCGGCGCACCCACTTGGCCCACGCGGCGACCGCGAGCCCCGTCAGCACGAAGAGCGTGGGCAGCAGGAGCATGAACCAGCCGTTGTCGGGCCGCGCCTCGAAGTGGTCGCTCATCGTCGCGTAGTCCCACACCAGGTATCCGCCGAGCCCGAACAGCGCCAGCGCGCTCGCCGCCGGGACGACCACATCCCGCAGCGCGCGGACCAGGCCTTCGCGCACAGCGGCCCGGAAGCGCACCGCGCAGGCGAGCGCGGTGAGTCCGTAATAGAGGGCCACCGTCAGGCCGATGGAGTTGACCGCGGTGAGAATCATGTCGTTGAGCTTGGGGATGCCGACGGCGAGTACGGAGAGCAGCGCGGCGATGGCCATGATCAGCAGCGTGCCCACGGCGGGGGACCCGTACCGCGGATGCACGCGCTGCCACACCGAGCCGAGAGTCCGGTCCCGGCCCATGGCCAGCGCGGCACGGGCGGTGGGGATGACGCTGGACTGGAGGGAGGCGAACGCGGAGCACATCAGGGCGGCCAGCGGCAGGGAGGCCCAGGGCTCCGGAGCCAGGCGGCTGCCGAGGAAGGTGAGTGCCTGCGGCCCGTTGTGGATGAGTTCGCCGGTGCTCATCACCCGCTGGAAGGCGAGCGCACCGACGAGGAACAGCCCGAGCATGGCGACCAGCGCGATCAGGCCGCCGCGCGCGGCATCGGACGCGCTGCGCGTCTCCTCGTTCACGCTGAACGCGGCGTCCCACCCCCAGTAGATGAACACCGCGATCACCATCCCCTGGGCGAGAGCCTGCGGTGAGCCGATCTCGAACGGGTCGAGCCACGAAAGCGAGAAGGGCTGGTCGCCGACAACCAGGGCGTAGCCGCAGAAGCCCAGGAGAACCACGTACTCGAAGATCAGCAGGCCCAGTTGCATCCGGGTCGCGGAACGGACACCCGCGATGGCGGTGACCGTGACCAGGACGAGTGCTATCAGACCGACCGCGGTGCTGATGCCCGTCGACGTCGGATCCAGTCGCAGCCCCAGCAGACTGCGGATGCCGAGCTTGTTCAGGAACTGCAGCACGACGGAGCCGGTGACCGCGCCCGTGTAGGCCATGAAGATCACGTTGCCGACGAGTATCACCCACCCCGTCAGAAAACCGGGCCAGGGGCCGATGGACCGGCCCACCCAGGTGTAGCCGCTGCCGCAGTTCGGCTCGGTGCGGTTGAGGCGGGCGTAGGAGAGCGCGATGCCGAGGATCGGGAGGAAGGCGAGCAGGAGGAGGGCGGGGGTCTGGCGGCCCGCATACGCGGCCAGCGTCCCCATCCCGATGCCGATGCTCGTGGTCGCGGCGGTACTCGACGCGGCGATCGCCACCCCGTCCTTCACCCCCAGTGCGCGACGCATTTTCGCTGGTCCGGGGTCCTGCTGCACTACGGAGGGGGGCATCGCACGCACTCCTTGGACGGGGCGGGGCCGGTCTCGGCCGGGCGGGTGTCCGCCGATGAAACAGTCCCTGAACCCTTGTGTCAACGGTGTTGACGTAACCTGATGATTAACTGGCCGGGCTGCTGGCATGGCGTGATGCGTGACTGGTCGGTGGCATAGCGTGGTGCGCGACCGGTGGGCGGCATGGCTTGTGGCGCGACCGGTGGGTGGCGTGGCTTGTGGCGCGGCCGGTGGCCGGGGAACGGTCGAGATGACGGCCCTGAAGCGGGCGGTCGGAGCGGAGGGGATGGGCGTGGCGGAGAGCGAGCGCGTACGCGTGCCGGCCGAGCGCAAGCGGCGCCGGCCGACGAGTTCCGGTGTGGTGCTGACCGCCGATCTCATCGTCGACGCGGCGTGCCGGCTGATCGACGCACAGGGCGCACAGGCCTTCACCGTACGGAAACTCGGCGCGGCCCTCGGCGCCGATCCCTCCGCCGTCTACCGCTACTTCCGCAACACCGAGGACCTGCTGCTGGCGCTGGCCGACCGGCTGATCGGCGAGTCCATGGACGGGTTCGAGCGCACCGGCGACTGGGCCGCTGACCTGCGCGACTTCGGCCTGCGCGCCTACCGCTCGGCGCTGCGCCATCCGCAGATCGCCGTTTTCAGCACCGTCCGCGTCACCGGCCGCCCGCACGAACAGCGCGCCGTCGACACCGGCCTCAGCCTGCTCCTGGAGGCCGGCTTCGACGAGGCCACCGCCGTGCGCCACTATCACGTGCTCGTCGACACGGTCCTCGGCCACGCGGCCCTCGACGCCGGCTTTCTGCGGCTGGCCCCCGCCCAGCGCGCGGCCGACGAACAAGCCTGGCAGGCCGCGTACGGCAACCTGCCCGCGGACGAGTACCCGAGCGTGCACCGCGTACGGGACCACCTTCCCCTCATGTCGGGCACGGCGGTCGAGGCGGCACTTGATCTGCTGATCGCCGCGCTTCGCGCATCTGGTGACAGCTAGCGCCAACTCATCTCATCGTGGGGGGAGTTGGCGCTGCCGCCGTTGCTGGGTTCCCTCGCTGTGGCGGCGTCGGCGGGGGTGCCGGCGGGGTTGTCGGCGGGGGCACCGGTGGGCCGGAGTGCGTAGCCGTCGCCGGAATCGACGCGCCTGTCCGGCTGCCCATCCGGCCGCCTGTACGGCTGCCCATCCGGCCGCCTGTCTGGCCGCCTGTCCGGCTGCCCGTGGCCCGGGAGGCGGCCTGCCCCGGAAGCCGCAGGCGGGCGGGCGGCAGGCAGGTGGGCGACAGATCAGGCAGGGAAACCGACAGATTGGCTATCGATCCCGGCATTTCCCTCAAATGGGTGCAAACATGGTGCATGCCCTTTCGACGGCGGGTGCACATGCCTGGACTACGACGCGGACGGCCAGATCTGGGCCCTGGGCTGATCCTGATCCCGATCGGTCTCATCGTCGCGGTCGTGGTGATCGACGTGCTCTCCCCGCCCAACGTCCATCTCGGGCCGCTGCTGGTCGCCGCGCCCGCCATCACGGCGGCATTCGCCGGCCCCCGCTGGACCGCCGCGATCGGCGTGCTGGCGGTCGCCGCCCAGGTGTGCATCGGCATCACACGGGGCGTCCTGCTCACCGAGAACATCCAGGCGCAGATCGTCGCGCTGGTGGTCGTCTCCGCACTGGTCGTGCTCTTCACCGCCGTACGGGACCGCAACGAGCGGCGGCTCACCCAGAGCCGTTCGGTGGCCGGCGTCGCCCAGCAGGTCCTGCTGCGACCGCTGCCCCGGTACAGCGGCACGCTGGAGATCGCCTCGCTGTACCTGGCGGCGGAAGAGGAGGCGGAGATGGGGGGCGACCTCTTCGCGGCGGCGCGCACCGCGCTGAGCACTCGGCTGATCATCGGCGATGTGCGGGGCAAGGGGCTGCCCGCCTATGGTCAAGCCGCGCTCATCCTCGGAGCTTTCCGGGCCGCTGCCCACCGGCAGGCCACGCTGGTCAATCTCGCCATTCATCTCGACGGCGCCGTCCGCTGGGACAGCGGCCAGTGGCGCGCCGCTCCGGGCCCCGGGGGTGCGGCCGCGGCGCGGGAGGGGGACACGGACGAGGGGAAAGCGGCCGCGGACGGAGTCGACGGCGACAGCGACACCCACGCCGCAACCGGCACCCACGCCGTAACTGGCACCGGCACCGGCACCAGTACCGCCATCGACACCGACGAGGCCTTCGCGACCGCCTCGCTCTTCGATATCCCCGACCACTGGCCCGTGCTCCGCACCATCACCTGCGGTCATCCGCCCGCCCTCCTGCTGCGCGGTGGCGAGACCATCACCCTGCATGCCCAGCGGCCCGCCCTGCCGATCGGGCTCGGCGGTCTGGCCGGGGCGCCCGAGTACGAGGTCGAGACCTTCCCCTTCGAGCCCGGAGACCTGTTGCTGCTGTACACGGACGGGGTGATCGAGGCCCGTGACAGCAGAGGTGCTTTCTATCCGCTCGCCGAGCGCGCCGCCGCCTGGAGCGCGACCAGTCCGCAGCTGCTGCTGCGCTGCCTGCGCGAAGAGCTGCTGACGCATACGGACGGCCGGCTGGGCGACGACGCCGCGGCGGTCGCGGTACGGCGCCTGCCCAGCCGTCCGTCAGGTACCGGACCCTAGGGGCGCCGAGCCGCCAGGCAACCACCACAGTTGTAGTACGTCACATCCCAGTGGTTGCCCTCCTTGTAGTAGATGTTGCCGCTGCCGGACTTCCACTTGGAGCCGCCGATGGAGGCGATCTGGTCGAACGAGGTGCAGGTGGCGTTGTTCCGGTCCGAGCAGCCGCCGCTGGAGGACCAGCTGATACCGGCCGTGCGGAACTTGCCGGTGGCCTACGCATGGCTGAGCTTGGCGAGCAGCACCGGAGTGGCGGCGTAGGCGGTGGCGGCGCCGCCCACCAAAGCTGCCGTCGCGAGCATGACAATGCCGGAGCCGGTCGCGGCCGTACGTCGGAGCATGGAGACCTCCTGGACGGGAAGGGCAAGGGCTCGAGCGTGGCCCGGCGGCGCCGGGAGCGTCAACTGTGCCTCGGGGGGCGGGAGTTGCTGGCGATGGCGTACGGGCGATGGCGTACGGGCGACGGCATGCGGGCGGCGGGTTGCGGACTACGGGCTCCCGCTCGACGAGCCCGGCCGTCCTGGTCATCCTGGCCGTCCGCTGCGTTCCAGTTGGAGCCGATGAAATGCGTCACGCCCACTCCAGATGCTTATTACGGGCAAATCGCTACAAAAAACTGGGGTGGAATGTCTGGAATGGGCGCCACCAAGGCATTTACCCCTCCTCCTTACTCCGCGCACGGCCTCCCGCCGACCCCCTCCGCCCCCACCTGACGCTTCCTCAGTGCCGCCCCACTTGATAAACACGTCCGAATCATCCCCAAGTGGCATGGGACGCGCACCATGATCGACCGCAACACCTCGGACCACCACATATTCGAGTTCGACCTTGCCGAGCACGAAACGCGGCGCCGTACCGAAGTCCTCGCGGCGCTGGGTGACAGCTGGAATCCCATCGAGGTGATGGAGGCCGAGGCGGAAGCCCAGCGGCTCCTCTACTCCGGTCTGGACGCCGAGCAGCAGGCCACCTACGACATGCTGGTCGCCGCGAACGTCCTGCCGGCCCCCGGGCGGGAGTGAGCATGCTGCCGCTCGATCCCACCGCCGACATCGGCCGCCGGGCCTGGGTCCCGTGTCCTGGATGCCAGGACGGCCGGGACTGTGCCACCTGCCTCGACGGGCGGACCTGCGCCGATCACTGGCGCTACCTTCTGTCGAACAAGGGCAGCCTGCTGCACCTCCAGTGCCCCAACTGCACCCACCTGTGGGCCTGGCAGTCGGGCTTCGGGGCGGGCGACGCCGGCCGTACCGCCCGCTGAGCCTGCTACGCGGCGCGCCGTTTCGCATCCTGCAGAGCAACCTCGAGCGCTTGCCCGGCGGGCGCCGCGAGGTCCGGCACCACACCGACACCCTCCCAGTTGGTCCCGGTGACGGTGTTGATCGTCCGGGCGGTCGGCACGGTAACGGTGATGTGCTCGGTCACCGGATGGCGGGCGGTCGGATGCGCCCCGCCCAGGGTCGTCTCCCCGACGATCACCGCGCGCCCGTGCGCCTGCAGGGTGTACGCCACGTCCTCGCCGCCCGAGAACGTGATGGCGCTGGTCAGCACGTACAACGGACGGTCGAGATAGCGCGGCGCGGGCAGCTGTGCGGCGGTCCAGTACTGCCGGGTGGAGTCCGTGGAGCGCTCGTAGATGTCGTTGAGGTGCACCTGATCGTCGGGGAAGAAGTAGCTGCACCACATGGCGGCGCCGGTGGGCGCACCGCCAGGACACTCCCGCAGATCGAGAATCAGCGCGCCGGTGTGGGCGACCAGTTCCATCGCCGCGCCGATCGCGCGGGCGCCTTCCCCGGCGTCGGCGATCCGCCGGATGTCGACGTAGCCGATATTGCCGTCGAGCTGCTCGACGCGGCGGATGCCCTGGTTCTCGGCCCGCAGGAGCGCAAGGAACGCCGCCCGGCCTTCGTCCTCGTCCGCCGGTGCGGTGGACTGCGGCTCGTCCCGCCACAGCAACCGAAGGTGCTTGTCCGGGCAGACCTCTTGCAGATGCGCGGTCACCATCTCGCAGAAACCGGGACCACTCAGCCCGTCGTACTCCCCGGCGGCGAGGCGGAACCGGAGCGCCTTGTCGATCTCGGCGGCCCGGTCAGGGAAGACATAGCCGGCCACGATGCGATCGAGGGCGCCGCCGACTGTGTGCGCGTTGGTAGCCATAGCTGGTGATCATAGGGCTGGTAGCGTG
The DNA here is from genome assembly GCF_055565615.1 of Streptomyces sp. NPDC028368. Classification (NCBI taxonomy): domain Bacteria; kingdom Bacillati; phylum Actinomycetota; class Actinomycetes; order Kitasatosporales; family Streptomycetaceae; genus Streptomyces; species Streptomyces sp. NPDC028368. The sequence goes on along the minus strand of NZ_JBVHTY010000001.1, from coordinate 135,646 downwards.
CAAGGCATGGAGCTGCGCGCGCGATCGCTTTGGCTGTTGACCGAACCGCTGCACGCCGTCACGTACTTCGACGAGGAATGCCGCGACCTGGGCAAAGCCCTTGGCCTCAAGGGCTTTTGGATGGGCTACTTCGCCTCGCGCACCGCACCGCTGGGCGCCGTGGAACCCGCCCTCGCCACCGCCGTGCTCGGGGTGTTCGCGCCGGGCATGATCGCCCGTGCGCTGCCCGCCGCTTGGGGGATCGTCAGCCCGGCACATGTCCTCGACGAGCGCGCCCGCCGCGCCGCCGACGCCCTGCGCAGGATCCACCCCGGCCTGGACGGGACGGCCGCCGAGCTGTCGGACCCCCTCCTGGCGATCGTCGAGGCCGCACCAGCCGTCGCGCGGCCGCTCTTCGCCGCGAACCGCGCGCTCTGCGACCACGCCGACCCGGTCGAACGGCTGTGGCAACTGAGCACCGCGCTACGCGAGTTCAGAGGCGACGCGCACCTTGCCGTACTCGCCGACGAAGGACTCGACGGCTGCGAAGCCCTGGTCCTCGCCGCCGCCTCGGGCCGCGTCCCCAAGGACACCATGCGGCAGGACCGCGGCTGGAGCGAGGAGGAATGGGCGGCGGCCGCCGACCGGTTGCGCTCCCGCGGGCTGGTGGACCAGCGGGGTGACGCAACCGAGCGCGGCAGGCAGGAGCGGACCCGCATCGAGGAGGCGACCGACCGCCTGGCGGCACACCTGCTCCGCCCGTTCCCCGGACCGGAGACCGACCGGCTCCTGGAGGGACTGGAAGGCGTCGTACGGCGCATCTTGGCCGCGGATGTACTGCCGTTCCCCAACCCGATCGGCCTGCCGCACCCCCACAAGGCCGGGGCCGGAAACCGTCCCGGAACCAGCGGGTCCCGGAACTAGCGGGTCCCAGCACCAGCGGGCCCAGGCCCCAGGCCCCGGGCCTCGGCGCTCCCGCCGCCCGCCGGAACCCGGTTCATATACGGGCGCCCTCGCGCCCCTTGAGCCTCTGCGCCAGATCAACCGTGTCGGACGCCGACGGCGCCTGGACGGTGACCGGCTTATTGACGTCGAAGAAGTGGACGGCGAGGTCCAGCGGGCCGCGGTCGGTCTTCGCACGCTCGCGGAACTTCACCGTACGGTCGTCGGGCCCGACCCACAGGTCGAGCTTCAGCGCGTCCACCCCGAGCTGCTTGTACCGCTCGATCGCCTTCTCGCGGCGCTTGGCACTCAGCGCGTCCTTGGCGTTCGGCCGCTTGAGCAGCTCGTCCACCGAGACCGTCCCGGCGTAGTGCGTCGTCCGCACGCCGTCGACGGTCTCCGCGCCGACCTTCTTGACGTCACCGGCCTGGGCCAGCAACGACGCCTGCGCCGCCGGGTCCTGGTCGGCCTGCTGCTCCATGCCCCCGAAGCCGCCCCCGCCGCCGACGCCCTTGCCCTTCATCGGGAACTTCAGCCAGTGCTTGCCGTGCAGGGCGGCGGCCGCGCGCTCGCCGCCACCGATATACACCGCGCCGTCGATGAGCCGGACCGAGAATTCGCCCTCCTGCCGGCCGCCCGACGCCTTCATCCGCATATCCATGACCCGCGGACGGAGGCTGAAGGACACCTTGCCCTCGACGGCCCCTTGGCCGCCGATCTTGCCATTGATGCGGTACGACACCGAGTTGAGCTTGGCGCCCTTGTCGACGGCCTTGCGTACCGCGGCGACCGGCGCGGCCCGGAACTTCTCCGACGCGGCCGACCGATCGCGCGGCGCGCCGTCGGGAGACGAACACGCCGCCGTACCGCACAGCATCACGCCGGCGAGCAGCGCACCGAGGACCCGGACCGAAGAACGGGAAACCGAGAGCGACGGTGAAAGCGAAGGATGGTGAGTCATGGCCCCCCCATGAAGTGCGGATGCAGTGCGGATGGAGTACGGATCAAGTGTGGATGGGGTACGGATGGGGTACGGACAGGAACTGCGCAACATGCAGCGTGGATCACGCTGAAGGGAACACGAAGCGCGGATCGGCGAACAGTCGAATGCATGTCTGATGGAGACAGTAACCCACCGCACTGACAACCCGTGTTCTGCTTCTTCCTGGTCAAGTGAGCGGAGCCGCAGTTCAGAGGACCTGCGATGCCCGCGCGTCGCACCCGGGGGAGAACTGGGGCGGGCGGTTGCAAGGATATTTTCAGTTGGTGTGTGGATGCCTGCTTTGGGGTGCTTTGTTAGACAAGATCGGATCACCTGCGGAGGTGCGGCGTTGTCTGGGTATGGAGCCTAGAGAGTTGTGGGACCGCAACGCCGTACTGGCAGAAGCGTTTTGTCTTGGGGACGAGCGAGTGCGCGAGGCGCAGGCGAGGCTGGATGAGGCACAGGCCGACCGGTCGCGGGTCCTGGCGGCGTTTGCGGTGACCGTGGGCAGCACAGGCGCGGTCGCGGGACTGTTCGGACTGAACGAGCGCGAAGTGCGCATCGCCCGGCGCACGGTGGGCAAGGACGACGCCCGCGCGGTTGCCGAGCAGCTGCTCTCCGCGGCTCCCAACGCGCCGGCCCGGGAGCCGGACAGCGCCGGACCGGTCGCCGATACCTCTGCCGAAATCCCTTCCGACTCCGGCTCGTCATCGATTTCCTCAGGTACCCGGTCGACAGCCACGCCTCGCGAGAATCGCGAGAGCCCAGGCGCCGCGCCGGAGCCTTCCTGGTCGGCGGCGCTGGATGCGGTGCTCGTCGGCAGCTGGCAGACCGGCGTGGACCTGCGCGAACTGGCCACCGAATTTGGACTCGACTTCAGCCGGCTGCTCGCCCGCGCCCAACAGCTGGCGTCCCAGGGCCGGTTCCCGCATGGCCACGGTCACACCGGCGAGACCTATGGGGGACGCCACCGCCGGGGCCCCGGCGATCTGCGCGACGCCGAGTGCACCATTCCCGCACAGCAGACCGCTGCCTGGAACGCCGCCCCTTCCGGGCACGCCATGGGATCCGCCTGGCACACGGGTACGACGCAATCGGCCGAGACCGTGGCGGACATGGCCACCCTCGCCCCGGACTGGGACAGCGCCCTCGCCCCGTGGGGCACCATCGCGCAGTCGCACGAGGAGCCAGAGCCGTCCCACCAGCCCTGGACCCAGTACCACCTCAGCTCCTGACGCACCCTGCCTTGCTACGTACCCCCGCCCCGCCTCGGTGACCGACCGGCGGGGCTTTGTCGGGCCCGCAGGCGCGGCGATCGTCGGAGCGATTGGCGGGCTGAGGGGGATCTGAGGGAGGGGAGGCGGACAGGGGGCGGAAGGAAAGGCGGAAGGAAAGACAGAAGGGGGAGGAAGGGAAGAAGGGAAAACCATGGCTGACAGGGCTGGCACGGCTGACGGGGTTGACAGGGCCGGCAGGGGAGTCCCTGCGGGGCCGCTGGAAGGCAAGGTGGCGCTGGTGGCCGGCGCCACTCGCGGCGCCGGGCGCGCGATCGCGGTGGAACTGGCCCGTGCGGGCGCCACCGTCTATGCCACTGGACGCAGCAGCCGGACGGGTGGCCGCTCGGAGATCAACCGGCCGGAGACAATCGAAGAGACCGGCGAGCTCATCGCCGCCGCCGGGGGCACCGGCACGGCCCTGCGGGTGGATCACCTCGACGGCGATCAGGTACGCGACCTCGTCCAGCGCATCGACCACGACCAGGGCCGACTCGATGTGCTGGTCAACGACATCTTCGGCGGCGACACCTATGCCCAGTTCGGCGCCACCCTGTGGGAGCACACCCTCGCCGATGGACTGCGGATGCTGCGGATGGGCATCGACACCCACGCGATCACCAGCCATCACGCGCTGTCGCTGCTCATCCGGCGCCCTGGCGGGCTGGTCATCGAGATGACCGACGGCACCGCGGAATACAACGCGGCCTACCGCCATCACGAGGGCTTCTTCTACGACCTGGTCAAAGCCGCCGTCCAGCGTATGACCCTCGCCCAGAGCCATGAACTCGCCCCGTATCGCTGCGCGGCCGTCGCCGTGACTCCCGGCTGGCTGCGCTCGGAGAAGATGCTGGAGGCCTTCTGTGTGGCCGAGGCGAACTGGCGCGACGCCACGACCCGCGTGCCGCACTTCTGCATCTCGGAGTCCCCGACGTACGTCGCCCGCGCCGTGACCGCGCTCGCCGCCGACCCGGACGTCGCCCGCTGGACGGGCAAGGTCGTCTCCAGCGGACAACTGGCCCCTCTCTACGGCTTCACCGACACCGACGGCACCCAACCGGACTGCTGGCGCTATGTCGTGGAGGTCCAGGACGCCGGCCTTCCCGCCGGCGACAGCGGATATCGCTGAGGAGGAAAGGGCGAGGGGAGGGAGCAGGAGGGGAGGGAGCCGAGGGCGAAGGGAGCAGGAGGCGAGAGCGAGGGGAGAAGCGACGGAATGTGCGAAATCAGTTACGGATAGGGCTGGCGACGACTAATTCAGTGGAATGCATGGCCGAAGCGGTGTGGAATCAGTAGGATTCGGTCTGAGGCTCAGCCTCAGTCCCACCGTCGTCGCGTAGCAGCCACCACACCCAAGGACCCCGATGACCGCCCCGTCCTCCGACCGGCCACTGTCGCCGACGGAACGCACTCGCCACCGACGCCTGCGGGAACAGGGCAGCCTGGACCGGGCCGAGCTGGACGCCGTACTCGCGGCCGGATTTGTCTGTCACCTCGGGGTGACCGTGGACGGCACGGTGATGGTCGTCCCCACCGTCTACGGCGCGGACGGCAGCACGCTCTACTTCCACGGCTCGGTGGCCGGCCGCAGCCTCGTCGCGTCACCCGGAGCAGCGGTGTGTGTGACGGTCACCCATGTCGACGGGCTCGTCCTGGCCCGCTCCGTGTTCGAGCACGGCGTCAACTACCGCAGCGCGATGATCTACGGAGTGCCCCGCCTGGTCACCGACGAGGAGGAGAAGCTCGCAGGCCTGCGCTGTCTGACGGAACAGTCCGCACCGGGCCAGTGGGACTACGCCCGCCGCCCCAGCCGCAAGGAACTGGCCGCCACCGCGCTGCTCGCACTCTCCCTCGACGAGGCGTCGCTGAAGATCCGTACCGGACCGCCCGACGACGGCGACACCCCGGACGCCGAACTGGGCCTATGGGCCGGGGTCCTGCCGCTGCACACCACATGGGGCGCCCTCCAGCCGGACCCTCACCTGGCCGCCGCCATCACCCCGCCCCCGCACCTGGCACAGCGCACGGGCGGCGCCACGGAGCGCCCCGCCCACTGAGCGCTTGGCGGCCTCTGCGGCCTCTGCGGCCTCTGCGGCCTTGAGGAGCGTGCGCGGAGGAGTGTCACCGGACGGGCTACCTGATCGCTTCCTCGACCAGGTAGGCCACCAAGGCCGCCGAAACCGGCGTCAGCGCACGAACCGCCGAAGCGTTGCCTGCCACATCTCGCACCACAGCACGCCCTGCACAACCCCCAGGGCCCGAGACCGGCAGGAGTCGTCCGTGATCGCCGGCAGCGCCTCTTCGATCACGGGCAGCAGATCCTGCGCGAACGCGGCCCCCGGACGGAAGTCGAGGTACCTGCTCCTGCGGGTGGCCGGCTCCACGGCGAACATCTGCGCATGACGGTGCCGTGTGGCCGCGTCCGTCGACTCCAGCAGTTCCCGCGCGTGGTCAACGGTCACCTCCCGCAGTCCGCATGCGGCCGTCCGGTCGCCGTCATGCCCGTGGGCGAGGCAGCGGGCACGCAGGGTGTCCGCCAGCAGTGCGGCCGGTTCGGCGGCCAGTGCCTCCTGTACGTACTCATCGAAGTGCTTCGCCGCCCCGGCAACGACGAAGGGCTCCACATGGAGCAGCAAGTCCTGGAGAGCGAACAGCCCGTCCGCGCCGCCCTCCCGCACGCGCCGCGCACGCTCGTCGAGGATCCCGGCCATCAGCTCCCGCAGTGGTTCCAGCGCGGCCACCCGTTTCGTGACTTTCGGGAACGGCGTCAGGCAGTGCCGTGTGACGGTGTATCCCAGGCTCCCCCGCACGGCGTCGGTCAGTTCGGTGCGGATCGGCTCCCGGTACGCGGAGTCGGCCAGTACGGATTCGACACCATCGGTGCCCCGCCGCTGTATCCACTGCAGGGCGAAGACGCGCTGCTCGTCCGCCGGCTCACCGAGCGGCATTCCCACCCGCGTCATCAGGGCGAGCAGCCCGAGGTCGACACCGACGCCCCAGAAGTCGCCCCCCAGCGTTTTGCTCTGCAGCCCGAGCAGGGGCTCACGGGTCTCGCCCGCCTCGCGCATCCGTGCCGCGATCGACGCCACCACCGGCTCCAGGCCGGCGACGGGCTGCCGTAGTCCCGCGTACCGGCGGAGGAACTTCGTCAGCCAGGCGTTCGCGCCCTTCGCCGACTCGGCGGAGGCGGGCTCCGCCTCCCCGGTGAGCTGTTCCAGCAGGCCGACGCGTGCCATCAGGGCGAGCCATGTCTCGGCGGCCCTGGTCTTCGCCGCGGCCGAGGAGCCTCGGGGCTCCGGCAAGTGGGTCCCCAGGTGTCCGGCCGTGTCGGGGTGCTCCGCCAGGTCCCGCTCCAGAGGCGCCGCCCATGCCTCCCACACGGGCGCCGTCGCCTTCTCCAGTCCGCCGTTGCGCAGCAGAAGGTGGAAGATCTCGGTGTTGGTGTCGTCGGCGGCCGGTGGGCCGCCGGTTCCCTCCGCCAGCTCGTCGGCGAAGGACGTGGGGATGTCCCGCCGCCGGTACTGCGTGACCCCGTCCCGGACGATGGACGTGGGGGTCTCGCTCTCCCTGCGGCACCACTCGAGCACGAGCCGGCGGTAGCTCTCGTACGCTTCGCTCGCCGACGAGCGCGCGGCGATGGCGTCCCGGTACTGCCTGAGCAACTTCTCGTCGACGATGCCGAGCACGCCGAACTCCGAGACGAGCTCCCGCAGAACACTCTCGTCGATGCCGCCCAGCCGCATCTCGGCGGCCCTTGCCTCGGTGTAGAGCGGCCGGGCCATCGCGACACTGCCCGCCGCGGCCACGATCCGCGCGCCCTCGTCCAGGGCGTACGGCAGGAGCTCGGGGTGAGGTGCGGTCAGCTTCTTCAGACTCGCCTGGAGCTGGGTCGCGGCCCGGCCCGGCTTGGTCTCAGCCGTCTTCGCGCAGGTACGCAACGGAGCGAGCAGCCCCATCGCCTGCCGTGCCAGCTCCGGGTGCACCCGGCAGACCCGGGACAGGAAGTCCAGGGGCCGTACCGGCGCCCTGCCGACCGGCGCGGCCTCGCCCGCGTCCGGCTCCAGGCCCAGCGCCCGCGCCACCGCGTCCTGCGCCTCGACCGCCCGCGCCACGACCAGCCGTACAAAACACCCGCCGTCCTCCAGCAACGGCGATCCGTAGCGGCGCGCGGTCAGCAGCTCCTCGTCCGGACCGGCAGGATCGCCCGCCAGCACCGCGCCCGCGTCGAGAAGCTGACGTGCGTCGGCAGGCTGCCGCGGCTTCGGGGATCCGGCCTCCGGTGCGCCCGCCGCGGCGTACTCCGCGCACGCGACGAGAAAGGACTGATACCCGGAGGCCGAGTCGGCCGGCATGGTCCCGAACGAGTGCCCCGCAGAGGCCTCCCGCTCGTCGTAGAGGGCTGCCATCGCTCTGATCCCCTCGGACCAGACGGTCCGGGGCACCGCGTCGTACGTCCCTGACCCCTGCCGCCCCCGGACGTTGGTGAACCAGAAGTCATGCAGGCTCACCGGCGCCGCAGGTCCCTGATAGCGCAGGTCGGCCGCCATGCCGTACGCGCGCCCCTGGTGCCCGAAGGTGAAACCGGCACGCTCCCCGCCGATACGTCCGCCGAACCGCGCCACCAGGTGCTCGAAGCGGGCACCGGACTCGTACGTGGCGCCGTGGAAGACCGTGATCCCCTCCCGTGCGCTCCGTGCCCCCGGCGCCGGTGAGCAGTCCGGCCGTACGTACACCGCGCGGTTCAGCTGCTCGATCCCCTGCTCCCCGCCCAGCGGATCCAGCAGCTTCCGCCAGCGCTCCAGCAGTCCGGTGCCGCGCGGGTCGAGGAGCACCGGATGCGGGATCACTACGACGGCGTCGTCCAGCTCGTGGTCCCCGTCGAGTCCCGTCACCATCAGCGCACCGTCCGGGCGGGGCGCGACGCCCGTGAGCACCCCGGCCCGCCGCACGTCCGGCCCGCCCGCCCCGTCCCCCGCCCCGCCGCACGGCGCGATCACCGCGTACCGCAGAGCGCACTGCCAGTACGGGTCGGGCCACACCTGCCGTATCAACGCGGCGGGCACCGGCAGGGATTGCGTCATCCACCGCTCGACACTCGTCAGCGCCTGGGCGGCATGGTCGCCGATCCACTCAGCCAGCGCGGTCAGCTCCCGCACCAGCGGCTCGGCCTTGAGCGCGGGCGGCACCTTCTTCAGCTCGCGCCCCGCCGCGGTGCGGCAGCGGAGCACCGGCTTCGGCACGGCCCAGGGATCGAGTGCCAGCTCATAGTCCCCGGCAGCCCTCCAGGCAGTGGTCGAACTCATCGTGTGTACCCCCGTGGTGCATCGGTGCCCGCACTTCCCCGAGCAGGCGATCACAACCTACTAGGAGCCACTGACAGCACTCCCCGCAGAACTCCCCGCAGACCGTGAACACCCCCGTCACAGCCGGGGGTCGACCGGCTCCGACTCCAGCGCCACTACGACGAACACGGCCTCGTGCACCCGCCTGCATCAGCCGCTCTGGGCCCGGTCGTACACCTTCTTCTGCGCGCCTGCGTAGCTACCGTCCCACCGGCCGGCGCCGCATTTCCCTGTGAGGCGCCGGACCCGGTTTGCGTGTGCACCTACCCGTCCCCCGAGTCGACGAGTGGGAGACGAATGAGAGAGGGGTCAGAGAGGAGTGGGAGAGGAGTGGGAGATGATCTTGGCGAATCGCCTTTGGTGGCCGACATTGGGCTCTGGCATTGCGGGCTGCCTTCCGCTCCTCTTGAAGGCCTCCGTGCTCCCTCTCAGCCTGCCGTCTGCCCCGCACTCGGCGCCAGCACGTCGGCCGCGACCAGGGCGAACAGCGCAATCCCCAGCAGAATCCGGTAGACGACGAACGGCATGAAGCTCCTGTTGGAGATGAACTTCATGAACCACGCGATCACTGCGTAGCCGACGACGAACGCGATGACCGTGGCGAAGAGGGTGGGGCCCCAAGCCGTATGACCTTCGCCGGCGTCCTTCAACTCGAAGACGCCGGAGGCCAGTACGGCCGGGATGGCCAGCAGGAAGGAATAGCGGGCGGCGGATTCGCGGGTGTAGCCCATCAGAAGGCCGCCGGAGATGGTGGCGCCGGAACGGGAGACACCGGGGATCAGCGCCATGGCCTGACAGATGCCGTACAGCAGACCGTCCTTGACGGAGAGGTCGGCGAGGTCCTTGCGCTGCTTGGCGGCGCGGTGGCGACCGCCGGCCTCGTCGCGGGCGGCCAGCCGGTCGGCGATGCCGAGTACGACGCCCATCACGATCAACGTCGTGGCGATCAGCCGCAGATCGCGGAACGGGCCCTCGATCGCGTCCTTGAGCGTGATGCCCAGCACGCCGATCGGAACGGAACCGACGATCACTAGCCAGCCCATCTGGGCGTCGTGGTCATGGCGCAGCTCCCGGTTGACGAGGGAACGTGCCCAGGTCGAGATGATCCGCGCAATGTCCTTGCGGAAATAGATGATGACGGCGGCTTCGGTACCGATCTGGGTGATCGCGGTGAAGGCCGCACCAGGGTCGTTCCAGCCGGCGAACGCCGCGGTCAGGCGGAGATGCGCGCTGGAAGAGATGGGCAGAAACTCCGTCAACCCTTGGACGAGTCCGAGGACGAAAGATTCAAACCAAGTCATGGGAACGACGTATCCAGGGGTGATCAAGCGCTTGCCAGGCGCGCGGGGACAAGGGGGACGGTGGCAGCGTAACGTCCGAAGCTGACCGGGCTGCCAACAGCCCCGGACATATCGGGACGTACGCAGCGGCCGCTCGGCCTCCGGCCAAACACGTCCGCTCAACGCCGGCTCAACGCCAACTCAACGCCAACTCAACGCCAACTCGACGCCCGCTCAGCGGCCGCGCAGCGCCTTGCGCTTGTACCAGGCCACCGCCAGCGCGCCGAGACCGCTGACCGCGATGAACCCCAGGGCCAGGAGGAACACCGGAGAGGTGGGCGCCGAGGCCCGCGCGCCCGCGATGACGTACGCCGCGGTGTTCGGGACGCTGCCGAGCGCGGTCGCGAGGAGATACGGGGACCAGCCCATACGGGACACCGCGGCGCAGTAGTTCATGGCGCAGAACGGGAGCCCGGGGAAGAGCCGGATCGCCAGCATCGAACGGAACCCGTGCTCGCTCAACTGCCGGTCGGCGGCGGTCAGCCAGCGGGCGCGCAGCAACGGGCGCAGCGCGTCCTGACCGAGCATCCGGCCGAGCCCGAAGGCCAGCCCCGCACCCAGCACCGTACCGGCGAGCGCGGAGAAGAGACCGGCCTGACTGCCGAAGACGGCGCCCGCGGCGACGTTGAGAAGCGGGCGCGGGACGAACGCGGTCGTGCACACGCCGTACGCCAGGGCAAAGGCCGCCACGGCCGACGGGCCGGACAACTGCCCCGGCCAGCCGTCCGCCAGGAGATGCTGCGGCCGCCACACCAGCATCGCGGCCGCGGCGCACGCCAGCAGGACGAGCAGCAGACTCAACCGGGCCCAAGGCGAGAACAGCACGCGCGTACAGCGCGCGGCGAGACCGTCGGGCGTCGCGGCGGATTCAAGCATTCCGGGAGCGTAACCGACCACGGAGCCGCGGCCTGTGACCCGGCCCGCAGCCCGGCCCGTGCCCCGGCCCGCATGGACGTGAACCAGGCTTCCGGTCCGTCGGTGCGCCCCGGCGGACACCACCCTGTCCCGGCTGATCAACGCCTCTCCGCAGGCCGGGAATCCCGTACGGGTCGAGCGCACAGCCGCACACCTCAAGGCAACCGCACACCTCGAGAGCACCGCACACCTCAAGACGGCCGCGTACGCCACCAGCCCCCGCCGTAAATCGTTCGACGCCGCGGCCGGCGCCCGGCAGCATATGACGCATGTTCCGGCACGCCTTCCTCTTCCTGCCGTCCGCAGTCGCGGACGCGCCGAAGGCTGCCGTCGACGTTCTCCAGGCCGCGGCCGCCGCAGTCACCGGCGGCGCACGAAGCTGACCCTCTCCGGATCGTCCGGCGGACCCCACAGGGGGAGGGTCGGAGTGGCTCAGGGGTCCCCACGGCGCCAAGTCGCCGTTCTCACCGCATCGTTGCGAGGAAGAACACCATGCCCAAGACGGCATACGTGCGCACCAAGCCGCACCTGAACATCGGCACCATGGGCCACGTCGACCACGGCAAGACCACCCTGACCGCGGCCATCACCAAAGTCCTCAGCGACCGCGGCAGTGGCACCTTCGTCCCGTTCGACCGGATCGACCGGGCCCCGGAGGAGGCCGCCCGCGGCATCACCATCAACATCTCGCACGTCGAGTACGAGACCGACACCCGGCACTACGCCCATGTGGACATGCCCGGCCACGCCGACTTCATCAAGAACATGGTCACCGGCGCGGCGCAGCTGGACGGCGCGATCCTCGTCGTCTCCGCGCTCGACGGGATCATGCCGCAGACCGCCGAACACGTACTGCTCGCCAAGCAAGTCGGCGTACGGCACATCGTCGTCGCCCTCAACAAGGCCGACGCCGGTGACCCCGAGCTGACCGACCTGGTGGAGCTGGAGGCACGCGAACTGCTCGGCGCGCACGGCTACGACGGGGACCACGTACCCGTCGTACGGGTCTCGGGACTGCGCGCCCTGGAGGGCGACCCACGCTGGACGGAGGCGATCGGCGCCCTGCTGGACGCCGTGGACACCTATGTCCCGATGCCCGAGCGGTATGTCGACGCGCCGTTCCTGTTGCCGGTGGAGAACGTGCTGACCATCACGGGACGCGGCACGGTCGTCACCGGAGCCGTCGAGCGCGGCACCGTAAAGGTCGGCGACCGGGTGGCGGTGCTCGGCGCGGAGGCCGAGACGGTCGTCACCGGGCTGGAGACCTTCGGCAAGCCCATGGACTCGGCCGAGGCCGGGGACAACGTCGCGCTGCTGCTCCGCGGCCTGCACCGCGACCAGGTACGCCGCGGACATGTCGTCGCCGCACCGGGCAGCGTCACTCCGCGACGCCACTTCACCGCCGAGGTCTACGTGCTGTCGACGGAGGAAGGCGGCCGCCGTACGCCGCTGTCCACGGGCTACCGGCCGCAGTTCTACATCCGTACGGCGGACGTGGTCGGCGACCTCGACCTCGGAGAGCGCGGTATCGCCCGCCCCGGGGAGACGGTGACGGTATCGGTCGAACTGGGCCGTGCGGTGCCACTGGAGCGAGGCCTCGGCTTCGCCATCCGCGAGGGCGGCCGGACCGTCGGAGCGGGCACGGTGCGCTCCGTGACGGAATGAGGCACCACCGGACGTGACACCGCGCCCCGCACCTCTTCCGGTGCGGGGCGCAGTGGCCCGCTGTCCCGATACACGGGCGGAGTGCGAGACTGCTCGCCCGGACGAACCGGAGAGCGAGACCGCTCGCCCGCCGGATGAACGGTGCACCGGTGACGGAACCGTGCACGGGCGAACGGGACAGGGAGGGACGTCTCATGGCGGGAACGGCACTGGTCCTGGGCGGCGGCGGGCTCACCGGCATCGGCTGGGAGATCGGCATGCTGGCCGGTCTCGCGGAAGCGGGCATCGACCTCGTCGGCGCCGAGGTCGTCATCGGGACCTCCGCCGGATCGATCGTCGGCGCCCACATCACCTCGGAGCGGCTCACTCTGGAAGAGATGTACGAGCGCCAACTGGGCGCCCCCGAAGGCCGGTCGGGCGCACGGATGGGCCCGGCGGCGATGGCACGCTTCGCGGCCATCGCGCTGCGCTCGCGGGACGCGGCGTCCTTCGGCGCGCGGATGGGGCGGCTCGCGGTGGCCGCCCGTACCGTCCCGGAGGCGGAACAGCGCGCGGTGATCGCCCGGACCCTGGGCTGCGACGACTGGCCCGCGCGGCGGTTGGTGATCACGGCGGTGGACTCGGCGACGGGGGAGCGGACCGCTTTCGACGACACCAGCGGCGTGTCACTGGTCGACGCGGTCACCGCCAGCTGCGCCGTACCCGGTGTGTTCCCGCCGGTCACCATCGACGGTAAGCGGTGGATCGACGGCGGAGTGCACTCCAGCGCCAACGCCGATCTGGCCGCCGGATACAGCCGCGTCGTGGTCATCGCGCCGATGGCCGTCAGCGGCGGGCCGATCGCCGCCCCGCGCACCCAGGGCGAGACGCTGACCCGCCAGGGGGCCCGGGTCCGCGTCATCACACCCGACCGCGCGGCCAGGTCGGCGTTCGGGCGCAACGTCCTGGACCCCGCCAAGCGCGCGGACGCAGCCCGCGAGGGCCGCCGCCAGTCGGCCGCCCACGCCGAGGACCTCCGCCAGATCTGGCCAAACTAACCACAACCCACCCCAAACCGGTCTCCCACCCTTACGTGGCCGCCGACCCGATCCGGCCGCCGACCCGACCCGATCCGACCGCCGACCCGACCCGATCCGATCCGGCCGCCGACCCGACCCGACCCGACCCGGCCTCCGCCCTGGCCCCCGCTCCCACCCGGCTCCCATCTCTCCCGGCGCTGACCGTGGCCTGCCCCCCCATCCCATCCGGGTCCCGTCCCGCCCAGCACAAAGAGGCGGTGGACCCCGGCACAATGGGACGGTGGATGAACCGCCTGAGCCGAGCCCCGCGCCTGACCCGATACCCGCGCCTGAGCCCATACCCGTCACCCAGACCGTGGACTACGGCACCGCCAAGCTGATGCCGGACGTCGACCGCCCCCGCGCCTGGTTGCTGACGGTGGACGGTGCGCCGCAGTCGTACGTCGACCTGGACGCGCCCACGCACCTGGAATTCGAGTACGTCCGCAGACTGGCCCACGTCCTGGACGAAACCGCGCCCCCGGGGCAGCCGCTCGACGCGCTCCACCTGGGCGGCGGCGCGCTGACCCTGCCCCGCTACCTGGCCGCCACCCGCCCGCGCTCCCGGCAGAACGTGATCGACGCCGACCGCGGCCTGCTCTCCATGGTGGCCGAACACCTTCCGCTGGCCGCCGGCTCCGGCATCGAGGTGCGCGCCCAGGATGCTCGTACGGCGCTGGAGGAGGCGCCGGAACGCAGCGCCGACGTCATCGTGGCGGACGTCTTCGGCGGCTCGCGGGTGCCGGCCCACCTCACGTCGGTCGAGTACGCGCGGGCCGCCGCCCGGGTACTGCGACCGCACGGCTGCTACGCCGCCAACCTCGCCGACAGCGCGCCCTTCGGCTTCCTGCGCGGTCAACTCGCCAATTTCGCCACGGTCTTCGAGCACCTGGCGCTGATCGCCGAGCCGTCGGTGCTGCGCGGCCGCCGCTTCGGCAACGCGATACTGCTCGCCTCGCGGGCGGAACTGCCGCTCGCCGCGCTGGCCCGGCGGGCGGCCGGCGACGCGTTCCCGGCGCGGGTCGAGCACGGCGCTGCGCTACGACGGCTGATCGCGGGCGCCGCCCCCGTTGCGGACACGGAAGCGGTGGCGTCCCCGGTGCCGCCGGAAGGGGCCTTCAGCATCAGCTGACGTGAGCCACGGAAGGTGTGCCCTGTGCGGCTCCGCCGACGGGCGACGGTGAGCCCTGCGAGCGACGGTGAGCCCTGCGAGCCTTGTGCGCCTCCTTCCCTATCCCGGCAACGACTACAGAGAGTGGCGAGTTCCCCTCATTGTATTACGTTGAGTGATTGGTGGGAGGGGTGGAGGAGGCGGAATCGGTGAGCGGGGCGGAAGCGGTGGTGGAGGCGGTGAGCGGGGCGGGCGTGGCGAGGGGGGAAGGGGTGGCGGGCGTGGTGGTGGATGGGGTGGTGGTCGGTGGGCTGCTGGTCGTCGTGTCGCGTCGCACGAGTTCCCGTACGTTGCGTACGCACAGCACCGCCGCCGTCAGCAGGGCGATCAGTGCGGAGCAGCTCCACAGTGCGGCCGTCCGGCCGATGAGGTCCTGTACGGGGCCGGCCAGTGCGGTGGCCACGGGGACGCCGGCCAGGGAGCCGAACCAGTCGTAGGAGGAGACCCGGGAAAATTTCTCCTCGGGAATCTCCTGGTGGAGCGCCATCATCCACGTCACCGAAAAGACCTCGACCGCGATACCGGTGCCGAACATGATCACGGTCAGTCCGGCGGCCGGCAGTGGCACGGCGAGCGCGGCGGAGGGCAGTGCGAGCGGGAAGATGCAGAGCGTGCCGGTCAGCAGGATGCGGCGGGGTTTGATGCGGGTCATCAGCAGCGCGCCGCCCACCGTGCCTGCACCGAACGCCGCCAGCGCCAGCCCCCACGGTCCGGCGCCGCCCAGATGCTCCTCGGCTACCAGCGGTCCGTAGACGGCCTCGGCCGCCATGATCACTGCGTTGACGATCGAGAACTGCAGCACCACGGACCACAGCCAGGGCCGGGAGGCGACCTCGCGCCAGCCGTCCCGCAGGTCGTGCAGCATCCCGCCGCCGGGGGCGCGCTCGGCGACCCCCTTGACGTTCAGGAACGCGCGGAGCGCGCCGGCCAGGGCGAAGGAGGCGGAGTCGATCGCCAGCACCCAGCCGGGGCCGACCGCGGCGACCAGCGCTCCGCCGAGCGCCGCACCGCCGATGTTCGCGCCGTTCATGCCCATCCGGAACACGGCGAAGGCGCGTCCGGCATGCTCGCCGGAGACGCTGGCGAGCACCATGCCCTCGGAGGCCGGGGCGAAGAACGCCAGCCCGGTGCCGCCGAGCGCGGCCAGCAGCGCCATCTGCCACAACTGCGGTTCCCCGGCCAGTACGAGCAGCGCGAACAGGCCCTGGGAGACGCAGTTGAGGGCGTTGGCGGCGACCATGACGCGATGGCGGGGGAGTCGGTCGGCGAGCGCGCCGCCGATCAGCAGGAACAGGACGAGCGGGATCGTACGGGCGGCCGCGACCAGGCCGACGTCGGTGGCCGAGCCGCCCGCTGCGAGCACCGCGAAGGCGGACGCGATCAGGGCGCCCGAGCTGCCGAGGTTGGCTATCACGGTGGCGCCGGTGAGCAGCAGGAAGTTGCGCCCCGCCCATGCGGGGCGGGCTGTCACCAAGACCGCACCGGCCGGCGTCGTACCGGAATCGGCTCATGCGTGCTGCGTCGATGTCGATGTCGATGTCGTCCTGGCCACATGGGCGTCAACGATATGCGGGGCCGGATGGCGGGGGCACGCCGGTTTCGGGCCTGCGGGGGAGTGCGGGGCGCTGAGGGGGAGCGCAGGGGGTGTGGGGGGTGTGGGGGGTGTGGGGGAGATACGGGGGAGGGGGAGGGCTGTGAGGGGGGCTGTGGTCCGGGGGCGGGCGCGTGCTCTTCCCAAGCCAAGCTACCGACAGGTAACATGCCGCCATGTCCTCCGAGACCCTGCCGTCGATCGGCGAAATGATGGCGGCATCCGTGCCGATGGTCCGCACCCTGAACCTCGAGTTCACCGAGACCACCGCCGAGCGCGCCGTGGTCCGTATGCCGGACCAGTCCGACTTCCACAACCACGTCGGCGGACCGCACGCCGGAGCGATGTTCACGCTCGCCGAGTCCGCGAGCGGCGCGATCGTGATGACGGCCTTCGGCGACCAGCTCGGCCGCGCGGTGCCGCTGGCCGTACGCGCCGAGATCGGCTACAAGAAGCTCGCCATGGGACCGGTCACCGCGACCGCCGAGCTCGGCCGTTCGGTGGCCGAGGTGGTCGCCGACCTGGATGCCGGTGAGCGTCCGGAGTTCCCGGTGAAGGTCACGATCACCCGCGAGGACGGCGCGGTCACCGGCGAGATGACCATTGTGTGGACGCTGCGTCCCAACAAGTGAGCCACTAGGCAAAGACCGTTGCCCGGCCCGTCGTGCACTGCACGGCGGGCCGTCGTCGATCCGCGTCCGGGCCGGGCGATCGAGTACGCTTCCCGGGCGCGCTGTTACGGCGCGCCCGGGTATCGACCGGTCCGGTGGCACAGGCGGCCGGGCAGCGGCCCACGGGGGCCCTACATCAAGTGGAGGAAGTGGCTTTGCACATCCAGGAGTGGCTCGAGACCGTACCGGCCGTGAGCGTCTACCTCCTGGTGGGGGTGGTCATCGGAGTGGAGAGCCTGGGCATTCCGCTGCCCGGTGAGATCGTCCTCGTCAGTGCGGCGATCCTCGCCGCGACCCAGGACCACATCAACCCGTTCGTGCTGGGCGCCTGCGCGTCCGGCGGCGCGATCATCGGTGACTCCATCGGGTACATGATCGGACGCAAGGGGGGCCAGCCGCTGCTGAACTGGGCCGGCCGGAAATTCCCCAAGCACTTCGGGCCCGACCATGTCGCGATGGCCGAGGAGAAGTTCGAGAAGTGGGGCATGTGGGCCGTCTTCATCGGCCGTTTCATCGCCCTGCTGCGGATCTTTGCGGGCCCGCTCGCCGGCGTGCTGAAGATGCCGTACTGGAAGTTCCTGATCGCCAACGTCCTGGGCGGCATCGTCTGGGCCGGCGGTACCACGGCGCTCATCTACAGCCTCGGAATCGTCGCCGAGTCCTGGCTGCGGCGTTTCCAGTGGCTCGGCCTGGTCGCCGCCCTGTGCTTCGGCGTCGGCTCCTTCCTGGTCATGAAGAACCGCGCGAAGAAGGCGGCGGCGGAGCGGGAAGCCAAGGCTCAGGCGCAGGTTCCGGCGGCGGTCGACTGACGGGCCCTCAGGCATTGATGGTCACCGGCCCGGCAGCGAACACGCGCTGCCGGGCCGGTGCCGTGCGGCCTCCCGCCTACGCGACATCCGCGTACCTCGTGCCGACCTTCAGCCCGTCGATCCAGTTGATGACCCGCTTGTTTGTCACCTCGGTGCCGTATGTGCCCCACCGGGTGTCATTGCCCAGGTCGTCCCAGGTCCGCCCGGAGAACGACGCCACCTCGGCGCCGTTGTAGTACGCCTGAACCCAGCCGGTGGCCGCGTCGTCGGAGGCATGGATCCCGAGCACGATGCGCTTGTACGTGCCGGTCGCCACCGGAGTGCTCCACTTCAGGGTCCACTTCTCCCCGGCCTCGACATGGAACAGCTTCAGGACGCCACCCTCGACCTTCATCAGGACCGGGTAGTTCTGGTGCTGCTGATCGGCGGTGCCGTACGACTTCCACTGGAAGACGGTCGCCGCGTCGGGGGTGTTGGTGGAGGTGTCCCAGCCCAGGTAATAGGTGTGGTCGTTACGGAAGGTGTAGCGCGAGCCGCCCACCGTGAGGCCGTGCGCCTCGCAGCGTTTGAGCCCCAGCGGCTTGTTGAACTTGAAGACCTTGCCCCGGCCGTCGTGGTTGTCCTGGGCCGTGACGCTGCCGGGCGCGTCACACAGGATCGAGGAGAACACCGCCGTCCCGTCGGCGGCGTCACCGTTCCAGATGACCGAGGCGCCGGCGGGGGAGGCCAGGACGAGAGTCAGCGCCGAGCCGATGACGGGAAGGGCGCCCAGGACACCCGTGCGCTTGCGCATTGCCGTTCCCTTCGGTTGGAAGCGAAGGTGTTGAACGGTTTGTACACACGGGCCGTCAAACGCTCAAGAGGTCAACTCGATTGATTGTTTTGAGCGTTTGAGGGGTGGGGGTGGTGTGCGCGGTGCGTGTGATCTCTCAGGGTGTTGACCAGACCTCGGGGCCACCGTCGCGCCATTCGATGAGGCCGGTGTCGTCCCAGGCGAACTCCGTCGTCGAAAAGCCGGCCCGGCGCAGATACGCGGCCACATCGCCGGGGCGCAGCGCGCGGCCCAGGTCCTGTCCGTAGAGCGTGACGCGGCGGCCGCCGGTGCAGGGCGGATGCACGATCACGGGGGCACGCTTCATGCCCTTCAGGATGGAGCCGACCCGGCGCTTTCGCATCCCGAACGCGTCCGATCGGTCACGCTGCGTGGTGAGCGGCCGGAGGTGAAGCCGCTCTCCGTACGGGAACCGGCCCGTTCAGGAGCCCGTACGCAGCCGGGAGAAGAACGGCACCGGCCGTACTCCGCCGCCGCGCTGCCACCACCGGGCACCCTCGCCCGCGTTCGGCGACGCCGGTGCCCCCTCGCGCACCTCGCGGCGCAGACCGGCCAGCATGGCGCGGGCTCCCGCGATGAACAGCGGATCCCCGACGAGCTTCTTTGCCGACAGCGCCCTGCGGCAGGCGCGCAGCGCCGCCTCCGGCCGTCCATGGGCCCGTTCGGTCAGGGCGCGGGCGTACAGGACGGTGGAGTACAGCCAGAAGTCGCCGTCGGAGTGCCGCGATTCCCAGGCGCGGTGGGCGGCCGCCTCCGCCCCCTCCGCGTCCGGCGCCGACAGCGCGATGGCGAGCAGCGCCCAGCTGTGGGCGGGGCCGGGGCCGAACCACGGGTCCTTGGACCGGTGCCGGGCCGCCTCCTCCAGGCACGCCACCGCCGTCCCGGTGTCCTCCCGGTACAGCGCCAGTACGCCGTGTGCATGCGCGATACGGGCCAGCCCGTCGGAGTCCGCGTGCATCACCGCCGACGTCCACGCCTGGTCCAGCAGCGCCTCCGCGGCGGTGAGCGCGTGCTCCTGCGCCGCGAGCCAGCCGGCCAGCCACAGCGCCCGCGCGCGCAGCGGGGTGTCGTCCCGGGAGAGCAGCAGCAGCCGGTCCAGGTGGGCCCGCCCTTCGCGGCGGAAGCCGCAGGCCGCCCACTGGAACCACAGCGAGACCGCGATCTCCAGGGCGCTGAGCGCGTCGTCCGCGTCCTGCGGCGGGCGGGTGAGCGCCGCGTCGAGATGGTGCTGTTCGTCCTCGACCAGCCGGACGGCGATCTGCTGGTCGGGTCCCTGCCAGGCGATCTGCGCCTCGGCCGCGAGCGCCGCGCAGGCCTGCCGGAACCGGCGCAGCGCCGCTGATTCCTCGCCCGCCTCGCGCAGCTGGGTCCGCCCGAAGTCCCGTGCGCCGCGCGGGAGTCGGTAACGCGGCGGCAGCGCGGCCCCGGTGTCCGGCGGGGCGCCGCCCCCCTCTCGTACGCGCTCCAGTACGGACGCCAGCCGCAGCCGTTCCAGCGCCGCGTCGATCTCCGGAGCAGGAACGTCACTGCTGGCACAGACACACCCCGCGAGCCAGGGATCGAAGTCCCCGGGAAGCACCGAGAGCCGCGCCCACACCCGCCGGTCGGTGGGCGAGCAGAGCGCGTAGCCGGCGGCGTGTGCCGCGTAGAGCGAGGTGTGGCGCGCGGTCGGCGCCGGGCCCGAGTAGAAGAGCGGGCCGTCCGCATCCACCTGCGCCGCGAGCTGCGGCAGCGTCAGCCGGTCCAGCTGCCGGGCGGCCAGCTCGATCGCCAGCGGTGAGCCCTCCAGCGCCTCGCAGACGGCCACGAGCAGCTCCGGCACGGCCGCCTCGGCCCGCGCGGTCAGCAATGCGACGGCCGGTCCCGCGATCCCCTCGCCCAACGTCACCGGGAGCGGCCCGACCTCGACGACCCGCTCTCCGGGCAGCCCCAGCACGCGGCGGGACGTCGTCATGATCCGCAGCTCCGGCTCGGTCCGCAGCAGCCGCCGCACCAGCTGCGCGCATTCCTCCAGCACCGGGTCGCAGTCGTCCAGCAGCAGCGTTGCCCGGTGGTCGACACAGTGCTCCGCGAGCTCCGCGAGCTCCGCGAGGCACGAGCGGCCGGTCAGCTCGGCCGGCTCGGCCGCGTCGCGCACCGCGTCGTGCGGGAGGGGTGGCGCGCTGCCGCGGACGACGGCCTGTGCGGCGCGGTGGCGTGCGCTGCCGGTCAGGCCCGCGGCCCGGAACAGAGCGTCCGTCAGACCGCCCTCGGCCAGACCGTCCCAGCAGCCGACCCGGATGACCGTGCCGCCGTGCCGTGCGAGGTGCTCGTCCAGCACGGAGCGGGCCAGGACGCTCTTGCCCACCCCCGCGGCCCCGGTGAGCGTCACCAGTGGCGAGCCGTCCAGCAGCCCGGACACCCGCTCGTGCTCAACGGCCCGTCCCACCACCTCGGGCAGTGGCCGGTGATCGGCCCACGCGCTCATCCGTCATCCCCGTCCACGGCACAGCCCCGCGCCGTCCTATGGACGACCAACGATGCCAGAACCGACCGCCCGGTAAACAGGCAAGTACCCTTATCTATCGGGGGAAACGCGACGGGGGTATTTGACGTGACGGGCGCGCCCCGGTGCGCTCAGCCCTCGGCGTCCGCGACGGATTCCCGGTGCCGGGCGGCCAGTTCCAGGTACATCGCGGCGTTCAGCTTTATCGTCTCGCGCTCCTCGTCGGTCAGCTCCCGCTTGACCTTGGCCGGGACGCCGGCGACCAGCGAACCGGGCGGCACCCGCATGCCCTGCGGGACCAGCGCCTGCGCGGCGACGAGTGAGCCGGCGCCGATGTGCGCGCCGTTGAGGACCGTGGCGCCCATGCCGACCAGGACGTCGTCCTCGACGGTGCAGCCGTGCAGGACGGCGTTGTGGCCTACGGAGACCCGCTCGCCGATCGTCACCGGGAAGCCGGGGTCCACGTGCACCGTGCAGTTGTCCTGGATGTTGCTGTCGGTGCCGAGCACGATCGGGCCGCAGTCGGCGCGCAGCACCGCGTGGTACCAGACGCTCGCGCCCGACGCCATCGTGACATCGCCGAGCACGACGGACGTGGGAGCGGTGAACGCCGCCGGATCGATCGTCGGCTCCTCGCCGGCCACCCCTGAAATCACTGCCCGTCCTGCCATCTGCGTCTCTCCTCGCCAGTGCTGTGCCGCGCCAACAGCACCGTAGACGACGGGCGCACCGGCGGGCGGGGGCGAGGGCCGGTGGGGCGAAGATCACAGCGCGGTGCGCGGTCGGCGGCCCGGCGGGCTGAGTACGGTGTGCGGGTGCCGACAAACCAGAACGTGTTCTCATCCCTCGCGGCCTGGCGGCGCCGGGCCGTATCGCGCGCCGTCCACCGGGGCGTGCGCTGGGTGAGGCGGGCCGCGGCCGTCACGGCCGAGCGCCCCGGCCCATACCGCTTCCGCCGTATCGGCGCCGGCGCCCGGCTCGCCTTCCCACAGGGCACGGTCTTCGGCGACCCGTGGATCGAGATCGGCGACTACTGCATCATCGCCCAGGACGTGACCTTGACGGCGGGCATGATGCCGGACCTCGATCTCGGCCCGGAACCCATCCTCACCCTGGGCAACGGCGTCGTACTGGGCCGCGGCAGCCACGTGATCGCGGATGTCCGGCTGACGATCGGCGATGACTGCTTCTTCGGTCCCGGGGTCTACGTCACCACCACCAATCACAGCTACGACGACCCCGAGGTGCCGGTCGGGAAGCAGTGGCCGCGCACCGACCCGGTCAGCATCGGCTCCGGCAGCTGGATCGGCACCGGGGCGGTCATCCTGCCCGGCGCGCGGCTGGGCAGGAACGTAGTGGTGGCGGCCGGTGCGGTGGTCCGCGGCGAGGTGCCCGACCATGCGGTGGTGGCGGGGGCGCCCGCCAAGGTCGTCCGCAGCTGGGACCCCGAGGCGGGCTGGCAGCCGCCGCTGCGTACGCCCGCGCCGGTGCCGATTCCCGAGGGCGTCACCCCGGAGCAGCTGCTCGCGCTGAAGGGGTGGGAGAGCGCGGCGGCGGAGGCGGCCGACGAGGCGTACGAGCCTTCCTGAGGCCGACGAGGCGTACGAGCCTTCCTGAGGCCGACGAGGCGTACGAGCCTTCCTGAGGCCGCGTCACCCACCGCCGTCACCCACCGCCGTCGGCCCACCGCCGTCAGCCGCCCGAGGCGAGCAGGACGGTGCCGACCAGGGCGAGCGAGGCGCCCGCCGTCTGCATCGCGCGCATCCGCTCCTTGAGGAG
Source organism: Streptomyces sp. NPDC028368 (assembly GCF_055565615.1). Taxonomy (NCBI): domain Bacteria; kingdom Bacillati; phylum Actinomycetota; class Actinomycetes; order Kitasatosporales; family Streptomycetaceae; genus Streptomyces; species Streptomyces sp. NPDC028368. The sequence goes on along the minus strand of NZ_JBVHTY010000001.1, from coordinate 112,811 downwards.
GCCGAGCGCGGCGAGCGCGGTGACGACGGGGTAGAGCGAGGCGAGTACGGCCGCGACGGTGACCGGGCCGCTCTGGGCGGCCAGCGCGTAGGTGCCGTTGCCGGCGACATCGGCGATGCCTATGAAGGCGAGCGCGGGAAGCGAGCCGCGCAGCGCCGTGAACCCGCCCTCGGGCAGCGCGGGGGTGCCGCGCCCGGCCGTGGCGTACAGCGCGGCGCCGCCCACCGCGACATTGCACACGCGCTGGACGAACAGGGCGAGGAACAGGCCGGTCACGGTCGTGGACGCCTGGGCGATCAGTGTCATCGACGCGCCGAAGCCGAACGCCGAGAGCAGGGTGAGCACAATGGTCTGGCGCGCCACCGATGTCCCGCTGAGCCGCGGTCCGCCGGCCAGCAGAACACCGATCACGGCCACGATCATGCCCGCGACCTGGATGAGCCCCGGCCGTTCGCCCGCGACGATGCCGACGCCCAGCGGGACCAGGACGGTGCCGAGGGAGCCGAGCGGGGAGACCACGCCCATCGGGCCGAGGGCCAGGGCGCGGTAGAAGCAGAGCATGGCGGCGGGTCCGATGAGGCCGGCCGCGACCGCGAACCACAGCTGCGGACCGGCCTCCCGCCAGCCGCCGGTGGCCAGCACGACGACGCCCAGTACGAGCGAGGCCAGGGTCTGGGAGACGACCACCACGGTCAGCGGGTGCAGACGTCGGGTGAGCAGTCCTCCGCCGAAGTCGGCGAGCCCGAAGAGCAGGCTGGTGGCCAGGGCGAAGACCGCTGTCATGGGAAAACCTCGCAGTACAGTGACGTGGACGCTGAAGTGCACTACAGAGTAGTTCATTAAACTGGACTGCGAAATTCAATATATTTGACCTCGATCGCCCTCGACTTGGACGGACCGTGACGGACCTCGACCAGCTCACGCAGTCGCTTGCCCGCAACCTCAAGCACTGGCGCACCGAACGCGGCTACACCCTCGACGCGTTGGCGGCGCGGGCCGGGGTCAGCCGCGGCATGATCATCCAGATCGAGCAGGCCCGTACGAACCCGAGCGTGGGCACCACCGTCAAGATCGCCGACGCGCTGGGCGTCAGCATCACCACGCTCCTGGATTACGAACAGGGCCCGCAGGTGCGGATCGTGGCGCCGGGCGAGGCCGTCCGGATGTGGTCCACCGACGCCGGCAGTCACACCACGCTCCTGGTGGGCACCGAGGCGCCCGGCCCCTTCGAGATGTGGGACTGGCGGCTGATGCCCGGCGACCGCAGCACCTCGGATCCGCATCCGCCCGGCACCGTCGAGCTGCTGCATGTCCGGGCCGGCACGCTGACGCTCGTCGTGGACGGCGAGGAGTACAAGGTGGCCGCGGGGTCCTCGGTGACCTTCGAGGCCAAGGTGGCGCACGACTACCGCAACGACGGGGCGGACCCGGTCGAGATGACCATGTCGGTGATCATCCCGCTCGGACGCTGACCCGTACCGGGGACGCCGACCCGTACCGGGGACGCCGACCCGTACCGGGGACGCCGGCCCGAACCAGGGGCGCCGGCCTGGTGAGACGGGCCGTCGCCGGGCGGTCCGTGCCTGTTAGCTTGGCGTTATGCCCGTGCCGATGGACACCGCGGTCGGCGACAGCGGGATGGAGTACGGCGGCATCACCCCGCTCGGCCTGCCCGCCGCCTGGCCGGTGCTGGTGGACGCCGCCGTCGCCGACATCCCCTACGCGCTGATCGGCAGCGGCAGCCGCCGCGGCAAGCTCATCGTGCCGGGCAAGGCCCTGGCCGAACTTCCCGGCGCCACCGTCCTGGACGGGCTGGGCGTCGGGTAACGCGTCGGCCGACTCCGCCGCCGGCGGCCGCTATTCGACCCGCTCGGGCTGCTCGGCCGGCCCGATTCTCCCGGCCCGCTCTCGGGAGCGCAGATCCAGCGACAGCGGCGTGGAGTGCTCGGTGAAGCCCAGGCTCCGGTACAGCGGTTCGGTGTCGTCCGTGGCATGCAGATCGACCCGGGTGACGCCCCGCTCGGCGAAGTGGGCCAGCAGCGCCTCCGTCGTGGCGCGCGCATAGCCCCGGCCGCGGTAGCGGGGGTCCGTACAGACGCTGAAGACGAAGCCGAAGCGCCCCGACGGATGTCCGGGCGCGGGCAGCCGCTCCTCGACGCGCCCGACCGCACACGCCGCCAGATGCGGGGCACCTGACGCCTCGCCGTCCACCACGAAAGCGGCCAGCGGCGCATCAGGACCGGTCAGCTGCCGACGCGCCACCGCCTCCGCGTCCCGCTCCCAATTCCCCGGCTCATCACGCCCGTTCATGGCACGGAACATCAGACGACGCAGCCGGACGAGTTCGGCGGCATCCTCGGGGAGGGCGGCACGCAGCGCGATCATGTACGGACGCTAACGCACCCCGCGCTCAGCCCAAACGGGGTATCTCAATGGCCGGACAGCGGTCCATGACCATGTCGAGGCCGGCGGCGCGGGTGCGGTGATACGCGCCGTCGTCCCTCACACCGAGCTGGAACCATACGGCCTTGGCACCAATGGTGACGGCTTCGTCGGCGACGGCTCCGGCGAGGTCGCTGCGCACGAAGACGTCGACGACATCGACGGTGAAGGGGACGGCTTCGAGGGACGGATACCCCACTTCCCCGTGTACGGTCTCGGCCTTCGGGTGCACGGGGACGATCCGCTTGCCGAAACGCTGCAGTACCTCCGCGACGCCGTACGCGGCGCGCTGTCGGTTCGCGGACAACCCCACGACCGCCCAGGTGTCTCCGAGCTCGGCGAGGATCCTGCGGATGGCCGTCCGGTCGTCGTGCATGGGTGCCTCCTGTTAGTAGTCCACGGTCCCGCTACGGCACAACGGGTAGTCGGCCTCGCTGATTCCTGCTCAACCCTGTGGGGCGTGAGTGGGGGAGCCCTGACCTCGGTGGGGTGTGCTGCGGCTGCCATGGCCGGGGGGCTCCTCGAGGAGCGAACCGATCACCATTCTTGATCGTCTTCTCTCCCAGGGGTACCGACGGGAGGGACCATGGATCTGTTGGCGTTCTTCGGTATGCCGCTGATCAGCCTTTTGTTGTTCGCGATCGGGTCCTTCCCCTACGCGTTGTGGGTGACCAGGCGCGGTCCGTCCACGCAGGCCCGGTGGGCCGTCATCGGTGCCTATGTGGCGGCGGTGGGATATGCCGGAGCCGTCCTGTACGGGTTCGCCTTCACGCACTCGGTTGAGGTGTGCGGCAGAAGAACCCTCGACGACGACTTCCCGTTGACGCATGTGACCGTTGACGCGTTCCCGCCGGATGTCGCCTGCTACTGGACCGACTCGCGAACGTACGGACCGTCGCATCCCACCGGCCTGGGTACCTGGGTGATGTGGGCGGGTATCGCTGCCGTGGTGACGGCCGTCGCCGGCATGCTGGTCAACAGGGCGTCGCGGGCCTCCCGTTGGACGCGCGCCGGGGCGATCTGGGCACCGGTCGTGGCCGGGGTGATCTGGGCGGTCCGAATCAACCCCGTGATGACGCTGTCCCGCACCGATCTGCACAACACATGCCTCGCCTGGCAGGTGGACCACCTCTCCTCGGCGCCGGCCGGCGAGATTCTGGACGTCGGTCACAGCGTGTTTCCGCCGTCCGTCACCTGCACGTACACAGAAGGAAAAGTCGACCTCATCGAAGGTGAATCGGCTCTCGTGTATCTGTGCGCCATCATGTTCGCCGCGTGTGCCGGGGCGATCGCGTACCAGATCAGGCGGCGTGGGAAGGGCGGCGGCGCCGGGTGAGCGCCAGGATGGCCATGTCGTCCTCGTGCTTACCCTCGGTCCAGCGGCTGACGTCTTTGGTGAGGGCCTCCACCAGTGCGTCGGGGTCCGTGAACCGCCTGCGCAGGCGCCCTGAGTCGACCGGATCGTAGAACGTCCCCCGCTGGTCCCGCGCCTCGGTGACACCGTCGGTGACCAGCAGCAGCGAGGCCCCCGGGGGCAGCCGCACCACGTCGACAGGCGCGGAGCCGGCAGGAGTGAGATCGCCCAGCCCGACCCCGAGAGGCAGCTGTGGGGCGGTCGGGTCGAGCCGTATGAACTGTCCGTCGTGCAGCAGGTACGGGGGCGGGTGCCCGCGGTTCACCAGGCTCAGCACCTCGCCGTCGGCGGAGACCTCGGCCAGCACGGCGGTGGTGAAGCCTTCCGTGGAGATCACCGGGCCGCTCCGGGCCGCTGCCCTGGCCAGCGCCTCGTCCATCCGCCGAGCCAGCGTGACCAAGGTGGGGGCATACTCGGCCTCCTGACAGAACGCCCCGATCGCGACGGACACGACGGCGACCGCCGCAATACCCTTGCCCCGCACATCCCCGATGATCATCCGCACTCCGAACGGCGTCTCCTGCACCGCGAAGAGATCACCGCCGATCCGCGCCTCGGCCTGCGCCGCCGTATACCCGGCAGCCACGGTCAGCGGCCCGACCTCCCGCGGCGGGTCCGGGAGCACCGCCCGCTGGACGGCCTCCGCGACATCCCTGGCCAGCGCCAGATCGTGCCCTTGCCGCACGATGAGCCGGTTGACCCCGAGGGCCAGCACGCCGATCAAGCCGACCACGGCGAGATCGACCAACAAGGGCGTCACCGGACGTCCGCGTTCGATATCCACCGCCACCGAGACCAGGCACGTGACACACACGACGGCGAGCGCGGAGCGGAAGGAGAGCGTGGCGCCCGCGACGAGCGGCGCGGCGGCCAGCAGTGGGAGTCCCGTATACGGCTGGGGCGCGAAGAGGTCCAGCAGGATACCGGCCACGAGGGCCAGTGCCGCGAGCATCCACGGCACCTTCGCCAGCGTGGGTTGCAGGACTTTCACAGGGCATCTCCTGCTGCCGGGCCACGCTCGCGACCCGGAGGGAACGGAGCCACCGCACGGGTTGGCTCACCGCACCACGTGTGTACTTCCGATGGCTTCACATATACGCCTTGTGGGCCGGATGTGCTCGTTGCAGGCACCCTCCCACCCGTGACCAGGGGCGGTTCACCGGTGAATTCGATACCTCCTCGGAATCCCCGGCGACGGGACCGGTGGCCCGCCGGCGGATCCCCTGTCGGGCGAACAACGGGAGCCGCTACGGCAGTTGTCCCGCGTGCCCAGGGACCTGCCTCGTCGGCTTGGAAGGTGGTGCCGGATCCTGGGAAATCCGCTGGCATGGCCATGCAATCAGCGCGGGCTAAGGTGCTCCCGCAACTGTTCAGGCGTGCAGAGAAGGCGAAGGTCTCACAGTGTCCGATCTGGGGCGGCTCGTAGCCGACCGTTATCGGCTGGTGGAGCAGGTGGGTCGCGGCGGCATGGGCACCGTGTGGCGGGCCGAGGATGAGCTGCTCGGTCGGCACGTCGCCGTGAAGAAACTGCACGTGCCGCCGCATCTGCACGACGATGAGATCCAGACGCTCTACGAGCGCACCCGCCGCGAGGCCCGCAGCGCCGCCCGGATCACCCACCCCCACGTGATCGTGGTGCACGACGTCGTCGACCACGAGGGCCTGCCGTGCATCGTCATGGAGTACATACCGTCGTCCACCCTGAGCGACGTCCTGAAGCGGCAAGGCGCGCTGCCACCCGACGAAGCGGCCCGGATCGGCCGCGCCATGGCCGCCGCGCTGCGCGCCGCACATGACGCCGGAGTGCTGCACCGGGACGTCAAGCCCGCCAACGTTCTGCTCGGGAACGACGGGCGCATCGTCCTCACCGACTTCGGGATCGCCGTGGAGTCCGGAACACCGTCACTGACCAGGACCGGCGAGCTGGTCGGGTCGATCCAGTACCTCGCGCCGGAACGCCTCCGGAGCGGGATCGCCGAGCCCGGCCCCGCCTGCGACCTGTGGTCCCTCGGAGCGACGCTGTACCAGGCGGTCGAAGGGCGCCACCCGTTCCAACGGGACACCCTGATCGAGACGGCCTACGCCATCGCCGCCGACGCACACGAACCCCCGCGCAACGCCGGGGATTTGACCCCGGTGATCGAGGGCCTGCTGGTGAAGGAACCCGGCCGGCGCATGGACGCGCACGAGGCCGAAGCCCTCCTCCGCGATGCGGCCGGCACGCGGACCGCGCCCTTCGAGCCGTCCACGCGCCCGAGACGCCTGGAAGCTCCCGCGGCCCCGGTACGAGGAGGCAAGCGCAGTCGGCGTACCGCGCTGTGGTGCGTCGCAGTGATGGTGGTTGCCGCCACCGTGACGGGCGGCGTGCTGCTGTGGCCCCGGGACGGTGCCGCCGCGACGAGCGGCCAACCGTCCACGGCCGCCTCCCCCAGCAGCCCTTCCAGCCCCCGCCCTTCCCCGCCGCCACCGCTTCCCGCCGGATACCACCTCAAGAAGGCAGGCCAGGGCTTCTCCGTCCCCGTACGGGACGGCTGGAAGCGCAAGGATGTGGCCGGCGGTGAAGTCGCCTACGTGGATCCCTCCGGCCTGGTGGGCCTGAGGGTCGACGTCGTCGAGTTCGCGGGATCCGATCCTCTCCGGCACTGGCGTGAGACCGAAGAGGATCAGACGCGGCGCGACAACCCGGGCTATGAGCGGGTGAGGATGGGCCCCACGACATTCCGGGGACGGCCCGCGGGGTATTGGGAGTTCACCTTCCCGGGCCAGTTGCGGGAATTCCGGGCGGTGGAACTGGCTTTCTCCGGCACTGACGGCACTCAGTACGTGGTCTACCTCTCCGCACCGAACGCCCAATGGAACCAGTACCGGCCGGTCTTCGACACCGCCGTCAAGGGAATGCGTCTTCGCGAATAGCCTCCGGCACCCGCCCGAAGCGGGGCCTCGATGGCCTGAATCGCCTCACGCGGCGGTGGCCAGTCGCTCACGCCACCACTCCACCGTCGCCGTGACCTGCTCATCGACGGGGGTGGCCCGTACCGCGAATTCGGCTTCGTAAGCGCTCGAATCCGCTATGTACGGGCGGTCGAACTGTTGGCGGATCCCTTTCAGTTCGCGGATCAGCGGGGAGAAAACCGACACGACACCCAGCACGGCCGCCGCGCGACCGGCGCCCGGCTCCGGGACGAAGCCGGGAAAACCCGACCAGGAGATCCGTTCAGGAACCCGGGCCAGGAAGCCCGGACACGCAGACGCCCCGCCCGAAGGGGAAGAAGGGCGGGGCGAGTCCCTGCGCGGGGGGTCAGGTGGCGCCGCCGACCACCCCGGCTCCGACGACCGTGCCGTCGTTCGCGGTGCGGGCCGGCTTGCCGATCGCCGCGCCGCCGCTCACCGGCTCGATCCCGGCGGCGGCCGTACCCGGGCGCAGCGCACCCGAGGCGGCCGGCTCGCGTGCCTCGTCCGCCCGCCGCCCGGCCCCGGTACCGGCTGCCGCGATCGCCGCCCGCAGCGGCTCGGTCTCCACCAGCATGCTCACCGGCCCGGTCGGGTTCAGATACAGGGCATGCCCCGGCGGCAGCTGCTCGACGAGCTCGGCCACCGGCCGCCGGTCGTAGAGCAGCCGTCCCACCGATTCGAGGTAGCCGGGGGAGGTGTAGACGGGGATGACCGGGGTGCCCTCCGGAGAGGCCGCGGCCAGCGCTGTTCCGGTGGCGGTGACCAGCACCGACACCTCCGCACGGGCCAGCGCCGTATGGACATCCTGGGCCGGACCGTAACCGGTGGCGGCGAGCTGGACCGCCTTGTCGACGGCGTCGGCCGGATCCGCCCAGTCCAGCGCCTGCGGCGACGGCCGGTACTCGGGATTGTCCCGCCATTCCTCGATCTCGCCGGTCGGCCCCGACCGCCACTGCCCGATCAGCGCCCACAGCGGCGGCGCGCCCTCGCCCTGCCAGGTCAGGTCGACCATCGCCAGCCAGTGATCGGGTGCGGTGCGCGCCGCCTCGACGACCTCCGGCGGCGGCTCGGGCATCTCGTCGCCCGTCACGGGAACGCCCGCCGTCATCGCCGACTGTGTGCTCTTGTCCATGAAGCCCTCCGCCAACCCGCCGTTCCGTTCCTGAGTGCACGAGCGGACCCCGAAAACACAAGGCCTGTGCCCTGGGCTCACCCTGCCCACGGGGGGCTCGGACGTCGTCCCGACGCACCGTGCGGCGCCCCTGGGTACGCCGCCTGGCCGTGCGCCCTGCGCCCGTACGGCGGACACCGCAGCGCGCCGCGGCCCCCGGGACCGGCCGGTGTCCGCGGTTCACCGGGGCCGCATAGGGTGGTGCGATGCAGGAGCAGTACCGCACTCTCGCGCACGAGGGTGTCCATGAGATCGAGATCAACAAGTCCCGCTTCCTCTGTGCGCTCGCGCCCGTGGCGAGCGAAACCGAGGCCCAGGACTTCATCGCGCGCATCCGCAAGGAGCACCCCGGCGCCCGCCACCACTGCTTCGCGTACGTCCTCGGCGCCGACGGCGGCATCCAGAAGGCGAGCGACGACGGCGAGCCGGGCGGCACCGCCGGCGTGCCGATGCTGCAGATGCTGGTGCGGCGCGAGATGCGCTATGTGGTCGCCGTCGTCACGCGGTACTTCGGCGGCGTCAAGCTGGGGGCCGGCGGCCTGATCCGGGCCTACGGAGGCGTCGTCGGCGAGGCGCTGGACGCGCTGGGCACCGTCACCCGGCGGCGCTTCCGGCTGGTGACCATCAGCGTCGACCACCAGCGGGCCGGCCGGGTCGAGAACGACCTGCGCACGACGGGGCGCGCGGTGCGCGAGGTCACCTACGGTGCCGATGTCCGCATCGAGGTCGGGCTGCCGGAGGCCGACCTGGACGCCTTCCGTGCGTGGCTGGCCGACACGACGGCCGGTACGGCGGTGCTCGAGGTCGGCGGCGAGGCGTACGGGGAACTGTGAGGGGCGGGCCGCGCCGGTGACCCGAGGGCCGGGAATTCCTGTCCCAACCGGTGCGCAGGGCCGCCGGCCGTGTCAGCCTGTGGCGCGGTGAGCACAGCCGCGATCCGGTGGTGGAGCCGGCACGAGAAAGGGCAGCCCCATGCCTGAACTCCTCGACGAGCGCGCGGGATTCGCCCGTCGTATCGGACTGTTCCAGGCCACCGCCATCAACATGAGCCAGATGTGCGGCATCGGCCCCTTCGTGACCATCCCGTTGATGGTCGCGGCGTTCGGCGGGCCGCAGGCGGTCATCGGGTTCCTCGCGGGCGCGGTCCTGGCGCTCGCCGACGGGCTGATCTGGGCCGAACTGGGCGCCTCCCTGCCGGGCGCGGGCGGCAGTTATGTCTATCTGCGGCAGGCGTTCCAGTACCGCACCGGCAAGCTGATGCCGTTTCTGTTCGTCTGGACGGCCATGCTCTTCATCCCCCTGGGGATGTCGACGGGCGTGATCGGCTTTGTGCAGTACCTGGGCTATCTGTGGCCCGATATGACCCGGGGGCAGGGCGATGCCGTCGGTCTTGTCGTCACCGTGGGCATCGTCGTGGTGCTGTGGCGGCGGGTGGAGAGCATCGCCAGGCTCACCGTCGTGCTGTGGACGGTGATGATCGCTTCCGTGACCCTCGTCATCGTCGCCGCCTTCACCCACTTCAGCCCGGAGCGCGCCTTCACCTACCCCGCGCACGCCTTCGAGCTGACGTCGAGTCACTTCTGGATCGGCTTCGCGGCGGGCCTGACCATCGGCATCTACGACTACCTCGGCTACAACACCATCGCCTACATGGGCGCCGAGATCAGACAGCCCGGCCGCACCATCCCGCGCGCCGTCATCTGCTCGATCCTCGGCATCATGACGATCTACCTGCTGCTGCAGATCGGTACCCTCGGCGTCGTCAACTGGCAGGACATGCTCGACCCGGACAACCCGGCATCCTCCTCCGTCGCCTCCGCCGTCCTGGAGAAGGCCTGGGGCAAGGGGCCCGCCGCCGCCGTCACGGTGCTGATCCTGGTCACCGCCGTCGCTTCCGTCCTCGCCGGGCTGCTCGGCGGCTCCCGGGTTCCCTACGACGCCGCCCGCGACCGGGTCTTCTTCCGCCCGTACGGCACCCTCCACCCGCGCCACCGCTTCCCCGTACTGGGGCTGCTGACCATGGGCCTGATCATGGCCGCGGGCTTCCTCATCGGCCGGCACACCGACCTGGCCACCATCATCCAGCTGCTGACCACCGTCATGGTGATCGTCCAGGCACTGTCCCAGGTGGCCGCGGTCACCGTGCTGCGTCGCCGGCAGCCGGGGCTGCGCCGCCCCTACCGGATGTGGCTCTACCCGCTGCCGAGCATCGTGGCGTCGGCCGGCTGGCTGGTGATCTACGGCTACGCGGACCGCAACTCGCCCGGCCGGCACCCCATCGAATGGTCGCTGGCCTGGGTGGCGGCGGGCATCGTGGCCTTTGTGCTGTGGGCGCGCCATGAGAAGGAATGGCCGTTCGGGCCGAAGCGGATCAGCGAGGACTATCTGGAGCGGCAGGTGGCGGGACATCCGCAGGAGGGCGTTCCGGACGAGGGGGCCGTTCCGGCCGAGGGCGGCGTTCCGGACGCCGAGTCGGCGTAGCCGCCGAAGGAGCCCATTATGGGTGGTGACGGTCTGCTGCGGCGGACGAGCCCCCCAGCACGACCGGCACGCGTACGGCCTGAGCCGGGCGGAGGCACCGCATGACGAAGCGGGACGGAAAGCCGCGGGCCCGGTGCCTGGTGACCGGGGCCACCGGCTACATCGGCGGCCGGCTGGTGCCGGAACTCCTCGACGCCGGATACCGCGTCCGGTGCCTGGCCCGTTCCCCCGAGAAGCTGCGCGACCACCCCTGGGCCGACCGCGCCGAGGTGGTGCGCGGCGACGTCACCGACGCGGCGTCGGTGCGCCCGGCGATGAGGGGCATCGACGTCGCGTACTACCTGGTGCACGCCCTCGGCACCGGATCCCGCTTCGAGGAGACCGACCGCAGGGCGGCCCGGATCTTCGGCGAGCAGGCCCGCGCGGCGGGCGTGCAGCGCATCGTCTACCTGGGCGGCCTGACCCCGGCCGGCGTACCGGAGCGGGAGCTCTCCCCCCACCTGCGCTCGCGCGCGGAGGTGGGGCGCATCCTGCTCGGCTCCGGGGTGCCGACCACGGTCCTGCGTGCGGCGGTCATCATCGGCTCCGGCTCGGCGTCCTTCGAGATGCTGCGCTATCTCACCGAGCGGCTGCCGGTCATGGTCACCCCGAGCTGGGTGCGGACCAGGACCCAGCCGATCGCCGTCCGTGACGTGCTGCGCTATCTCGTCGGCAGTGCACGGATGCCGGACGAGGTGAACCGCACCTTCGACATCGGCGGCCCCGACGTCGTCACGTATCTGGACATGATGCGGCACTACGCGGCGCTCTCCGGCCTGCCGAAGCGGCTGATCGTGCCGGTGCCGGTGCTCACGCCGCGACTGTCGAGCCTCTGGGTCGGGCTGGTGACACCCGTACCGCGGGCCATCGCCCGGCCGCTGACCGAATCGCTGCGGCACGAGGTCGTCTGCCGGGAACACGACATCGCGACGTACGTCTCCGACCGGCCGGGGCGCCCGATCGCCTTCCCCGCCGCGCTGTCGCTGGCCCTGCAACGCGTGCAGGAGGCCGACGTCACCACCCGCTGGTCCTCCGCGTCCGTGCCGGGCGCGCCGAGCGACCCGCTGCCCACCGACCCCGACTGGGCCGGCGGCAGCCTCTACACCGATCGCCGCGAGGTGGCCGTCGACGCCTCGCCGGACGCGCTGTGGCGGGTCATCGAAGCCATCGGCGGCGACAACGGCTGGTACTCCTTCCCGCTCGCCTGGGCGGTACGCGGTTGGTTCGACCGTCTGGTCGGCGGGGTCGGGCTGCGCCGCGGTCGGCGCGATGCCGACCGGCTGCGGGTGGGCGATTCGCTGGATTTCTGGCGCGTCGAGGAGATCGAACCGGGCCGCCTGCTGCGGCTGCGCGCCGAGATGCGGCTGCCGGGCCTGGCCTGGCTCGAGATGCGGGTGGAGTACGGCGCATCGGGCGGCACCCACTACCGGCAGCGGGCACTGTTCCACCCGCACGGGCTGCTGGGGCACGCGTACTGGTGGAGCGTTTCGCCGTTCCACGCCGTCGTGTTCGGCGGCATGGCCCGCAACATCGCGCGGGCCGCCGGCGCCGCGCGGCCCGGCCGCACGGCGCGGCAGGCGAAGTGATCCGGCCAGGAGTGGCGCACCATGCCCGCCATGGGAGTCTCCGTCGTCCTCTACACCTCCGATCTGCGGCTGCACGACCATCCGCCGCTGAGGGCGGCCCTGGACACCTCCAGGGAGGTCGTGCCGCTGTTCGTACGGGATGCCGCCATCGCCGCCGCCGGCTTCGCCGCGCCCAACCGGGAGGCCTTCCTCGGTGACTGCCTGACCGATCTGGACCACGGGCTGCGGGCGCGCGGCGGCCGTCTGGTGGTGCGGTCCGGGGACGTGGTGGAGCAGGTGTGCAAGGTCGCCGCCGAGGCGGGTGCCGGCACGGTGCATCTGGCGGCCGGTGTCAGCGGCTACGCGCAGCGCAGGGAGGAGCGGCTGCGCGCGGCGCTGGAAGCGGACGGCCGCGCCCTGCTGGTCCATGACGCGGTGATCACCGCCGTCCCGCCGGGCGCCGTGACGCCCGCCGCATCGGATCACTTCGCGGTGTTCACGCCGTACTTCCGCCAGTGGACGCGGCAGCACCGGCGCGCTCCGCGCGGCGCACCGCGCGTCGTACGGGTCCCGGACCGGATCGGATCCGAGGAGGTCCCGTCCGGCACGGGCGTACCGGGAGTCTCACCGGGCCTCGCCGCGGGCGGTGAGAGCGAGGGACGCCGGCGGATCGCGGCCTGGCAGCGCGGCGCACTGGCCGGCTATCAGGACCGCCACGACGACCTCGGGGGCGACGCCACCTCCCGGCTCTCCCCGCATCTGCACTTCGGCACCCTCTCCCCGGTGGAACTCGTCCACCGGGCACGCAAGAGCGGCGGGCCCGGTGCCGATGCCTTCGTACGGCAGCTGTGCTGGCGGGACTTCCATCACCAGGTGCTGGCCGCCCGGCCGGAAGCGGCGGCGGCCGACTACCGCACCCGTCACGACCACTGGCGCGGCCGGCGGTCGGCCGCCGAGGAGATCGAGGCGTGGAAGCGGGGCCGGACCGGCTATCCCGTCATCGATGCCGCCATGCGGCAGCTGGCGTACGAGGGCTGGATGCACAACCGCGGTCGGCTGCTGACCGCGAGCTTCCTGGCCAAGACGCTCTACGTCGACTGGCGGATCGGCGCCCGGCACTTCCTGGAACTGCTGGTGGACGGCGATGTCGCCAACAACCAGCTCAACTGGCAGTGGATGGCCGGGACCGGCACGGACAGCCGGCCCAACCGGGTCCTCAACCCGGTGATCCAGGCCAAGCGGTACGACCCCGACGGCGACTACGTACGCCGCTGGGTGCCGGAGCTGCGTACGCTCGAGGGACCCGCCGTCCACGAACCCTGGAAGCTCCGGGGACCCGACCGTGCACGCCTGGACTACCCCGCACCGCTCGTCGGCCTCTCCGACGGCCTGGCCCGCTTCCGGCGGGCCCGCGGCAAGGGCTGAAAGGCACCCCCGGGCGGACGCCGGGCACCCCGTCATCCCGCCCGGGGCGGCCGCTGGGGCCTTCCCGGGGCGCGGCAGGGCAGGAGCGCATGCACGGTCTTGCCCCGCGGCGTGACGCAGACGGAGGTGGCGACCGCCAGCCGGCGGACCATCGGCCACCCGAAGCCGCCGCTCTCCCCGTCGACGTCGGGGCTGCGTCCCACGGGCGCGGCGGGGCTGGAGTCGGTCACGGACACCACCACGGCATCCCCGCAGATCGCCAGCCGCAGCGCACACGAGGTGCCGCCGGCGTGCCGTACGGAGTTCGTGACGAGTTCGGAGACGACGAGTACCACGGTGTCGGCGGCCTCGTCGCACACCGGTGGCTGCAGATCCGCCAGAAACCTCGTGGCGGCGTCCCGTGCGGTGGCCGCCGCCCGCGGGCAGCTGTCCAGGGTCACCGCGTGGGCCGGCGGCGACGGGTTCGGATGAAGGGCCACGGCGCCGCTCATCAGGTTCGTCGCCCAGATGCTGTTCACGTAGCGTCAATCCCTTCTCGCGATCACTGCCGGGCGGAGTCCGGCCACGGCGTTGACCTGCCGCGCGACGTGCGTCCCGGTCGCAGGCGCCATCTACCCCGGTCACGTTCCGTTATGCGGCGCGGACGGATGAGTCGGGCGGACGGATGATTCGGGCCGGAGTGGGGCACCGGACCGCATTCCCGGACACGGATCTCCCGGACCGGCGACGGTCGCACCGGCGCGGGTGAAAGGATGAGGCCGTGAGGGACCGCGGGCTGCCGGAAGCCGGCGTGGTCGCCGGCGTCCGGCAGCGATGCGCTGCTCCGGCGCCGGGTGCGGGGATCTGTGAGGAGAAGACAAGAGATGCGTCCCGGGGCGGTTACGTGAGAGTCCTGCACACCTCCGACTGGCATCTGGGACGGTCGTTTCACCGCGTGAGCCTGCTCACCGCCCAGCGCGCATTCCTCGATCACCTCGTCGAGACGGTCCAGGACCGCAACGTCGAGGCGGTGCTCGTAGCGGGCGACGTCTACGACCGTGCCGTCCCGCCGCTCGCCGCCGTACAGCTCTTCGACGAGGCCCTGCACCGCCTTGCCGACCTCGGCGTCCCGACCGTGATGATCTCCGGCAACCACGACTCCGCACGGCGGCTCGGCGTCGGATCCGGGCTGATGCGGCAGGCCGGCATCCACCTGCGCACCGACCCCGCCGCATGCGGTACGCCGGTGCTGCTCGAGGACGAGTACGGCCCGGTGGCCCTCTACGGACTGCCGTATCTCGAGCCCGCCATGGTCCGCGACACACTCGGCGCCCGGCGCGCCGATCACGCCGAGGTGCTGGGCGCGGCGATGGACCGGGTACGCGCCGACCTGGCCGCGCGCCCGGCGGGCACCCGCTCCGTGGTGCTCGCACACGCCTTCGTCACCGGGGGCGCGGTGAGCGACAGTGAGCGTGACATCACGGTCGGCGGGGTCGCCTCCGTACCCGCGGCCGTGTTCGACGGCGTCGACTACGCCGCGCTAGGCCATCTGCACGGCTGTCAGAGGCTCACCGAGCGGGTCCGCTACTCCGGCTCGCCGCTCGCCTATTCCTTCTCCGAGGCCGGCCACCGCAAGTCGTCGTGGATCGTCGACCTCGACGCGGCGGGCGCGGTGACCGCCGAGCGGGTGGACTGCCCGGTGCCGCGCCCGCTGGCCCGCATCCGGGGACCGCTGGAGCGGCTGCTCGACGACCCGGCGTTGGCCGGACACGAAGCGGCATGGGTGGAGGCGACGCTCACCGACAGCTTCCGCCCCCACGAGCCGATGGCCCGGCTCGCCGCTCGCTTCCCGCACATCGTCAGCCTCGTCTTCGACCCCGACGAGGGCCCCGCCCGCACGCTCGCCTCCTACGCCCAGCGGCTGCGCGGGCGCAGCGACCAGGAGATCGCCGAGGACTTCGTGGAACATGTGCGGGCCGGACGCGCGGCCGATGCGGACGAGCGGGCCGAACTGCGGTCGGCCATCGATGACGTACGTCTCGACGACACCGTCCACGAGGTGGCGCGATGAGGCTGCACCGGCTGTCCCTCACCGCCTTCGGCCCCTTCGGCCGTACCCAGGTGATCGATTTCGACCGGCTGTCGCGGGACGGTCTCTTCCTGCTGCACGGTCCTACGGGGGCGGGCAAAACCTCCGTCCTGGACGCCGTGTGCTTCGCGCTGTACGGGTCGGTGCCCGGCGCGCGGCAGAGCGGCCAGGCGCTGCGCAGCGATCTGGCGGAGCCGCTGACCCTGACCGAGGTCGTGCTCGAACTGACCGTGGCCGAACGGCGGTTGGAGATCACCCGGCTGCCCGAGCAGCCCCGTCCCAAGAAGCGCGGCAGCGGGACCACCCGGGAGAAGGCGCAGAGCCGGCTGCGGGAGTTGGACGGGGCCGACGGCCAGTGGAAGGCGCTGAGCCGCTCGCATCAGGAGATCGGCGAGGAGATCGGCCGGCTGCTGGGCATGAGCAAGGAGCAGTTCTGCCAGGTGGTGCTGCTGCCGCAGGGCGACTTCGCGCGCTTTCTGCGGGCCGATGCGGAGGCCCGCGCCCGGCTGCTGGGGCGGCTCTTCGACACCCGTAGGTTCGCCGCCCTGGAGGACCAGCTCACCGCGCGCCGCAAGGCCGCCGCCGACCGGGTCGCGGCGGGCGACGACCGGCTGCTGGCGCTGGCCCACCGGATGGCGCAGGCGGCCGGCGCGCATTCCGACCTCGATGAACCGTCAATTCCCTTGCCGGAGGCGGGAGTTCAAGCAGCTCAGGACGGGACGGGGCGCGGGCGCGGCCGGTCGGCGGGGACCGTACCGAAGCAGAGCCGGGGCGCCGAGCGGCCCGCCGCCCCCGGCCCTGGTGAGCCCGGATTCGCCGACGCCGTGCTGGTGCGGGCCGCCGTGGCCCGGGTGAGCGCCCGGGAGCGGCTGGAGATCGCGCAGGCCGCGGTGCGGGCCGCCGAGGCGGCGGAGCGGATCGCCGCCGGGCGGCTGGAGGAGGCGCGGGAGCGGGACCGGCTCCAGCGGCGTTACGAGGATGCCCGGCGGCGGGCCGACCGGCTGGAAGCCCGCGCCGATGAGCGCGACCGCATGCGCGGCAGGCTGGAGCGGGCCCGTGCGGCGGCCGATGTCGCCCCCGCCCTCGCGCTGCGCGACGCCGCCCGGCGCGAGCTGGACGCCGCGCGGAGCGCCGAGCGGCAGACCAGGGCCGCGCTGCCGGCCGGCCTCGCGGAGGCCGCAGGCGACCGGCTCGCCGCGCTGGAAAGGGCGGCGAGGGGCGACCTGGGATCGCTGGCGGTCGCCCGACGGGCCGAGCGGCGGGCCGCCGACATCGGTCTGGAGCGCGCCGCACTCGACCGTGAGGCACGCGCCGACGACCAGACGCTGCTGGACGCCGCGGAATGGCTGGCGGGCTGGGACACCGCCCGCGAGAGTCATCAGCGGCGCATCGAGACGGCCCAGGAGGCCGCCGCCCGCGCCGAACAGCTCGCCACGCAGCTCCAGTCGGCCGCCGACCGCCTGGCGGCGGCTCGTCGGCGCGACCGTCTGGACGGCGAAGTGCACTCCGCCGAAAGGGAGTTGCTGCACGCCAGGGAGCGCGCCGCGACGGCCCAGGAGAACTGGCTCGACCTCAAGGACCGGCGGCTGCGCGGTATCGCCGCCGAACTCGCCGACGGGCTGCGGGACGGCGAGGCGTGCGCGGTGTGCGGCGCGACCGACCACCCCGACCCGGCCCGTGCGGGCGCCGGACATGTCGACCGGGCGGCCGAGGAGGCCGCGCTCGCCGCGTACCGCCGCGCCGAGGACGCCCGGCAAGCGGCGGAGACCGGCCGCCAGTCGGCCAGGGAAGCGCTGGCCGGTGCCGCCGCCACGGCCGGTGACGCCCCGACCGCCGAACTGGCCGACCGGGCCGAGACGTTGCGCAGGGACCACGCGCGCGACCATGCGGCCGGTGCCGACCTGCACGCCGCGCGCGAGGCGTCCGGGCGCGCCGAGCGGGAATACGAGCGGCGCCGCGCCGAGCAGCAGCAGGCCGAGCGCCGGACCGCCGCCCGCACCTCACACCGTGAGGCGCTCGATCGTGAACGGGCGGCGCTGGAAGAGGAGTTGACCCGGGCGCGGGGCGACTGCGCCAGCGTGGCCGAGCGCGCCGGCCGACTGGAGCGGCAGGTGACGCTGCTCGCCGCCGCGGCGGAGGCGTCCCGTACGGCAGGCGCCTGTGCCGAGCGCCTCGAGGATGCCGACGCCGGGCTGTCCGACGCCGCCTGCCGCGCCGGATTCGACGGCCCGCAGTCCGCCGCCGAGGCGCTGCTGCGCGACGGCGAGTGGCGAGCGCTGCAGCAGCGGCTGGACGAGTGGCAGGCCGAAGCGGCCACGGTGGAAGCGGAGTTGGCGTACCCCGAGGGGATCGCCGCGGCGGCCCTGCCGCCCGCGGACCCGGACGCCGCGCGCAGCGCGCACGAGGCCGCCGGACAACGGCTGCGCACCGCCGCCGCGACCCAGGCGGCGGCCCGCGACCGCTGCGGCGAACTCGACCGGCTCTCCGCCCGCGCCGACACCGACGCCCGCGAACTGGCCCCGCTGCGCGCCGACTACGACCGCATCGCCCGGCTCTCCGGGCTCGCCTCGGGCACCTCCAGCGAGAACGAACGGCGGATGCGCCTGGAGTCGTACGTCCTCGCCGCCCGGCTCGAGCAGGTCGCGGCCGCGGCCAGCGCCCGGCTGCACCGGATGTCGTCCGGCCGCTACACCCTCGTCCACTCCGACGAACGGGCCGGCGGCGCCCGGCGCTCCGGGCTCGGCCTGCACGTCATCGACGCCTGGACCGGTCACGAGCGGGACACCTCCAGCCTTTCCGGAGGCGAGACCTTCTTCGCCTCGCTCGCCCTCGCCCTCGGCCTCGCCGATGTCGTCACCGACGAGGCCGGCGGCACCCGCCTGGACACCCTCTTCATCGACGAGGGCTTCGGCAGCCTGGACGAGCAGACCCTGGACGAGGTCCTGGACGTCCTGGACGGGCTGCGCGAACGCGACCGCAGCGTCGGCATCGTCAGCCATGTCGCCGACCTGCGCACCCGCATCCCGGCCCAGCTGGAGGTCGTCAAGGACCGGGCGGGCTCGACGGTGCGGCACCGGGTGCCGGGCTGAGCCGTACGGGCCCGGTGGCCGGCCGGTGGCCGACGGGCCTCGGTGGCCGATGGCGGTCAGTGGCCTGCGACGCTCAGTGGCCGACGGGGCGGCGGGGGAGCGGCGAGGAGTAGACGACGCTGGTCGTCACCGCGCCCAGCGCCCCGATCCGGCCCGAGACCTCCTCCAGATGTTTCATCGTCCGGGCGGCGACCTTGATGACAAAGCAGTCGTCGCCCGTGACGTGATGCGCCTCCAGGATCTCCGGCGTGGTCTCCAGCAGGTCGTGGAAGGGCTTGTAGTTGCCGTTCGGATAGCGCAGCCGCACAAAGGCGAGGACCGACAGGCCGATCCGCTCCGGGTCGACCACCGCCGCATAGCCCGAGATCACCCCGGCCTCCTCCAGGCGGCGCACCCGTTCGGTGACGGCGCTCGCGGACATGTTCACGGCGCGCGCCAGCTCGGCGTAGCCCGCGCGGCCGTTGTGCTGCAGGACGTCGAGGATGCGCCAGTCGGTGGCGTCGGGGGAATAGCCGGTCATGCCCGCTGTCTAGCAGTGAAATCCCCGGCAGATCAAGAGTTTTGCCGGTGATCATCACTTCTGGGCCCGCCCGGCGAACCGTAAATTGTCAGCCATGATCACACAGCCCACACAGCCCACACAGCCCACACAGCCCACACAGCCCGCACAGCCCGCACAGCCCGCACAGCCCGGCCCCAGCCTCGTCCTTGCCGTGCCCCCGGCCTCGCCCGCCGACGCCGCCGCTTACTTCGCCGCGCGCCTCGCCTTCCACGCCGACGTCGCCGATGTGCACGGCGCGCTCGCGGCCGGCGCCACCGACTTCGTCGTCGTCGACTCCCGCAGCACCGCGGCCTGGGACCAGGGCCGTGTCCCCGGCGCCGTCCACCTGCCCACCGCCCGTATCCCCCAGGACGCGGGCGGGCTGCTGGACCCCGCGGTCCCGGTCGTCGTCTACTGCTGGGGCCCCGGCTGCGACGGTGCCACCCGCGCCGCCCTTGCGCTGTCCCGCCTGGGCTACCAGGTCAAGGAGATGCTCGGCGGCATCGAGTACTGGATCCGCGAGGGGTACGAGGTGGCCACCTGGGAGGGCACGCAGCAGCGCCCGGCCGACCCGCTGACCGCGCCCATCGGGGCCGATGACTGCGGCTGCTGACGTCCCTACCGGGCGCGGGGGACCGGGGCCCCGGCCAGCGCCTCGAACAGCCGCGCGTGGTCCGCGCCGTCCGGCAGGCCGCTGACCTGGCCGTCGCCGACCTCCACCACCCGCCAGACGCCGTCCGTGCGCAGCGCCAGATCCGTGGTGACGAAGGGCAGCCCCAACTCCCGTACGACAGGCGCTACATGGGACGGATCGGGGAGCGGCCGCAGCGCCGGTGTGTCGGGGTGCGCGGTGGTCAGCGCCGGCTCGCCGTCGATCCACCACACGCGTGCCTCGCCCGCCGCTCGCTCGAAGTCCTCGAAGGCGCGCAGCACCACGCCGCCGGTCAGGAACTCCTCCTGGAGGGCCACCATGCGGCCGACGACCGAGGCCAGCCGTTCGGTGTCGGCCGCGTCCGGGACGTAGGCCGCCTCCTCCCATTCGTTCTTACGGGACTTGACCCAGTCCTTGACGACGAGCGGGCGGCCCGCGAAGGGCTCGGCGAGCCGGGCCAGCGCGGAGGGGGACGGCGGCCGGCCGGGTGCGCAGGGAAGCCAGGCGCTGCGCGGGGTGAGGGCGCGGAACGTGCCGTACCAGCCGGGGAGTTCATGGGCGGTGCGGTAGGCGGCGGGGGAGGTGAGCAGACGGCAGCCGCGGGCGGCGAGGGCCGCGGCCAGCTCGGTGTAGCGGTCGGCGGGCAGCATCCAGCCGCGGTACCGGACCGGTCCGGCCGCACGCGGCACCCGGGACACCGCCGCTTCGGCGTCCCCGGCCAGCAGCGCCTCGTGGTCGAGCACCGCGGTCGCCGCGCCCGCCGACCGCACCGCGGCGGCCTCGGCCGCGAAGTGCGGGTCGGTGCGCCTCGGGTGCAGAGGGTCGCCGGAGAGGAGGAAGAGCGGCGGGGCCGACAGGCGATCGGTGGTCATGCCGGCGGACACTACGGGCGGCGGTGTCCGGTCACAACGGGATATCGGGATATCGGGATATGTGTGGCCGGACACCGCGCGGTCGTCAGAGCGCCGACAGCTCGCTCAGCAGATCATCCAGCCCCAGCGAGCCCTGCGAGAGCGCCGCCATGTGCCAGGCCTTGAGGTCGAAGTCCGCGCCGTGCCGGGCGCGCGCCGCCTCCCGGCCCTGGAGCCAGACCCGCTCACCGAGCTTGTAGCCGATCGCCTGGCCGGCCATGCCCTGGTAGCGGATGATCTCGCTCTCGACGAAGTCGGCGGGGCGGCTGCAGTGGCTCGCCAGGAACTCGTGTGCCAGCTGCGGCGTCCAGCGCTCACCCGGGTGGAAGGGGGAGCCCGCCGGGATCTCCAGCTCCAGATGCATCCCGATGTCGATGATGACGCGGACCGCGCGCATCATCTGGGCGTCGAGGTAGCCCAGGCGCCGTTCGGCGTTGGTCAGGAAGCCCAGTTCGTCCATGAGGCGCTCGGCGTACAGCGCCCAGCCCTCGGCGTTGGCGCTGACGATGCCCACCGTCGTCTGGTACCGGGAGAGCTGGTCGGCGACATGCGCCCACTGCGCCAGCTGGAGGTGATGTCCGGGTACGCCCTCGTGGTACCAGGTGGAGACCAGGTCGTACGCCGGGAAGCGGGTCTCGCCCATCGTCGGCAGCCAGGTACGGCCGGGACGGGAGAAGTCCAGCGACGGCTGGGTGTAGTAGGGGGCCGCGGCGCTGCCGGGCGGCGCGATCCGGGACTCCACCTTCCGTACCCGCTCGGCGAGTTCGAAGTGGGTGCCGTCGAGCGAGTCGATGGCCTCGTCCATCAGGGACTGGAGCCACTGGCGGGTCTCCTCGACGCCCTCGACCGCCTCGCCGTGCTCATCGAGCCAGGCCAGCGCCTCCCAGGGGGTCTTCGCGCCGGGCAGGATCTTCTCGGCCTCGGTCTCCATCTCGGCCAGCAGCCGGTGGAACTCGGACCAGCCGTACGCATACGCCTCGTCCGCGTCGAGGTCGGCGCCGTTGTAGTAACGGGCCAGCCGGGTGTAGCGCTCCCGGCCCACCACGTCCGGTGCGCCCGCGATGGCCGGGGCGTAGCTGTCCCGGAACCAGTCGCGCAGCTCCACCAGGGCGCCGGTGGCGACCCCGGCGGCCTCGGTCAGCTCGGCGCGCAGCGCGTCCGGGCCCGGGTCGGTGAATTCGGCGAACCAGCTGCGGTCCGTGCCGATCCACTCGTCCAACTGGCCGATGACGGTGGTGACCTGGAGCGGGCCCGCGGGCAGATCCCGCTTGAGGCCGGCGTCGAGGGAGGCGCGGTAGCCCTCCAGCGCGGCCGGTACGGCCCGCAGCCGCTGGGCGATCGCCGCCCAGTTCTCGTCCGTCTCGGTGGGGGTGATCGTGAGCACCTCGCGGACGTGGTGCAGCGGCGAGCTGAGGTTGCTGACCGTGCGCAGGCCCTCGCCCGCCTCGTGCACCGCAAGCTCCGCGGTCAGCCGCTCGCGCAGCAGCCGCGCGCAGACCTGCTCGGCGGGGCTGTCGGCGCCCGGCCGGGCCTCGGCCTCGGTGAGCTTCTCCAGCGTCGTACGGGCCAGTTGGGCGAGCGCCTCCTGACCCGTGGGCGAGAAGTCGGGGAGCTTGCCGGAGCTCTCGGGGATGCCGAGGAAGGTGCCGGTGATCGGGTCCAGGTCGACAAGAGCGTCGACATAGGTATCGGCGATCTGGCGGGGCAGCGGGCCGCCGTCGGAAGAAGTGGTGTGGGGCATGCGGGCCATCTTCGTACGGATCACCCCGTCGCGTCACCATCAATAAGCAGAACGTGCCTGTCGCTTTGCGGGGCTGTTGCCCGGCGGGGTGGTCCGGCCGTCCGTGCGCCGCCCTGGTTCGTCTCCGTCCGGCTCCGTTCCCCTCGGTCATAGTCGCGTTTGACTATGAACTCATAGTCGCGTTTGAATATGGTCGTGAACAGCACACGCCTCTTCGCGCTGAGCGCGCTGGCCCGCCGGGGCCCGATGCACGGGTACCAGATCCGGCGGAGCGCGCAGCTCGACCGCACCGAACTGTGGACCGACGTCAAACCCGGATCGCTGTACAACGCGCTGCGCCGAATGGCCGATGAAGGGCTGGTGGCGGTGGCGCGCACCGAGAAGGTGGGCAATCCGCCGGAACGGACCGTCTACGAGATCACCGCGGACGGCCGCCGGGAGCTGGCGGCCCAGCGCGACGCCGCACTGCGCACCGCGCACCTGCGAGCGGATCCGGTCGATCTCGCGCTGCAGTACACCTCGGACCTCGACGAGGAACAGCTCGCCGCGGCATTCGAGACGCGACGCCGGTCGGTGGCCGACCGGTTGGCGATGTTCGAAGAAGAGTTCCGCGTCGCCCTTCCGGATCTGGTCGGGCTCGAACCGATGATCTTCGAGCACTGCCTGGCGCGCCTGCGCGCCGAGTTGGCGTGGCACGACACCGTGCTGGCGCGGCTGCGCCCACGGTCAGCGGACGAAGGAGACGAACCGTCGTGATACTTGTGACGGGTGCCACCGGCACCGTCGGCAGCGCCCTGCTCGACCGGCTCCGCGGCGCCGGCGCACCGTTACGGGCGCTGACCCGCAGGCCCGGTATCGCCGGCCTGCCCGACGGCGTCGACGTGGTGCGCGCGGACCTCAATGACCCCGACAGCCTGCCCGCCGCCCTGGACGGGGTGAGCCAGGTCTTCCTGCTCTCCGGCGGCCCCGAGATCCCCGCCCACGACGGCCACCTCGCCCGCGCCGCCGCCCGCGCGGGGGTCCAGCGCATCGTCAAGCTCTCGGTCGCCCGCGCCGGCGACGAAACGGCGACCGATCCTCTGGCCACCTGGCATCGTGCCGGTGAACAGGCCGTGCGCGACAGCGGGTTGGCCTGGACGTTCCTGCGTTCCGTCGGCTTCATGTCCAACGCCCTGCACTGGGCGGACACCATCCGCGCCGAAAACGCCGTCCACGCCCCTTACGGCGACGGCCGCAACGCCGTCATCGACCCGGACGACATCGCCGCCGTCGCCGCGATGGTGCTCACCACCTCCGGGCACGACGGGCGGGCCTACCGGCTCACCGGTCCCCAGGCGCTGTCGCCGGCCGAGCAGGTCGGCATCCTCGCCGACGTCCTGGAGCGGCCGCTGCGCTTTGTGGAGGTGGCGCCGGACGCCGCCCGGCGGGAGCTGATCGGCCGTGGCGTGCCCGCCGAGGTCGCCGACGGCATCATGGCGGTGCGTGCCGCCGGGCTCGACGCGTCCCTGTCGGCCGTCCACGCCACCGTCGAGCGGATCACCGGAGCGCCCGCCCGCACCTTCCACGACTGGGCGCGGCGGCACCGGGAGCGGTTCTGACACGTCGCAGCACAACACGGCCGGCCGCCGGGGAGTGAGTGCACCTCACCCCGGCGGCCGGCCCCGGCTCAGCGGCGGACGGAGCCCTGCTGGGGCCGTACCGTCTCGAGGGCGGCCGCCCGGTCGGGCACCCCGGCCGGGCGCGCGGTGATCACCAGAGTGCCTTCCTCTATCTGGTAGTCCAGCGGCAGCCCCAGGCCGCGCATCGCCGCCACCATCCCGGTGTTGGAGGCCTGGGTGATGGCGTACACGCTCTCGCAGCCCGCCTCGGCCGCCATCGCCACCAGCCGGCGCAGCAGCTCCGCGCCGATCCCGCGCTGCTGCCAGGCGTCCTCGACCAGCAGCGCGACCTCGGTCTCGTCGCCGTCCCACAGCAGATGGCCGAGCGCCACCAGCCGGCCGGATGCGGTCTCCACCGCTAGCGTGCGGCCGAACCGCGGGCTCAGCAGATGCCCCAGGTAACGGTCCGCGTCGGAGACCGGGCCGTGGTACCGCAGCGCGAGCGTGGCCGCGGAGCAGCGGTCGTGCATCTCGCGGGCGGCGGCCTGGTCGGTGGTGGCGGCGCGGCGGATGGTGATTTCGTTGCCCTCGGGCAGCGTCAGGACATCACGCCGCGGCGGCACCCGCTGCCCGAGGCGGGTGTCCAGGTCGACCAGGGCGCGCACACGGGCGAACTCGGTGGGCGTGAACGGCAACTGCGGCCTTTCGATGGTGAGCGAACCCCCGGAGGGATCGCGGAACTTCATGGTGTGCTCGGCCAGCACGCCCTCGGCGGGCACCTGCTCGGCGAGCGGCTGCCCGCGCAGCGAGCGCGCGGGTACCGAATGGATCGTGCAGCGCCCCAGCAACTGCCGTAGCGCCAGCGGGAGTTCGGCGGAATCGAGGGCCGTGCGGGTCGCCAGGCTCAGCATCCGGGTCGGGGCGTCCACGAGATCGTGGGCGTCTGCACGCTCCAGCCAGGTGTGCAGGCCGCCCGCACCGGCCACCGTACGGGTGAGCTCCGCGGGGGCGAGCGTGGCCGGAGCGCGCAGCAGGAATTCATCGACCGTGCCATGGGACAGCGGGTGGGCCTGCAGGCTGAGTATGTCCACCTGCCGGGCGGCCAGCGCCGTGCACAGGGCGGCCAGGCTGCCCGGCAGGTCCCGGACCGTGGTCCGCATCCGCCACAGCGTGGCCTCCGGCCTGCCGGCCTCGGAAGACCGGCCGGCGGGGGAGGCCGGCGCCGTGGCGCCGGTATCGGTCGGCGGCGGGGCGTGATCGTGGCGGCGTGACCACCAGACGTGGAAGCCGGCCGTGGCCACCAGCGCCACCGCGGCGGCGCACAGCAGCACCGGGCCCGAGGGGCCGTGGGCGACCGTATTGGCTACGGCATCCGCCACGGCCACGGCCGTGAACAGGGCGGCGAGCTCGACGATCTCCCGGCGCCAGTGATGGCGGCGGGCGGACTTGGCAGAGGTTGCATCAGTCATGCAGACAGCCTTGCCGACCGGTGTTGCCTGATCGCCAACACTTTGTGTCCGACGGGTAAAAGACGCAATCGGCCCATTGGTCCCTACTGCCCTACCCGTCCTGGTTGCAGCACCTTACTGAACAACACCTCTCCGCCCTCCTGACGCAGCCGCACCGTCAGCTCCCCGCTTCCCCCGTCGATATCGATCTCGCCGAAGTTCTGCGGACTCTCCGCAGGGGAGGTGTTCGCACGGTCCGGCGCTTTGATGAACGGCTGCTCGGGCCCGAACGTTCCATCCAGTTTCAGCGCCTGGAACCCGCCCGCGCTCAGCGGCCCGGACACGAACTCCCAGAACGGCTCGAAGTCCTTGAACGCGGCCCGCTCCGGTGCGTAATGCTGCGCCGACGTGTAGTGGACGTCCGTCGTCAGCCATACGGTGCCGGTCACCCGGTCGTGTTTGATGTGCCGCAGCAGCTCGGCCAGCTGCAGTTCGCGCCCCAGCGGAGCGCCCGGATCGCCCTGCGCCACCGCCTCGAAGTCGGTCTTGCCGTCCGGCACGACCAGCCCCAGCGGCATGTCGGAGGCGATCACCTTCCACACCGCACGTGAGCGCGACAGCTCTCGCTTGAGCCAGCGCAGCTGCTCGGCCCCGAGGATGCCCTGCGGGTCATCGGTCTGCCGCCCCGGCGAGTTGGCGTTGCGGTAGCGGCGCATGTCCAGGACGAACACATCCAGCAGCGGGCCGTGACGCACCACCCGGTAGACCCGGCCTCCCTGGTCGGCCCGCAGCGTACGGATCGGGAAGTACTCGCTGAATGCGCGCAGCGACCGCGCCGACAGCACATCCGCATCCTTGACGGTGTACCGGTCGTCGTCGAGCAGCTGCCCCGGATACCAGTTGTTGTGCACCTCGTGGTCGTCCCACTGGGTGATCGTGGGCACCTGGGCATTGAACCGGCGCAGATTGTCGTCCAGCAGGTTGTAGCGGAACGCGCCCCGGAACTCCGTGAGCGTCTCGGCGACCTTCGACTTCTCCTCGGTCGTCACATTCCGCCAGATCCGCCCGTCCGGCAGCGTCACCCGCTCCGTGATCGGGTTGTCGGCGTAGATGTTGTCGCCGCTGCACAGAAAGAAATCCGGGTTCCGGCGCCGCATGTCCTCGTAGATGCGATAGCCGCCACGGTCGGGATTGATGCCCCAGCCCTGCCCGGCCAGATCCCCCGACCAGCAAAAGCGCAGATTCTGGCTACGGTGCTCGGGCGCCGTACGAAACGTCCCGGTGACCGGCTCACCGGAGCGCCGGGGGTCGTCAGGGTCGGCGAGCAGCACCCGGTAGTGGATCTGCTCACCGGACGGCAGCCCGTGCAGCGAGGTGACCCCGGTGAAGTCCGTACCGGACCCGAGAACCGGGCCGTGCCAGGTCCTGGCGCCGCGGAACGACTCCGTCGCGGCGGTCTGCACCATCATCCGGGCCCGCCGGTTCGACCGGACCCACACCAGCCCCGAGGACGTCGTCACATCCCCGACCTGCACACCCCACTCGGCGCTCGGCCGCCCGCTCCGGGCCTGCGCGGGCGCGGCACAGGCGAGCGCGGGCAGCGCCAGCACTCCGGAACCGGCCGCCGCACCCCGCAACAACGACCGCCTGCCGAAGCCGCCGCCGAATCCCTGCGCCATCTCAAACCTCCATCGTCGGACCGACCTTGGGTGCTGTGCTGTTCGTACCGGGGGCCGATGCCGGGCACCCGAACGCGAGGTGTCGGGGGCCCGAACGCCGGGTGCGCCGCGCGGGAGCCGGTGCCGGCGTCAGCCCACCGTGTCGAGGATGACACGGGCCACCAGCGCCGGATCGTCATTCATCGGGACATGGCCGCAGCCGGGCAGCCGCACCAGGCGGGCGCCCGGGATCGTGTGCTTGGCGCGTACGCCCTGACGGCGCAGCAGCAGCCGGTCCCGGCTGCCCCAGCCGATGGTCACCGGGACGTCGGGCACATCGGTGGTGAACCGGACCTCGCGCCCGGCCGCCAGCGTCGGCGCGAACCCGGGCGCCTCGCGCAGCGCCCGGGTCTCCGCCACCACCGCCGCGGCCGAACGGCGGCCGGGATGGGCGTAGATGGTCCCGGTCAGCGAGGCCCGGCCGATGACGGACCGGGCCAGCGACTCCACCACCGGATCCGGCAGCACCTGCGCGCCCGCGTACATGCCGCGCAGCACCCCGAAGGCGTACCGCCGCTCGGCCGGAGTCCAAAAGCCCGCGGGCGACAGTGCGGTGACCGACCGTACGGCCCGAGCGCGGCCCAGCTCCAGGGCCAGCAGCCCGCCGAGCGAGTTGCCCACCGCGTGCGGGCGGTCCAGGCCCAGCTCCGTGAACGCCGCGGCGAGCAGCGGGACCACCGTCGACAGGTCGTAGGAGGTTCCGCCGGGCAGCGCGGGTGAGGCACCGAAGCCGGGCAGGTCCAGGGCGATCACCTCGTGGGAGGCGGCGAGGATGTCGCAGACCGGCCGCCAGGCCTGCAGATGGTGGCCGATGCCGTGCAGCAGGACGATGGGATCGCCCGCCCCCTTGCGCTCGTAGGCGACCGTGAACGGCGGCCGGCCGGCGGGGCGGACACGGGCGAAGGAGACCGAGGCGGTCATGAGGGGGGCTCCTTTGGAGACGGCATGGGGGTGACGCGGGCTGTCGGCGGGCGGGCGGATCCGGTCGCCGGGCGGCTCGCGGACCGGGTCGCAGACACGATGCCAGCAATAGCTACTGAGGGGTATGGGGCGGCTGGGACGAGCCCGCTTCCTGCCCCGGTACCGCCCGGGACCGCGCCGCACTGTGCCGTACGCCACGCTCCCGTACCGCCGTTCCGTGCCGTTCGCGCTGGACAAGGCGGGCGGGAACCCGGTGGGATGGAAGGGTGCTGACGGATTCCGCGACCGATGTCTTCGAAGAACACCGCCCCGTGCTGCACGGCGTGGCCTACCGGATGCTCGGCCGGGTCGCCGACGCCGAGGACGTCGTGCAGGACGCATGGTTGCGCTGGTCGTCCGCCGACCGCGCCGAGGTGCGCGAACCGCGCGCCTTTCTGGTGCGTATCACCACCCGGCTGGCCATCGACCGCCTTCGCCAGGTGCAGTCCCGCCGCGAGTCGTACGTCGGCCCCTGGCTCCCCGAGCCCCTCGCCACCGACATCGGCGGCACCGCACCCGACACCGCCGAGCGGGCGGTGTTCACCGAGTCCGTCACCCTCGCCGTACTCGTCGTCATGGAGTCGCTCTCCCCTCTGGAGCGCGCCGTGTTCGTCCTGCGCGAGGCCTTCGGTTATCCGTACGCGGAGATCGCCGCCGCCCTGGACCGCAGCGAGGCCGCCGTGCGCCAACTGGCCGGGCGGGCCCGCCGGCACGTGGCGGAGGGCAAGCCGCGCTTCGAGGTCGATCCGGACCGTCAGCGCGATCTGACCGAGCGGTTCATGGCGGCCGCGGCCGGCGACGACCTGGCGGCCCTGCTGAAGCTGCTGGCGGCGGACGCGCGGCTGGTCGGGGACAGCGGGGGCAAGGCCAAGGCCCCGCTGCGGATCATCGAGTCCGCCGACAAGGTCGCCCGGTTCCTGTTCGGTGTGGCCAAGTCCCAGCCCCCCGGTACGGAGTTCACCTTCCTCGAACTCAACGGCGGGATGGCGCTGTTGGCGCATATCGGCGGCACGCCGGACACCGTCATCCAGCTCGACGTCGAGGCCGGCCGGATCCAGACGGTCTACATCGTGCGCAATCCCGACAAGCTGGTGTCGCTGGCGGCGAGTTGAGCGGCGGCCCGCAGGCCGAGCCGCGGACTTGACAGCACCGGCACGCCGTCCGCGAGACGGTCGGCCGCGGGCGCCATCGACGCCTGCGCCAGCACGATCACATCGGCGGCCGGCACCTCCCGTGCCGCGGCGGCCACCGCCGCCAGATGCCCCTCCGTATCGCCCGCCTCGAACCGCTCCCAGGCACCCGGCACGAGCACCGTGTGCACCCGCACCTCGCGCCCGGCCCGCTCGGCCTCCTGGGCGATCAGATCCTGGGTGGGAGCCAGCGTGCTCGCCACCGTGGCGAGCACCGCGATCCGCGGGCCCGCGGCCACCGCGGCCGCGGCCATCGGCCGGTCCACCCGCAGCACCGGCAGGCCGAGCGCGACACCGGCCGCCTCGGCCACCGAACCGAGCGTCGAGCACGTGCACAGCGCCGCCCGCGCCCCCTCGCGGAGCACCCCGGCGAGCGCCGCCGCGACCTCCTGCGCCACCGCGTCGGGCCCCTGCTTCCGTGCCCGGTCGAGGAGTTCGGGGCGTACGTGGTGCCGGAGCGCGAGGCCGGGGGCCTCCTCGTCGCGCAGTGCGTCGAAGACCGGGACATGGACGGGCGAGGTGTGCAGCAGGGCGAGCATGATCGTGAGGGTACCGGGGCGGCGCGGCGGACGGCGAGCGCGTCGGTCACGGCGCGAAACCGGACGCGGATTGGTCTTGACCAAGGTTTGGACCGGCCATATCGTCGGGATACTGCAACAACCTTTAATAAAGAAGCGCTCATCACCGGGCGCGCCGCAGTGCGGAGGACAGGGTGGGGACCACGCAGCTCGAAACGGCGCCGGAGCCGAAGTACTGGCACCTCAAGACCGTGCTCAGCGATGCGCTGGACTCGGAGTTCGCGGTCGGCGAGATCCTACCCAACGAGCGGGACCTGGCGGCGCGGTTCGGCGTCGCGCGGGCCACGCTCCGGCAGGCGCTCGAACAGCTCGAGCTGGAAGGCAGACTGCAGCGCCGCCGCGGCGTGGGCACCACCGTCGCACCGCCCCGTGTCGGCGTCGCCGTGGATCCCGCCCGGCACACCTGGCCCGGAGCCCCCGGCAGCCCCGGCGACGAATGGCAGCCGCTGGACGCCACCGAGACCGAGACGGTGCCCGCCACCGTCGCCCGCCTCCTGGAGACGGCCCCCGGCGACCGGGTCCACATCGTCCGCCGCAGCCGGGTCACGGACGGCCGGCCCGTCGCCGCCGAGCTGCTGTACGTGCCCTCGGCCGTCGTCCCCGGCTGCTCCACGGTGGCCGCGCTCAATGCCCCGGCCCGCGCCCGTGCCGTCCTGAACGCCTTGCAGGAACGCGAGCTGGAGGGCCAGGACCGCACCGTCGAGCTGGGCTCGGCGCGTGCGGAGGACGCCAAGCAGCTGGACCGGCTGCCCGGCGCGCCGGTGCTCGTCGTCACCACCCGCTACGTCTCCGGAGGCCGCACCACCGCCGTGGCCGTCTCGACGTACCGCGCAGATACCTGCCGCCTCACCTTCGGCGAGAGCGACGCGGTCGCGCTGCTGGCAGGCTGATCCGTTCCGCTTCACGGGCCCGCGCCGGGACTTCGGCGCGGGCCCGCGTGCGTCGGCCCTATCGGCGCCCGGTCACCGTGCCCTCCACCGCGAAGAGTTCGGCCTCGACATGGTCGAGCGCGAGCCGCAGCGCCCCGGTGGCGACGGCCGCCTCGCCCAGCGCCGACAGGGCGACCTCCGGCGGACGCAGGCAGTAACGCGCCAACTCCCCGCGCAGCGGCTCCAGTACGCCGGCCAGTCCGGCCGCCCAGCCGCCGATCACCACCAGCTCCGGGTCCAGCGCCAGCACCAGGGCCGCGACATCGTGCACCAGCCGCCGGATGAAGCGGTCCACCGCCTCCCGCGCCCGGACATCGCCGTCCCGGGCCAGCGCGAAGACCTCCGCGACCTGCGCCTCGTCCAGCGGATGCAGCGGCTTCCCGGTGGTCGACAGCAGCGTCTCCGGCGTCGCCTCCCGCCCCAGCAGATGCAGCGCGCCGATCTCCCCGGCGGCCCCGCCGAACCCCCGGTGCAGCCGCCCGCCGATCAGCGAACCGGCCCCCGGACTCAGCCCCGCCAGCACGAACACCACATCGTCGGACGCGGCCGCCGCACCCTTCCAGTGCTCGGCCACCGCCGCGGCGTTCGCATCGTTCTCGACCAGCACCGGGCAGCGGAAGGACCGCCGCAGCCGCTCGCCGAGCGGCAGGCCCGTCCAGCCGGGCAGCGCCGTCCCCAGCCGTACCGTGCCGTCCGCCTCCACGATTCCCGGGCTGCCCACGCCGACCGCCCGCAGCGAACTGCGCGGCACGCCGGCGCGGCGCAGCAGATCGGCCACGACCGTACGGACCCGCTCCAGCCGCTCGTCGGCCGCGGCGGTCTCCGCCACCGGGCGCTGTGCCGAGTCCAGCACCTGCCCGCCCAGGTCCGAGAGCTGGGCCGCGATACGGTGCGGGCCGATCTCGATGCCCAGCAGATGGCCCGCCTCCGTACGGAACCGGAACCGGCGGGCCGGGCGTCCCTGGCGGCGCGCCTCGCCCTCCTCGGCGGCCGCCTCGGCCACCAGCCCCGCTTCGATGAGCCCTTCCACCACGCCCTCGACCGTCGGCCGGGAGAGCCCCGTCACCTGGACGAGGTGGGTGAGCGTGGGGGAGTCCGCGGCGCGCAGGGCATACAGCACCACCGCGGAGTTGATCCGTCGCAGCAGGGAGGGGTCCCCACCCGTGAGCCGCCCCAACGTCAGTCTCCCTCGCGTCGCGTGTCTGGCGGATCGTAGCCGGTCAGCGGGTGTGCGGCGAGACCTGGGCGGTGGCGGGGCGGGCGGTGGTGCGGGCCACGGGAGGGGCGGCGGCCTTCGGGGGCGGTTGGCGAACGGTCAATTGTCAGACCCCGGCGGTTTACTGACGGTATGACGACTGGTGAGCAGGTGACGGTGATCGACGCATGGCGCCGACGGGCGTTCCCGGCCCGGCGGGAGCGGTCCGCGACGGGCGTCAGCGGGCCCGGGTTCCATGTGGTGCGGCTGTGGGAGAGCGGGCCGCTGTGGGATGCGGAGCCGGCGGACGCCGGGGAGATACGCGAGGAGTGCGCGGCCGGGCTGGCGGCGCTGACCGAGGTGCTGTCCTTACGGTGGGGCGGGCCCGGCGTCGTCGATCTCGCGGGGTCCCTGGAGCGGGTGGCGATGGGGCTGCCGGTCGGGCCGCCGCTGGATGTCCTGTGCGGGCTGGTGCCCCGGCTGCACACCTGGCGGGTCGAGGGCCGCTGGGTGGCGGTCGGGGCGGGGCAGGCCGGGCCGGAGCAGCCGTGCCAGGTGCTGGCGGCGATAGCCGAGGAGGGGGCGATGACCGAGGTGGGGGCGATAGGGGAGTGAACCCGCCGGGTCAGGCGTTGTCGCCGAAGGCCGCCGCGCGCAGCCGTCCGTACTCCTGCGCCATGGTCGCGAGCGTCCAATGGGCGTTCAGACCGCTGGGGTTGGGCAGCGCCCAGATGCGGGTGGTGCCCAGGGTGCGTTCCTGGGGGCCGATCGCGGCGTGCTTGTCGCCGAAGGCGACGCGGTAGGCGGTGACGCCCGCGACGGCGAGCCAGCGCGGCCGCAGCAGCGCCACCTTCTCGGCCAGCAGCCGTCCGCCCTCGCGGTACTCCTCCGCGGTCAGCTCGTCCGCCTTGGCGGTCGGCCGGGCCACGACATTGGTGATGCCGAGCCCGTGCGCGAGCAGTTCCTCCTGCTCGGCGGGCCGGAACTGCCGGGGCGTGAAACCGGACGCGTGCAGGACGGGCCAGAAACGGTTGCCGGGACGGGCGAAGTGGTGGCCGGTGGCGGCCGTCATCAGCCCGGGGTTGATACCGCAGAAGAGGACCCGCAGACCGCTCGCGGCCACGTCCGGGACGAGGCGATCGCGAGCGGCCTGCAGCTCTTCGGGGGTGAAGCGCACGTCGGCGGACCGGCTCAGAGGATGGAGCCCGGGGTGTACGCGGCGGCCTCGGGGTGCTGCTTGGCGATCTCCTCGATCCGGGCGACGACGGACGCCACCTGGTCGGCGGCCGCACCGGTGAAGGAGAGCTTGTCCGCCATCAGGGCGTCCAACTGCGCCTTGTCCAGCGGGATCCGGGAGTCCGCGGCCAGCTTGTCGAGCAGCTCGTTGCGCTCCGCGCCCTGCTCGCGCATCGCCAGCGCCGACGCGACCGCGTTCTCCTTGATCGCCTCGTGCGCCTCCTCGCGGCCCACCCCGGCCCGTACGGCACCCATCAGCACCTTCGTGGTGGCGAGGAACGGCAGGTAGCGGTCCAGCTCGCGGGCGACGACGGCGGGGAAGGCGCCGAACTCGTCGAGCACGGTCAGGAACGTCTCCAGCAGGCCGTCCAGCGCGAAGAACGAGTCGGGGAGGGCGACGCGACGGACCACGGAGCAGGACACATCGCCCTCGTTCCACTGGTCGCCGGAGAGCTCACCGGCCATCGAGGCATAGCCGCGCAGGATCACCATCAGGCCGTTGACGCGCTCGCAGGAGCGGGTGTTCATCTTGTGCGGCATCGCCGAGGAGCCGACCTGGCCGGGCTTGAAGCCCTCGGTGACCAGCTCGTGCCCGGCCATCAGCCGGATGGTCTTGGCGATGGACGAGGGGGCGGCGGCGAGCTGCACCAGCGCGGTGACCACGTCGTAGTCCAGCGAGCGCGGGTAGACCTGGCCGACGGAGGTGAAGGCCCGACCGAAGCCGAGGTGCGAGGCGATCCGCTGCTCCAGCTCGGCGAGCTTGGCGGCGTCGCCGCCGAGCAGGTCGAGCATGTCCTGGGCGGTGCCGACCGGGCCCTTGATGCCGCGCAGCGGGTAGCGGGACAGCAGCTCCTCCAGCCGCCCGTAGGCCACCAGCAGCTCGTCCGCCGCGGTCGCGAAGCGCTTGCCCAGCGTCGTGGCCTGCGCCGCGACATTGTGAGAGCGGCCCGCCATGACCAGCTCGGCGTGCTGGGAGGCCAGCGAGCCCAGGCGCGCCAGGACGGCGACCGTACGGTCCCGCATCAGCTCCAGCGACAGCCGCACCTGCAGCTGCTCGACGTTCTCCGTCAGGTCGCGGGAGGTCATGCCCTTGTGGACCTGCTCATGACCGGCGAGGGCGTTGAACTCCTCGATCCGGGCCTTGACGTCGTGCCGGGTGACCTTCTCGCGTTCGGAGATGGAGGCCAGGTCGACGTTCTCCAGGACCCGCTCGTAGTCGGCCAGCGCCTGCTCGGGGACCTCCACGCCGAGGTCCTTCTGCGCACGCAGTACGGCAAGCCACAGCTTCCGCTCCAGCTTCACCTTGTACTCGGGGGACCAGAGCACGGCCAGCTGCGCGGAGGCGTAGCGGCCGGCCAGAACATTGGGGATGCGAGGCTTAGCAGTCACATGGCCAGAGTCTACTGGCGGTTTACGCAGGCCAGCGCCCCGGCCTGGGCTGTGCGTTCCTCCAAGCCCGCGGAGCGAGCGCAATCCGCGGCGTCGGCCCTCGTAGGCCCGGCCTTCTGCCATGGCACACGGCTTGTCCCTGTCATGGCCCACTGCCTGTCATAGCTCACTGCCTGTCATAGCCCACTGCCATGATGACCGGCAGAGCCGACACGACAGGAGCATGACATGGTTGACCAGGTCGCACGGCGGATCGCCGAGGAGGTCGTCGCGAGTGCGCCTACGGGCTGGACGCGGGCGGTACTGGCTGCCACGGCGGGACCGGGCCGCGTCTCGGCGTCCGGCGTCTACGACGTCCCCGGCACGCTCCCGTGGCGCAACCCGGTACCGACACCCTTCGCGGAGCTGAGCAAGCTGGCGGAGGCGGTGCGGGAGGTCCGGGGCTGGGAGTCAACCACTCTGGAGATCGAGTGCCGGCCGTCGGGAGAGTACCGAGTCGTCGCGTTCACCGACGCGATCACCAGCCTGCGTGGGCAGGGCGGCGGATTTCAGGCCGTCCTTGATCCCGGCTACCGGCTGCCCCAGCCCGGTGGTGACCAGGAGCAGGGGACGGCTGCCCCGGAGGGCGATCCAGAGCTGGCGGCGGCCCGGTTCCACGCCTATACGGAGCGGCGCGCCGCGATCCTGGGGCGGCCCGAGCAACTGCCGCCGCCCGTGTCCGCCGCGGCGCTCGACGAGGCCGAACGCCGGATCGGGCGGCCGCTGCCCGCCGACCTGCGGGCGCTGTACTTGATCGCCAACGGCGACGGCATCGGCTACGAGCACCGCTGCCTGCTCGGAGGCAACGCCTGGCTGGCCCTGGACCGCCTGGTCGCCGTCCACGCCGACCAGCGCGAGCCGGCCTGGTACGGCTGGGACCTGGCCTGGGACGCGGTCGTCTTGGACACCGACCCGTCCGACACCGTCCGGCGCTGCGGAGGGCACCCGGGCTGGCTGCCCTTCGGCTCCGGCGAGGACGGCAACTACCTGGCGGTGGACCTGGCCCCGGCCCGGGACGGCCGCCCCGGCCAGGTCATCCGCATCGGCCGCGACTACGACGACGGCCCGGCCTACGTCGCCGACTCGATCACCTCGCTGCTCGGCCACCACCTGGAGCAGCTGGAGCGGGGAGCCTACGAGAAGGACGGTGACGACCTCGCCCTGCCGGCGCCCGCCCGCAGGCTCGGCCCCACCAGCATCATTGGCGAGATCCCCGACGAGATCCCGGCCGGCCTTCAGGCCCTCCACCTCAACGATGCCGAGAGCCCGGTCGGGCTGGCCCCCCTGGCCGCCGCCCCCCACCTGCGGCTCCTGCACCTCAACCGCTGCGCCACCGCCGACCTGACGCCGATCCGCACGCTGCCCGTCGAGTCCCTGCGCCTCACCCTGGACGGCGGCGACCTGACCTCGCTTGCCGGCCACCGCACCCTCACCTCCCTGAACCTGGGGACCACCGCCCCGATCGACCTCGCCCCGCTGCGTACCGTCCCGCACCTGCGCGGCCTGGACCTCTCCGGGGCCGACGTCCGCGACCTGACCGTCCTGGCCGACCTCCCCGACCTGCGCTACCTGGCCCTCACCGCACGGCAGTGGACCGTCCTGCTGGACGAGGGCAAGGCGC
This sequence comes from Streptomyces sp. NPDC028368, assembly GCF_055565615.1. NCBI lineage: Bacteria > Bacillati > Actinomycetota > Actinomycetes > Kitasatosporales > Streptomycetaceae > Streptomyces > Streptomyces sp. NPDC028368. The sequence goes on along the minus strand of NZ_JBVHTY010000001.1, from coordinate 76,419 downwards.
CGCCGACCCTCGCCGCCGCCCGCCTGGCCGACAACGACGCCGCACTCGACGAGGCCCTCACCTGGTCGGCCCGCCTCGGACTGAGCACCGGGGACGCGCTCCGCGCCACCGGAACCCTCGGATCTGACGGCGGGTGAGCCCCGGCATCTCGATGACCCGTACCGGCTCGAGGCCCTGGTGACCCCGAGGTCCAGCTCGGGCCGTAGCGCCAGCAGCCGGGCGCCCAGTGCCTGTGCCCGCTGCTCGTACCGCTGCTCGTACTGCTGCTCGTATCGCTGCTCTTCGGGGATGCCTTCAGTGGCCATGCCGTCGAAGAAGTGCCGGACCACCTGTACGTCGTGCCGGGACCGGTCGGCGAACCGGTGGCGGATCACCACCGCCTGCACGCTGGAGTTCACCAGCGCCGTGATCACCGCGTCCTCGAAACTGGGAGCCATGACGAGGTCGTAGACGAACTCGTCCTCATCGCGGCGCAGTTGGCGCAGTTCCTGGCGCAGCGTGTCCGCTTCGGCGTCATCGAGATCACCGACGACGAGGACTTCGAAGTACGGCTTTGCCGCGGGGGCGCCGGCCTGCGGTGCCTCGGCGGCTGCCCTCCTCGGGGCCGTCCTGAAGGGGTGGGGAACTGCGGTACGTATCGGTCCCCAGCGCCCGGTTCAGGTCATCCGCCAGCGAGCTCCAGGCATCGGCGCGCAGCTGGCCGACGCTGTTGTACACGCTGGCGGTCAGCGGGTCGGGGGTCGGGCTTGCCGCCTCGGCGGCTGTGTCACCCATCGGATTGGTTCCTTTCACACGGCGCGTGGGGCGAGGCGTTGGCCTGCCCGCCAGACGGCGGCGACCAACGGCACCCCGGGGCGGTAGGCAAGATGGACGTGGGAGGGGGCGTCCAGGACGACCAGGTCGGCACGCGCCCCGGGGGAGAGGCGGCCGACGTCGCCTCGGCGCAGTGCGAGCGCACCGCCGGCGGTCGCCGACCAGAGTGCCTCGTCGGGTGTCATGCCCATCTCCCGTACGGCCAGCGCGATGCAGAAAGCCAGGGAGCTGGTGAAGGAAGATCCCGGGTTGCAGTCCGTGGACAGGGCGACCGGGGCACCGGCATCGAGGAGACGACGCGCGTCGGGATAGGGCGCACGGGTGGAGAACTCCGCCCCGGGCAGCAGGGTGGCGACGGTGTGCCCCTGTGCGAGGGCGTCGATGTCGGCATCGGTGAGGTGGGTGCAGTGGTCGGCCGAGGCGGCCCCCAGCTCGACCGCCAGCTGAACACCGGGCCCGTACGACAGCTGATTGGCGTGAATCCTGGGCAGGAGCCCGTGCTCGGCCGCGGCCTCGAGGATGGCACGGGCCTGGTCACCGTCGAAGGCTCCGTTCTCGCAGAAGACATCCGCCCAGCGGGCGTACGGTGCGCAGGCGTCGAGCATCGGGCCGGTGACGAGGTCGACGTAGCCGGCCGGGTCGTCGGCGAACTCGCTCGGTACGACGTGCGCCCCCAGGAACGTGACCTCATCGGTGTGGGAGGCCGCGATGCTCAGGGCGCGGGCTTCCTGCTCGACCGTCAAGCCGTACCCGGACTTGGTCTCGATGGTGGTGGTGCCTTGCCGGAGCGCCTCGCGTACATGGCGGTCCACCATGGCGTGCAGTTCGTCGTCGGTGGCGGCGCGGGTGGCGTCGACGGTGGTGCGGATCCCGCCGGCGGTATAGGAACGGCCCGACATCCGGGCGTGGAACTCCGCCGTGCGGTCGCCGGCGAAGACCAGGTGGGAGTGCGAGTCGACGAAACCGGGAATCACCGCCCGGCCTTGTGCGTCGATTCGGCTGTCGGCCGCCGGTGCCTGGCCGGTGGGGCCGACCCAGGCGATGTCCGTACCGTCGATGAGGAGTGCCGCGTTGCGGATCAGGCCGAGGGCGCCGTCGCCACGGCAGGGGTCATTGGTCACCAGGGCGCCGATGTTCGTGAGGAGTGTTGTCCCCTTGTCCGGCCGGCCGGCGGTGCTGCGGTCCGGTGCGATGGCGTGATGGTGCTGTGTCATACGGGGAACTCCCGGGTGAGGGCGGTGGGTGGTCGCCGGGCTGCGGCTGTCCGGATCACGCGGCCCGGCGACCTGCTCGGTGGCCACGGGCGCGGAGGATTCGGCGGATGGGCCCTCTCCTCCGGCCCGTCGCGGGCTCCCGCGCCCCGGTCAGGCCTGGTGGGACGGTGCGCTCCTGGACGTCACGATGCGGTGGATCAGGCGGGCGCCGGCACGCGCCGTGCGGCTGTCGGCGTCGAGGTCCGGGTTGAGTTCGGCGACGTCGCACACGGCCGGCTTCCCGGCGGCCGCCACCGTGCCGCATACCCGCTCGATGATGTCCATCGGCACTCCGTAGGCGGCGGGGGCGCTGACGCCAGGAGCCACCGCGGCGGGGAGCACATCGAGATCGATGCTGAGATGCACGACATCACAGCTCGCGAGGAACTCGCCGAGGAACTCGTCCACGCGCGCCAGGCCGAGCAGACCGCACTCGGTATCGGGCAGATAGCGCACGCCGAGCTTGTCCGCGGTGTGGAACAGCCGCTGTGTGTTGCTCGGCTGACTCACGCCGAGCACCCAGTAGTTCGGCCGCCGCCCGCGTTGTTCCTCGCTCCGCGCCATCTGGAGGAACGGCGTGCCGGAGCTGGGCCGCGCATCGTCGCGCAGGTCGAAGTGGGCGTCGAGGTTCAGCACCCCGAGACGGCCCCCCGCGCGCAGCGCGCGGCTGCCGGCGAGCCCCAGATAGCTGCCGTAGGCCACCTCGTGGCCGCCGCCCAGCACCACCACCGGATGACCTCGGTCGACGAGGGAGGTGATCACCCGGCCCAGACGGCGCTGCCCGCCTTCCAGGTCGCCGTCGCCCACCTCCACATCACCGACGTCCAGCACCTGCACCGGCGACGGCAGTGCCATGGACGCGAGGGCACCGCGGAGCGCGCGAGGGCCGTCCGCCGCACCCTGGCGGCCTTTGTTCCGCCGGACTCCCTCATCGCTGCGGAAGCCGACGAGCGCGACATCGCCCGGCTCGGCGCGGTCGGCATCGAACCCGACCGCATGGTGCCAGCGCAGGTTGTCGGCCCCGGGCCCGTCGTCCCGGCCCGTCCAGGGCTCGGGCGCCACGTCCACGGCCGTCGCCACGGTGTTGTCCGTTCTCACTTCGCGTCGTCCTCCGCCATCGGGATGCGCACTCCGCGCTGCCGCGCCACGGAGGTGGCGTGTTCGTAGCCGGCGTCCACGTGGCGGATGACGCCCATGCCGGGGTCGTTGGTCAGCACGCGGGAGAGCTTCTGGGCGGCGAGTTCGGTGCCGTCGGCGATGCAGACCTGGCCGGCGTGGATCGAGCGGCCCATGCCGACGCCGCCACCGTGGTGGAGGGAGACCCAGGACGCGCCGGAGGCGGTGTTCACCAGCGCGTTGAGCAGCGGCCAGTCGGCGATGGCGTCGGACCCGTCGAGCATCGACTCGGTCTCGCGGTACGGCGAGGCGACGGAGCCGGAGTCCAGGTGGTCACGGCCGATGGCGAGGGGCGCGGACAGCTCGCCGGAGGCGACCATCTCGTTGAACCGCAGACCGGCGCGGTGGCGTTCGCCGTAGCCCAGCCAGCAGATGCGGGCGGGCAGGCCCTCGAACGCCACCCGCTCACCGGCCATCTTGATCCAGCGGTGGAGGTGTTCGTTGTCCGGGAACAGTTCCAGGATGGCCTTGTCCGTGGCCTCGATGTCCTTGGGGTCGCCGGACAGGGCAGCCCAGCGGAACGGGCCGAGGCCCTCCTCGAACAGCGGCCGGATGTGGGCCGGGACGAAGCCGGGGAAGTCGAAGGCGCGCTGGTAGCCGGCCTTGCGGGCCTCGTCGCGGATCGAGTTGCCGTAGTCGAAGACCTCGGCGCCCGCGTCGAGGAAGCCGACCATCGCCTCGACGTGCTGGGCCATGGACGCGCGGGAACGCTCGGTGAAGGCGGCCGGGTCCTTGCGGGCCAGCTCGTGCCATTCGTCCAGGCTCACGCCGACGGGGAGATACGCCAGCGGGTCGTGCGCCGAGGTCTGGTCGGTCACGATGTCGAGGGGCGCACCGATCTCCAGCAGCTTCGGGAACACCTCCGCGGCGTTGCCGACCAGGCCGATGGACAGCGGCTTACGGGCGTCCCTGGCTTCGAGGGCGAGCCGGAGCGCATCGTCCAGGTCGTCCGCGGCGACATCGAGGTAGCGGTGGGCGATACGGCGCTCGATACGGGTGGGGTCGCAGTCGACACAGATCGCGACACCGTCGCTCATCGTCACCGCCAGCGGCTGAGCGCCGCCCATGCCACCGAGGCCGGCGGTCAGGGTGATGGTGCCGGCCAGGGACCCGTTGAACTTCTTGCGGGCGACCGCGCCGAACGTCTCGTAGGTGCCCTGCAGGATGCCCTGACTGCCGATGTAGATCCACGAACCGGCGGTCATCTGGCCGTACATCGTCAGGCCGAGCTGCTCCAGGCGCCGGAACTCCTCCCAGTTCGCCCAGTCACCGACGAGGTTGGAATTGGCGAGGAGCACCCGTGGTGCCCACTCGTGGGTGCGCATGACGCCGACCGGCTTGCCGGACTGTACGAGCAGCGTCTCGTCGTTCTTCAGCGTCTTGAGGGTGCGGACGATGGCGTCGTACGCGGCCCAGTTGCGGGCGGCCTTGCCGGTGCCGCCGTAGACGACCAGGTCCTCTGGATGCTCGGCGACCTCGGGGTCGAGATTGTTCATGAACATCCGCAGGGCGCCCTCCTGCTGCCAGCCCAGACAGTTCAGTTCGGAGCTACGGGGAGCGCGGATGCGGCGGGCATCGGGGGAAACGCTGGTCATGCTGCCTCCTGACAGGGGTCCGGTCTGTTCCGCGCCCCATGACAGGCGACGGGACGGGCGGGAAGAAGCGGCACCCGTCCGATTTCTCGGATCCGAGAACCGATTCGTCCGCCCCGTCAGTCACTCCCGGGCCGTCCCGAGGGGGCGTGGCCGGACACCGCGGCAGTCAGGCGTGCCGCACCGTGCTGCAGGACGTCACGCACATGCTCCGGGTCGTGCCGGCTGTAGTGCCGGTGCCAGGTGCTGCTGAGCGCGGCCACCGGCCGTTCGTTGTGGTCGAAAGCCGCCACGCCCATCGAGCGGAACCCCTCGGAGACCAGCTCCACCTCTTCCGACCAGCCGCGATCACGATCCCGTGCCAGCAGGCCCAGCAGCTCGGAGAGCGAGCGCGGGCCTTTGCCGGTGCGCGTGATGAGGCTGCCCGGCCGGGGGAAGAGCGCCCGGACCTGGGGCTCGGGGGAGTGGGCCAGGATGGCGCGGCCGTTCGCCGTCAGATGAGCCGGCAGCCGGACACCGATGTCGGTGACGAGGGCCGCGTCGACTTCGCCGGACCGGCCCGTGGCGGGGCGCTCCTTGAGCAGGTAGACCGTCTCCGCGCCGTAGAGGATGCCCAGGTGAACGGTCTGGCCGAGCCGGTTCGACAGGTCACGCAGGATGGGGCGCGCGAGTCGTTCCAGGGGTTCGTGCCGCAGATAGGCGGAGCCGATCTCGAAGGATGCGAGGCCAAGGCCGTACGCCTGCTCTTTGGGGACGTAGGTGACGAAGCCGCGATCCACCAGGACCGACAGGATGTGGTAAGCGGACGATCGCGGGATGCCGAGGTCGCGGGCCAGCGCCGCGGTCTGCACAAGACCTGGACGGCCGGCGAGGTACAGCAAGATGTCCAGGGCGCGCCCCACGGCCGGTGAGGTGCTCGATCCTGTCGCGCGTTCACTCACGGACTCACCTCTTGTCGGCACATATACCACTGAAATACATGCGGCCCCCGGCAGGCCGGTTGAGGCGCAACTGAATGGGAACTTTCATTCAACCTATTGTTTGACGGATTGAATTCATACATGCTGTCGCCCACCGACCCCCACCCCCCTCACTCAACAGAGCCGGGAGGCACGCATGTCAACGGACACGGCGGCGGCAGAGGACCGCACAGCAGGGGCTCCCCCGGGGGCCGCCCCGAAGGAACCGCTCACCGGCTTCCACCTCCGGGTAACGGCCACCACCTTCGGGGCGAACTTCTCCGACGGCTACGCCCTCGGGATCATCGGCGCCGTCCTGCCCGTGCTCGGCACGACGATGCAGCTGTCCGGAGCGTGGCAGGGACTGCTCGGCGCCTCCGCGCTGATCGGGCTGTTCTTCGGCAGCATCCTGCTCGGGCGGGTGGCGGACGTCATCGGGCGTCAGAAGCTGTACCTCTACAACTTCGTGCTGATCGCGATCGCCTCCGCCGCCCAGTTCTGGGCGCACAGCCCGCTGGTCCTCTTCCTGCTCCGGCTGGTCATCGGCTTCGGCCTGGGTGCGGACTACGCCGTCGGCCCGACCTTGCTCTCCGAGTTCGCCCCGCGGCGGCTGCGCGGCGTTCTGCTGGGCTCGCTCACCGTCCTGTGGACCGTCGGCTACGTACTGGCCAACGTCCTGGGCACCTACATCCCGATCACCGACACCGCCGCGCACTGGCTGCTGGCCAGCGGCGCGCTGCCCGCCCTCATGGTGCTGCTGCTGCGGATCGGCATCCCGGAGTCCCCGAGCTGGCTGGCCACGCGCGGCCGCGCCGCCGAGGCCGCTCAGATCCGCCGCAAGTACCTCGGCCAGTCCGCGGCCACCGCCGAGACCGCGCAGGCCGCGGCCGCCGAACAACCGCCCGCCGCCCGCTACCGCGAACTCTTCGCCCGCGGCCAGGCGGCCAAGACCTGGTTCGGCGTCATCTTCTACAGCGCCCAGGTCCTTCCCTACTTCGCGATCTACACGTTCATGTCGCAGATCCTGAGCACCATGCACATCTCCGACGCCGACAACCAGAACCTGGTGCTCAACGTCGCCCTGCTGCTCGGCGGGGTCATCGGGCTGTGGCCCGTGCAGCGGATGGGCCGCCGCCCGTTCACCATCGGAACCTTCGCGATCCTCACCGTCTGCCTGGCGGCGATGGCCGTCCTCAACGGCGCCTCCGGCTGGGCGCTGATGGTCCCCTTCCTCATCTACACGTTCGTGATGGCCGGGGCCTCCAACATCACCCAGGTCTACCCGGCCGAACTGTTCCCCACCGCGCTGCGCGGCACCGGAGTCGGCTTCCTCAACGGCACCAGCCGCGTCACCTCGGCCGTGGGCACCTTCGTCCTGCCGGTCAGCCTGACCCAGCTCGGCGTGGGCTGGTCCATGGGCGGGATGGCGCTGGTGCTGCTGCTCGGCACGATCGTCAGCCTGGTCTGGGCACCGGAGACCCGCAACACCCTCACCGCCGAAGACTGGCACCACTGATGGCAACCATGCACCTCACCCTCGACGGGCACGCGCTCAGCGCCGCCCAGGTCTCCTCCCTCGCCCGAGGCCAGGCCCGGCCCCTGCTCGACGGCAAGGCCCGCGAACGGGTCCGGGAGGCCCGCAAGACCGCCGAGCGGATCACCGCACGCCGCAGGGTCTACGGCTACACCACCGGTGTGGGCGCCAACCGGACGGCGAGCGTGCCGGACTCCGCGATGGACGTCTTCGGGATGCGGCTGCTGCGCAGCCACAGCGGCGGTGTCGGCCCGGTGGTGCCGGACGAACAGACCCGCGCGATGCTCACCGTACGGCTGAACCAACTGCTGTGCGGCGGCGCGGCGATCGACGTCGCCGTGCTGGACCGCATCGCCGAGGCGCTCACCCACGGCCACCTGCCCACCGTGCACGCCCTGGGCGCGATCGGGACCGGGGACCTCTCCGCACTCGGCGAGCTCGGCCTCACTCTGGCCGGCGAACTGCCCTGGCGGGGCGGTTCCGGACCCGCCCCCATGCCGCTGACACTGACCCGCTGGGACGCACTGCCACTGATGTCCAGTGGCGCGCTGACCATCGGTCAGTCCGCGCTCGCCGCCACCGATCTGGGGCACCTGCTGGACCGGGTGCCGCTGGTTGCCGCGCTGACCCTGACGGCGCTGCGCGGTTCCACCGAGCCGTACGCCCAGCATGTGCACGACGTCCGTCCGCACGCCGGAGCGCAACTGCTCGCGGCGCGGATGCGCGAGCTGCTGGCCCCCGCGGACTGGGACTCGCCGCTGGTGCAGGACCCCTTCGGCCTGCGCTGCCTCCCTCAGGTGCACGGCACGGCGCTGGACGCCTGGTCCGCGCTGGACCAGGTGCTCTCCGTGGAAATCAACGCCGCCGTGGAGAACCCGCTGCTCAACGCCGACGCGGAGGACTACCACCACCACGGCGGCTTCCACCTGGCCCGGCTCGGGCTGGCCCTCGACCAGCTCCGGCTGGGACTCCTGGGCACCGCGGAACTCTCGACCACCCGGCTCGGCATCCTGGTGGAACCGGCCTTCACCGGACTGCCGCCCTTCCTTGCCGAGGGCGAGGACGGCAGCAGCGGCATCATGATCACCGAGTACGCGGCGCAGTCCGCCCTGGCCGAACTGCGCGGCGCGGCACAGCCGGTGACGCTCGGCCACGCGGTGATATCGCGTGGGGTGGAGGAGCATGCGAGCTTCGCTTCCACCGGCGCCCGGCGGCTGCTGGAGTCGGTGGAGCACTTCCGGCTCGTCCTGGCCTGTGAACTGGTCGCGGCGGTCCGCGCGTTGCGGATGCGCGGCCTCGTCCCGGCGGGCGACGGCGAACTGCGTGACTTCCACGATCGCGCGGCGCGGGCGCTGGACCCGTCCCTCGCCGACCGTAACCTCACCGCGGACATCGAGGCCGCGGCCGCACTGCTGGCCGCCGTCTGACACCCGCGCGGGCGGTCGAGGCTCGCGACGCGCGACGCGCGGCGCCCCCAGTGACCCCGGCTCCGCTCGGGGCGGCCCCGTCCGGGGCAGCCGGCCAGGGGCTCCGGGTTACGCCCCCACTCGTCCCCAGTCCGGCACAGGGCCGGGGTTCGAGTGGTCCGCAGGGGTGACCCAGAAGGGTTTGCCCAGATCGGGGCTGACATGGGCGCCCGCCCGGCCGTCGCCCGACGACCGGCCGGTGAGCCGACGGCCTATCCACGGCACCAGATGCTCGCGTGCGAACCGCAGATCCGCGGCCCGCCGCGCGCCCCAGCCCGGTGGCGCAGCGGCCGGCAGCGGCGCGTCCCAGTCCGACTCGGCGGCCAGGCCGAGCGCCTGCCAGACGGCCTCGGTAACCCGGCGGTGTCCCTCGGCGTTGAGGTGCAGCCGGTCGTCGGCCCACAGCCGCGGATCGGACAGCGCCCGGGACGCGTACAGATCCACGACCACCGCGCCGTGCCGCGCCGCCACCTCGTCGATGTGCGCGAACAGCTGCTCCATCCGCGGCCGGAACCGCTCCAGCACCGGCCCCTGCCGGCCAGGACTGCGCATCAGCACCAGCTGCCCGCCGCCCTTCGCGAGCCGCCCGGCGGCGTCCGACAGCCGCGCGCACACCTGGTCCACGTCGCACTTGGGCCGCAGGACGTCATTGAGGCCGCCGACCAGCGTCACCAGATCCGCGCCCATCGCGGCCGCGGGGCCGCACTGTTCGTCGACGATCTGGCCGATGAGCTTGCCGCGCACCGCGAGATTGGCATACCGGAAGCCGGGTGAGACGGCAGCGAGACGGGCGGCGAGCAGATCGGCCCAGCCTCGGTACGAGCCGTCGGGCAGCCCGTCCGACATTCCCTCGGTGAAGCTGTCGCCGACCGCGACGAAACGGGTGTAGTGGGCATTCATCTCCATGGCGCGGGTGATCCTATCCTGCCCGTTCGCTGCGCTTTGCCTGGGCCCCACGTTGTCGGCCGTCCCGCCGTGGGGGTTCTTCGCCGTGACGCCTGCGGCCCCTCCGCTGCGCTTTGCCGGGGCCCGACGTTGTCGGCCGTCCCGCCGTGGTGGAGTTTCGCCGTTGCGCCTGCGGCGGGCGGTGTCCGCTGCGCGGGGCTGTTCGGCTGCGGGACCGGCCCTACACGGCTCCGCCGCTACGGCCCGCCCCCTCCCCGTTGAGGGTGGGAGAAGAACGGCCGGTGGGGGCGAATGTCAGTGGTCGGGTGCACCACGTGGATCACAGGCTGCACCCGACCACGAAACGCTCGCCCCCACCGGCCCGGTTTTCCACCCACCCGTGGGAGGGGCCGCGCCGCAGGACGGAGTCCGGAGGCGTGGCACCGCACCCGACAAAACCACGCCCGCCGCAGGCGCAACGGCGAACAACCACCACGGCGGGAAAGCCAACAACGTGGGAGGCCCGCCAAGCGCAGCGGAGGGGCCGCAGGCGCAACGGCGACCCCCCACGGCGGGAAAGCAAACAACGTGGGGCCAAAAGCCAAGCGCAGCGGAATCGTGGGGAGGGATCAAACCGTAGGCGGCCGCTGCAGCACCAGCTCGCGTAGGACGTCTTCCATCGTTACCAGCCCGGCCAGCGTTCCGTCGTCGCCGATGACCGCGGCCAGATGTGTACGGGATCCGCGCATCGCCGTCAGGACGTCGTCCAGCGGCGTCGCCGCCTTGACGCGGGCGATCGGGCGTAGCGCGCCCACCGGGAACGGCAGGTCGCGCGGTAGGGCGTCCAGCGCGTCCTTGACGTGCAGGTAGCCGAGGATGCGGCTGTTGTCGTCGACGACCGGGAAGCGCGAGAAACCGGACCGGGCGGCCAGTCGCTCCAGGTCTTCTGGGGTGACCCCCATGCGCGCGGCGACGACACGCTCGGCCGGCAGCACCACGTCCCGCACCGGGCGGCGGCCCAGCTCCAGGGCGTCGCGCAGCCGCTCCTGGGCCCGTTCGTCCAGCAGGCCGGCGGCCCGCGAGTCCTCGACCATCTTGGCGAGCTGATCGTCCGAGAAGGTCGCGGCCACCTCGTCCCTGGTCTCCACCCGCAGCAGCTTCAGCAGCCCGTTGGCGAGCGCGTTGATCGCGAAGATCACCGGACGCAGCGCACGGGTCAGGGCGACCAGCGGCGGGCCCAGCGCCAGCGCGCTCCGTACCGGCTCGGCCAGCGCGATGTTCTTCGGCACCATCTCGCCGAAGAGCATGTGCAGATACGTGGCCAGGGACAGGGCGATCACGAACGAGATCGGGTGGATCAGGGCGTCCGAGATGCCCACGGCGTGGAACACCGGTTCCAGGAGATGGGCGATGGCGGGCTCGGCGACCGCGCCCAGCACCAGGGTGCACAGCGTGATGCCCAGCTGTGCGGCGGCCAGCAGGGCCGAGACATGCTGCAGGCCCCACAGCACGCTGGTGGCGCGGCGGTCACCGCGCTCCGCGTGCGGCTCGATCTGGCTGCGGCGCACCGAGATCAGCGCGAATTCGGCGCCCACGAAGAAGGCGTTGACGACCAGCGTCAGCAGACCCACGAAGAGCTGGAGGGCGGTCATCGGCCGGCCTCCGGGTCGCTCTCGCCGGTGCTGCCGGGCGGCGGGGCGTGCAGCAGCACCCGCGCGGCGCGGTGGCCGGACGCATCGAGTACGTCCATCGTCCAGCCGGCCACGTGCAGTGTGTCGCCGTGCACCGGGATCCGGCCGAGCTCGGTGGCGATCAGGCCGGCCAGCGTCTCGTACGGCCCTTCGGGGAGCCGGAGGCCGATCCGTTCGAGCTGGTCGGTACGGGCGGCGCCGTCGGCCTGATAGAGGCTGCGGCCGTCCGCGTCGGTCCCGGCGGGCGCGAGGTCCGGGGTCTCCAGCGGGTCGTGTTCGTCGCGGACCTCGCCGACCACTTCCTCGACGATGTCCTCGAGCGTCGCGACACCGGCGGTGCCGCCGTACTCGTCGATGACCACGGCCATGGTGCGCTTCCCGGACAGCCGGTCCAGCAGCCGGTCCACGGTCAGTGTCTCGGGGACCAGCAGCGGCTCGCGCAGCAGCTCGGAGACGGGGTGCCGGGGGCGGCGCTCGGCCGGGACCGTCAGCACGTCCTTGATGTGTGCGACACCGACGACGGCATCCAGGCTGCCGCGGTAGACGGGGAAGCGGGACAGACCGGTGGCGCGGGTCGCATTGGCGACGTCCTCGGCCGTGGACTGCACCTCCAGGGCCACGACCTGCACCCGTGGCGTCATCACGTTCTCCGCGGTCAGCTCGGAGAGACTGAGGGTACGGACGAACAGCTCGGCGGTGTCCGGTTCCAGGGCGCCCTCCTTGGCGGAGTGCCGGGCCAGCGCCACCAGCTCCTGCGGGCCACGGGCGGACGCCAGCTCCTCGGCGGGCTCGAGGCCCATCCGGCGGACCATGTGGTTCGCCGCGTTGTTGAGATGCCTGATGAACGGCTTGAAGGCGGCGCTGAAGCCGCGCTGGGCGGTGGCGACTTTCTTGGCGATCGTCAGCGGACTGGAGATGGCCCAGTTCTTCGGGGCCAGCTCGCCGACGACCATCAGGACGACCGTGGAGATCGCCGTGCCGAGAACCAGGGCCACCGATTCCACGGCGGAGTGCGGCAGCCCGATCGAGGCGAGCGGTCCGGCCAGCAAGGTGGCGATGGCCGGCTTGGAGAGCATGCCGATGACCAGGCCGGTGACGGTGATGCCGAGCTGTGCGCCGGAGAGCTGGAAGGTGAGGCCGCGGACGGCCTTGAGGGCGCTGTCCGCGCCGCGCTCACCGCGCTCGGCGGCGCGTTCCAGGTCGCTGCGCTCGACGGTCGTCAGTGAGAACTCGGCCGCGACGAAGATGCCACAGGCCACGGTCAGGAGGAGCGCCACGCCCAGCAGAAGCAGGTCGGTCATCGGGTCACCTCCGTCCCATGATCGAACAGGATCGGGACGTTCGCCCTCTGTCGGGAGGGTGCCCGGCTGTCGGCCGGGCAACTGGGAGGTTCGCCCATGACTGGACGCTCACACACCTTTCATGTCTGAAGTCCCTCCATGGTAAAGGATCAGCAAAGTGGTGGTGTTGGCGGAATGAGGAGAAGGGAGAGCCCGCCCCCGACATTCGGGGGCGGGCTCGGGCCGGCCATGCTCAGACCAGCGGCTTTGTCCATCGCCGCCACTGCTCCTCACGCCGGTATCCCGCCGCTGCCCACGCGTGCTGGGCCAGGTCGTTCGCTTCGAGCACCATGGCGTCACCGCGCCGCCCTCCGAGCTTCACGAAACGCTCCTCGGCTGCTTCGAGGAGCGCTCTCGATATGCCCTGCCTGCGGTGCGAGGGGTGCACGGCGAGTCGATAGAGGGAGGCGCGCCAGCCGTCGAAGCCGGCGATCACCGTGCCCACCAGCTCGCCCGCCTCCTCTCGCGCTCCCGACTGCTCCCGAGCCGGGGGGACCGCCATGGCCAGCAGCAGTGACTCGGGGTCGCGGGCCAGCAGCCGGGCCACACCATCGGTGTCATCGCTGATGCTGGTGCCCTCGGCGGCAACCTTCCAGAAGGCCAGTACGGCATCGAGATCGGCCGGTGTCGCGGCCCGGATGTGAAGATCACTCATACCGCGATCCCATCACCGTGCCGGCGAGGCTGTCGACCGTTTTCCGGCCCCGTGATGCGGCCGAGACCGCGACCGGCTGCCCTCGCCGCCCCGGTCAGCTGCCCTTCAGTTCCTCCAGTACTGGAGCGAACGCGTCCAGGAACCCGTCGAGGACGGTGATGTACAAGAAACCGAAGCGCTCGCGCCGCTCCCGCAGCATCCGGGGGCCGTTGCCGCCGATCAGCAGCGGCGGGCGCGGCCGCTGCGCGGGCTGCGGCAGATGCTCGGGGTCGCCCAGCAGCCGGTCCAACTCCTCGATGGTGCGGAGGAGATGGTCCACCCGCTCACCGGGTGAGCCCCACGGCAGCCCGGCCGCCTCGTGCTCGGCACGGACGTAATCCGTACCGAGCCCCAGCTCCAGCCGCCCGCTGGTGAGCGCGTCGGTGCCGGCGACGTCACGGGCCGGCAGCGCCGGATTCCAGAAGCCCGCGTTCAGGACGAAGGTCCCCACCCGGGGGCGCTCGGTGGCCTCCGCCGCGGCGACCAGCGCGGGGAACGGCGCCGGCCTGCCCAGATGGTCCGGGACCAGCAGGACGTCGTAGCCCAACTCCTCCGCATGGTGGCACTTCCGGCGCCAGGACCTGCCGTCATCGAGGCGAGCATATTGATACCGAAGCGGAACGGGCGTGGCATGGAACCTCCTTGGAGGGCGGGTGAGCGGCGCGGGCCGTGACCGGCCATGGCCCATGCCGCCATGATCGTTCGAATGCGGTGGCCATGGCACCCCTTCCCGTTCCCGGCCGGTTTCCCGGAGCGGCGCACCGGACGTGGGGCGCGGGCCGCGGAGCCGGCGGCCCGGCCGCTTGCTCCTGCTAGCGGATCCGCGCTAGCGTGAGAGCGTGGCGAAGACTCAACTGAACGTCCGAGTGGACGAAGCCACCGCCGACGCGGCGCGGGAGCGCGCCCTGCAGCGGGGAGTGAGCATGAACCGCTATATCGAGGAGCTCGTCCTGCGGGACGCGGGTGAGGCCGGCCAGACCTTCGTCGAGGCCGCCGCCGACTTCATGAAGCAGTACGAGCGGGTCTTCGCCGAGGAATTCGGCCCGGAGCCCGGCGGGGCCGGCGGCCCCGTGGCGGCGCCGCACCGGGATGGGCAGCCGGGCACAACGTGACGCTGCGCATCGACCTCGCCTGGCTTCTCCTGATCGCCGAACAGCACACCCCCTCCGACCCCCAGGTCACCGACTGGGGCGCCCTGGTGGCCGCCGTCAGCCGCCACGAAGCGGAAATATTCGGCGTCCCCGTCTACCCCGACCCCCAGGACCGCGCCGCGGCCCTGCTCCAACTCCTCATCCAGGTACCGGCGTTGGAGCGCTCGAACGCGATGTTCGCGACCGCCGTCGCCTACGGCTACCTCATCGCCAGCGGACTGAAGATCGCCACCTCTCCCGAACGGGTCCGCGACCTCGCCCGCCTGGTCAAGGAAGGCACCGCGGACGTCCGCACCATCGCGGACGCACTGCGCACCTGGACGGTGTGAACACCCGCGCCTCAGTCGAGGGGCCGCCGCGCCGCACCCAGCACCACCGGGGACGCCGGCAGCGCCGGCCCCCGTTCCGGCACCGTCAGCCGCTGTAGGCGCACCACGTCGAACCCCGCCGCACGGATCTCGCCGAGCGGATCCCGCCAGGTGTGACAGCCGCCCGTCAGCAGCGGCCAGACGGTGCGGTCCAGCGACCACTGCACCGCCGACAACCCCCGCCCCGGCGCCCGGCCGTGCTCCAGGAACCGCAGCTCGGCACCGGGCCGCAGCACCCGCCGCAGCTCCGCCAGCGCCCGCCCCACATCCCGTACGGAACACAGCACCAGCGATGCCACCGCCACATCGAACGCCTCGCTCTTGACCGGCAGCGCCTCCGCCACCCCCGGCACCAGATCCACCGGCACCTCGGCCCGCGCCGCCGCCGACCGCGCCGCCTTGCGCAAGGTGGCCTCCGGCTCGATCGCCACCACCTCCGACACCGTCCCCGGATAGTGCGCGAAGTTCAGCCCGGTCCCCGCCCCGACCTCGATGACCCGCCCGGCGGCACCCCTCAGCAACCGCTCACGCAGCGCCGCCAGCCCCAGCCGCTGGTCGGTGGCCGGACCGCAGCAGCGCGCATAGCAGCGGGCGAAAATCGGGTGGTGCACGGTGGCCCGGGAAACGCTTCTGCGCCGCAACATGACGGCCCCTTTCGCCGACGGTGTCCGCTCCTCCTCTCAGTCTCCCCACTGAGCGGACCGCAAGTCCGCCGACGCCGCGCCCCCGCCCCGGCCGCTTCCCGCTGCGTCTTCCCGCCCGTCACGACGGGATACGCAACGCCCCCGACCCGCCGAGCTCCGGCGCCAGCCAGTCTCCGGCGGCCGTCTGGAAGGCGATCGGCGGCAGCGCGCCGGAGCCCTCCGGGATCAGGCCGAGGAGGGGGGCGTCCGCCGCCTTGGGGAGGTCGGCGAGGTTGCAGCGGGCGGCGAGGCCGGGCTCGGCGGGCCAGCTGCCGACGACGACGCCGGGGGAGCGGAGGCCGTACGAGCGCAGGGCCAGGGCCGTCAGGGCGGTGGCGTTGAGGGTGCCGAGGCCCGCCTGGGCGACCACCAGGACGGGCGCGTCGGCCAGACGGGCCGCGTCGGCGAGGGTGTTGCCGTCGGCGTCGAAGCGGACGAGCAGACCGCCGGCGCCCTCGACCAGCACCAGGTCGTGCGAGGCGTCCAGTTTCGCGGCGGCCTCGGCGATCTCATGGGGGAGCACCGGGGGCAGGCCGGCCCGCGTGGCGGCCGTGGCGGGCGCCAACGGGTCCGGATAGCGCGCGAGTTCGACCGTGGTGACCGGCCCGGCCAGCCGCTCGACCTCCGCCGCGTCGCCCGGCTCGTCGGCGGCGACCCCCGTCTGGGCGGGTTTGAGCACCGCCACCGAGCGGCCCCGGGCGAGCGCCGCGGCGGCGATCGCGGCCGTGGTCACGGTCTTGCCGATCTCCGTGCACGTGCCCGTCACGAACAGCACCGACATGTTGTCGCCTCTCCAGTTCAGCCTTGAGCCGTCAGCCCTCGCGCGCCGCGGCACACACCGCGGCGCAGATGCGCGCCACATCGTCGTCACCGGTGATGTACGGCGGCATCGTGTAAATCAGGTCCCGGAACGGCCGCAGCCAGACGCCCTCGCGGACCGCCGCCGCCGTCGCGGCCGCCATGTCCACCTCGTGGTCGAGCTGGACGACGCCGATCGCGCCGAGCACGCGTACCTCGCGCACCCCGGCGACGCTCTTCGCAGCCGCCAGCCCCTCCCGCAGACCCGCCTCGATCCGTTTGACCTCCTGCCCCCAGTCCTGGGAGAGCAGCAGACCGATGGAGGCGTCGGCGACGGCGGTGGCGAGCGGGTTGCCCATGAAGGTGGGGCCGTGTGCCAGCACGGGGAGTTCGCCGCGGGAGATTCCGTTCGCGATCTCCGATGTGCAGAGCGTTGCCGCGAGGGTGAGATATCCCCCGGTCAGCGCCTTGCCGAGGCACATGACGTCCGGGGCGACGCCCGCGTGTCCGGCGGCGAAGAGCGCCCCCGTACGGCCGAAGCCGGTGGCGATCTCGTCGAAGATGAGCAGCACGCCGTGCGCGTCGCAGGCCTCGCGCAGCACTCGCAGATAGGCCGGGGAGTGGAAGGACATTCCGCCCGCACCCTGCACGACCGGCTCCACGATCACCGCTGCCAGTTCATCGGCGTGGCGGCCGATCAGCTCGCGCAGATGCGCCGCATAGGCCTCGTCGGGCGCGGCATCGAAGCCGGCCGGCGGCGCGTCCGCGAAGATCTGGCGCGGCAGCACGCCCTGCCACAGCTCGTGCATCCCGCCGTCCGGGTCGCAGACGGCCATCGGCTGCCAGGTGTCGCCGTGATAGCCGCCGCGCCACGTCAGCAGCCGCTGTTTGCGGGGCTTTCCGAGGGAGCGCCAGTACTGCAGGCACATTTTGACGGCGACCTCGACCGACACCGAGCCGGAGTCGGCGAGGAAGACGTGCCGGAGCGGTTCCGGAGTGATGTCGACGAGACGTTTCGCCAGGCGTACGGCGGGCTCGTGGGTGAGCCCGCCGAACATCACATGACTCATCCGCTCCAGCTGGCCGCGCGCGGCGTCGTTCAGCACCGGGTGGTTGTAGCCGTGTACCGCCGACCACCACGACGACATGCCGTCCACCAACTCGGCCTGCCCCTCGACGGGTTGGGCCAGCCGCAGCCGTACACCGGACGCCGACTCCACCAGCAGCGGCTCGGCCCGGCCGGGCATCGGCCCGTACGGATGCCAGACATGCTCCCGGTCGAGCGCGAGGAGTTCGCCGGGGGTGCGGGACGGCTCAGGCATTGGGCGGGAGCTCGGTGCCGGCGCCGCGGCGGCGCACCGAGACCAGGCCCCGGCGGGCCTCGTCGGAAGGGGGCGCGGGGACCGTGGCGGCGGGGGACTCGTCGGCCTGGACGGCTCGGGCGGCCCCGTCGTCCGACTCCGCCTCTTGCGCACGGTGTTCCGGCAGCGTCGTCGTGTCCGTGCCCTCGACCTCGAACCCGGCGTCCGCGATCATCGCGAGATCGTCCTTGCCGGCCTGGCCCTCGCTGGTCAGATAGTCGCCGAGGAAGATGGAGTTGACCAGATGCAGGGCGAGCGGCTGCAGGCTGCGCAGATGCACCTCGCGGCCGCCGGCCAGCCGCACCTCGACGTCCGGGCAGACGAACCGGACCATCGCCAGGATGCGCAGCGCGCGCTGCGGGGTGAGGTTCCATTCCTTGGCGAGCGGGGTGCCCTCGAAGGGAATCAGGAAGTTCACCGGTACGGAGTCGGGGTCCAGCTCGCGCAGCGCGAAGACCACATCGACCAGGTCGGCGTCGGTCTCGCCCATGCCGGCGATCAGCCCGGAACAGGCGGACATGCCCGCCGCCTGAGCCTGCTGGACGGTCGAGACCCGGTCCGAGAAGTCGTGAGTGGTGCAGATGTCGCCGTAAGTGGCTTCCGAGGTGTTGAGGTTGTGGTTGTAGGCATCCGCCCCAGCCGCGCGCAGCCGGCCGGCCTGGCCGTCGGAGAGCAGGCCGAGACAGGCGCACACCTCCACGCCCTCGTTCTGGTCCTTGATGGCGGAGATGGTCTCCGAGACCCGGTCCACGTCCTTGTCCGTCGGACCGCGGCCGCTGGCCACCAGGCAGACGCGCTTGGCGCCGCCCGCCACCCCGGCGGCGGCCGCCTTCGAGGCGTCATCGGGCTTCAGCCACGTGTACTTGAGGATCTCGGCCTTCGACCCCAGCCGCTGCGAGCAGTACGAGCAGTCCTCGGGGCACAGGCCCGACTTGAGGTTGACGAGATAGTTGAGCTTGACCCGCCGCCCGAACCACTGGCGGCGCACCTTTCCGGCCGCGGCCACGACATCGAGCAGTTCGTCATCGGAGGTCGCCAGCACGGCGAGCGCCTCTTCACGGGTCGGCAACTCGCGCCGCAGTCCCTTGTCCACCAGTGTGTTCAGCAGGTCCATGGCGTTGATCCTGACGTACACCCCCGCCCCCGGCCAAGGAGGATTCCCACAACGCGTCGCGATCGGGGTGTGTGTATCACCACACCGTGGCCGTGCTGAACGACCGCTAACGTCTATCGACAGCCCACAATCGAGGCCGAGAGACGCGGCCGCCGGACGAAGGACGCCGATGCCGCACGACTCCGCCCCGTCGCTGCTTCGCGACCCCTCGCCCGCGAGCCCCGCCGAGCCCGACCGGCAGCCGTACGGCGCGGCCTTCGACTGGATCGACGAGGCGCACGCCGAGCGCCGGCGCGCCGGGCTGGTCCGTACGCTGCGGCCCCGCCCCGCCGACTCCCCGCTGCTGTGCCTCGCCGGCAACGACTACCTGGGACTGGCCCGGCACCCCGAGGTCACCGACGCCGCGGCGCGGGCCGCCCGGCAGTGGGGCGCCGGCGCGACCGGCTCCCGGCTGGTCACCGGGAGCACCGAACTGCACGCCCGGCTGGAGAGCGAACTGGCCGCGTTCTGCGGTGTCGAGGCGGCCCTCGTACTGTCCTCCGGCTACGCCGCCAACCTCGCCGCCGTCACCGCCCTCACCGCCCCCGGCACCCTGGTCGTCTCCGACGCGGCCAACCACGCCTCCCTGATCGACGGCTGCCGCCTCTCGCGGGCCCGTACGCAAGTGACCCCGCACGCCGACCCGGAGGCCGTACGCGCCGCGCTGACCGGCCACGACGGCCGGGCGCTCGCCGTCACCGACTCGGTGTTCTCCGTCGACGGCGACGCCGCGCCGCTGCGCGCCCTCGCCGACGTCTGCCGGGCACACGGAGCCGCCCTCGTCGTCGACGACGCGCACGGCCTGGGGGTCCTGGGGGACGGGGGGCGCGGCGCGATGGCGGCCGCCGGACTCGCCGGTGCCGCCGATGTGGTGACCACCGTGACGCTGTCGAAGTCGCTCGGCGCCCAGGGCGGCGCGGTGCTCGGCCCGGCCCGGGTCATCGAGCATCTGGTCAACACCGCCCGGTCGTTCATCTTTGACACCGGGCTGGCACCGGCGGCCGTCGGCGGCGCCCTCGCCGCGCTGCGGCTGCTGCGCCGCGAACCCGAGCGCGCCACCCGGGTCCGTGAGGCCGCCCGGGAGCTGCACACCCGGCTCACATCGGCCGGTCTGACGGCGGTACGGCCGGATGCCGCGGTGGTCTCCGTACGGGCTCCCTCTCCGGAGCAGGCGGTCCGCTGGGCGGCCGACTGCCGGGAGGCCGGACTCGTGGTCGGCTGCTTCCGGCCGCCGTCCGTGCCGGACGGGATCTCCCGGCTGCGGCTCACCGCGCGGGCCGACCTGACGAATGATCAGATCAACGCGGCCGTCGCCACGATCGTGGCCACGGCGCCCTCGCTCTGAGGCCATCCGGCGCCCCAAATACGCTTTTCCGTCGCAGAGTTCACCGTCGTGAGTGACAGATATCTGGATAACTTGGTGGATCGCCCACACCACCGGCAGCAACGGTGGCACTCTGACGCAATACACCAGTCCGAGGCCGAATCGGATCCCCGGTCGGCGTCCCGGTTCCCACGGCAGTACGCCGGAGCCGGGCCTCGGCGGGAAAGGGACGGCGTCGCGATGGCAGACCATCAGGAATCCACACTCACTCTGCCGAGCGCCCCGGCCTCGGTCTCCCTCGCCCGACGGCATGCACTCAACGTCCTCGCCGAATGGGGCCTGCCCGCCGATACGGACACCGCCGACGCCATCCGCCTGATCGTCTCCGAGCTCGCCACCAACGCCGTCCAGCACACCTTCGGCCAGTCCCCGACCTTCACCGTCGCGCTCCGCCTCGACCGCGACGAGCTGCTGCGGATCGGCGTCACCGACAGCCATCCGCGCCGGCCCCGGCGGCTGCCCGCCGCGGTCCAGCAGGACAACGGCAGGGGCATGGTGATCATCCGCTCGCTCGCTGCGGAATCCGGCGGGCGGCTCACGGTCATCCCCAGCCCCTGCGGCGGCAAGACGGTCAGTATCGCGATGCCGTGGACGGCCGGCGTGCGCTGAGCGCCCTAGGGCCTGTCCGGTGCATCAGGGTCGGACAGGCCCTGGTCACGGCGCCGCGGACTTCCGGGTGAACGCGCCGTGCAGGAGGGCCCGCAGGGTGTCCGCGGCGGGGGTGCCGCCGCCGGAGCGGTACGCCACCGAGACCGTGCGGGACAGCTCGGGAGGGGCCAGATGGCGGATCCCCAGCGGGGTCACCGCACCGGTCGCCATCATCTCCGGGACCACCGCCACCCCGAGACCGGCGCTCACCAGGGCGCACACCACCGCATAGCCCGGTGACTCGCAGCGCACCGCCACACTCGCCCCGGCGGCCGCCAGCGCCGCCTCGACGTCGCGCCGGTTGGGATTGGCCGGCGCCATGCTGACCAGCGGCTGCCCGGCCAGCTCGGGCAGTGCCAGCCGCCCGGTGCCCGCGGACAGCGCATGACCGGGGGCGGTGACCAGCACCAGCTCCTCGGTCAGCAGCGGCTCCAGCCGCACACCGTCCGGCACCGGCACCGCCTCGCCCGGCACATACTCATGCGTCAGCGCCAGATCCACCTCGCCGAGCGCCACCGCCGCCATCTCCTGCGGCGGGACGAACTCCGTCACGCTCAGCTCCACATCCGGGTGCGCCCGCCGGAACGCGCTGAGCGCGGGCGGCAGCAAATGCGTACCGGCCGTCTCGAACGTGCCCACCCGCAGCCGGCCGCCCGACAGCCCCGTCAGCTGGGACAGCTCGTGCCGCGCCAGATCCAGCTCGTCCAGCACCCGCCGCGCCCGTACGAGCAGCAGCTCACCGGCCGCCGTCAGCCGGGCGCCCCGGTGGTGGCGGACCAGCAGCGCCGCCCCCGCCTCCCGCTCCAGCTTGGCGAGCTGCTGGGAGAGCGCGGGCGCGGTGTAGCCGAGCCGCCCGGCCGCCCGGGTGATCGAGCCGGCCTCCGCCACCGCCACCAGGGCGGCGAGCCGCGTGGGGTCGTACATCAGAGCCTCCCGTAGCCCACTCCGTCCCGGTCCCGGCTTCCGCCCGAGCCTTAAGGATCTCTTTAGGCAGACCAAGAAGATTGCCAGTACCTATTAAAGGCTCTGACCGGCGATGCTGCTCTCATGGACGGACAGCTGATCGCCTTCACCGGACTCGCCGCGGGCATGGTCGCCATGCCGGGCGCGGATTTCGCGGTCGTGGTGCGCAATGCCCTCGACTCGCGCCGGGCGGGGGTGGCGGCCGCCGTCGGGGTCGCGGGCGGGCTGCTGGTGCACACGGCGCTCGCGGTGGCCGGGCTGGCGGCAGTGCTGGTCGCCGTGCCGGCGCTGTTCGAGACCGTCCAACTCCTGGGCGGTGCCTATCTGTTGTATCTCGGCGCGCGTGCGCTGATCGCGGTCGCCCGCCGCCCGGCCGCCGCCCCACAGCCGTCGGCCGACCGGCCGGGCGAGACGCCCGGCCCGGATCCGGCCGCCCGCCTCGGCACCGCGCAATCCCTGCGCCAGGGCTTCCTCACCAACGCGCTCAACCCCAAGGCCCCCGTTCTCTTCCTCAGCCTGCTTCCGCAGTTCGTCCCGGCGGGGCAGCCCGCACTGCCCCGCACCTTGCTGCTGGCGACCATCGTGGTCGGCATGGCGGCGGTGTGGTTCCCCGCCGTCGCGCTGCTCGTCGACCGCCTCGGCAACTGGCTGCGCCGCCCGCGGGTGGCCCGCGCCCTGGAGGCCACCACCGGGGCGCTGCTGACCGCCCTCGGCGGCATCCTGCTCGCCGAGCTGGTGCTCGCCTGAGCCCTTGGCACGAACCCGCGGTCGGCATCGGGCGGAGGCCGCGGGCGTTGCCCGGCGTGACCGGCCAACGTACCCAGGCCCACTGACAATTGATCGAGAATCATGGATCGCCGCAGGTCAGACCGTGCTCAGCCCACCCGCCCGTACCATACGGCGGAGCTCCAGATCCGCTCCAGGCGCACCACCGCTCCCGCCTTGGGTGCATGCCAGATCCGGCCGTGGCCCGCGTAGATGCCGACGTGGTAGACGCCGCGGCCTCCATGGAAGAAGACCAGGTCACCGGTTCTGCGCGCGGCGCGGGAGACATGGCTGATGTCGTTGTACTGCGCGGCGGCGGTGCGGGGCAGCACCTTGCCCGCGTGCTTGAACGAGTAGCGCGTCAGCCCCGAACAGTCGAAGCGGTACGGGCCCTGGGCTCCCCACTGATAGGGCGAGCCCCGCTTGGAGGCCGCGATCCGCAGCGCCTTCGCGGAGACCACGGCCGCTTCGGCGTCCTGGGTCGCCCCGGGGGCCACAGTGGTGCCCCCGATGGTGACCATGGTGAGGGCGGAAACGGTGCCGGCGCGCGCCAGCAGATTCGGCAGATGCCTGCGCATGCTCATGCGCAACCCTTCGTCAGCCGCCTACGAAGGGAGACCTGTCGGGTTCGGGCAGGCGAAGATGCCCGGCCGTGCGTACGGCTTCACCCCAAGGAGCCCGTCGGCCGTGATGGCCGGGGCCCCGTCTTGCTCGGGTCCTCCGCTCCTGCCGATCCAACCGCGTCGACCTGACATCCGGGACGGCGGCAGGATTAGGCGTCCGTCCGGACCGCCCCGTCGCGGTGGCGGGGTCTTGTCGTGGAGGGATCTTCACGCCGCCACCGCTCGAAATCCGGTAAGAAATGGAGTGCGTGACATTAGTCACATTTGCTCCGAATGGTGACTTATGCCCGGTTTGGCGAGGGTGGTGCGAGGGCGGGTGAGGCCGGGACCAGCGGCGAAGCGTCAAGTGCCGCATGTCGTGTGGGCGCGTTCTGCAACTTGTCGCCCCTCTATAACAAGCGTGCGGGGTACGCCGTACGGGCGTGTCGGGCGGGGGGCGTGTCGTGTCACGGGCCGG
Organism: Streptomyces sp. NPDC028368; assembly: GCF_055565615.1. NCBI lineage: Bacteria > Bacillati > Actinomycetota > Actinomycetes > Kitasatosporales > Streptomycetaceae > Streptomyces > Streptomyces sp. NPDC028368. Next base: position 52,662 of record NZ_JBVHTY010000001.1, on the reverse strand, counting down.
CGGGCGGCGGCAGCGTGACGAGCCGGGCCCGCCGCTCGCCGTCCAGGACCCGCAGCGCCCGGCTCAGCGTCGCGGAGTGCAGTTCGCTCTCGCCGCGGCTGTGCATCAGGGCCAGCGCGTCGCGCAGTTCGGCCGCCTTGCCGACCAGGGCCTGGGCCGCGCGCAGGCCGCCGTAAGTGCCGTTCGTGCGCGCCGGATTGATCCGGCCCAGCAGGTCCAGAACCTCCAGATACCGGTCGATCACGTCACCTTCGGCCCGCGTCAGCGCGGGCAGCGGCGGCAGCTCCGGGGGCGGCACTCTCGGTCACCGTGCGCCGGACGGTGCGGACGACTGCTTGCGGCCGCGGGTGAGGTCGTCGATCAGGCCGTACTCCCGGGCGCCGCGGGCGTCGAAGATCTTGTCGCGCTCGATGTCCGCGGCGATCACCTCGCGCGGCTGCCCGGTGTGGCGGGTCAGCATCTCCTCCAGCTTGTCGCGGGTGCGCAGCAGTTCCGTCGCCTGGATCTGCAGATCGGTGGCCTGGCCCTGGATCGGCTCGTGCAGGGACGGCTGGTGGATCAGGATCCGGGCGCTGGGCAGGGCCAGCCGCTTGCCCGGGGTGCCGGCCGCGAGCAGCACCGCGGCCGCGGAGGCGGCCTGCCCCAGGCACACCGTCTGGACGTCGCAGGTCACGAAGCGCATCGTGTCGTAGACGGCGGTCATCGCGGTGAAGGAGCCGCCGGGGGAGTTGATGTAGAGCGAGATGTCCTGGTCCGGGGAGGCGTGTTCGAGGTAGATGAGCTGGGCCATCACGTCGTTGGCGGAGGTGTCGTCGATCGCGGTGCCCAGGAAGATGATGCGCTCGCTCAGCAGCTTGGAGTACGGGTCCAGGGTGCGCGTCCCGTCGGTGGTGCGCTCGGTGAACTCCGGCAGGACGTAGCGGGCCGTCGGTCGCAGCATGACCGTTCCTCTTCTCCGTAAAAAATGTACAGGACGTACATCCCGTTAGAATGGAAGCATGGCCTACGAAATTCCGGTGACGCAAGCCCGTGCCGAGCTGGCGGATCTGATCAACCGCGTCGTCTACGGCAGCGAACGGGTGGTCGTCACGCGCCACGGAAAGCCCCTGGTGGCGCTGGTGTCCGCCGCTGACCTGCAGCTTCTCGAAGAGCTGGGGCGGCGCGAGGAGGATGCTCAGGAGGAGCAGGTGATCAGCACGGTCTCTTCCGTGCGGCACTTGCCGTCCGCTCCGGGCGAACGGCGCCGGTTCGGTATCGCGGCAGAACACCGCGACCCGGCCGCCGGGGATCGGCGGCCGGGTCGCGAGAGCTGACCGTTCGGGCCGGCCGGCCGTTCGGGACAGCCGGCCGTTCAGGAAGGCCAGGCGGTTCGGGACAGCCGGCCGTTCAGTGCGGCGTGAGCGTCAGGAGCTGAGCTCCCACAGCGCGTTGGCGATGGCGTCGGTGTTGGTGTCCAGCGCCTTGTCGTCGAGGTTCTTCGACGTGTCGCAGGACTGGTGGTAGCAGGCGTCGAACGCCTTGCCCGCCTCGCCGCCCCAGTTCTTCGCCTGTGCCTCGGTCTTGATGTAGTCGGCTCCCGAGAAGAGGCCGCCGACCGGGATGCCCGCGTCCTTGAAGGAGGCGTGGTCGGAGCGGCCGTCGCCCTCGGTCTCCTTTTCGGTGGCGATGTTCTTGGCCGCGAACCAGTCCTTGAAGACCTTCTCCAGGCGCGGGTCGTCGTCATAGACGAAGTAGCCCGGGTTCGGCGAGCCGATCATGTCGAAGTTGAGATACGAGTCGATCTTCGACTTGTCGGCGCCGAGCTTGTCGACGTACGCCTGCGAGCCGACCATGCCGTCCTCTTCGTCGCCGAACCAGGCGAACCGCAGGTGCTTGGCGGGCTTGAGGTTCGACTTGGCGACGGCGAGCGCGACCTCGAGGATGCCGGCCGAGCCGGAGCCGTTGTCGTTGATGCCGGGGCCCGCGTCGACCGAGTCCAGGTGGGCGCCGGCCATCACGGTCTTGCCTTCGTCGCCGCCGGGCCAGTCGGCGACGAGGTTGTAGCCCTTGGCGCCGTTGTTGTCGAACTCCTGGACCTGGGTGGTGAATCCGGCCTGGTCCAGCTTGCCCTTGACGAAGTCGACGGACGCCTTGTAGCCGGGCTTGCCGTGCGCGCGGTTGCCGCCGTTGGCGTCCGCGATCGACTGGAGCTGGTCCAGGTCGGCCTTGACGGCCTTGACGTCGATGTCCGGGGCGGCGGTCGGCGCGGGATCGGCGTGGGCGCCGGCCGCGGTGAAGAGGGTGGCGGCGAGGGCGGTGACGGCGCCCGTGGCCAGCGCGGCCCGGCGTATTCGTACAGAACGAGTCACGGTATGGCTCCGATACTGGTGTGGGGGGTTGGTGCGGAGCGTATTGACGCGCACATGAGGATCGCGATCACTCCGCGAACCGTCAAGAGCGGATACCGGACAGCGGTGTCCGCGGAGCGGGGTGCGTCTGGTTTGGGGGAGTTGGTGGCCATTGGCGCGCCGCGTGGCTCGCCGTTTCGGTGGTCCGGCGGCGCCTTCGGGAGGCGAATTGAGCCACCGTCGCCGCCCACTGTCTGGGAAGTGCGGTGCGTGTGAGCTGCCGGGAATCCGGTTGCGGCGCCGTAACGGATGGCGAAACGCCGTGTTACGTCGAGCTTGAGACGGGTCACCTACGCGACCGCGCTTGTAACGCCGCCGAAATCACGCCGAACTAGCCTCTGGCTGTGGGGCTATTGATGATCAAGTGCTGGAAGTCGGTTTGCTCCCTCTTTAATTGCTGCGTGGTACACCTACCCACATGGGCGTGTCCACGTCTGTGACCTGGACGAATGCGCCCAGGCGGGAAGACTGTGAGGTGGAAGGTATGCAACTGACCCCGCATGAACAAGAACGCTTGATGATTCATGTGGCGGCAGACGTGGCCGAAAGGCGACGGTCCAGGGGGCTGAAGCTCAACCACCCGGAATCCATTGCGCTGCTCACCGTCCACATCCTCGAGGGAGCCCGGGACGGCCGTACGGTCGCCGAGCTCATGTCCTCGGGGCGCAAGGTGCTCAGCCGGGACGACGTCATGGAAGGCGTCCCCGAAATGATCCACGACGTGCAGGTCGAGGCCACCTTCCCCGACGGCACCAAGCTCGTCACCGTTCACGAACCCATCAACTGACCACGGGAGAGCAGAAGATGATCCCGGGACAGATCCTCTACGCCGACGAGCCGGTGCGCCTCAACGAAGGCCTCCCCCTCACGCGCATGACCGTCCTCAACGCCGCCGACCGCCCCGTGCAGGTCGGCTCCCACTACCACTTCGCCGAGGCCAACCCCGGCCTCGACTTCGACCGCGTGGCCGCGCACGGCATGCGGCTGAATGTCGCGGCCGGCTCCGCCGTGCGCTTCGAGCCCGGCATCCCCACCGAGGTCGAGCTCGTCCCCATCGGGGGCAAGCGGATCGTCGCGGGCCTACGGGGCGAGACCGGAGGCACTCTCGATGGCTGAGCTGACCCGCCAGGCGTACGCCGATCTCTTCGGCCCGACCGCCGGCGACCGGATCCGGCTCGCCGACACCGACCTGGTCATCGAGATCACCGAGGACCGCTCGGGCGGGCCCGGCCGGGCCGGTGACGAGGCCGTCTTCGGCGGCGGCAAGGTGATCCGCGAGTCCATGGGCCAGTCCCGCGCCACCCGCGCCGAGGGCACCCCGGACACGGTGATCACCGGCGCCGTCGTGCTCGACCACTGGGGCATAGTCAAGGCCGACGTCGGCATACGTGACGGCAAGATCACCGCCCTCGGCAAGGCCGGTAACCCCGACACCATGGACGGCGTCCACCCCGACCTGGTCATCGGCCCCGAGACCGAGGTCATCGCGGGCAACGGCAAGATCCTCACCGCCGGCGCCATCGACACCCACGTCCACTTCATCTGCCCCCAGCAGGTGGACGAGGCGCTGGCCTCGGGCGTCACCACGCTCGTCGGCGGCGGCACCGGACCGGCCGAGGGCAGCAAGGCCACCACCATCACCCCCGGCGCCTGGCACGTTGCCCGGATGTTCGAGTCGATGGACTCCCTGCCGGTGAACGTCGGTCTGCTCGGCAAGGGCAACACCACGTCCCTCGCGTCGATGCGCGACCAGCTGCGGGCCGGCATCCTCGGCTTCAAGATCCACGAGGACTGGGGCGCCACCCCCGCCGTCCTGGACGCCTGCCTGAGGGTCTGCGAGGAGAGCGGCGCCCAGCTCGCGATCCACACCGACACGCTCAACGAGGCCGGATTCCTCGGCGACACCCTCGCCGCCATCGCCGGCCGTTCGATCCACGCATTCCATGTCGAAGGTGCCGGCGGCGGCCACGCCCCCGACATGATCGCGATGGTCTCCGAACCGAACGTGCTGCCCGCGTCCACCAACCCCACCCGGCCGCACACCGTCAACACCATCGAGGAACACCTCGACATGCTGATGGTCTGCCACCACCTCAACCCCGCCGTCCCCGAGGACCTCGCCTTCGCCGAGTCCCGGATCCGGCCCTCCACCATCGCGGCCGAAGACATCCTGCACGACCTCGGCGCCATCTCGATCATGTCCTCCGATGCCCAGGCCATGGGCCGCATCGGCGAGGTCGTGATGCGTACCTGGCAGACCGCGCACGTCATGAAGCGGCGCCGCGGCACCCTGGCCGGCGACGGCAGCGCGGACAACACGCGCGCCCGCCGCTACGTCGCGAAATACACCATCAACGCGGCCATCGCCCAGGGCATCGACCACGTCGTCGGCTCGGTCGAAGAGGGCAAGCTCGCCGACCTCGTCCTGTGGAACCCGGCGTTCTTCGGCGTCAAGCCGCAGCTGGTCATCAAGGGCGGCCAGATCGCGTACGCGCAGATGGGCGACGCCAACGCGTCCATCCCCACTCCGCAGCCGATCCTGCCCCGCCCGATGTTCGGAGCCACCGGCAAGGCCCCGGGCAGCAACTCCGTCAACTTCGTCTCCCAGCAGGCCCTCGAGGACGACCTCCCCGAGCGCCTCCCGCTGGCCAAGTCGTACGAGGCCATCCGCAGCACCCGCGGTGTCACCAAGGCGGATATGCGCAACAACGACGCGCTGCCCCGTGTCCACGTCGACCCCGACACCTTCACGGTCACCATCGACGGCGAGGTGGTCGAACCCCACCCCGCAGCCGAACTCCCCATGGCCCAGCGGTACTTCCTCTTCTGAGCGGCCCTGATGAGCATCCCGGAGCACCACCGATGAGCATCCCGGAGCACCACCGATGAGCCGTGCAGCGCTGCTCGTCCTCGCCGACGGCCGGTTCCCCGCCGGAGGGCACGCCCACTCGGGCGGCGCCGAACCGGCCGTCACCGCGGGACGCATCAAGGACGCCGCCACCCTGGAGAGCTTCTGCCGGGGCCGCCTGCACACCGCGGGCCTGGTCGCCGCGGGGCTCGCCGCCGCGGCCGCGGCCGGCGGCGACCCGCTCCTCCTGGACGACGCGGCCGATGCCCGTACGCCCGTACCGGCGCTGCGCCAGGTCGCCCGGCGGCTCGGCCGGCAGATGATGCGGGCCGCCCGCGCCACCTGGCCCGGCCCCGAACTCGACGCGCTCGCCGCGGCCCGCCCGCGCGGCGCCCACCAGCCCGTCGTCCTCGGCCTCGCCGCCCGGTCCGCCGGCCTCGCCCCGCTCGATGCCGCCTACGTCGTCGCGTACGAGAACATCAGCGGCCCAGCCACCGCGGCCGTTCGCCTGCTGAGCCTGGACCCCTTCGACGCCACCGCCGTCCTCGCCCGCCTCGCCCCCGAAGTCGACCGGGTCGCGGAACAGGGCGCCGAGGCCGCGGCCCGCGTCACCACCGAAGGAGTCGACGCACTGCCCGCCGCGTCCGCGCCGCTGCTCGACATCACCGCCGAACAGCACGCCGCCTGGCCGGTCCGCCTCTTCGCGTCCTGACCCCCGCACCACGCCGCACCACCTGGAGCCCGCATGCATCTTGACCACAGCGACGATGTCTTCCCCCAGCGCCACACCTACAGCGCCGCCGACCCGGTACGCCCTGACGGCAAGCGACGCGCCCTGCGCATCGGCCTCGGCGGCCCGGTCGGCACCGGCAAGACCGCCACCGTCGCCGCGCTCTGCCGTGCGCTGCGCGACGAGCTGTCCATCGCCGTCGTCACCAACGACATCTACACCCGCGAGGACGCCGAATTCCTGCTCCGCGAGGCCGTACTGCCCGCCGAGCGGATCGCGGCCGTGGAGACCGGCGCCTGCCCGCACACCGCCATCCGCGACGACATCTCCGCCAACCTCGAGGCCGTCGAGGACCTGGAGGAGCAGGTCGGCCCGCTGGACCTCGTCCTGGTCGAATCCGGCGGCGACAACCTCACGGCGACCTTCTCCAAGGGGCTGGTCGACGCCCAGATCTTCGTCATCGACGTCGCGGGCGGCGACGACATCCCCCGCAAGGGCGGCCCCGGCGTCACCAACTCCGACCTCCTCGTCATCAACAAGACCGACCTCGCGCCCTACGTCGGCGTCGACCTGGAGGGCATGGCCCGCGACGCCAAGGCGCAGCGCGGCGAACTCCCCGTCACCTTCACCGCCCTGAAGACGGCGAACGGCGTCCGCCCGGTGTCCGACTGGATCCGCCACCAGCTGGCGCACTGGACCGCGGGCGCCGCATGACCCTCGCCGTCCCCGCACCCGCCCGGCCGCCGGCCGCCGCTGCCTCGGCGGCCGGTCTGCGGGCCACCGCCCGTATCGTCGCCCGCGCCGGCACGGACGGTCATACCCGCCTCCCGGTCCTCGACGGCGACGGCCCGCTCGCGCTGCGCCGTGTCCGCTCGCACGACCACCGGGCCCGGGTCTGCGTCGTCGGCGCCATGAGCGCCCCGCTGGGCGGCGACCGGCTGTGCATCGAGGCCGTGGCCGAGGAGGGCGCGGCGCTGCGCATCACGGCCGCCGCGGCCACCGTCGCGCTGCCCGGCCGCAGCCCGGAAGGCGCCACCTACGATGTGCGGCTGAGGGTGGCCGACGGCGCGCGGCTGGACTGGCTCCCGGAGCCGCTGATCTCCGCCGCGGGCAGCGATCTGCGGATGACCACGACCGTCGAACTGGCCCCCACCGCACGCCTCGTCCTGCGCGAGGAACAAGTCCTGGGCCGCAGCGGCGAGCAGACCGGAACGCTGCGCAGCCGGCTCACGATCCGCCGCGCGGGCCGCACCCTCCTGGACCAGGAGACGGCCTACGGGCCCGGCGTCCCCGGCTGGGACACCGCGGCCGTCCTCGACGGGCACCGCGCCGTCGGCCAACTTCTCGCGGTGGACCCGGAGTGGGAGGCGGAACCGGTCGGCGTACGGCTCCTGGGGGAGGCGGCCGACGGCACCGGGCAGGGCGTGCTGGCACCGCTTGCCGGCCCCGCCGCCCTGGCCACGGCCGTCGCCCCGGACGCGCTGCGGCTGCGGCGCATCCTGGACGAGGCTGCCCGGTCACACCTCCAGTTCGGCCTCTAGCCGGGCGAGGCGATGGCGCGCCAGCGCAAGATTGGCGCGCTTGCGGTCCAGCACCAGGTAGAGAAAGAGCCCGGAGCCGTTCTTTCCGGCCACCGGACGGATCAGGTGGTATTGCGCGGTCAGCGTGATGAGCATGTCCTCAATGGCGCCCTGGAGTTCCAGCATTTCCATGGTGCGCAGCTTGGCTCGTACGACGTCGGTATTGCCGGCCGCGGCGATATTGAGGTCCAGTGCATTGTTGTCGCCGAGCGTGGCGAGCGCCATTCCGCTGGTGTAGTCGACCAGGGCGACACCGATGGCGCCCTCGATGGTTGACATCGCGTCGGTGAGGGCGGCTTCCATTTGAGCCATGGGTATGACAGACCTTTCCGTGTTTCTCTGGTTGTTGGGTAGGGGTGGGTGGCCGGGTGGTCGGGGTCAGGGGCGGGCCGAGTGGTCCATCAGGGCGCCGATACGCGCGGCCGTTCGCCGGGCCTGCCAGTGCAGCCGGCCCACATTGGTGTCCGGACCCGCCACGGCAGTGAGAACGGCGCGGCCGCCGGCCGAATAGGCCGCGATATAACCGTCGGTGCCACGGGTGAGGGATTCTTCGAACGCGCCTTGCCCGGTTGCCTCCGTGAGCCGTTTGGCGACTCCGATGGCCGCGGCGGTGAGCGCGGCGAGGCCGTCCGGTTCGATGTCCCGCAGATCATGGGCGATGACCATGCCGTCCGCGCTGGCCACCATTCCGCCCTGGAGATGCCGCACCTGATCACGTAAGGCGAGTAATTCATCCCGCACGTCGGGTTCGATTGTCATAAGTCTCCTGATTCTCTTTCTTGCGGCGCGCATTCCGAGTACGTGCCTCATGGCCGTGCTTCGCATGGGTTCACAGGTTTTCCTCCAGCGCCGTACGGAGTCGGACAAGGAGGGCAATATCCGGATCGGCGGTCTCGAGAATGTCCGGTACCGGTAGTTGCCAGGTCGGCGAGGGCCCTTCTGTTACGGGGTTACAGGCGCCGGGCCGCCGCCGGGGCAGCGCCGCCGGCGCGGTGGGCACCCGGACGAGTCCGGCCGCGGCGAGGCGGCGGATGTCGAGCAGTGTCACAAAGGCGGACTGGCCCAGGGCGCGGGCGAGTTCGTACGGGGTGTGCCGGCCGTCGGCCCGGTCGAGCAGCCGGCGCTGTCTGCCGGTGGTGGGGGAGCGGCGGCCCGAGCCGGGCGGGGTGACGGGGACGACGGGCGAGGCGTCGACCGCCGCCCAGGGGTGCAGCCGGTCGAGCAGGGCCCGGCGATGGGCCGTCGCCTGCTGGAGGGCGGCGGCGCTGATCCGCCGTACGACGCCCAGCCAGTGTGTGCTGCCCGGCGTGAACGAGGTGCTCTCCGGCGGCAGGGGCAGTGCGAAGAACGCGGCGTCGAGGAGCGCGCCGAGATGGCAGATCTCCAACTCGCCCTGCGTCAGCCACCCTTCGCTGACCAGGAACTGACCGCCGCGGCGCTCCGGCCCCGCCGATTCCCGCGCCCGCTGCCAGCCCCCCGAGGGCAGTCGCCCGGCCGCGCTGAGCCGGGTGTCCAGCCCAGGCGCCGTACTGCCCTCGATGCAGTAGATGGCACCGTCGCGAAGATAGACACAGCCGTTCGGGCCGTGCAGGGCGCCGGTGACGCGTTCCGCGGCGAGCCGGTCGAGCAGTCCGACGGGCGCGGCCGGGCGGGGCGATATGGGCAAGGTCATGGCGGCGGGTCAGGCCGCGACCAGCTCCGCGGCCAGATCGCGCAGCCGTAACCGGGCGATGGCCAGATTGGCCTGCCTGCGGTCCAGCCAGAGGTATAGATAGGTCTGGCTGTCGAAGGCCGTGTGGACGAAGCGGATGAGGTGGTAACTGCCCGCTGCCGTGATGATGAGGTCCTCCAGGCCGGGGCCGCCCGCATCCGTCGTGTCGAAGGTGGCGTTGCGCATCACGGCCTGGACCACCTCGGCGGTGTCCGCGGCGGCCGCTTCGTGATCGGAGCGGGGCGCCTGCCCGGCCGTACCGAGTGTCAGCCCGCTGGTCCAGTCGACCAGCCCGGCCCCCAGGACGCCGGGGATCCCCATCGCTTGGGCCAACACCTGATCGATACCGGGCACTTCTGATCTCCTCCTGGAGAGTCGGACGGGGCCGCTCGAGACGAAAACGCCAAAGCTCTCCCTCGTGGCAGCGTGTGGGAGAGCCTGCACGGAAGGTTACTGAAGCCGGTGGGTGCGGCACATGCCTGATGGGCATGTGCGTGGCAATTGACGTGTTATCGACCCTCGGCGGCCCGTTGTCATCCGGTGGAGTGGTCGCCACTGTGGCGTGTGTTACGCAAGCTCCGGATGCGGCGTACGGCAGAAACATGGCCGGCGTTCGTCGAACACCGGAAGCGACGGAGCAGCCTTCGAAGTCGTCGCGCAGCCCTGCGCGAAGCAGGGGTGCGGCAGGCGCCGCGGTGGCCGTCGAGGAGGTCCGGGCCGTTGCGCCTCAGGCCGGCAAGTGGTGGCGGCGTGACCAGGGTTCCTTGCGAACCGGCCGACCTCGCGCCCGCCGCCGTCCCGATCGGCCGGGCGGCGCCGGCCGGCCACCGCGGACCGCGTTATTCCAAGGAGACCGCGGAAGTCGACGCCCTCATCAACGAGCCATTGCCGGCCGCTCGCTGGTTGGCTTGGAAATGGACCGCGGAGGCCTGGTCCCACGGCATGCCGTTGGTCAAGACGTCTTCGGTCTGCAAGCCGATGTCCTTGGGTTCAGCTGCCGCCCACTGCTGGAAGCGGGCGAAGATGTCCGGCAAGTCCAGTCCGCCCCGCTGAAGCAGTGACTCCGCGACCAGAACGGCCATCTGCGTATCGTCCGTGGCCTCGCCCGGCTCCCAGCCACCACCTCCGCACATCTCCCCACCGCTCCCCGGACCGGGGAACCGGGCGGAGAACACGCCCGGGGGGCCGAACCCGAAAGGGGCTCCCAACGCGTCACCCACCGCTGAGCCCACGACAGCGCCGACAACCCGCTCCATACGCTTCACTCGCGCAGGCTACCGGCGATACTCCGACAGCTGCTCCTGCTCCTGCTCCTGCTCCTGCTCCTGCTCCTGCCGCTGCCGCTGCCGCTGCCGCTGCCGCTGCCGGACGGTGCGGGTGTCCAGTGGCACGCGAGCCCCATCGGCCGTCTGTCGACAACCGCAGTAATCCTACGGATTGGTAAAGAAATGGCGGTCAAACCTGTTCAGGAGGGGACAGGAGACGACAGGATCCCTCTGTAGCTAGCTCTGTGATCATCGTCGCCACAAGCGGCGCACCATGCAGGGGGATCCACCACGTGAGACGAACAGCAGCGCTCGGCGCTGCCGGCACCTTGGTGACCGGCACGCTCATAGCAGGCGCGATAGCCGCCACGCCCGCCAGCGCGGGCGAGCACCACAAGACCGGATCGGCCGAAGCGCGCGGAGTCCAGACCGCCGCCGCGCGCGCGGCCAAGAAAGGCATCGACTGGAAGGACTGCCCCGCGGACTGGGGGCTCAAGGGCATCCAGTGCGGCTATGTCACCGTTCCGGTCGACTACGCCAAGCCCAACGGACGCACCATCAAGATCGCCGTCGACCGGGCCGTCAGTACCGGCGGCAAGGAGGAGCGGCAGGGCTCCCTCATCTACAACCCCGGCGGCCCCGGCGGCTCGGGCATGAAGTTCCCGACCCGCATCACCACCAAGAACCCGCTGTGGGCCAAGACCGCCAAGGCCTATGACTTCGTGGGCTTCGACCCGCGCGGTGTCGGCCACTCCGCGGCGATCTCCTGCATGGACCCGCAGGAGTTCGTCAAGGCCCCCAAGGCCGACCCGGTGCCCGACAGCGAGGCCGACAAGCTCGCCCAGCGCAAGCTCGCCAAGGAGTACGCCGACGGCTGCGCCGAGCGCAGCGGCGGGCTCCTGCCGTATATGACCACGCCCAACACCGCCCGCGACCTGGACGTGGTCCGCGCCGCGCTCGGTGAGAAGAAGCTCAACTACCTGGGCGTCTCCTACGGCACCTATCTGGGCGCCGTCTATGCGACGCTCTTCCCGGACCATGTCCGCCGGATGCTCGTCGACAGTGTCGTCAACCCCTCGCGCGAGAAGGTCTGGTACCAGGCCAACCTCGACCAGGACGTGGCCTTCGAGACGCGCTGGGGCGACTGGAGGAAGTGGGTCGCCAAGAACGACGCGACCTACCACATCGGCGACACCCCGGAGAAGGTCCAGGCGGCGTGGGAGAAGCTGCGCGCGACGGCCAAGAAGAACCCGATCGGTGGCGTCGTCGGCCCCGCCGAGCTCACCGGCTTCTTCCAGAACGCGCCGTACTACGACTCCATGTGGGCCACGGTCGCCCAGGTCTGGAGCGCGTATCTCTCCGGTGACGAGAAGCCTCTCGTCGAGAACGCGGGACCGAACCTCAAGGACACCGCGGGCAACATCGCCGCGGAGAACGGCAACGCCGTCTACACGGCCGTCGAGTGCACCGACGCCAAGTGGCCCACCAGCTGGAAGAAGTGGGACCGCGACAACACCCGCATCCACCAGCAGGCGCCGTTCATGACCTGGTCCAACGCCTGGATGAACCTGCCCTGCGCCACCTGGCCGGCCAAGCAGCACACCCCGGTCAACGTCAAGACCGGCAAGGGCCTGCCCAGCGTCCTGATCGTGCAGAGCACCCGTGACGCGGCCACGCCGTACGACGGCGCGGTCGAGCTGCACAAGCGGTTCGCGGGCTCCCGCCTGATCACCGAGCGGGACGCCGGATCGCACGGTGTCACCGGCCAGGTCAACCCCTGCATCAACGACCGGGTCGACACCTACTTCCTGACCGGGAAGACGGATGCCAAGGATGTGACGTGCGCCCCGCACGCCACGCCGCAGCCGAGCAAGCAGACGGCGAAGGCCACCGCAAAGGGTGCCTCCGACCTGCCTGTTGCTCCCTGACATCACGTCAGTGTCAACGCCGCGGGCGGCCGGGGAAGTTCCCGGCCGCCCGTTCGCGTATCAATCTGGGTATCAGCTCGCGCGGCGGACCGTCGGCCCGCCCCTCGCTCCGCTCACCGGCCCGCCTCCTGCGGCGCGAACACCTCTCGGAACGCCGCCCTGGCCGGGGAATCCGCCTGCCGGTCCAGTACGGCGAAGACCACCTGGTCGAACCATCCGGCGAACCGGCCGGCGCCCAGCAGCTGCGCCGCGAACGCCCCGGCCACCTGGGCCGGTTCATTGCGGAACACCCCGCATCCCCAGGCACCGAGCACCAGCTGCCGGTGTCCGCCCACCGCCGCGACCTCCAGCACCCGCTCCGCACGGGCCGCCAGCGCCCCCGCCACCAGGCCCGTCTCGGTCGGCCGCTGCCGCGCGATGACCCCGGCGTTAGGCGCCGCGGCCGTCAAGAACCCTGCCTCGTACGGCACTTCGAGCAGCGCACCCCGGTCGTCACGGAACACTGGCACACCGGGGGAGAGGATCACCCGGTCGCTGTAGAACAAGCTCGGCTCGGCCCGGTGCACGGCGTAGAAGTCCGGCGCCTCGCGCACACACGTATACAGCGCCGACCCTCGGCAGAGCGCCTCCTCCTGGGCCTGCGCACCATTGAGATAGCCGCCGCCGGGATTGCGCGCCGAGGCGAAATTCAGCACCGCGAGCGGCCCGCCGCCGGCCTCGGCCAGCCGTCGGCCCGCCGTGAGACTGCCTTCCCCCGTCACCTCGAAGACCGTCCGTACGCCCGCTCCCGAGCCCTCGACGGCGACCGTGCCGGGCCCGTACAGCCGGGTCCCCGCCCGCGCCCGTTCGACCGCCGCGCCGATGTCCACCAGTCGCCCGCTGGGTGCGCGATACACACCTGCCGTGACGATCCGCTCCGTCTCCTGCGCCATGCCACGCAGCCGGGCGCTCATCGTCGGCACCCCCGTATTCCCTGCATCATGACGATCAAGGTACGCGCCGGCGCCGCACCCCGCGACGGATTAACCGCCGGTCCGGCCCCGACTGACGCGTTCCACCCGGCCCCGGCTGACGAGCCCGCCCGGCCCCGGCCTTACGCCTCCCGCCCGGCCAGCCACCGGTCCTCGGCCGCATAGCCGAACAACGTCTCGTCCGAGTAGAAGGACGCCATCCTCGGGAACACCTCCCGCCAGTCCCGCCCACGAACCCGGTCCACCAGCCAGGCCACCGTCGTGGGCAGCGACTCGGCATACCCCGTCACCGCCCGGTACCCCAGCTCCCGCTCGGCCGTCGCCATGTCGTACACCACCGGCTCCGGAAACGACCACGGCGTATCACCGACATCCGACGACGGCGGTGCCCCCTCCACCCGCACGATCTCGCTCGCCGGCGCCCCCATCGCCGCGTCCACCGCCACCGCGATCTCGGCCACCGTCGGCGCCTGCGGATCGCCCGCGTTCAGTACCCGCGCCCCCGGCCGGCGAGCCGCCAGGCGCACCAACTCGGCGAGATTCTCCACGTGCACCGGATGGAAGCGGCTGCCCCCGCCGTACGCCAGCACCCGCACCCGACGGCCGTCCAGCACCCGTTTGACGAAGTGCAGCTCCCGCGGCAGCGGACTGTACGGACCATGAATCGCCCCCGCCCGCAGCAGCGTCACCGGCAGCCGCGCCTCCTCCGCCAGCAGCGCCTGCTCCAGCGCCACCTTGCGCGTCTGGTAATCCTCATCCCCCGGCGCCACCGTCCGCTGGGTCTCCGGAATCGGCACCGGGTAGACCGGAGACCCGTCCGGCTCGCCCTGTGTCGCGAAGCCGCGCCCGCGGTCGTCCTCGTACACCGCCCCGCTGGAGATCACCACGGCCGACCCGATCCGGTCCGCCAGACCCGCCAACTGCCGGGCGTGCCCCGCCCCGTAGGCCACGCAGTCCAGCAGCACATCACAGCCGTCGCCGACCAGCCCGGCCAGCGCCGCGTCGTCCTCCCGGTCCACCGCCACCGAACGGACCTCGCCGGGCCAGGAATCATCTCGTCCGCCGTGCAGGGAAACCGCCCGTACCGCCCACCCGTCGCGCGCGAGCGCCCGCACCGCCGCCCGCCCGATCTGTCCGCTCGCCCCGATCACCACTGCGCTGCCTGTCGTCATGGCGTGGACTGTACGAACCGTCGAACACCGCCCGCAGCCCGGTTCGCCCTCGGCGCAAAGAGGCTCAGCTCCCGCCGCCGTTCCCCCGCCGGCCGGGTGTCCGCCCCTGGGCCCTGGCCTCCGCCTGGGCCTCGGCCTTCGCCTCACCCGCGTACGTGTCCACGTACTCCTGCCCGGACAGCTGCAGAATCGCGTACATGATCTCGTCCGTGACGGCCCGCAGCGCGGTGCGCTCATCCACCAGCCCGGCATAGCGTGAGAAGTCCAGCGGCGCCCCGAACCGGATGGTGATCCGCATCGCCCGGGGCAGTCGCCGCCCCGTCGGCTGCGCCTCGAACGTCCCGATCATCGCGCACGGCACCACCGGCACCGCCGCCTTGATCGCCATCGCGGCAACGCCGGTGCGCCCCTTGTAGAGCCGGCCGTCGTGCGACCGCGTGCCCTCCGGATAGATCCCCAGCAGCCGTCCCTTACGCAGCACCGCAAGCCCCGACGAGATCGCCGCCTGGGACGCCTTACCCCCCGACCTGTCGATCGGAATCTGTCCCACACCCCGGAAGAACGCCGCGGTCAGCCGCCCCTTCAGCCCCGGCCCGGTGAAGTACTCCGCCTTGGCCAAAAACGTCACCCGCCGCGGCACGATCGCCGGCATCACGAAGTGATCGGCGAACGACAGATGATTACCCGCGATGATCGCCGCGCCCTCCTCCGGCACATGCTCGAGACCCTCGATCCGCGGCCGGAACAGCAACCGCAGCAACGGCCCGAGAACGATGTACTTCAGCAGCTGGTAGAACACGTTCCGGCCTCCCCGTAGTTACCGTGCCGACGCAGAGTAGCCGCCGTCTGAACAGGGCGCGAGTGGTCCGTATCAGCGGCTTCCGGTCGCCTCGTACCGCAGGAGGACGACGCCGTTGCCGAAGGTCCGGGTCTCGATCTGCCGCAGATCGGCCCTGGCGTCCGAGGCCGGGAACAGCGGCTTGCCGCGTCCGATGAGGACCGGATGGACGTAGATGCGGTACTCGTCGATCAGGCCGTGCTCCATGAAGGCCGCGGCGAGGCCGGCGCCGCCGAGCGACAGGTCACCGCCCGGCTGCGCCTTGAGGGCCATGATCTCCTCGACGACGACGTCCCGCATGATGGTCGTGTTCCGGTCGGCCCGCTCCAGGGTCCGGGAGAACACGATCTTGGGCGTGTCCCGCCAGATACCGGCGAACTCGGCCATCGGCCCCGTAATTGAGGGGTCGGCGTCCGCGGTCGGCCAGAATCCGGCCATCAGCTCATGGGTGACCCGTCCGTTCAGGAAGGCGCCCATGCCCCTGAGCTGGTCGTTGAAGTGACGGTGCAGTTCGTCGTCGACACGGTGCCAGCCGATGTCGTGGTCCGGCCCCTCGATGTAGCCGTCGAGGGACACCGACATCATCAAGATGATCTTCCTCAGCGAAGCCATCCGCTACTGATACCACCCCTCTCCGCCCTCGGCGAGCGGCTCCCCGATCGCGAACGGGCCCCTCCGCACAGATCAGGGCCGCCTGCTGCTCGGCGTTCGGGACAACGCGGATGACGTCCCAGCCGGTTGACCGTAATCCACCGCCACGTGCTGGGCGCGCCACCGGAAGTGCGTAAAGGTATCCAAGAGAGGGAAGTGGTTACCGACGAACAGCGCAGGTCGAGGTCGAGCGTGCCCACACGAGGGGGTTGGGGTCTCTTGGCGGCTGTGCCCTTACGTCTGGAGCCGCGCCTGGAGCCGCGACTGGCGTCCTTGCTGGGATCGGAGGGGTTCCTCCACACGCTCGTCGACGCGCTGGGGTCGCCGCTGAATGTGGTGCTGCCCGATCAGATCGCCGACAACGCCGAGCGGTTCCGCGCCGCATACCGCAAGCACCATCTGAGCGGGCAGGTGTTCTTCGCGCACAAGGCGAACCGTTCCAGCGCGCTGGTGCGGCGGCTCGCGGCGACGGACGCGGCCGTGGACGTCGCCTCGCTGGGCGAGCTGCAGCACGCCCTCGGCGCCGGCTTCGCACCCGACCGCATCATGGCGACCGGGCCCAAGAACCCGGAATTCCTCTGGCTCGCCGCCCGCTCCGGGGTCACCGTCAACGTCGACTCGCACACCGAGCTGGACGACCTTGCCGGGTTGGTCCGCGGCTACCGGCTGCCCCGCAGGAAGGTCGTGCTGCGGCTGTCGGCGTTCGAGGCGCCGGGTGTCACCGTGCTCACCCGGCCCAGCCGATTCGGTTCGCCGGCCCGGGAGCTGGACTCCTTGCTCAAGACCGTCGAGCGGCACGGCGACGCCGTCGAGCTGACCGGTGTCGGCTACCACCTGGACACCACCAGCCTCGACGAGAAGGCCATCGCCCTCGAAGGCTGCATCAGGGCCCTGGACGCCTGCCGCAGCCGGGGCCTGCGACCGCGGGCGGTGGACATCGGCGGGGGATTCGGCGTCAACTACCTGGCCGACGGCGAACAGTGGGAGCGCTATACCTCCGAGCTGACGAACGCCGTGCTGGGCAGGCGCCCGGCCATGACCTGGCGCGGACACGGCTACGGACTGCGCAACGAGGCGGGCACCCTTCGCGGCTCGCTCGGCCTGTACCCGGCGCACCGCCCGGTCGCCGCCGAGCGCTACCTGGACGCACTGCTCTCCCGCCCCGCCCCGTCACTGGGCGGCCGCCCGCTGGCCACACTGCTCCTGGAGAACCTCTGCGACCTGTACACGGAGCCGGGGCGGGCCCTGGTGGACCAGTGCGGGCTGGTGCTGGCGAGGGTGCTGGAGGTACGCCGTACCGATGCCGGGGAGCATCTGGTGCGGCTCGCGATGAAGGCGGACGATGTCAGCCTGGAGGACCATGGAGTGCTGATGGATCCCCTCGTCATCACCCGCGAAGGGGGCGGGGCCGTAGCCGGTGGCGAACCGGTAGGGGTCTATCTGGCCGGCAGCCTGTGCCTGGAGGCCGACCTGATCACGCGCAGGATGGTCTTCCTGCCGCGCCTGCCCCGGCCCGGCGAGCTGCTGGGCTTCGCCAACACCGCCGGCTACTGCATGGATTTCCGGACCAGCCGCGCGCAGCATCAGCCCGTGGCCCGCGAGGCCGCCGTCTGGCAGGAGGCGGGCTCCTGGCGCTGGTGCCTCGATGAGCAGTACTGGCCGCTGATATGTCCGGGGGGACAGCCATGAGGTACGACAGCATCACCGAGGCCATCGGGAACACCCCGCTGGTGCGCATCGATCCGGCCGTCCACGGTCTGCGCCACATCGACCTGTACGCCAAGCTGGAGATGCTCAACCCCTTCGGCTCGGTCAAGGACCGCGCCGCGTGGAGCATGGCCCGCCCCGGCCTGGCCACCGCAGTGCAGCACGGCAGCCAGGTGGTGGAGCTGTCCAGCGGCAATACGGCGAAGGCCCTGGCCGTGATAGCGGGGATGCACGGTCTGCCCTTCAAGAGCGTGACGAACCGGATGCGGATACCGGAGATCAAGGACCTGCTTCTGCTGCTGGGCGCCGAGATCGAGGAGCTGCCCGGACAGAGCGAATGCCTCGACCCGACCAACACCGAAGACCCGCTGACCCTCTTTCACCAGGCGCTGTCCGACCCGGCCGGCTCCACTTTGCACACGGACCAGTACTTCAACGCCCGTAACACCGAGGCGCACGCCGTCGGCACCGGCCCGGAGATCGTCAAGGACATGGGCGGCCGGGCACCGGACTACTTCATCGCCTGCGTCGGCACCGCGGGCTCCTCCACCGGAGTGGCCAGAGTGCTGCGCGAACACGACCCGGAGGTGGAGGTCGTCGGGCTGGTCGCCGGCAAGTCCGACTTCATCCCGGGGATCCGCACCATCGACGAGGTCCAGGAGGTCGGCCTCTTCGACCCGGCCACCTACGACACGATGCGGCCGGTGACCGCCGACGAAGCCATCGACGGCATGCTGACCCTGGCCCGCCGCTGCGGCATCCTGGCCGGGCCCACCGGCGGAGCCGCCTACTTCGGGACCGTACGCCATCTGCGCGAGGCCGACGCGGCACTGACGGCCCGTAAGGCCGGCGAAAAGGACCGCAAGTCGGCGGTCTTCATCGTCTGCGACCGCATCGAGAGCTACCTCGGCTACGTCAGGCAGCGCCGCCCCGACCTGTTCCACCAGTCGCCGCGCAAGAACTCGGCGGCCGATCTGTCCGCCGCCGAGATCGCCGCGGCCACGGTCATCGACGCCCAGGAGGCCCCGAAGTGGATCGCGCAGGAGCGTCCCCTGGTGGTCGATCTGCGCAGCCCGTTCGCGTATGCCGCGCTGCACATCGAGGGGGCGGTCAACATCGTCGACGAGCTCTTCGACGAGCTGGTGCGCGGTGGGATGCCGTTCAGCAGGCAGCAGCCGGTTCTGCTGGTGTGTCCTATCGGCGAGCAGTCCGCCCGGTACGCCGCGCTGCTGACCCGGATGGGGCACCCCGACGTCCGCAGCCTCACCGGCGGCGTCATCGCCTGGCGCGACGCGGGCGCGCCCCTGGTCAGGGACTGACGGACGTGATCCGATGACGGCCCCTGGTCATGGTGCGGGTTTCCCGGAGGAGTTGCGCACATGGCAGCGTTCGCTGCGCGCCCAGTTCCCGATCATCACCGGCAATCCGGAGCTGGCCTACCTGGACAGCGCGGCGACGTCCCAGAAGCCGCAGGCCGTACTCGATGCCGTCCAGACCCATCTGAGCACCGCCAACGCCAATGCAGGACGCGGCACCTACCCGTGGGCCAACGCCGCGACGGCACTGGTGGAGCGCACCCGCGACCGGATCAAGGACTTCCTCGGCGACCCCGATCCGCAACGCTCCGGTGTCCACTTCACCAGCGGGACCACCGAAGGGCTGCGCGCCATCGCCCGGGAGTGGCTGCCCGCACTGCTCTCCGACGGGGACGAGATCGTCGTCCCGTTCGCCGACCACCAGGCGAACCTCTCCCCGTGGCTCGAGACGCAGCAGCTGCTGGACCGGCAGGGAGTACGGATCCGAGTGCGGGAGATGCCCTGCCAGGCCTCGTCCGGCGACTATGACCCGGCAGCGCTGGCCGAGTTGACCGGCCCCCGCACCGCCTTCGTCGCGGCCACCCATGTGCACCATGTCTACGGCGGGGACATGAACGTCCACCGCATCCGCCGGGCCGTGGGACCGCGGGTGCCGATCTGCCTCGACGCCGCCCAGAGCGTAGGCCACCTGCCGGTGTCGGTCGCCGACCTCGACGTCGACTTCGTGGTCTTCTCCGGGCACAAGACCCTGGCGCTGCCCGGCTCCGGGGCCGTCTGGGCCCGTCAGACGCGCGGCCCGGAATTCACCCCGGGCGGGTGGAGCGGCAGCCCCAACACCACGGGGATCGTGAGCCTGGCGGCCGCGCTCGACTGGCTGGATGCCGCGGGAACGGACCGGATCGAACGGTGGACGGTGGCCCTCGCGGCCCGGCTCTCCGACGGGCTGCGCCACCTGGACGCCTACGAGATCCTCGGCTGCCAGCACAGCCTGACCGCCGAGGCGTTGGTGCAGCAGCGCTGCGGCATCGTCACGTTCCGGCACCGTGGCATCGGAGCGAGCGATCTTGGCTTCATCCTGTTCAGCCATGGCTTCATGGTGCGCACCGACGGGCACTGCCAGGCCGGCGCCGGCGAGAAGACCAGCTCGGTGCGCGTCAGCCTGCATGTCTACAACACCCCCGAGGAAATCGACCGGTTGCTCAGCGTCCTCGCCACCCTGGGGTGATCCGGCACCCCAAAATGCTAATGGAAACCGTTTCCACCTGTAGCCTCGTTCTCACCTTCCCGGAAGGGCATGACCGGAACGAGACGGCAGAGGTGGCACGACCAGATGGGGCTGAGCATGGGGACGGCCGAACTGTGGGTGGAGCGATGGGAGCGCCAGCAACAGCGCTATGCCATCGACCGCGAGGAACGGTTCACCGTCATCGCCGACGTCGTCGAGCATGTGACGGAGAGCCAGACCAGACCGCTGATCGTCGACCTGGGCTGCGGTCCGGGGTCACTCGCCGCCCGGCTTGCCGGACGCCTGCCGCACGCGGAGATCGTGGCCGTCGATGTGGACCCCCTGCTGCTGGAACTGGCCCGCACCCACCACGCATCCGCCGCCCGCTACGTCGACACGGTGATCGGCGAGCACGGCTGGACCGATGCCCTGCAGCTGGACCGCCCGCTCGACGCGGCCGTCTCCACCACCGCACTCCACTACATCCCCAAGGACACCCTGCGGAGCACCTACGCACAGCTCGCCGCCCTCCTGCGCCCCGGCGGCACCCTCATCAACGGTGACCATCTCCCGCCGGACGGCGCCGCGCCCGCCGTGATCGCCTCGCACGTCGGGCGCCGCCGGGCCGAGCGGCAGCAGGCGTTCGCCGACGAGGACTGGGAGTCGTGGTGGACGGCGGTGGCGGACGAGCCCGAGCTTGCCGAATGCCTCGCCGAACGCCGCCGCCTGCTCCCGGCGTCCATCGGCGGCTGCGACAACGGCCTGACCCTGTCCGATCACGCCGAGCTGCTGCGCGCCGCGGGTTTTGAACACGCCGCTCCGGTCTGGCAGTTCGGCAACAGCTGCGTTCTGGTCGCGGTCCGGTAGCTCCGGCCAAAGACGCCGCCCGGCCGGTGATGCCGAGGGCGCCGGCGACGGCCTGCGCGGTCTCGGGTGCGTCGCCGGTGAGCAGCACCAGCCGGGAGACGCCGAGCCGACAACTGCCTTGCGTGCGGCGGGCTTTGCCCGGGGGAGACGTCACCGCCCGACCTGGGGCTTGTCAGGCCTGCGGCATCAGCTCCCCGGGTTCCGGGTGCTCGTGTGTGCAGGCGTCGTCGAGTCCGTAGGTGTCCCAGGCCGGGAACGGGTCGTCGGAGAGTGGCTCCCCGTCGGCCAGGAGGCAGTCGGCCAGGGCGGCTTGCAGCGCCTCGGCGCGCAACCCGGTGCCGATGAAGACCAGTTCCTGGCCCTGGGTGTCGCCGATGGCGCGGGCGCCGGACGGTTCGAAGCGGGCGACGGCCCCGGCCTGCGACCACAGTCCGGTGACCTTCGGGCGGCCGGCCGGCCAGAAGAAGCCTTTGGAGCGGAGGACCCGGCCGTAGGTGCCGCTGTCGAGTCCTTCGGTGACGAGGGTCCACAGCCGGCCGGGGTGGAAGGGCGCAGCGGCGCGGAAGACCGTGCTGGAGATGCCGTACTCCTCGGTCTCCGGTACGTGGTCGCCGTTGAGCTCCCGCACCCAGCCCGGTGCCTGCTGGGCCCTCTCGAGGTCGAACAGCCCGGTGCCGAGAACATCGCGGGGGTCTACCCGCCCGTGCCGGGCGCGCACGATACGCGCGGCCGGGTTGAGGCGCGCGAGTGCGGCCTCAAGGCGGCCGGCGCTGTGCGTATCGACCAGGTCGGTCTTGTTGAGGACGATGACGTCGGCGAACTCGACCTGGTCCATCAGCAGGTCGCTGACGGTGCGTTCGTCGTCCTCGTACTGGTCCAGTCCCCGCTCGGCCAGCCCGTCGCCGCCGGCCAGTTCCGGCAGGAAGTTGGCGGCGTCGACGACGGTGACCATGGTGTCGAGCCTGGCCAGGTCGCCGAGGGTCGCTCCGTCGTCGCGGGGGAAGGCGAAGGTGGCCGCGACGGGCATCGGCTCGGAGATGCCGCTGGACTCGATGAGGAGATGGTCGAAGCGGCCCTCGCGGGCCAGCCGGTCGACCTCTTCGAGCAGGTCGTCGCGCAGGGTGCAGCAGATGCAGCCGTTGGTCATCTCGACCAGGCGCTCCTCGGTGCGCGAGAGGGCGGCCTCGCCGCCGCGCACCAGGGCGGCGTCGATGTTGATCTCGCTCATGTCGTTGACGATGACCGCGACGCGCAGGCCCTCTCGGTTGCTCAGGACGTGGTTGAGCAGGGTGGTCTTGCCGGCTCCGAGGAAGCCGGACAGGACGGTGACGGGCAGTCGGTTGTGCGTCATGCCGTCGGCTCAGCCTTCCGGGCGCAGCAGCCCGCGCTCGTAGGCCTTGGCCAGTCGCTGCGGGACGAGGTAGGGGGTGCCGTCGAGGGTGACGGTCACGAGCCGGGGGGTGGTGGCCTTCCACTGGGCACGGCGGTGGCGGGTGTTGCTGCGGGACATCTTCCGCTTGGGTACGGCCATGGCGATCTCCTGGGGTGGCTGGGTGACGCGGTGACCGCACGCTACTTGAAAGTGGATTCCATTTTCAAATGGCACGATCGGACCCGGCGGTGCGGGGGAGGTGTCCGGGAGTGCTGCCCGGCCTCCCCGTTCCGCTGCGGTGCACCGCAGGGTGTGTCCGCGGGGGCCCCTCTGCCGACGCCCATGGGGCGCGGGCGGCGTCGCAGGTGTAGGGAAGAGGTATGAAGGTCTGGCGTGGATTCACCCGTCTCGGCAGATCCCGGCGGTTGAGCCATGGACTGGTGGCGGTGCCGCTGGCGATCATCGCGGCGGTCACCGTGATCGACATCAACGCCCCGACATCCATCCACCTGGGCCCCTTCCTGGTCGCCGCGCCCGCGATCACCGCATCCTTCGCCGGCCCGGCGCTCACCGGAGCCATCGGCGCCCTGGCCGTGGCGGCCCAGATCGTCATCGGCGTTCTGCACGGCGGTCTGATGACGCCGAACCACCAGGCACAGATCGCCGCCCTCGTGGTGATCTCCGTGCTGGTAACGGTCTTCCGCTATGTGCGCGACCGGCATCAGCGGCGGTTCACCCAGGTGCAGTCGGTGGCCGTCGCGGCGCAGCAAGTTCTGCTGCGGCCGCTTCCCGAGCGGATCGGACCGCTGCAGATCGCGTTCTCGTACATCGCGGCCGAGGCCGAGGCCCAGATCGGCGGTGACCTGTACTCGGCGGTGCCCACCGCCGGTGCGACCCGCCTGGTCGTCGGCGACGTGCGGGGCAAAGGGCTGTCCGCCATCGGTGAGGCCGCCGTGCTGGTCGGGGCTTTCCTGGGCTCCGCCTATCGGAACCTGTCACTGCCCGGGATCGCGGCGCACCTGGGCAACTCCGTGCACTGGAACACGACGCACCTCGCCGACGGCGACCTGGCCACCGAGGAAACGTTCGTCACCGCGCTGGTCATGGACGTCCACCACGACGAACCCTTCGTCACGATGGTGAATTGCGGGCACCCTCCGCCGTTGCTGCTGCGCGGCGACAAGGTCCACTCACTCGAGGTCCGCGACCCCGCGCTCCCCCTGGGGCTGAGCGCCCCGTCGGAGAGCGACTACGAGGCCGAGACGTTCAGCTTTGAGCCCGGCGACCTCCTTCTCCTCTACACCGACGGAGTGATCGAGGCGCGCGACCGTGAGGGCGCCTTCTATCCGCTGACCGATCGCGTTGCCGCATGCGGCGAGACCGACCCGCCGTCGCTCGTGCGGTATCTGCACGACGACCTGCTCCGGTACGCCGACGGAAACCAGGGCGACGATGTGGCCATCATCGTGATCGCGCGCACTCCCTGAACCGGTGCCGCAGCCCGCCACAGCCGCCGCGCCGAAGTGATGCCCCCTACGACTCCCGTTGCGGCGGCGCATCCCGGGCCGCGTCGCCGACGGCGGCCGCCTCGGCGTAGGCCCGGGATCGCTGGACGAAGATCCGGTGCAGGTCACGGGCGGCCGGTGGGACGGAACCGGAACGGCTGCGCTGGAGGACGAGGAGGATGCGGGTGCCGTCGTCGTCCAGCGGGCGATGGGTGAGGGCGCCGGCTCGTTCCAGTGGATCGTCGATCACGCTGAAGTCCGGCAGCACGGTGGCGCCGAGTCCCTCGGCGACCATGAGCTTGCCCATTTCGGCGCCGTCGGTGGAGTACGAGAAGGACGGGGTACGGCCGGCCAGGAGCCGGTGTACGTAGCGGTTCATGACGTATCCGGACCGCATGACGATGAGGGGCTCGGTGAGCAGGTCACCTACGCCGACGGCCGCCCCCGCCGCGACCAGCGCATATGGGAAGTCATGAAGGTGTTCAGGGCCTCGGGGTAGCGGTGCGGACCGAAGTCAGCCATCGACGGACATGAGGGAGCTTCCAGGCCCGCTGGTGTACAGCGCGGAATGCCGGGAAGGGAGAAAGCCTGCACTGACCGGAGAGCGAGGTCAGGGTCTGCGCTGTTTACGAAGTCGCAGACAGCAGCTGTCCGTTGAGAGTAGCCACTGTCCACGCCGGTTCCGTGGAAAGCGCTGTCCGCTCCTGCAAGTCATCAGGCCTGTTCTCGCCCCAACCACCAGGCAGACACACCGATCTGACACTGAGGCGATCACTGAGGCGATCACTGAGGCGATCACCGAGGCGATCAGTAAGGCGCGAGGACGTGGCCCAGGGAGTGGAGAAAGTCGGTGGTGGCGTCTGCGGCTCCGACGGCGGGCAGAATCGCCGAGGCGAGCACCACGATGGCCAGCAGCCGGGCCCGGGGCGGTGGCGCGGACTGAAGGGCTGCGACGCGTCGGGTGACCGCCAGGTGGGAGAGGTGAAGGGCGGAGGAGATACGGCTGCGATGGGTCAGGAGAGCGGCGCGGGCGATCGCTCGGGCCGTGGACTCGCGCCCCGCGCCGGTATCGGCCGCGTCCTCGTCCGCCCATCGCTCCAGCAGGAAGGCGACCGTTTCCCGTAGCGGCACCAGCACCGGTACGACGGCCGCGGCGAGGTCGGCGATCAGCCGGAGCCGGTCGTGCCGGTGCCGCAGGTGCGCGCGCTCATGCGCGAGCAGGACCCGCCGCTCGTGCGCATCCAGGCCCGCTAGCATCGCCGACGTGACCACGATCCGGCCGGGTGTACCCGGCAGGGCGAACGCCTGGGGAGTGGTGGAAGTGATGACGATGAGCTCGCTGTCCACGGGGTGCGTCTCGCGCAGCCGCCTCAGCTTCCGCACGGTGGAGCGGTGGCCGCGCACGACCCGGTGGGCTCGGAACACACCCCATGCCATGACGGCGATGGCCAGTACGGCAATGACCTCGGGGACGGGCTCGGGTATGTGGAAGCGGTGCTCCTGCGCCTCGGCCACCACCGGCGGCGCGTCGTCCAGCAGGCTGCCGCCCAGCAGCATCAGCGCCCACACCGAGGCCGCCGCCGTCACCCCGCCGGTGACGACGAGCGCCCGCGCCGCGTAGCCGGGAGCGAGCACCCGGCCCACCCCCGGACTGGCCACGGCAAGCAACACCGCGAGCGCCAGGGGGATGTAGACATCGATCCTCATACGCCGCCGCTCCCGCCGAGCAGGTCCCGCAGCGCCTGCTCCTCCGCCGGGCTCAGTCCGGTCACGAACTGCTGCAGCGCGGCGATCGGGTCGGGGCCGCGGTCCAAGGCCTGATGCATCACCTCTGCCGTCAGCTGCGCCGCGTTCTTGGCCGGGCGGTACGCCCCTCGCCGGCCACCGGCGTCGCGCACGACCAGCCCCTTGTCGTAGAGGCGCTTGAGGATGGTGTGCACCGTGTTGTACGCGAGCCCGCCGATGTCCGCCTGGACCTCGGTGGGGGTCATCGGCTGCTCGGACGCCCACAGCGCGGCGAGGACTTCGCTCTCCAGCTCACCGGAACTGCGCCGCTCACCTTCGCCGCGCGAGTTTCTGCCAACCATGACTGCCACCTTACGGCGTGTAGGGACGCTCAGGCGACGCGCAGTTCGGCGCCGTGTTTCCGGTCGAGCAGCTCGGCGAAGAGCTGCTCCCACCGGGGCCGGAGGAGATCCATGCCGCGGCGGCGGGCGGAGGCGGCGGCCCGTTCGCCCATCTTCGCGCGCAGCGGCTCGTTCTCGATCAGCCGCGTCATGGAGGCGGTGAGGCCGCCGATGTCGTCCGGGGCGATGAGGAGGCCGTCTTCGCCGTCCGTGATGACCTCCCCGGGGCCGTGCGGCCGGTCGTGGCTGATCACCGGCACACCGTGGCTCATCGCCTCGGCGAGGACCATCCCGCAGCCTTCGTGGTGCGAGCCGAGGATGCACAGCGATGCCGTGGCCAGTTCCTCGCCCGGATGCCGTGCGGCGCCCATCAGGTGGACGTGGCGGTACAGGCGATGGGCGTGGATGAGGTCGTGCAGCCGGTTCTTCTCCGGCCCCGAGCCGAAGATCCGGAGCTGCCAGTCGGGGTGGTCGCGTACGACATCGGCGAAGGCGGTGATCATCTGGTCGAACCCTTTGGACTTGACCAGCCGCCCGGCGGCGACCACCACCGGCCGGCGCGGAGCCGAACGTCGCACGCCGGCGTCGGCGACGGTGCCGGTGTCGACGGCGGTGTCGTGGAGCGAGTGGGGAATGCGGACAATTCGCACATCGGACACGGTCAGCGCCGAACGGTAGGCGCGCTCGTCGGCTTCGGTGAGAACGGTGACCGCGTCCAGCCGCCGGTAGGACTCCTCAATGGCCTCGGTGAGGGCGGGTTCGTGGCGTGCGTAGTGCAGCCGTTCCTGCCCGACCGTCGTCACGCTCTCCGGCGCATACTGCGCGATCAGCAGGTTCAGTTCCGTACGAGTGCCGACCACTATCCCCTCCTCCAGGGACTGGAGGTAGCGCACGATACGGCGGTCCGTGAGCCGGTTGAACCCGTGGAAGCGCACTTCCGTACCCGGCACCAGGCGGCTCGGCCCGCGCACCGCCGGCGACTCCCAGTGCTTGCGCCAGGCGGGCGCGGCAGGGGATATGTCGAGCAGCGGGCGCAGGCGTACACGGTGGTCGATGGGGAAGGCCGGGCTCTCTCGGCGGCGCCAGACGCTGGTGATGCCCACATCGTGGCCCGCGGCGGCCAAGGCGTTGGCCTGGCCGATCGCCGTCCGTACGGCCGCATCGACGGTGTAGGCGTTGAGGGTAAGGAAGCGGATCTTCACGACGCCTCCCGGCGACAGGTGACCGACGGATCCCTACGAGCTGTAGGGTCTCCAAACCCTACATGTTGTAGTGGAACGAGGGGGAGGGGTTCCCGGTGGCGGCCGATACCGGGCGCCGGTCATCTTGAGCGTCTCGGGATCGCCGGCGTTACGGCTGCTCCTCGGGCACGGGCTCAGGGCGCTGGGCGGCGCGGGCGCGCGACCGCAGGACCTCGAACGCGAGAGGGAGGAGGGAGACCGCGACCACCAGGGCGACGATGGGCAGCAGGTAGCGGTCCACGTTCGGCACGGATGAGCCGAGCCCGTAGCCCGCCAGTACCAGTCCGACCGTCCAGACCAGTCCGCCGGTCACCTGGAAGAGCGTGAACGTCCGGACCGGAACCTCCAGGGTGCCGGCGAGCGGGTTCAGAACCGTCCGTACCACCGGTACGAACCGCGCCAGGACGATCGCCTTGGCGTGCCCGTACCGGGCCAGCAGCTCCTGGGCGTGTTCGGCGCCCCGGTGAATTTTGCGGGAGCGGCTGCGCGCCAGCACCGCCCGGCCGCCTCGGCGCCCGATCCAGTAGCCGGTCTGCGCGCCCAGGAGCGCTCCGAGAACCGCCGCGACAAGGACCTGCGGGAGCGAGAGGTGCGCCGTGCCGTGCGTGCCGGGCACGCACAGCAGTCCGGCGGTGAAGAGCAGCGAATCGCCCGGCAGGAAGAACCCGATCAGCAGGCCCGTCTCGGCGAAGAGTACGCACGCGATACCCAGGGCGCCGAACGCGGAAAGCAGCGAACTCGCGTCGAGGAGGTTCACGGCCTGCGGCGTTGACGTGAGCGCGAATACGGCCATAGGGGCTGCTCCGGGGGGTGTCAGGGGCTCCGGTGTGGAGACGCGAACGTCTGCGGCACAGAGGCGCGAAATGTCTACAGCACCGAGGCATGAATGTCTACAGCACAGTAGACGGTCTACGTCACTGTAGACGAACGATGAGAGGGCGTGTCGCCCGGCTCGAGGCGGGCAGTGCTGCCCGGCGCGAGGTGAGCGGTACGTCCTCTTCGGCCACGGCCTCGGCGCCCTCACCGCCTTCGAGGTGACCCGCGAACTGCGCGCCCCCCGGGCGGGCCCCGCCGGACCGGCCTGCCCTCTTCGGCACCGGTCCCGCGCGCCGCATGGGGAGTCGATGCCCGCAGTCCGTAACGTTCTCCGGCGTAACTGACCAGTCTCGTTACCCCAAGGGGAAGTCATGGGACAGCTGGACAGCAAGGTGGCCCTGGTGACCGGTGGCTCGACCGGGATCGGACATGCTGTCGCCCGCCGGTTCGCCGCCGAGGGCGCCACCGTCTACCTCACCGGCCGGCGGGTGCCCGAGCTGGACGCGGCGGTGGAAAGCATCGGGGAACGGGCCATCGGCGTACAGAGCGATGTGTCGAAGCTCGACGACCTCGACCGGCTCTTCGCGACGATCGAGGCCCGCAGCGGACGACTGGATGTCGTAGTGGCCAACGCCGGTGTCGGCGAGCTGGCCCGGCTCGGGGAGATCACCGAGGAGCAGTACGACACAGTCTTCGACATCAACGTCAAAGGGACACTCTTCACCGTCCAGAAGGCGCTGCCGCTGCTGCCGGACGGCGCCTCGGTGATGGTGCTCTCCTCCATCGTCGCCTCGCAGGGCGCAGAGGCGATGACCGTCTACAGCGCCACCAAGGCGGCCAACCGCAACTTCGCCCGCACCTGGGCCGCCGAACTCGCCGGCCGCGGCATCCGGGTCAACGCCATCAGCCCCGGCCCCATCGAGACTCCCGGCATCGACGGCCTGGCGGCCGCCTCCGCGCAGGGCCGTCAGCAGTTCATGGACAGCACCACGGCCGGAATCCCGCTCGGCCGGATGGGGCGCCCCGACGAAGTCGCCGCCACCGCCCTCTTCCTCGCCTCGGACCAGAGCTCTTTCACCACCGGAGCCGAACTGTTCGTCGACGGCGGCGTCACCCAGGTCTGAACAGCTCGGGCACCAGGGGCGAATGCCGCGACATCTCCAACGGGCAGATGGTTACGCCTCGGAGGCGTTCGCGGCGCGCTGGAGCTGCTTACGGTAGAGCGCGATGGCCTGGGCCGGCGGATAGTTGGGGACAGTCGAGATTTTTCCGCTGTCCTTCGCCACCACGAAGCTGCTGCCGCCCGGCGGCGCGGGGACCGGCCGGCCGTTCTGGTCCACGGGCTTGGCGAACGTCGCGTACACCAGATACCCCAGGTCGAATTCCTGGACATGCAGCGGTGCCACGGTGCCGTCGAAGGAACGCGGCTGGCCGAATTGTCTGCGTACCGACTCCAGTGCCTCTTCCGGGGTCGCGGGCACATTCTGCGGATCCGGCCGATCCGACGGCTCTGTCGGAGCGTCGTTGTCCGAAGTCATGAGAACTCCTTCATCGCGTGGCCCGGCTACGGCGTTGACCGTACTCCACCGGCGGGCCGGGCGGCGGAGTCTGCCCGCGCCCGCTCGGCACTTCGGGCTGTCTCTGAGGGCCGGGACTCCGGCCGGCCGGTCACATCAAGCTTGGCTGGATCTTCCGCCAGGTCGAGTCCAGGTGACCGATATGCCGGTCCATTTCGCGGACCATGGCCTGCTTCTCGGGCGTCGTCGAGTTGTCCTTCTGCTTTTTGTACTCGCGCTCGATGATCTTCTTGAGTTCCTTACGCGCATCCGCTTCATTGAGCTTTTGTGCCGCCGCGATTTCCTTGGCGGCCCGGTCGGCAGACTTGTCCGGGTGATTATTGATCCGGTCCGCGATGGACTGCTGCACCTGGGCCGCGGTCAACTTGTCGACGTTCTTCTTCTCCTTGGCCTTCTCGCTGTCGAGGTTCTTCTTCGCTTTGACATCGTCCGGATCGGTGCGATAGGTCGTGCTGTAGTACACCTTCGTCCCGTTGAGCACGTTGTCCCGCAGCACTGTTGAGCACTTGGCGTGCCCCTGTCCCATTCCGCAGGGCTCACGTTCCGTGTAGACGGCCTTGGGCGTGTATGTCTTGTCGCCCTGGTTGACGCGCTTCAGCCAGTCGGCGAGATGCTTTTCCGAATGCCGGCCCGCCACGTATTTCTCGCCCACCGGCACCGACGAGTCGGTGACGTAGTGCGTCTCGCGCTCGGGCGGCGGACCCTCGACCTCAAGGACCGCGTAGTTGCGGTCGGTGAGGTCCGGGCTGTTGTTCCTCAGGCTGGCCGGCATATCGCCCGGAAGCTTGAGGCCGTTGAGGAATTTCTCGCTGGACTTACGGTGACCCTTCACGCCGAGCGATTCGCCCGAGTTCTTGGCCGCACTGTCCGGGCTCTCCGCCTTGGGGTCGCCCTCGTTCTTTTTCCGGTACGGCTTGTCGATGTTCTCCGGATTCTTTCCCACACCGTGCTGCTCGTGGAATCCGACGCTGAGCCGGGCCAGGGACGTCACGACCGCGAGCCGCTCACCGCGATCCAGGTCCTTGAATCCGGGCAGCCGCTGCTCCAGGTCACTCTGGGTGAAAGCGCGCGGCCCCTTCCCGGCATCGGGCGAGGGCAGTGTGGCATCACCGGTCGAGGCCCGCAGAACCTGCGCCAGGTTCCCGTCGTTCGCCCAACGGTCCAGATGGTCATGGACGTTGTCGAGCGGAATACGGTGTACATCCCGGTCCCGGCGGAGTTCACCCTGCAGCCGGTCCGGTGTGATCCCGTATTCCTTGGACTGCTCCGTCTCCTTGTCGAGGGTGTGATCCCCGTCCTGCTCCTGTTTGGAGGTGTCACTCTCGCCGCGGTCGTGCGGGTCGGAGTAAGGCTCCTTGTCGACGTCCATGGCGTCGTCGGACTTCGGCGGCGAGGGAGAATCGTCCAGCTTCAGGGCCGCGAGGCCCTCGTGATCCGGATCCGTTCGCGGCCGCTTGTTGCTGTCTCCGGCCCCCGCCGAGGATCCGTCGCCCGAGCCGGACGGCTGGTTGTCCGCGGGCGGCGGATCGCTCGCCTTCCGCTTCCCGCCGGGAGCTTCGGGACCATCGGGAGCCGGCGTCTTCGGACGGCCGTCGGCAGACGTCTGATCCGGCCGGCCGTCGTGCGTGCCGGGGGTGGTGGTGTTGCCGTCGGGCCGCGCCGAGGCGGGCTGGCTGTGGTCCTGGCTCTGGGGATCACCGTCGCGCGGCGGAGCGTCGCCGGGATTCCGGTCGTTCCGGTTGTTCGGGTCGTTCCGGTGGTTCTGGTCGTTCGGGCCGTTCTGGTCGCTCTGGCCGTTGTCCGGGGTGTGCGGCGTGCTGTTCCGGCCGGGTGTTGGGGTGTCCGCGTCGGCGGACTTGTCGTGCCCGGCGTCCGGCGTGCTGTCCGCAGGCGTGTGCTCGGCTCCCGGCGCGTCCTGGTACGGGCCGTTGTCCTGCCCGGGGCCGTCTTCGTGCTCCGGACGGGAGGAATCAGGTGAACCGGCCGGTTCGGACGAGGTGTTGGCCGTGGTGTCACCGGCTCCGTCGTTGCCGTCGGCCGTCTGCTTGGTGGGATCGGTCGCGTCCGCGGTGGCGTCGTGGTCGTGGTCGCTCTGTACGGAGTCGGACTGCGGGGCGTGATCCGACTGCGGCGGGTCGTTCGTCTGGGAGGTGGCGTCGGGCGACTGTTGCGGCTTCTGCGGCTTCTGCGGCTCCTGCGACGCGTGCGAATCGTGCGACTCCTGCGTCGACTCTGTGGAGTTGGTCTGGGAGTCGTCCGACGCCTGGGAGTCGTCCGACGCCTGGGAATCGGCCGCCTGGGCATCGTCGGACTGGGCATCGTCGGACTGGTCTGACGTCGTGGAATGGGCGTCATCCGACGCGTGGGAGTCGGTTTCCGGATCCTGAGCGGGGTACAGCGGGTTCCGGTCGGCGTCCAGCGGGATGTAGAAGACATCCGTGGCACCGTCGGTGTTGATGGGCTGGTGGCTAACCTCGCCGCTCTGGGTGTCCACCCAGACGATGTGGCCGTCGTGGTTGACGGCGTTGAACGCGTGGCCGCCACCCCCGTCCCAGTTGACCTGCACAATCGCGGACGAGCCCGGTCCGGCGTTCAGGAGGTCCTGGGCGATCGTGGCGTGACCGTCGGGGCTGGTGCCCGCGTACGAGTGCGGAGCGCCTGTCCAGTCGATGATGTTCTCGTTGGCATTCGTCTCCGGCGACCAGCGGTCCGGGCTTCCGTCCGGGTTGAGGTCCGGCGTACGAGGTGCCGAGACCTGCGGGTTTCCGTACCAGGTCTCGAGGAACGAACGGCTGCAGTCGGCACAGTTGTTGGAGCGACCGGGGACATCGGTACCGCCGTCGTTCTGCAGCTGGGACCAGTCCCCGAACGGATCGGGAAAACGCTGCGGGGTGCCGTCGTCGTTCCGGGGGACCGCGTTGTCGAGGGCCTGCTGGTCCGCGGGGTCGGGCGGCAGCAGTCCGCCGGGAGCCTCCTGGATACCGGACCGGATGTCGTCGAGGCTGGGACGGTCGTCCTGCCCGTCGGGCGCGGTGTTCGAGTCCGAGTCCGAGTCCGAGTCCGTGTCGGATTCGGATTCCGCATCGGACGAGTCGCCGTCACCGGTGTCGGAATCGTCGGAATCGGCGGCCGGAGTCTCGTCGTTCTTGGCCTCCTCGGACTGACCGTCCTCGGACTTGCTGTCGTCGGACTTGCTGTCGTCAGGCTTGTTGTCCTCGGACTTGTTGTCGTCGGGCTGGGCGCCGTCCTGCTGCTCGGAGTCGGGCTTGGCGGCATCAGGTTCGGCGTCAGGACTTTCCGAGTCCGGCTTTGTGGAGTCCGGCTTGGCTGAGTCCGGCTTCGTGGAGTCGGACTTCGTGGAGTCGGGGTCGTCCGCAGTCTCGTCCTTGTCCGGTGCCGGATCCTTTACGGAGTCCGGCTCGGAGGCCGTTTCGGAGTCCGGCTCGGTGCCGGGCTTCTGCTCGGAATCGGGCGTCTGGCCGTCGGCCGGGCCGGTGTCCGGGCTGTCCGTAGTGCTGGACTGCGGCGTATCCGTGCCGTGGTCAGGCGTGGGCTGGCCGTCGTCGCTGTGCGGCACCTGCTGATTCGGAGTGCTCTGCTCCGGAACGTTCTGGTCGGGGCCACTGTGCTCCGGCGTATCGCTGGGCGGAGGCGTCTGAGGCTGGTGCTGGGACGACTCGTCGCCGCGCGGCTGCTCGGCATGGGGCCGATCGGGGCGCGGAGGCGTGGGGCGCGGGCGCGAGGACTGGTCAGGAGTGCCGGGCCGCGGACGCGGGGGAGTGTTGCGCGGGTCTCCGTGCGACTCGGAGCGCGGGTCGCGGGTGGGGGTGCTGCGGGGCGGGACGCCGCTGCCGGACGGTGTCGAGCGCGGCGGCGCAGCGGCGGGCGGAGCGCCGGCGGGGGCGCTCGGGGCCGGTACCGGGCCGCCGCCCATGGGCGCGGCGGAAGCCGGGGGAGTGGCGGAGGAGTGGGACGAATCTCCACCGGACTGCGATGGCTGAGGAATAGCGGTTGCAGGAGGCGCCAGGGTCGCGCTCTCCGTATGCATGGTGACGGGACCGTCGTCGTCCGGCCGACTCGGTATGTGCTGCTGAGGGGAGCCGTACGAGGAGCCGGAGGAGTGGCCCGAGGAAGCCGCCTGGGGCACGGCGCCCTGAGGCATACCGACCCGGCCGCCGCCGGCGGCACCGCTGCCGTTGTCGCTCTGCGGTCCCGCGTGGGAGGAGTCCGAGCCCGTCGCGGCAGCGTGCTCCGGCGCGGGCGACGGTGAGGGAACGTTCGCCTGAGACGGGCTTCCCGAGTCCGGCGACGGCGATGGCGACGGGGACGACGACTGGGACGACGATGGGGAATGCTGCGGCGACTGATGCGTATCGGGGCCCGAGTCACCTGGGCTGGGCGCGCCTTGGTGTGCCGTGGTGACGGGCGGGCCGTCTGCGTGGGCGGGAGCCGGAGAAGGCCCGCTCTCCGGCCGTGGCCCCGCGTCAGGCGAGGGCGAGCTGTCCGCGCGCGTGGAGTCGGGAGACGGCCCGCTGTCCGGCCGCGCCCCCGCATCCGGCGAAGGTGAAGCATCCCCGTGGGACGACTCCGACGAGGGCGTGCTGTCCGGACCAGCGGAATCCGGTGTGGCGGACCGGTCGGGTGCCGGTGCGGAGTCCGGGGGGGTCTCCGGCCCTTGCGTGGAGGAGGTATCGACGTGGGCCGCATCCGGGGTCGGGGCACTGTTCGGACGTGAGTCGGTGTCCGGCGTGGCTGTCGCGTCAGGCCGCGAACCCGATTCCCCATCAGGCCGTGATCCAGAGTCCCCCTCTGGCCGTGAACCCGAGTCACCCTCAGGCCGTGAACCCGAGTCACTCTCTGGCCGGGGTCCGGAATCCGAGGACGGCGATCCATCGGACGGGGACGACGTGGAGTCGGGGGAGGCACCCGACAGCGCGTCGCCGCCGCTCTGCGCTTCGCGATAACCGGCGTCGAACGGAGTCAGCTGGCTCGGAGGCGGAGAGTCGGACCGTGCGGGTGCGGACGAATCGCCGCGGTCCGGTGACTCGCCACCACCGCCAGAGGAATCGCCTCGGGCGTCGGACTGCGACTGCGGACTCGAGTTGCCGGCAGAGTTCGTCGAGATCCCGGTGCCGCCGTTGGGACTGCTGTCGCCTGAACCGTCGTTGTGCGAAGCGCCACTGGACGAGCCGTTCGGCGAGCCGTCACCCCCGGACGTACCGGGCGACGAGCCATCCGACGACGAGGAGCCACCCGACGACGACGAACCGCCCGAGGACGGGGAGCCACCCGACGACGACGAACCGCTCGACGACGACGAGCCACCCGAAGACGACTCCCCACCGCCGCCTTTGTCACTTCCCTTGTCCGAGCCGCTGCTGGTCTCACTCGCGCCGCCGGAGTCTTTCCCGGAACCGTCGCCGGAGTTGTGCCCGGCCGCCGATTCCAAACCGTTCCGGGCGTGGTGTCCGGCCTTGGCGCCCGCGCCATCACGCAGTGCCTCGGTGAATGTCTGTCCTGAGTTCTTGATTGCGTTGACGCCTTCCTCGGCGCCCTTCTTCACCGTACGGCCGACGTCGAAGCCGTTCTGCGCATCGAAGTTCATGTTCACGGACTGTGCGATGACGTCCGAAATCATGGCCTGCAGCGCCGAGATTGCCGGTTCCTTCACCGTCTCCAGGACCGCGTCTAGAACCTGTTTCGCCGCTTCCTTGATGATTTTCCGTACGATCGCACGGGTGGCGACGGTCGCCGCCACGGCTCCCGCCTCGGACAATCCGAAGGTGAACGGCGCCGCGGCCTGAGCCGCGATGATTTCCGCTGCGAGGATCGCCAATTGGGCGATCACCGCGACTTTCATTCCGATGACGAGTCCGGCCGCGGCATCCAGAGCGAAGGCAATGGCGTTCGCCGCGTTACGGGCGTCGTCGAAGTAGCCTGAACCGCTCGCGAACTTCTCCCACGTCGTATGGAAGCCTTCGATGGAGTCGCCCGAGTTGGACGACACCACGTCGCCGGCCGCCTTGACGCCCTGATGCTGGAGGTCCTCCACCCCGGCCGCGAAGTCCCGCCACTTCTGGGCGGAGTCCATCAACTTGTCCTCGTCCGCTGTGGGCCAGTTGAACCCCAGCATTTCAAGAACCCACTCAAGTGCGTCCGGCAGCATCAACGACACGGCTGGGTTCTCCCGGCTGGCTGTGGTTCACGTATGAACGGATCAAGGGTCAGGGACAAAGGCTCGGATCAGCGAGGTTGATCGCCTTGAGTGAAAGAAAGCCTGGACAAGGGCTCTAGACGCTGGGGCTCTTGAAGCGGGAAATCAACTGGCTCTCCGCCTCGGCATTCGCCACATGCTGCTTCATCATGGACTCATTGAAGTTTTCGTCGGCCTCGTGGTTCTTGGCCATGTTGTTCAACCCGCCGCCGATTTCCTGGAGTTTGGCGGCGAGATGGCCCATCGATTCGTACATGCCGTCCCGCAGGCCCTCGTAGACGACGCCGAATTTCTCCCCCAGGTCGTCATCCCCCCACGGCGGCGTGTCCTGGCCCTCCAGTGAGGTCAGCCCGTTCTTCAACGTGTCGACGAGGCTCTGGTAGCTCTGGCCGATCCGGTCAAAATCGCTGCCGCCCGTACGCAACGAGGCGATGTCGGCCTTGAGCCCGTCCCCCATCGTGCTTCCCTTCGCCTGGACGTCGCCATCGCCACGTCGGTGCTGAAAAGTTTAACCATCACTGACATGCCCTCAAGACGCCGCTTGCTACAGCTTCGTTGCGGAGTGCGGGCGTTGGTCTGCATTGGATGGCTTGATCTGGCGCCTTGACGGAGCGCCCGTCCGCCTCGCTCCTGTCCCCTTCCCGAGGTGCCGAGCCGGCGACCGCAGCGCTACGACAGGGCGGCCGTACCCGTATCGGCTCACTTCCGCGGGTGGAGGAGTCAAGGGAAGAGCAAGGGAAGAGCTAGGGGCGGAAGAGCCTACTCCCCTTATCTTGCGTTCAATGGAGGAGAGGGCCATAACCGGCCATCCCGCCCTGTGACATGCGGCCCGGATCGTCATGCACGGCACACCGCGCACGGGCTCGGAGCGGCCGGCGCCGCGCCGCTCGGCTCGTGCTGACGTTCCTGCCGCCGTACGCCGCGTCGTCAGGCCGACCGGGGCGGGCCGGCCGAATCACCGGCTACCACGCTGCCCCCGACCCCAACACTCCCCTTGGCCGGCTTCTCAGGGCACGCCCTTTACGCCTGGAGTGTGCTGGGAGCGGCCGTGCAGGCGACCTCCCGTATCCCGCTCATGTCGTACGTCACCTCGTACGTTCGCCCCGAACTGGACCACGGCGATCTCAGTGAACCCCGCCACCGCGTACGGCCGTACGGCGTCGACGAAGTCCCCGACGTCGTCACCGCACGGGATCGCCCCGGCCACGTCGTCGGGCCGTACGAACTGCGTCGCGTCGGCGAAGGTGCCGGAGCTGGTGCCGGAGAGTTCGGAGTTGACCTTCCAGCCGCCGCCGAACCACCGGAACTGGTCATGAGCCCGGCGGATCGCGGCGTCCCGGTCCGGGTCGTAGCAGCTGGGCAGCCGGCCCACGCGGGGCTTGCCTGCGCCGCCATGCCGGTCAAAGGACTTGACCGGTGCGGCCTTCGGCTCGACGGCGATCACCGGGTCCCCGAGCCGCCCGGCGAGGGCGCAGGAGTCCTCGCCGGAGATGGCGATGGCGATGGCGATGGGCGGGGGTGCGTCGGGCAGATCCCAGAGCTTGGCGGCCTCCACATCGAAGTGCGCGCCGCGGCGATGGACGGTCTCACCGCTGAACAGTGCGCGGATGATCTCCACCGCTTCGGCGAACTTCGCGTGCCGCTCACGGACGCCCGGCCATCCGCCGCCCACCACATGCTCGTTGAGGTTCTCGCCCGAGCTCAGCCCCAGCCGGAAGCGCCCCTCGGACAGCAACTGCACGGTGGCCGACTTCCGGGCGACGACCGCAGGGTGATAGCACTCGACTGGGCAAACACGAGCCTGCTTCCCGCCCTGCGCACATTGTGATCCCGTCCCTGGCCGTCATCACGGCGCCGGGGCACTGCCTTCCTCTGCGGCAGCGCTCCGTGGAGGCTCCATGGCAGCCCGAAGCAGGTGTCTCCGTGCAAGCTCCTCTGCGTGGCTAACGTAGTGACCATGACGATGACCGATTCCGACGACGTCCGTCGCATCGCCCTTTCCCTGCCGGAGACGGTGGAGAAGATCGCCTGGGGCATGCCCACCTTCCGGGTCGCCGGGAAGATGTTCATCACGCTCCCCGACGATGAGACGTCGTTCGCCGTGCGGTG
Organism: Streptomyces sp. NPDC028368; assembly: GCF_055565615.1. Taxonomy (NCBI): domain Bacteria; kingdom Bacillati; phylum Actinomycetota; class Actinomycetes; order Kitasatosporales; family Streptomycetaceae; genus Streptomyces; species Streptomyces sp. NPDC028368. The sequence goes on along the minus strand of NZ_JBVHTY010000001.1, from coordinate 14,506 downwards.
CCCCATCCACGAGCGGCAGGAGCTGATCGCGGCGGAGCCGGGAAAGTTTTGGGTGCCGCCGCACGAGGCCGCCTCCGCCTGGGTACGGGTGCGACTTGCCGAGCTGGAGGATATGGACGAGCTCCGGGACATCCTGGTGGACTCCTGGAAGCAGGCAGCCCCGCCGCAGCTGGTGAACGATTTTCCCGGGGCGGGCTGAGCCGCGGCGGAGGTCATTGCGTACACAGCCGAGAGGGAATAAGCCAGAACGTTGACGGAATTTCGGAACTCCGGAACTCCGGTCGGAGCCGTGAAAATCCCCAGCAGCGCGCACGCCCCCTCGGTTGATGTTTCAACGGGTTCAACGGGTTCAACGGGGTCAACGGGGTCAACGGGTTCAACGGGTTCAACGGGTCGAGTACGGAGTGTTCTGGAGGTCCGGTACCGAGCGGGGCGCGGGCCCCGCAACGACCGGGATCGACCGATCGACGCCACCCGGCCGACTCGTGCACCGTCCGGGGGCGGTGCACTGTGGAAGACGTGGGCCTCAGGGAGCGTTTTGCGGGTCTGCGGGAGCCATGGCGGCCGGGTCATGCACTGCTGGCGATTCCCGTTGTGCTCATCATCGTGATCACGATCGTGGACCTTTTGGTACCGGCCGACATCCATCTGGGACCGCTGCTGGTCATCGCGCCGGCGATCACCGCCTCATTTGCCGGTCCACTGCTGACCGGGGTGATCGGGATCCTGGCGATGGCGGCCCAGGCATACATCGGCCTGCACTTCGGTGTGCTGGCCACCCGGAACGTGCTGGTGCAGATCGTCGCCCTCGCCGTGCTCTCCGCCCTGATCGTGTTCTTCTGCGTCGTGCGCGAGCGCCGAAGACGGGAGCTGGCTCAGGTCCGGTCGGTGGCCGAAGCCGCGCAGCACGTCCTGCTGTGGCCGCTCCCGGAAAGAATCGGGCCACTGCGGATCGCCTCCCTCTACCTGGCGGCGGAGGACGAGGCCCAGATCGGCGGTGACCTGTACGCGGCCACCCGCGTCGAAAGCGGGACCCGGGTGATGATCGGTGACGTACGGGGCAAAGGCCTGGCTGCCGTGGGAGAAGCCGCTCTCCTGCTGGGCGCCTTCCGCGAGGCCGCCCACCAGCAATCCCAGCTGCCCGAGCTGGCCGCGGCCCTGGAACAGAGCGTCACCCGCTACCAGGCCGACTTCGAGCCGGCGGACGAGGCCGGAGAACGCTTCGTCACCACCTTGCTGCTGGAGATCCCCGACGAGGGCCACGTCACCCGGATGACCAGCTGCGGCCACCCCGCACCCCTGCTGCTCAGCCCGGGGTCCTCCGTCACCGTTCCGAGTCTGCACCCCGCGCCCCCGCTGGGGGTCGGCGGCACAGGGCCGGCGGGCTACACCCTCGACGTGTTCACCTTCGAGGCCGGAGACACCCTCCTCCTCTACACCGACGGCGTCATCGAAGCGCGTGACCGGGGCGGAGACTTCTACCCGTTCGAGGAACGGGCCGCCCAGTGGACCGAGAACTCCCCAGAGGCACTCCTGCACCACCTCCGGCGCGATCTCCTCGCCCACGTCGGCGGACGTCTCGGCGACGACGCCGCGATCATCGCGATTCACCGGACACCCGCTCACCACCATGGACGCCACCACGGGAAGATCACCCACCTCGACGGTTTCCACCGCGGCGCCGGAAGACCCGAACCGCGGGACTGACCGGGCGCGGCACCTCACGCGGGTGGTGGTCCGAGACCGGCGGATCCGCTCGTTCGCGGCATCGCGGCATCGCGGCATCGCGGCATCGCGGCATCGCGGGGAGAGCTGCGCCTCCACACGGAACGCCGCCGGGTTCACCTCCCACCTCCCCGAGCCCGAGTACGCCGCTGCCGGTCCATACGGGCGACCTCGCGGCGTGGCAGCTGGCCCACCGGCGTATGCCGGGGTGCGCTGGCCCCGCGTGCACCCGCGCTCGCTCCCACCGAGCCACCCTCAGGAGAACCGCATGCCCCATGCCCGCCGCGTACCCCGTGCCGTCGCGCTCACCGCCGTCGCCGTGCTCAGCACGCTGGCCGCCGCCTCGGGGATCCCGGCGGGCGCGGTCGAGCCGCCCCGTGACCGTGGCCTGTTTCTGACGGTGTCCGGTTCCGGCGACACCTGGATCCGTGGGGTGCAGCTCAACTGCCCGGACACCCGCGGCAGCCATCCGCACGGCGAGGCCGCCTGCGTGGCGCTGGCCGAGGCCGACGGCGATCTGGACGCGCTGCCGGGGGACCCGCGCCCGTGCACCAAGCAGTACGACCCGGTCACCGTCGCGGTGACAGGTGATTGGCACGGCCGCCCGGTGGCATGGCGCAAGTCGTTCCCGAACAGCTGCGTCATGGACTCCGACACCGGGCCGGTCTTCCGCTTCTGAGACCCGGCCGCTCCGGCGCCCGCCGCCCTCAGACCCGCCGCGCCGTCACCATCCCGGCCGTCACCAACGCCAGCACGACCCACAGGAACCAGACCCAGCCGTTGCCACCCAAGGCCACGGTGTACGCGGTCGCGACCACCAGGCCGCCCACCGTGCACACAGCCATCGTCTTGGCAGATCCGGGCATACCCGCAACCTCCTCACGGCAGCCCGGAGCACCTGTGCCACGGGCCGCGGCCATGGGACCATCGTCCCCGGCCGCGGCCCGTACCGCTAGCTGGCGTGCCCGCCTTACTGCCCCCGCGCTTACTGCCCCCGCGCTTACTGCCCCCGCGCGTTGAGCGAGGCGAGATAGGCGTTGTAGTCGGCCAGATCCTTGTCGCCGTTGCGGTCGGCGGCCCGGTCCGCGCGCGTCGCCTGGCGCTCCTCGGACTTGTACCACTGGAAGACCAGGGCGATCAGGACCACTACGGACGGGATCTCGCTGAACGCCCAGGCGATGCCGCCCGCGGCCGTCTGGTCGGACAGCGCCTCGATGCCCAGCGAGGCCGGCGGGTGCAGGAACGTGTTGACCATCGGCTCCGACGCCATCATCAGCGCGATCCCGAAGAACGCATGGAAGGGCATACCGGCGAACAGCTCCAGCATCCGCATCACATAGCCCGGCCGGTGCGGACCCGGGTCGACGCCCATGATCGGCCAGAAGAAGACCAGGCCGACGGCGAGGAAGTGCACCATCATCGCGATGTGCCCGGCCCGCGACTCCATCAGGAAGTCGAAGAGCGGCGAGAAGTACAGGGCGTAGAGGCTCGCGATGAAGAGGGGGATGGTGAATGCCGGGTGCGAGATGATCCGCATATAGCGGCTGTGCAGCAGCGCCACCAGGAGTTCACGCGGTCCCTTGCGGCCGCGCCCGGCGGTCGGCAGCACACGCAGCGCCAGCGTCACCGGCGCCCCGAGCAGCAGCAGGATCGGCGACAGCATGCTGATGACCATGTGCTGCACCATGTGCACGCTGAACATCGCCATGCCGTAGTCGTTGAGCTTGGTGCACATCACCAGAGCCACCGTCAGTACGCCCACGACCCAGGCGATGACCCGGCTCACCGGCCAGTGATCCCCCCGCCGCCGCAGCCGGAGCACCGCCCAGCCGTACAGCAGCAGTCCCAGCAGGCAGCCGACGAGAAAGAACGGATCACCACCGAACTCCAGCCCCCGCCCCAGCGTGAACGGCGGCAGATCCATGTTCATGCCGTCCATGCCGTGCCCGCCGTGATGCATCCGCTCGCTCCTGATTCGTACCAATGCTCCGGCGACAAGACTAGAACCGCCCCCGGCCATCGCATCGGCCGGGGGCGGTTCGTACAGCACGGAACTATCGGACGGGGACCGCCGCGGTCACAGCACGCACTCGGCCTCGTCATACCGCTGCGCGGGCACCGTCTTCAGGCTCTCCACGGCCTCGGCCAGCGGCACCAGCGTGATGTCCGTGCCGCGCAGCGCCGTCATCATCCCGAAGTCACCGCGGTGCGCCGCCTCCACGGCGTGCCAGCCGAAGCGGGTCGCCAGCACCCGGTCGTACGCGGTGGGCGTACCGCCGCGCTGGACATGGCCGAGAATGACCGGCCGGGCCTCCTTGCCGAGGCGGTTCTCCAGCTCGACGGACAGCTGCCGGGCGACCCCGGCGAACCGCTCATGGCCGTAGATGTCCTTGGCGCCGACGTCGAAGGACATGGAGCCCTCGCGCGGCTTGGCGCCCTCGGCGACCACCACGATCGCGAACTTCTTGCCGGCTTCGAAGCGCGCGGAGACCCGCGCGGTGAGCTCGTCGATGTCGAAGGGGCGCTCCGGCACCACGATCGCGTGCGCCCCGGCCGCCATGCCCGAGTGCAGCGCGATCCAGCCGGTGTGCCGCCCCATGACCTCGACGATCATGACCCGCTGGTGCGATTCGGCGGTGGTCTTGAGCCGGTCCAGCGCCTCGGTGGCGACGCCCACCGCCGTATCGAAGCCGAAGGTCACGTCCGTGACGGCGATGTCGTTGTCGATGGTCTTGGGTACGCCGACGATCGGCAGCCCGGCGTCCGACAGCAGCCGCGCCGCCTTCAGCGTGCCCTCGCCGCCGATCGGGATGATCGCGTCCAGGCCGAGCTCCGCGACATGGCCGCGGGCCCGTTCGACACCGTCCCGCAGATGCGCGGGCTGCACCCGCGACGACCCGAGGATGGTGCCGCCGCGCGCCAGGATGCCGCCGACGGCATCCAGGTCCAGCTTGCGGTAATCGCACTCCAGCAGGCCCTTCCAGCCATCGTGGAAGCCGATCACCTCATCGCCGTGATCGGCGGTGGCGCGGTGGACGACGGACCGGATGACGGCGTTCAGACCGGGGCAGTCGCCGCCGGAGGTGAGGACACCAATACGCATTGCTCGAAAAACCCTCTGCAACTCAACCGGAGGCCCGGACCCCGTCGTCCGGTTGGATCCCGCTCACCCTACAAGCGCGGGGCCACCGGGCACACGTACGCCCGCAGTGCGGACTGCGGGCGTACGAAATCACCTGGAAGCCGGCGAAACGCCCAAATGGGCATCAAGCGGGCATCAAGCAGGCGTCAGGCGGACATCAGGCGGGCTGAGTTGCCGCGGCGATACGTTCCTGTCGGAGCGCCTCGTACCAGCGGTCATCCACCGGAGGCAGCGCATTGACATCCAGCGCCAGCTTGATCAGCAGGTCGGCGATGTGGGGGTTACGGGCCATGACGGGACCGTGCATGTACGTGCCGAAGACGGTGTCGTTGTACGCGCCCTCGTAGCCGTCACCAACGCCGTTGCCCTTGCCGAAGCGCACCTTGGCGAACGGCCGGGCGGTCTCACCCAGATGCGTCACGCCCTGGTGGTTCTCGAAACCGGTCAGCGGCGGCAGCCCCAACTGCGGGTCGATATCGGCCAGTACGTCGCCCACGCACCGCTCGGCCTCGCCGCGGGTGCTCACCACGTCCAGCAGCCCCAGGCCCTCCTGCTGCTTGCCGAGGTCATTGACGAACTCATGGCCCAGGATCTGGTATCCGGCGCACACCGAGAAGACGATCGCGCCGTTGGAGACCGCGCGGTGCAGACCGCCGTCACGGATCAGCCGCTCGGACGCCAGGCGCTGCGGCCGGTCCTCGCCGCCACCGATCAGATAGATGTCGCCGGAGGTGGGAATCTGCTGGTCGGACCGTACGTCCAGGCGCTGTACGTCCAGACCGCGCTGACGCGCCCGCCGCTCCACCACCAGGGCGTTGCCCTGGTCGCCGTATGTGCTCAGCAGGTCCGGATAGATCCACACCAGGCGCAGGCTGTTGTCACTCATGCTCGCTCGTCCTTGTCCGCGCATCGCGCTCAGTTGCCCACGCGGCGGCGCAGGTCCTGGAAGGCCGTGTAGTTGGCGATGACCTCGATCCGGCCGGGCGGCGCCATCTGGACCGCCTCATCGATGTTGTCGCACACATGGAAGTCGAGTCCGGCGACCTCGAGGCGCACCGCCAGGTCCAGCTTGCGGTCCCCGAGCACGAAGATCGGGTGCCCGGCCAGCCGGGTGTAGTCGACGTCCCACAGCCAGGAGGTATCGGTGCCGTCCGCGCCGCGGGCGTTCACCGACATGATCACCGGGGTCGGCGGCGGGTCGATCAGCGAGAACGTCTCCAGCCAGCCGGCCGGGTTCTTCGCCAGCAGCAGCCGCAGCTCCCGCTCCAGGAACGTGACCACGTCATAGCGGCCGGCCACCGCCTGCACGCCGTACATCCGCTCCAGGGCGACCTGCGGCGGCACCCCGAAGGCGGCGGCGACCGCGGCCGACGTCGTGGCGTTCGCCTTATTGGCGCGCCCCGGCAGCTGAAGCTTGATCGGCCAGGCGCTGCCGTGCGGGTCCAGGACATGATCGCCGGACAGCGCCCAGCTGGGCGTCGGCCGGCGGAAGCCGCACTCGCCGCAGAACCAGTCGTCGCCGGGCCGCTGCATCACGCCACCGCACGAGGGGCAGGACCAGGCGTCGTCCTTCCACTCCTGCCCGGCCGCGACCCACACCACATTCGCGGACGACGAAGCCGCCCACACGATCAGCGGGTCGTCGGCGTTGGCCACGATCAGGGCCTTGGAACCGGCCAGCCCCTCGCGCCAGTGCTCAGCCAGCATCCGCGTCTCCGCGGCGCGGTCCAGCTGGTCACGCGAGAGGTTCAGCAGCGCTATGGCCTTGGGCGTGACATCCCGGGCCACGCCGGCCAGGTACTTCTCGTCCACCTCGATAACGCCGTACTTGGCGTCCGAGCCGCCGGCCAGCGCGGAGGTGATGCCCGCCGGCATATTGGCGCCGAGCGCGTTGGAGACCACCGGGCCGCTGGCCCGCAGCGCCTCCGCGATCAGTCGCGTCGTGGTCGTCTTGCCATTGGTCGCCGACACCAGGATCACGTCCAGGTGCCGGGCCAGCCGCGCCAGCAGGTCGGGGTCGAGCTTGAGCGCCACCCGGCCACCGATCACCGATCCGCTGCCGCGGCCCGCCGCGCGCGATACCGCCGCCGCGGCCTTGCCCGCCGTCACGGCCAGCTTGGCCCGCGGCGACAGCGGCTCCGTGTTGCCTGCCATCGTCCTTGATCCTCCTTGCATCCGGCGCCCGCCTGCCACGTGGCTGCCGGTGGAACGCCTCCTCCGCAGCCGATGACCGGCCGGGGGCTTCGGTCGGGGATCAGCCTATCGAGATCCGGCCGTGGGCCCGAACCCCGCCACCCGTGCCGCGACATCCGGTATGACCGGGACGCCGTCCTGTGGACCGTACGCTTGACGCCATGCGCTCCCGTACGATCCCCGGCAGCACCGGCCGTCCGCGCCCCATGCGCCTCCTCGGCGACCTGGCCCTGCATACGCCCTGCCAGGAGGTCACCGCCTTCGACGGCGAGCTCGCCCGGCTGATCGAGGACATGTACGCGACAATGTACGCGGCCCGTGGCGTCGGCCTCGCCGCGAACCAAATCGGCGTCCCTTTGAGGGTGTTTGTCTACGACTGCCCCGACGACGAGGACCGCCGCCACCTCGGGCACCTCGTCAACCCCCGGCTCGTCGAGGCCGACGGCCCCGTCATCCGTGGGCCCGAGGGCTGTCTGTCGCTGCCCGGTATCGAGGCCGGTACGCCGCGCCACGACCACGCCGTTGTGGAAGGGCTCAGCGCGACCGGCGAGCCGAGGACCGTGACCGGCACCGGCTTCTTCGCCCGCTGTCTCCAGCATGAGTGCGACCACCTGGAGGGCGGCCTGTACGTCGACCACCTCACCGGGCTGCGACGCCGCCGGGCGCTGCGCGCGGCCGCCCGCGCGCCGTGGGCCACCCCTGTGGGGAAGCCCGGGATCGGCCGCTGACCCCTTAGGGGTGGGGGGAACAGATCCCGTAGGGGATACGGGCGCCCCCTTCGGGGCCACAACGCGGGGGCTCCGGAGTGCTATTCCCGTGGCTCCCCACATCATCGGCAAGCCGCTGCCCGGCTGCCGGCGCCGGCGCCGGCGGCTATAGGCCGGGACCGGCGGCTATGAGCCGGGGCCGGCAGCTAGAAGCCGGGGCCGCCCGCGAAGTCCTTGACGGTGGCCAGCTGTCCCCACAGCAGATCCGTCAGATGCTGCACCAACTTCTCGCGGGAGCAGGGACGTTCCCGCAGCCACCAGTCCCCGGCGGCATGCATCATGCCGACGATGCCGTGTCCCCACACCCGCGCCCGCTCCTCGCCCTCGGGCCCCAGATCGAGCCGGTCGGCGATCACCTTGGCCAGCTCCTCGCCGAGCCGGCGCAGCAGCGGGGCGGAGTGCCGGCCCACGTCGAAGCCGGATTCGGCCTGCCCCTGTTCGTCGGACGGGTGCATCAGGAAGCGGTAGACCTGCGGCCGGGTCTCGATCGCCACCAGATAGGCGTCGAGGGTGGCCTCGACCCGGTCGCGGCGCAGGACCGGTGCGTCCAGTGCGGTCCGCAGATTGTCCAGCAGGGCGTCGGTGTGCCGTACGGCCAGCGCACGGTAGAGCCCGCCCTTGTCACCGAAGTGGCGGTAGAGGATCGGTTTGGTGATGCCGGCCTCGGCGGCGATGGCGTTCATCGACGCTTCCGGGCCGTCGCGCAGCACGATCCGCTCCGCAGCCTCCAAAAGCTCCCGCCGTCTGCGCTCGGTCGCCGTCTGCCGACGGCCGCCGTGCTGTGTGTTCTCCATGGTTGTGCTCCCACCCTCGTGAATCCGTGGCGCTCGCGCAACGTAACACCCGAACTCCACGGTGAATTCGAAGCCCGGGTAGTTGACATCCCTTACTGGCGAGTAACAGACTCAGGTTACCGCAAGTAACATCTGAAAGATCGCAGCGCTGGAGGGGTCATGGCCGAGTTCACCATGGAGCTCAACGATGAGCAGAAGGAAGTCCGTGACTGGATTCACGGCTTCGCCGCGGACGTCATGCGCCCCGCCGCCGCAGAGTGGGACGAGCGCGAGGAGACCCCCTGGCCGGTCATCCAGGAAGCCGCCAAGATCGGCCTGTACTCGCTGGACTTCTACGCCCAGCAGTTCTTCGACCCTACGGGCCTGGGCATCCCGATGGCCATGGAGGAGCTGTTCTGGGGCGACGCCGGCATCGCCCTGTCGATCGTCGGCACCGGCCTCGCTGCCGTCGGTGTCCTCGCCAACGGCACCGAGGAGCAGATAGGCACCTGGGTGCCGCAGATGTACGGCGATGCCAGTGACGTGAAGGTCGCCGCCTTCTGCTCCTCCGAGCCGGACGCCGGATCCGACGTGTCGGCCATGCGGACCCGCGCGGTCTACGACGAGGCCAAGGACGAGTGGGTCCTCAACGGCACCAAGACCTGGGCCACCAACGGCGGCATCGCCAACGTCCATGTCGTCGTCGCGGTCGTCGACCCCGACGCCGGCTCCAAGGGCCACGCCTCCTTCATCGTCCCCCCGAACACCCCTGGCCTCTCCCAGGGCCAGAAGTTCAAGAAGCACGGCATCCGCGCCTCGCACACCGCCGAGGTCGTCCTGGAGAACGTCCGGGTCCCCGGCCACTGCCTGCTCGGCGGCAAGGAGAAGCTCGACGAGCGCCTCGCCCGCGCCCGCGAACGGGCCAAGAACGGCGGCGAGCGCGTGAAGAACGCTGCGATGGCCACCTTCGAGGCGTCCCGCCCGGCGGTCGGCGCCATGGCGGTCGGCACCGCCCGCGCCGCGTACGAAGAGGCCCTGGAGTACGCCAAGACCCGCGAGCAGTTCGGCCGCCCGATCATCGACAACCAGGGTGTCGCCTTCCAGCTCGCCGATATGCGCACCCAGATCGACGCCGCCCGCCTGCTGGTCTGGCGCGCCTCCTGGATGGCGGTCACCGGCAAGCCCTTCACCTCCGCCGAGGGCTCCATGTCGAAGCTCTTCGCCAGCGAGGTCGCCAAGAAGGTCACCGCCCAGGCCGTACAGATCCTCGGCGGCAACGGCTTCACCCGCGAATACCCGGTCGAGCGGATGCATCGCGACGCCGCGATCTACACCATTTTCGAAGGCACGAGTGAGATCCAGCGCCTCGTGATCGCCCGGACTCTTTCGGGAATGCCGATCCGGTAAGGCAAAGTGCCAGCAGGACACGCGTAGATCAACGCGTAAGCGATGGCCTCGTCCTCGGTGGGGGGACGGGGGCATCGATTCGCTGCGGACGCCTCAGGCGGCCTGTGGGAGATTGGGGTCGGGTCATCGATCGCCCTGCTTCTCAATGAGGGCGGTGCCCGAGTCGAGATCAATGCCGGTCCTCTTCGGCGCACCGTCCTGTTCGTCGTCCCGCAAGACCAGCTCGATCCGGCGTTGTTCCAGCTGGACTCGCGACGGAGGCAAGGCCGAGCCGTCGTGGATGGTCTCGCACGAACTGCCGCTGGACCAGGTGCCGCAGGGCTACCGGCACCTTGGTAACCACGACGCCCGCTGGATCAAGGTCTTCCTCCACCCCGATGGCGGAGGCGTGGGCTGAGTTGGCGCACGGCCCGTCGGCACGTGAACAGGCGCGACCGCTCTACGGTACGGCCGGAGCCTGCCGACGCCGCTCCCAGTCGGCCCGGGTGAGTGCGTACTCGACTTCGCCGTGCTCGGTACCCTCGATCGGCTGCGGCCAGTCGCCGGTGAAGCTCCGGACGAACGACAGACCCGCCTTTTCCATCACGCGCCGGGATCGCGCGTTGACGGTCATGGTGTTCGCGGTCACTCGCTCCACCCCGAGGTCCGTGAATCCCTTGCGGATCAGGGCTCGCGATCCCTCCGTGGCGTAGCCGGTGCCCCAGGCGTCCGTGTTCAGCCGGTAGCCGAGTTCGACCACGGCGGGGCTGCAGTCGGCCAGCGGCCGGAATTCGAACCAGCCCAGGAAGGTCCCGGTGGTCTTCTCCTCCGCAGCCCAGTAGCCGCGTGTGCCGAAGCATGGGTAGTGGTGGAGGAGCCGCGGCACGGTCTGCGCCTGGACCGCCTCGCGGCTGGTCGGTCGGCCGCCGTTGATGAAGCGCATGACCTCGGGGTCGTTGTCCAGCGCGAGCAGGTGGTCGACGTCGGCCTCGGTGAACGCACGGAGGGCGAGCCGGCCGGTTTCCAGGAAGGTGCGCATTCCGGCATCTTCCTCACTGACGCCCGGGTTCGCCATCCGATATCGGGTTGGGGGGCGGGGGGAGGCGGGGGACTCGACGGTTTGCGGAGGTGTGATCGCCGAGTGAGGTCCGGTGGCTGGTGGGCGTCCGGATCCGTTCGCGGGGATGATGACGATTCACCTGGTGAGTTGTCAGTTGCCCGTGCCGCTGCCGGGATTCTTGAGGGCGGGCGATGTCGAGGTGACGTCGAGGGTTCTGGGGGCCGCTTGGTCTGCGTCCTTCGGGCCTGTTGGGTGGTGGTTGTCCCGCATTCGGTACGGTCTGCTCCGGCTCCGGCTGCGGCTGCTGCGAATAGTGACGGTGTGGCTGATGATCGTTCCGCTGCTCACCACGCCGGCGTTCGCTGCGGGGGCGGCGCGGGGGCTGGTGCTGCAGGCGCGGGGTGTGGCGCGTCCAGGCGTCATCGCGCGGATCACCGAGTCCCGCGGGAGGAGCACCTCGTATTGGTGCGCCCTCCGCTACGAGCGCACCGCCACGGCGTCCGGTGCGCTTTTCTGCAGCAAGGACGACCGGGTCGGCGATCGCGTACGTGTGCTTCGGGACCCCGCGGGCCTGGTCGATCCGCAGCTCGACGGGGGAGCGGACGCCGTCCGGGGCGATGCGGTCCTCGCCGCAGCGAGCGAGGTCCTTCTGCTGGGCTTCTCCCTCTCGGCCGGCGCCGTGGCTGCAGTCATCCACCGCAAGGCCGTCCGTCGTCGCGGCGTCGCGCCCGGCGCCCGCTGAGCGGGCAACCCGTACGGCAACCCGTACGGCAACCCGTACGGCAACCCGTACGGCAACCCGGACACCTCTGAGCCGCGCCTCGGGCCGTCGCCCGGTGCGCGGCTCTTCGCGTGCCCGTGCGCCGGCAAGCCGTGCGCCGGCCAGCCGTACCGCCCGCAGGTCCGTGCGCCGCATGCCCGCGTGCCGTCCGGCCGGCCGCGTTCGCGCACCTCATCGCGGGTTTTTCGGCATCGCGAGCCTCGTCTCCCCTTGACGGGTGGATCGACTCGCTCTACGTTTCTTCCATAAAGCAAAACATTGATTCCATAATGCGGAATTAAGAGCTTGCCGGTTCCTTCCGGTTCTTCGCCGGAAACATGCCCCTGACAGGTCGACGCAGGAGTACTCGATGCCTCGAATGACAGCCGCCCGCGCTGCAGTGGAGATCCTCAAGCGCGAGGGCGTGACCAACGCCTTCGGAGTGCCGGGCGCGGCGATCAACCCCTTCTACAAGGCGCTCAAGGAAGGTGGCGGCATCGATCACACGCTCGCTCGCCACGTCGAGGGCGCCTCGCACATGGCCGAGGGCTACACGCGGACCAACCCGGGCAACATCGGTGTCTGCATCGGCACCTCCGGCCCGGCCGGCACCGACATGATCACCGGCCTGTACTCCGCGATCGGTGACTCCATCCCGATCCTGTGCATCACCGGCCAGGCGCCGACCCATGTGATCCACAAGGAGGACTTCCAGGCCGTCGACATCGCCTCGATCGCCAAGCCCGTCACCAAGGCCGCGACCACGGTGCTCGAGGCCGCGCAGGTCCCGGGCGTCTTCCAGCAGGCCTTCCACCTGATGCGCTCCGGCCGCCCCGGCCCGGTCCTGATCGACCTGCCGATCGACGTCCAGCAGACGGAGATCGAGTTCGACCCCGAGACGTACCAGCCGTTGCCCGTCTACAAGCCGATCGCGAGCCGCGCCCAGATCGAGAAGGCGCTCTCCCTCTACCTCGCGGCGGAGCGCCCGGTGATCGTCGCCGGCGGCGGAATCATCAACGCCGACGCCGCCGACCTGCTGGTCGAGTTCGCGGAGCTGACCGGCACCCCGGTCATCCCCACCCTGATGGGCTGGGGCGTCCTCCCCGACGACCACGAGCTGAACGCCGGCATGGTCGGTCTGCAGACCGCACACCGCTACGGCAACGCCAACTTCCTGGAGTCGGACTTCGTCCTCGGCATCGGCAACCGCTGGGCCAACCGCCACACCGGTTACAAGCTGGACGTCTACACCAAGGGCCGTAAGTTCGTCCACGTCGACATCGAGCCCACCCAGATCGGCAAGATCTTCGCGCCCGACTACGGCATCGCCTCGGACGCCAAGGCCGCGCTGGAGCTGTTCGTCGAGGTCGCCAAGGAGCTCAAGGCCGAGGGCAAGCTGCCCGACCACGGCGAGTGGGCCGCCTCCACCCAGGAGCGCAAGGCCGAACTGCAGCGCCGTACGCACTTCGACAACATCCCGATGAAGCCGCAGCGCGTCTACGAGGAGATGAACAAGGCCTTCGGCCCGGAGACCCGTTACGTCTCCACCATCGGCCTCTCCCAGATCGCCGGCGCGCAGATGCTGCACGTCTACAAGCCGCGCCACTGGATCAACTGCGGCCAGGCGGGCCCGCTGGGCTGGACCATCCCGGCCGCGCTCGGTGTCGCCACCGCCGACCCGCAGTCCCCGGTCGTCGCCCTCTCCGGTGACTACGACTTCCAGTTCATGATCGAGGAGCTGGCGGTCGGCGCGCAGCACCGGATCCCCTACGTCCACGTCCTGGTGAACAACTCCTACCTGGGCCTGATCCGTCAGGCGCAGATCGGCCTGGACATCAACTTCCAGGTCAACCTGGAGTTCGAGAACATCAACTCCCCGGAACTGGGTGTCTACGGCGTCGACCACGTCAAGGTCGCCGAGGGCCTGGGCTGCAAGGCGATCCGGGTCACCGACCCGAACGAGCTGGGGGCCGCCTTCGAGGAGGCCAAGAAGCTCGCCGCCGAGTACCGCGTGCCGGTCGTCGTCGAGGCGATCCTGGAGCGCATCACCAACATCGCGATGAGCAAGACCGCCGACATCAGCGATGTCACCGAGTTCGAGGAGATCGCGACCGAGCCGGGCCACGCGCCCACCGCGATCAAGCCCCTCAAGGGCTGACACCGGTACGGATTCACACGGTGTGCCGGGCGCGCTTGACCGCTGCGCCCGGCGTCGCCACCATCCCGTACAACAGAAATGCAAATCCGCTATTCGGAAGGGGCGCCGGCCTTCATGGGTTTCACGGACACGCGCTTCAACGTCAATCTGTCGATTCTGTTCACCGAGCTCGCGTTGCTGGAGCGGCCGGCGGCCGCACGGGCGGCGGGTTTCACGGCGGTGGAGCTGTGGTGGCCGTGGGTGGACGCCCCGGTCCCCGAGCAGGCGGACCTGGACGCGCTGCGCGACGCCCTGAACGACGCCGGGACCCAGCTGGTGGGCCTGAACTTCTACGCCGGACAGCTGCCCGGCCCCGACCGCGGCGCCCTGTCCATCCCGGGTGCCGAGTCCGACAAGTTCCGCGCCAATGTCCCCGTGGCGATCGAGTTCGCCGCGTCGCTGGGCTGCACCACCTTCAACGCCCTCTACGGCAACCGCGTCGAAGGCGTCCCGGAGGCCGAGCAGGACAAGCTCGCGCTGGAGAACCTCGCCTTCGCCGCCCG